>NZ_KV840071.1:0-256 GCF_001839105.1 Staphylococcus sp. HMSC62A08 | reverse complement strand
GGGTCCCCGTCAATTCCTTTGAGTTTCAACCTTGCGGTCGTACTCCCCAGGCGGAGTGCTTAATGCGTTAGCTGCAGCACTAAGGGGCGGAAACCCCCTAACACTTAGCACTCATCGTTTACGGCGTGGACTACCAGGGTATCTAATCCTGTTTGATCCCCACGCTTTCGCACATCAGCGTCAGTTACAGACCAGAAAGTCGCCTTCGCCACTGGTGTTCCTCCATATCTCTGCGCATTTCACCGCTACACATGGA
>NZ_KV840070.1:579-1093 GCF_001839105.1 Staphylococcus sp. HMSC62A08 | reverse complement strand
GGTCAGAGGTTCGAATCCTCTATGGCTCACCATTAGATACGCGGGTGTGGCGGAATTGGCAGACGCACTAGACTTAGGATCTAGCGCCTTCACGGCGTGGGGGTTCGACTCCCTTCACCCGCATATGCGGAAGTAGTTCAGTGGTAGAACACCACCTTGCCAAGGTGGGGGTCGCGGGTTCGAATCCCGTCTTCCGCTCCATTATTTTGCCGGGGTGGCGGAACTGGCAGACGCACAGGACTTAAAATCCTGCGGTGAGAGATCACCGTACCGGTTCGATTCCGGTCCTCGGCACCATCTTTTAAATTATATGCGCCCGTAGCTCAACTGGATAGAGCGTTTGACTACGGATCAAGAGGTTATGGGTTCGACTCCTATCGGGCGCGCTTATTCTACGGGAAGTAGCTCAGCTTGGTAGAGCACTTGGTTTGGGACCAAGGGGTCGTAGGTTCGAATCCTGTCTTCCCGATAGTACATATTAATATGGGGGCTTAGCTCAGCTGGGAGAGCGCCT
>NZ_KV840070.1:0-479 GCF_001839105.1 Staphylococcus sp. HMSC62A08 | reverse complement strand
CAGCGGTTCGATCCCGCTAGTCTCCACCATATTTAATTTATAAACTACATAACGGCGGTGTAGCTCAGCTGGCTAGAGCGTACGGTTCATACCCGTGAGGTCGGGGGTTCGATCCCCTCCACCGCCACTACTTATTAGTTGTAGGATTATATTTAGGACCTTTAGCTCAGTTGGTTAGAGCTAACGGCTCATAACCGTTCGGTCGCAGGTTCGAGTCCTGCAAGGTCCATATAATTTTGGAGGAATACCCAAGTCTGGCTGAAGGGATCGGTCTTGAAAACCGACAGGGGCTTAACGGCTCGCGGGGGTTCGAATCCCTCTTCCTCCGTTTATCAATGGTCCCGTAGTGTAGCGGTTAACACGCCTGCCTGTCACGCAGGAGATCGCGGGTTCGATTCCCGTCGGGACCGCCATTTTAATTAATTTAATAGCGATTTACCTATAAATAATGGAGGAATACCCAAGTCCGGCTGAAGGGA
>NZ_KV840068.1:0-356 GCF_001839105.1 Staphylococcus sp. HMSC62A08 | reverse complement strand
CTTGACCTCGCGGTTTCGCCACCCTTTGTATTGTCCATTGTAGCACGTGTGTAGCCCAAATCATAAGGGGCATGATGATTTGACGTCATCCCCACCTTCCTCCGGTTTGTCACCGGCAGTCAACTTAGAGTGCCCAACTTAATGATGGCAACTAAGCTTAAGGGTTGCGCTCGTTGCGGGACTTAACCCAACATCTCACGACACGAGCTGACGACAACCATGCACCACCTGTCACTCTGTCCCCCGAAGGGGAAAACTCTATCTCTAGAGGGGTCAGAGGATGTCAAGATTTGGTAAGGTTCTTCGCGTTGCTTCGAATTAAACCACATGCTCCACCGCTTGTGCGGGTCCCCGTC
>NZ_KV840067.1:0-505 GCF_001839105.1 Staphylococcus sp. HMSC62A08 | reverse complement strand
TAACATGTTGAACCGCATGGTTCAACAGTGAAAGACGGTCTTGCTGTCACTTATAGATGGATCCGCGCCGCATTAGCTAGTTGGTAAGGTAACGGCTTACCAAGGCAACGATGCGTAGCCGACCTGAGAGGGTGATCGGCCACACTGGAACTGAGACACGGTCCAGACTCCTACGGGAGGCAGCAGTAGGGAATCTTCCGCAATGGGCGAAAGCCTGACGGAGCAACGCCGCGTGAGTGATGAAGGTCTTCGGATCGTAAAACTCTGTTATTAGGGAAGAACAAATGTGTAAGTAACTATGCACGTCTTGACGGTACCTAATCAGAAAGCCACGGCTAACTACGTGCCAGCAGCCGCGGTAATACGTAGGTGGCAAGCGTTATCCGGAATTATTGGGCGTAAAGCGCGCGTAGGCGGTTTTTTAAGTCTGATGTGAAAGCCCACGGCTCAACCGTGGAGGGTCATTGGAAACTGGAAAACTTGAGTGCAGAAGAGGAAAGTGGAA
>NZ_KV840066.1:0-293 GCF_001839105.1 Staphylococcus sp. HMSC62A08 | reverse complement strand
GGGCCCCTCGTCCAAACAGTGCTCTACCTCCAATAATCATCACTTGAGGCTAGCCCTAAAGCTATTTCGGAGAGAACCAGCTATCTCCAAGTTCGATTGGAATTTCTCCGCTACCCTCAGTTCATCCGCTCACTTTTCAACGTAAGTCGGTTCGGTCCTCCATTCAGTGTTACCTGAACTTCAACCTGACCAAGGGTAGATCACCTGGTTTCGGGTCTACGACCAAATACTCAACGCCCTATTCAGACTCGCTTTCGCTACGGCTCCACATTCGCTGCTTAACCTTGCATCAG
>NZ_KV840065.1:0-505 GCF_001839105.1 Staphylococcus sp. HMSC62A08 | reverse complement strand
AAGAGACATCCGCAAGACTTCTATCAGAAGATAACATTTCTTATCAAGAAGCGATGAATAACGACGACTACCGTCCTATCGTTGAGAAAGAGCTCATTCAACGTATTGGATTTGTCATCGAACCAGAGAATTTATTCAGTAATTTAAAAGCCAAAATTGAAAATCAAACGTTCGAGATTGAAGACCTAAGTAACGCCATCAAAAACGTTGAAAACTCGACACGAGGTCATGAAAGTGAAGACGATTTTATCCACTTATTCGATGATATGGATTTAAACTCAAGTCGTTTAGGGAACACAAACGCAGCCCGTACGAAGTTAATTGCGAAAGTTATGATGAATATCTCAACATTACCTTTCGTACACAGTGATTTAGAAATCGATATGTTAGGCGATGCGTATGAGTACTTGATCGGTCAATTTGCGGCCAGTTCAGGTAAAAAGGCGGGCGAATTCTATACACCTCAACAAGTATCGACGATACTCGCAAAGATTGTTACAGATGG
>NZ_KV840064.1:0-280 GCF_001839105.1 Staphylococcus sp. HMSC62A08 | reverse complement strand
AAATCCCATAAAGTTGTTCTCAGTTCGGATTGTAGTCTGCAACTCGACTACATGAAGCTGGAATCGCTAGTAATCGTGGATCAGCATGCCACGGTGAATACGTTCCCGGGTCTTGTACACACCGCCCGTCACACCACGAGAGTTTGTAACACCCGAAGCCGGTGGAGTAACCTTTTGGAGCTAGCCGTCGAAGGTGGGACAAATGATTGGGGTGAAGTCGTAACAAGGTAGCCGTATCGGAAGGTGCGGCTGGATCACCTCCTTTCTAAGGATATATTCG
>NZ_KV840063.1:2631-2911 GCF_001839105.1 Staphylococcus sp. HMSC62A08 | reverse complement strand
CGCAACAACAACGAACTTCACAATTAAAGTGGTAGACACAACAAAACCGATGGTTACATCTATCGAGAACCAAACCAAAGAGGTTAACACAGCGATCGATTCAATAACGATTGAAGCAACAGATAATAGTGGTCAAGCCGTAACCAACAAAGTAAGCGAACTACCAGAAGGTGTAAGTTTCGATAGTGCCACAAACACAATTAGTGGCACACCAACAAAAGTAGGAAATTACCCAATTACGGTAACAACAATAGATGCCGAGGGTAACGCAACAACAACG
>NZ_KV840063.1:1892-2531 GCF_001839105.1 Staphylococcus sp. HMSC62A08 | reverse complement strand
ACTCCCAGAAGGCGTAAGTTTTGATAGCGCTACAAACACAATTAGCGGGACTCCGACGAAAGTGGGAAGCTATCCAATTGTGGTAACCACAACAGATGCGGAAGGTAACGCAACGACAACGAGCTTCACGATTAAAGTTGTGGATACAACAAAACCAACGGTTACATCAATTAAAGACCAAACCAAAGAGGTCAACACAGCTATCGATTCAATAACAATCGATGCTACAGACAATAGTGGTCAAACTGTAACCAACAAAGTAAGCGGTCTACCGGACGGCGTAAATTTCGATAGTGAGACAAACACAATTAGTGGAACACCAACAAAAGTGGGAAGCTACCCAATTACAGTCATGACAACTGATGCATCAGGTAATGAAACAACAACGAACTTCACGATTAAAGTCGTAGACACAACAAAACCAACGGTTACTTCTATTGGAAATCAAACCAAAGAAGTGAATACGGCGATTGATTCAATCAAGATTGAAGCAACAGACAACAGCGGTCAAGCTGTAACCAACAAAGTAAGTGGCTTACCAGACGGCATAAGTTTCAATAGTGAGACAAATACAATCAGTGGCACGCCAACGAAGGTAGGTAGCTATCCAATTACGGTAACAACGATAGATGCCGAGGG
>NZ_KV840063.1:1167-1792 GCF_001839105.1 Staphylococcus sp. HMSC62A08 | reverse complement strand
ACCAGAAGGCGTCACATTTGATAGTGAGACGAACGCAATTAGTGGCACGCCAACAAAAGTGGGAAGCTACCCAATTAACGTGACAACAACAGATGCGGAAGGTAACGCAACAACAACGAACTTCATAATTAAAGTGGTAGACACAACAAAACCGACGGTAACTTCTATTGAAGATCAAACAAAAGAAGTGAATACGCCGATCGATTCAATAACAGTTGAAGCAACAGATAATAGTGGTCAAGCTGTGACAAACAAAGTAAGTGGTTTACCAGCTGGCGTAAGTTTCGATAGTGCCACAAACACAATTAAGGGAACGCCAACAAAAGTGGGCAGTTATCCAATTGTGGTAACAACAACAGACGCATCAGGAAATGAAACGACAACGAGCTTCACGATTAAAGTTGTAGACACAACAAAACCGACGGTGACATCAATTAAGGATCAAACAAAAGAAGTTAACACAGCTATCGATTCAATAATAATTGAAGCAACAGATAATAGTGGTCAGGCAGTGACGAACAAAGTAAGCGGACTACCAGAAGGCGTAAGTTTTGATAGCACCACAAATACGATTAGTGGAACTCCGACGAAGGTAGGAAGCTATCCAATTGTGGTAACCACAACA
>NZ_KV840063.1:816-1067 GCF_001839105.1 Staphylococcus sp. HMSC62A08 | reverse complement strand
GCGGACTACCAGAAGGTGTAAGCTTTGATAGTGAGACAAATACGATTAGTGGCACGCCGACGAAGGTAGGCAGTTATCCAATTGTGGTAACCACAACAGATGCATCAGGAAATAAAACAGAAACGAAATTTACAATCGAAGTTGTAGATAAAACAGCGCCAACGGTGACAGCTATCAAAGACCAAACTAAAGAGGTCAACACATCAATTGATCCAATTAAGATTGAAGCAACAGATAATAGCGGTCAAGCT
>NZ_KV840063.1:0-716 GCF_001839105.1 Staphylococcus sp. HMSC62A08 | reverse complement strand
AAACAAAGTAAGTGGTTTACCAGCTGGCGTCGAATTTGATAGTGAGACGAACACAATTAGCGGGACACCGACGAAAGTTGGAAACTATCCGATCACAGTGACAACGACAGATGCCTCAGGAAATGAAATGACAACAAAATTCACACTCGAAGTGGTGGATACAACAAAACCAACGGTGACATCAATTAAAGATCAAACCAAAGAAGTCAACACAGCTATCGATTCAATCAAGGTTGAAGCGACAGACAATAGCGATCAAGCTGTAACAAATAAAGTAAGTGGTTTACCAGAAGGTGTCATATTTGATAGTGAGACGAACACAATTAGTGGCACACCAACAAAAGTAGGCAGCTACCCAATTACAGTGACGACAACAGATGCAGAAGGCAATAAAACAACAACGAACTTCACGATTAAAGTTGTGGATACGACAAAACCGACGGTAACTTCTATTGAAGATCAAACAAAAGAAGTGAATACGCCGATCGATTCAATAACAATTGAAGCAACAGATAATAGTGGCCAAGCTGTAACAAACAAAGTAAGCGGACTACCAGCAGGCGTAAGTTTCGATAGTGCCACAAATACGATTAGTGGTTCACCAATGAAGGTAGGCAGTTATCCAATTGTGGTAACAACAACGGATGAATCAGGAAATGAAACAACAACGAACTTTACGATTAAAGTCGTGGATACAACAAAACCGACGGTTACTT
>NZ_KV840062.1:0-231 GCF_001839105.1 Staphylococcus sp. HMSC62A08 | reverse complement strand
AGTGGATCCTGAGTACGACGGAGCACGTGAAATTCCGTCGGAATCTAGGAGGACCATCTCCTAAGGCTAAATACTCTCTAGTGACCGATAGTGAACCAGTACCGTGAGGGAAAGGTGAAAAGTACCCCGGAAGGGGAGTGAAAGAGAACTTGAAACCGTGTGCTTACAAGTAGTCAGAGCCCGTTAATGGGTGATGGCGTGCCTTTTGTAGAATGAACCGGCGAGTTACGA
>NZ_KV840061.1:1373-3714 GCF_001839105.1 Staphylococcus sp. HMSC62A08 | reverse complement strand
ATCTCCACCTTTTAGGTGTTCATCGGTTGGGACTACAATATGATAGTTGCCATCTGAATCTACCTGTCCCTCTGCTGTTTGGCCATCTGGGAATGTGATGACTACTGTTGAACCCGGTTCTGCTTTGCCACCGATTTCTTTCGCACCTTCTTTAATTGGATTAATCGCTGGTGCTGGTGGCGCTGTTGTGTCTACAACTTTAATTATAAAGTTTGTTGTGGTTTCGTTACCTTCCGCATCTGTTGTTGTTACCGTAATTGGGTAGCTGCCTACTTTTGTTGGTGCGCCGCTAATTGTATTTGTCTCACTATCAAATATGACGCCAGCCGGCAGACCACTTACCTTGTTTGTGACGATTTGGCCGCTATTGTCTGTCGCTTCTATCTTGATTGAATTAATAGCTGTGTTGACCTCTTTTGTTTGGTTTGCTATAGAGGTAACCGTCGGTTTTATTGTATCCACAACTTCGATTGAGAATTTTGTTGTCGTTTCATTACCTTCGGCATCTGTCGTTCTCACCACAATTGGATAGCTGCCTACATTTGTTGGCGTTCCACTAATTGTGTTTGTCTCACTATCAAAACTTACGCCTTCCGGTAGTCCACTTACCTTGTTTGTGACGATTTGGCCGCTATTGTCTGTCGCTTCTATCTTGATTGAGTCAATCGGTGTATTCACTTCTTTTGTTTGATCTTTGATAGAAGTAACCGTCGGTTTTGTCGTATCCACGACTTTAATCGTGAAATTCGTTGTTGTTTCGTTACCTTCGGCATCTATTGTTGTTACTGTAATTGGGTAGTTGCCTACATTTGTTGGCGTTCCACTAATTGTGTTTGTCTCACTATCAAAACTTACGCCTTCCGGTAGTCCACTTACTTTATTTGTTACCTTCTGACCGCTATTATCTTTCGCTTCTAACTTGATTGAATCAATCGGTGTATTCACTTCTTTTGTTTGGTTTGCGATAGAAGTAACCGTTGGTTTTGTTGTATCCACGATTTTAATCGTGAAGTTCGATGTCGTTTCATTGCCTGATGCATCCGTTGTTGTCACGGTAATTGGGTAACTTCCAACTTTTGTTGGCGTTCCAGTAATCGTGTTTGTGGCACTATCGAAACTTACGCCTTCCGGTAGTCCACTTATTTTATTTGTTACAGACTGGCCACTGTTATCTGTTGCTTCAACCTTAATTGGATCTAAAATTGTATTAATTTCTTTTGTTTGATTTTTGATAGGTGTTACTACTGGCGCTGTTGTATCTACGACTTTAATAATAAATTGCGTAATTGTTTCATTACCTTCAGCATCTGTCGTCGTTACAGTAATTGGATAGGTACCGATTTTAGTCGGTATGCCGCTTATTGTGCCTGTTTTATTATTAGCAATAGACATTGCTTTCATTTTAACAAGGTTACTGCTATGCATTCTAGGTGCAAAACTAATCGCGTTTGTTTGGCTATTATAAATAACACCATCAGGTAAACCACTTACTTTGTTCGTTACAGCTTGGCCGCTATTATCAGAAGCCTCAATCGTAATTGTATCCATAGCTGTATTCACTTCTATAGTTTGATTCGCTATTGATTTCACTACTGGTGGTGTCGTATCCACGACTTTAATCGTAAAGTTCGTTGTCGTAGCGTTACCTTCCGCATCTGTTGTCGTTATTGTAATTGGGTAACTTCCAACTTTTGTTGGCGTTCCAGTAATTGTGTTTGTGGCACTATCAAATGTGACGCCAGTCGGTAAGCCACTCACTTTGTTGGTTACAGCTTGACCACTATTGTCTGTCGCTTCAATCGTTATCTTATCGATTGGTGTATTTACTTCTTTGCTTTGATTATTGATAGCTGTCACCATCGGTGCTGTTTTATCTACCACTTGAATTGTGAAGCTTGTTGTTGTTTCATTTCCTGATGCATCCGTTGTTGTCACGGTAATTGGGTAACTTCCGACTTTCGTTGGTGTACCACTAATAGTATTTGTCTCATTATCAAAACTTACTCCATCTGGTAAGCCACTTACTTTGTTGGTTACGACTTGACCACTATTGTCTGAGGCTTCGATCTTGATTGAGTCAATTGATGTATTAACCTCTTTTGTTTGGTTTGCGATAGAAGTAACCATTGGTTTTGTTGTGTCTACAACTTTAATTGTAAATTTCGTTGTCGTTTCATTTCCTGATGCATCCGTTGTCGTTACTGTGATTGGGTAGCTACCCACTTTTGTCGGAGCCCCGCTAATTGTATTTGTGGAACTGTCGAAACCTACTCCGTCTGGTAAACCACTTACTTCATTAATCACAGCCTGACCACTGTTGTCAGAAGCTTCAATTGTTATT
>NZ_KV840061.1:1039-1273 GCF_001839105.1 Staphylococcus sp. HMSC62A08 | reverse complement strand
TCTTTGGTTTGATCTTTAATTGATGTCACCATTGGTTTTGTCGTGTCTACAACTTTAATTGTGAAGTTCGTTGTTGTTACGTTACCTTCTGCATCTGTTGTTGTTACCGTAATTGGATAGCTACCTACTTTTGTTGGTGTACCACTAATCGTATTTGTCTCACTATCGAAACTTACTCCGTCAGGTAGATCACTTACTTTGTTGGTCACAGCTTGGCCACTATTATCTGTTGCT
>NZ_KV840061.1:323-939 GCF_001839105.1 Staphylococcus sp. HMSC62A08 | reverse complement strand
TGTGATTGGATAGTTGCCCACTTTCGTTGGCGTTCCACTAATTGTGTTTGTATCACTATTGAAACTTACTCCGTCAGGTAGACCACTTACTTTGTTGGTTACAACCTGACCACTATTGTCTGTTGCTTCAATCGCTATCTTATCAATTGGTGTATTTACTTCTTTGCTTTGATTTTCGATAGCTGTCACCGTCGGCGCTGTTTTATCTACAACTTCGATTGTAAATTTCGTTTCTGTTTTATTTCCTGATGCGTCTGTTGTGGTTACCACAATTGGATAGCTGCCCACTTTTGTTGGCGTTCCACTAATCGTATTTGTCTCACTATCAAATGTGACGCCAGTCGGTAAGCCACTGACTTTATTTATCACTGACTGACCACTATTGTCTGTTGCTTCAATTGTTATTGAATCGATCGGCGTATTCACTTCTTTTGTTTGATCTTCAATAGAAGTAACCATCGGTTTTATTGTGTCTACAACTTGGATTGTAAATTTCGTTGTCGTTGCGTTACCTTCGGCATCCGTTGTCGTTACCGTAATTGGATAGTTGCCTACTTTTGTTGGAGTACCACTGATTGTATTTGTCTCACCATCGAAACTTACTCCAGACGGTAGA
>NZ_KV840061.1:0-223 GCF_001839105.1 Staphylococcus sp. HMSC62A08 | reverse complement strand
TTATTGAATCAATCGGCGTATTCACTTCTTTTGTTTGATTCGCAATAGAAGTAACCGTCGGTGCTGTTTTATCTACAACTTCGATTGTGAATTTTGTTTCTGTCTTATTCCCTGATGCGTCAGTCGTCGTTACTGTGATTGGATAGTTGCCCACTTTCGTTGGTGTGCCACTAATTGTGTTTGTCTCACTATTGAAACTTACTCCAGACGGTAGACCACTTAC
>NZ_KV840060.1:0-630 GCF_001839105.1 Staphylococcus sp. HMSC62A08 | reverse complement strand
GGGGGGACGCAGTAGGATAGGCGAAGCGTGCTGTTGGAGTGCACGTCCAAGCAGTAAGGCTGAGTGTTAGGCAAATCCGGCACTCGTAAGGCTGAGCTGTGATGGGGAGAGGAAATTGTTTCCTCGAGTCGTTGATTTCACACTGCCGAGAAAAGCCTCTAGATAGATAACAGGTGCCCGTACCGCAAACCGACACAGGTAGTCAAGATGAGAATTCTAAGGTGAGCGAGCGAACTCTCGTTAAGGAACTCGGCAAAATGACCCCGTAACTTCGGGAGAAGGGGTGCTCTTTAGGGTTCACGCCCAGAAGAGCCGCAGTGAATAGGCCCAAGCGACTGTTTATCAAAAACACAGGTCTCTGCTAAACCGTAAGGTGATGTATAGGGGCTGACGCCTGCCCGGTGCTGGAAGGTTAAGAGGAGTGGTTAGCTTCTGCGAAGCTACGAATCGAAGCCCCAGTAAACGGCGGCCGTAACTATAACGGTCCTAAGGTAGCGAAATTCCTTGTCGGGTAAGTTCCGACCCGCACGAAAGGCGTAACGATTTGGGCACTGTCTCAACGAGAGACTCGGTGAAATCATAGTACCTGTGAAGATGCAGGTTACCCGCGACAGGACGGAAAGACCCCGT
>NZ_KV840059.1:0-244 GCF_001839105.1 Staphylococcus sp. HMSC62A08 | reverse complement strand
TTTCGGCGCAGTGTCACTCGACTAGTGAGCTATTACGCACTCTTTAAATGATGGCTGCTTCTAAGCCAACATCCTAGTTGTCTGGGCAACGCCACATCCTTTTCCACTTAACATATATTTTGGGACCTTAGCTGGTGGTCTGGGCTGTTTCCCTTTCGAACACGGACCTTATCACCCATGTTCTGACTCCCAAGTTAAATTGATTGGCATTCGGAGTTTGTCTGAATTCGGTAACCCGAGAGGG
>NZ_KV840058.1:0-384 GCF_001839105.1 Staphylococcus sp. HMSC62A08 | reverse complement strand
GAATCGAGACCGAAAGGTCTCTTTTTTTATACCCAAAAACTAATCGGCGCCCCGAAAGGTACAAAAGCGATTAGCTATAGAGAAAGAATAATTCTCTGCGAAGAGAAAGCGATTGAAGCTGATGAATTAAGGAAAGAGCGCAACGAGTTTAGTCGAGCTAAATGAGTCAGCGAGAGACGCGAATGAAGAAAGATGCGAACGCTTGACTCAAGCAGAGGAAGCACCTTAGCGACAGATGGTAGCCCGGCTTACGTCCTAAAGAAAAATAAGGATATTAATCCTTAATTTTTCTTACTTAATGGCATAAAGCCATTAAGAACCGCTGAAGCAATTGCCAGGCAAGTCAGAGACCGTAAGGTCTCTTTTTTTATGCCTAAAAATCAA
>NZ_KV840057.1:0-223 GCF_001839105.1 Staphylococcus sp. HMSC62A08 | reverse complement strand
AAGATGGTGCCGAGGACCGGAATCGAACCGGTACGGTGATCTCTCACCGCAGGATTTTAAGTCCTGTGCGTCTGCCAGTTCCGCCACCCCGGCAAAATAATGGAGCGGAAGACGGGATTCGAACCCGCGACCCCCACCTTGGCAAGGTGGTGTTCTACCACTGAACTACTTCCGCATATTAATAAAATCGTAATGAGCCATAGAGGATTCGAACCTCTGACCC
>NZ_KV840056.1:80020-99482 GCF_001839105.1 Staphylococcus sp. HMSC62A08 | reverse complement strand
ACTCTGTAAATGTTTCAGACCATGGAGAGGTACGTGTTCGAATAGGTGGTTCTTCATTTTCTATTGTATTAAGGATGACTTGTGCGACTTCATTTGATGTTTGAGACGAACCGGGGCCATAATTTTTCTTAAGACCGTTTAAATAAGTATTAAGAATAGGTTTATATTCATCGCTTTGAATGCCTCCCGTTGAATCGAGTTGAGCCATAACGTTATTTGTGAATTCAGATTGAATGCCTCCTGGTTCAATCACTGAAAATTTAACGTTGAACTTAGGTTGTACATAGCTTGAGAGTGCTTCAGTATAACCTTCGACACCGAATTTAGTTGCGCAATATATTTCATTGAAAGGTTGACCTACCAAACCACCTACAGATGAAATATTAATAATATGACCTTCTCTACGTGCTCTCATTGAAGGTAAGACTGCTTTCGTCATACGAATCACACCCATCAAATTTAAATTCAATTGCCACATGATTTCGTCATCACTCGCGTATTCTGTTGTCTTAACAAATCCAGCTCCTGCATTATTAATTAATATATCTATTTTTTCTTCATTCTTTAAGATTCTTTTAACAGTAGTTTGAATACTCTCTATATCAGTTACATCAAGTTGTTGAATGATTATATCTAAATTATTTTCTTGTGCTATTTGTAATAGTGTATCTTGTTTATTTAAGTTACGCATTGTCGCATAAACTTTATACCCTTGCTTTGCCAGTAAGATGGCAGTTTCATAACCTAACCCAGTTGATGCTCCGGTAATGAGCACGATCTTTTTATTCATTACATATTCTCCTTTGTTTAATGTTGGTTAAGTATTTACTATTCAAATATTAAAGTCAATTGATAAGATTAATGACGGTAGCTTTAGTTGTTTTCAGGAAAATGAAAAACCGCCCAGACATCTTATGAACTAAAAGACGTCTGGACGGCTTTGTTTATGACCAATGTTGTTCTACATTTCCAAATTTCCAAATTAGCGTAGAAATCAGCCATGTTACCAAAAATAATGCGACTAGAATGTAACCTAAATAATCAAATTGAATGGATTGAATAAAATCCCAAAAACGCCCTTTAAAGTCAAACTTATCAGCTATAATTTGAAGTAATTCAATGACACCAATCACTAAGGCTGCAATCACGGAAATAGCTGTGATTGTGATATTGTAATAAATCTTACGAATAGGATTGAAGAATGCCCAGTTGTAAGCTGATTTCATCACAATACCATCTAATGTATCTAATAAACTCATACCTGAAGCGAATAAAATAGGTAAAGACAAAATGCCGATAAATGAAATAGCTTGTTGAGAAGCACCTGATGATAATGCGAGTAAAGCAATTTCGCTTGCGGTATCAAAGCCTAAACCAAATAAAAATCCTAAAGGTAATACATGCCAACTACGACTAATCACCTTGAAGTATGGACCTACAAAACGTGATACAAAACCGCGTGCTTCTAATAACGCATCAACTTCCTCTTCATTAACACGTTGATGACGCAATTTGGCAAATAATTTTATGAGAGAAACTAATATAATTAAATTCAATATACCAATTAACACGAGGAAGAAACCTGAAACCAGTGTACCAATGGTTCCACCAATGTCTTGAAAATGAGGTAGTTCGCTTTTAGCCCATTTAACAGAGATTCCAAGCAATACTGCCATTAAAAAGACAACAGTCGAATGTCCAATCGAAAAATAAAAACCTACGCCGACAGGGTCACGGCGCTGTTGTAATAATTTACGAACGGTGTTATCAATAGCAGCGATATGATCCGCATCAAACGCATGTCGCAAACCGAGTGTATAGGCAAGAATGCCCATTCCAAAGAGAATATGATGATCTTTTCCAGCAATCCATAAGAAACTAAACCCGATGATATGTAAAAAGATAACGATAGTGATATAGGGGAGCCAACTTAATTTACGGTGATTTATCTTACTCACTGAATAACCTACTTTCCATATGTGATGCAATTATTTTACGCTTTAATCATAGAAATACCTATAATTTGTAAGAAAAAGTGACAACACTGTTATACCTAATTGTGTTTCATTCAGTATCCAATGTGTAATAGTTGAGTGTGTAATCAATGAAAAGAAGGTAATTGTAAGGAGGAAAATATATGTCTGAAGAAAAAGGTTGCGTAAAGTGTGGTCACACTGAAATTGAGGAAGGAACACTATCGGCGACTGGATCAGGTTTATCGAAAATGTTCGACATTCAACATAATAATTTTAAAACAATTACATGTACAAATTGTGGTTATACTGAGTTTTATAAAGAAAGCGCAAACCGTACAAGTGACTTTATAGATTTATTCTTTGGAGGATAAAACTTCATCGTTTAAATGATCGTATTCATTCATGGCGAGTAAAAATTTAATCACTCAGTCTGTACTCACAAACAGATTTGTATCATTCATTGAGTAGAATTAGTAAACTAAATAAGCATACTATCAAATGAGCTGAAATAATGCTCATTTTTTATTTTACATAGAGTGAGGGGGCTTATCATGGCATCTGAGTATAAAAAGGGAATATTTTTTGCGTTAGGCGCGTATGTATTATGGGGAATTCTTCCTATGTACTGGGAGCTCATCAATCATATCGGCGCTTTCGAAATACTTGCTTTTAGAATCATTTTCTCAATGATTTTTATGATTCTTGTACTTATCGTAGGACGCAATCAACGACAAGCGTTCATCAGAGATGTGAATCAGTTATTTTCACATCCTATACAACTCATCGCAATTATTGTGGCTGGATATGTGATTACGATTAATTGGGGAACCTTTATCTGGGCCGTAACGAATGGTCATGTACTTCAATCGAGTCTAGGTTATTATATTAATCCTCTAGTCAGTATTGTGCTTGCACTTATTTTCTTAAAAGAGAGATTCAACAAATTTGAATGGCTAGCAATTATCTTTGCATTAATCGGTGTACTCTATATGACAATCAAAATAGGAGAATTCCCATTCGTATCTATCATGCTTGCATTATCGTTTGGCGTCTATGGTCTCCTTAAAAAGGTTGTTCACATTGATGCGATTAGTAGTATAGCTATCGAATGCATTGTAACTGCACCAGCGGGTATTATATATGTCATTTATTTATGGCAGCAACATCACATGACATTTGGTTTCAACATGTCATCGTTTTGGCTTATCTTTTCAGGGGCAGTCACAGCGATTCCATTAATACTGTTCTCTGCAGGAGCGAAACGTATACCTTTATCACTGACAGGATTTATTCAATATGTAGGGCCAACGATTATGTTTATACTTGGTATCTTTGTATTTAAAGAAAAATTCGATATCAATCAACTTATTACATTTATCTTTATCTGGATAGGAATTATTTTATACAGCATTTCTCAATATATGAATATTAAAAGAAATCCAATTGCAAAATAATTATTTCATTATATTTTCTCAGTAAAAGGCACATATATTTAAAAAATAGCACCCTCACATTCATTTGAAGTGTAGGGTGCTATTTCTATATCTAGCGATTATTTATTTTTCTTTATTATGAATCTTAAATGGCCACCAATTTCCTTTACCAAATGTAGCCACCATAGACGGAATGAATAAAGGTAAGATGAGTAAGTTATAAATAAGCAATCCAATAATTAATACGGTAGCGATTTGCATTAATGTGAGCGCACCAGATGTATAAAGTGCTGCCACCGTTCCGATAATAATGATACATGCTGTAATAATAACTGTACCCATTTTCTTCATAGCAGTAATCAGTGCAGTATGAATATCATCGTTTTGAACCTCTTCGTTAAATCGATTGAGTAAGAAAATAGCATAATCGATACCCAGTGAGAAGAGAATAACTAAACTAAAGAATGGTACGACAAGTAATACGCCATTACCACCGAATGCATGATCGAATATGAGATTAGCAATACTCATTGATACATAGTATGTGAGGAGTATTGAGAACATCATATATAGTGGCATAATAATTGAGCGTTTAAATATAACGAGTACGATAAATGTGATTAATGACATGAGTATAATCACTTTTTGCATATCTGAATTAATTGTGTGGTCTAAATCAGAGTTTTGTGACGTAATTCCACCATATTCAATTTTACTGTGATCAAAGCTTGTATCATTCGTTTGATTTGAAACTGTATCCTTAATGGCATTTAATGTTTTAAACGCAGACTTAGAATAAGGATTTTTATCAAGCTCTACGTTGAGCAGTACCACTTTTCCATTATCGTCACTGTACTGATGAATGGCTTGTTTCATATCTTTGTTTTTCATCATGTCATCAGAGATATACATACCAGATTGGTTCACGCTCTTATCGTTGGCCATACCGTCTAAGTAAGATTGAATCTCTTTTTGACCGTTCATTACTTTTTGGTTACCTTGTTGGGCTTGTTGTAAGCCTTGAGATAATTGACCAGCTTGTTGCGTGATACTTTGTGATGCAGCTTGTGGATTTTGAGAGCCTTGTTGCATTTGTTGTTGAACCTTTTCAGAGTTAGTATAAGGCTCAACTTTACTTTGCATATCTCCTAAGCCACTATTCACTTGTCCTAAACCATTATTGGCTTTATTTAATTTCTTCTGAATCGTATCGAGTTGATTTGTTGCTGATAGTTGTTTGATTGGTGTACCTGTAGGACGAGTGACTGTGTTTACGCCTTTCACACCATCTATTTTATTAATACTTTTAGAAAGTGATTCGAGATCTCCTAATCCCTTGCTCGTTGTTAATTTGTGGTCGTCTTTAATGGCAATAGTAACTGGGAAGGCTTCACCAAGTTCAAATTTATCTTTAATGATGTTGATGGCTTTAACTGAGTGATAGCTATCACTAATTTCATTTGTGTTATCGTAAGTGATTTTATTAGGTGTAAAGTAAATTAATGGGATAAATACTGCGAGTATCACTAAGATAGTGAGGAATGCATTTTTAATTGAAAATGAACCCAACTTACCCCAGAATTTGTTATCTTTGTGGCTTGTAGATTTCTTACTAGGCCAAAAGATTTTTTCACCTAACAATGACATAATCAATGGTAATAATGTGTAAATAACGAGCATTAAACAAATGACACCAATACCAATGCCAATGGCAGATTTAAATAAGTCGAATTTAGCAAATAAAATGACTAAGAAACTTACGAAAATTGTAAGTCCACATAATAAGATAGTTTTACCACCACTTACAAACGTGTTATAAACAGCAGTTGATTTATCATTTTTACCTAGTTCTTCTTTGAAGCGGTTGAGTAATAAAATACAATAATCTGTGCCAATACCGAATAGTAAAGCTACGAGGAACGGCTGAATATACACGGACACTGGGAAATCAAAGTATTTTACTAATATCGCTACAATTGCAGAACTAAATACATATGAAATACCCACAATAAATAATGGGATGAATGGTGTGACTACTGAGCGGAACACCACAAATAAAATAATTAAAATGAGAATGACCGTAACAATTTCAGTTTTTTGTAAGCCTGCATCAGCACTTTTATTAATATCTTTGGTCATTAAATCATTATTTGTTAAATACACACCTTTGAAATGTTGATCTATTTTGTTGATATTGTTTGCGACCTTTTCAGAGTTACTAGATTTTAACTCTATCGGAAGCATGACCGTTTTCTTATCTTTAGAAACGACTTTATTGAATGTTTCTTTATTAGTATATGGTGAGATGACGTTATCAACGTTATCTACTTTTTTAATTTTTTTAATATAAGATTCTAATTGGTCGTTTCCATTACTGTTAATCGGTTTCTTCAAGTCGATGACAGCGACCATAGAATTAGAGTTTGCACCGACATCTTTTAACATTTGTTCATATTTTTGTGATGTAGTATCACTCGGAGGCTTAATTTCACCTTTCTCTTTTGCAAGTTGAGATAAATTAGGTGAGAAAATAAGGGATAGAGCGATAACAATAATCACTAATATGGATATCGGCCATTTAAATTTTAATAAAGCCTTCATCATTTTTTCCTCCTATTTCAAAATTTGAGCAGTATTTCCTTGGAAAATATTTTGTTTATCATTTTCATTAAAATACCTAGATTCTTCAATGTTTTTCTCCATTTTGGCAATCCAATCATTTGGGGCATAATGTGCATCTGAACCAAATAAAATATGTGATTTGTCCGTTACTTCATTTAAACTGGCGAATGCCGATTCACCTGTTGATAGTGCTGTATCATAATAAAATTGACGCATATAATCTTCAGCAGATTGTGATAAAGTGCTCCAACGATCCAACCCTTTTTTATATGTTTTGAACATTTTAGCGTATCGAATTGGATGTTTGGCAACTTCTTTAGCTAAATCTGATTTTTTACCAGTAATAAATGATTTAAGTCTATTTTTAGGATCTTCCATTACATATTTTTGAGTATTTAACGTTTCATTAATACGCCATTTCAAATACGGTAAGGTTCCACCAGCATGCGCTAAGATAAATTTAATATTTGAATAGCGCTCCATCGTTCCACTGAAAATTAAATTCGAAGCAGCGCGCGTTGTGTTAAAAGTAAATTCTTCAATAAAGTCAGCAAATACAAATTGAGGTGCTTTAAACCGAGATGATGCAGAACTAGGATGGACGAATACAATGGCATCACGTTGATTCAAGTTAGCCATCACTTTATCAAATTCATCGTCACCTAAATAAGATTGATCATAGTTTGAAAGCAAACCTACACCATCTAGTTTTAAAACATCTAAAGCATATTCGATTTCTTTAATCGTTTCTTTAACGTGAGGCATAGGAAGTAATGCTAAACATTTAAATCTTCCTGGATAGGTGCGCTTAAGTTCAGCTTGATACTCATTAACTTCACGTGCGACTTTCGCTGCTTGTTTTCTTTTAAAAGGTAATGTCGCTGGTTCTGAGATAGATGTGACACCAACTTGAATGTTCAATGCATCCATCATTTGAATACTATCTTGAGGTTCCCAATCTTTGATAGGGTAGCCACCCGCAGTGGTAACGCCAATTTTCTTTAATGCATCTTTATAAATTTTAGGAATAATATGGTGATGAATATCTATAATCTCTCGTTTATTATTCAT
The DNA here is from genome assembly GCF_001839105.1 of Staphylococcus sp. HMSC62A08. Lineage (NCBI taxonomy): Bacteria > Bacillati > Bacillota > Bacilli > Caryophanales > Staphylococcaceae > Staphylococcus > Staphylococcus sp. HMSC62A08. The sequence continues at coordinate 92,380 of NZ_KV840056.1, read as the reverse complement.
AATAAGAACCTCCCTTTATTAATTACCATTGATTTCTGATACAATATAAACGAACTTAATAGACGTTGTGTCTATTAGATAAAATAGCACAGAAGAATAAGAATGTCCTCCTTAAAATTTTGCGGAAAACGACTTAATAAACAAATTAGGGTGAAATGTTAATTAAATTAGATTTAATAGACTTAAGTTAGGAGTTGTCTAGAATGGATAAACGTCAAATCAGAACAAATAAGTATTTGAAAAAGGGATTAACACAACTAATGAATGAGGAAAGTTATTCAAAAATTACGATTCAGCAACTTGCGAATGCAGCAAATATCAATAGGAGTACTTTTTATTTACATTATAAAAGTAAAGATGACTTCCTTAATTCAATTATTGAAGAAACCATCAATGAAATGATTGAATATGTGAAAAGTAACCCAATGAATGAAGATGCGATTTTCAACATAGATTTTGAAATTTCATTTTATAGATTATTAGAATTTATTGAACTTAACTTTGAATTTATCAAAGTGCTAATTATGAATATGAATAATACGTATTTCAGGGCTTTACTTGTTCAAAAAGTAAGAGAGGAAATCTATTATCCTTTACTGGAGAAGAACGAGGTGAACATTGACTTTAAAAAGGATATTATATTGAACCATACAATATATGGTCATCTAGGGGTTATTGAACGCTGGATGAATAGTGAAGTGGAATATGGATCACACTATATAGCTAAAGTACTCGTAGAAATTTCAAATCATCCCGTCCATCAAATGTTAGGAATAGAAGCCGAGTGTAAGTAAAAAGCTTATCTATAATAAAAGAATCGCCCTAAAAAGAGCGATTCAGCACTACATAATACCAATTAATTTCATCCATAGTGAACCTAAACCAATCCAAATTATAAAGTACACGATACCGAGTACGAGGTTCATCAGCCACCAACGTTTCTGAGACACATAACCTGATGCATAAAGGATTGGTGCCGGACCACTACTATAATGCGTTGTTGAAGCAAGTAAGTTACCGAAGAAACCTAACATTAGTGCACTAAATAATGGTGGTGCTCCAGCTGCTACGGCTACGCCTAGGAGTGCGGCATACATTGCACTGACGTGTGCCGTTGCACTTGCGAATAAATAGTGTGAATAGAAGAAGAATAAGATAAGTAAAATAAGTACGATTGGCCAACTAAATCCACCTAAACTATGTGCGATGATTTTACTTAACCAAGGAATAAATCCTAGTTTATTTAACTGATCAGCCATAAGTACAAGAACTGAGAACCATACAAGTGTATTCCACGCCCCAGTTTCATTTAAAATATCTTTCCAATTTAATACACCAGTAAGTAATAGAAGTGATAACGCAATAAATGCTGTGAGCGTTGCGTCAACATTGATAAAGCTTCCTGTTACCCATAGTGCTAATGCGATGATAAAAATCGCAATCATAAATTTCTCCGCTAAAGATATTTTGCCCATTTCATCTAATTGTTCGTTTGCCCATTTTCTAGCGTTAGGCGTTTCTTTAACAGTTGGAGGGTACATCTTATAAATAATGAATGGAACAACAATAAGTGAAATAAGACCAGGCACGATAGCTGCAATAAACCAATTCATCCATGTGATGTGAACATGTGCAGTCTTCTCAGCTAAACTTTGAGCAATAGGGTTACCAGCCATTGCCGTTAAGAACATGGCCGCAGTAATTAAGTTGCCTTGGAATTCTGTGAAAATTAAAAAGGCACCCATCTTTCTTTCAGTACCATCTTTAGGTGTTGAACCAAAAGATTCTGAAAGAGATTTGATAATAGGGAACATAATTCCGCCTGCACGTGCAGTGTTACTAGGCGTTGCTGGTGCTAAAATTAAATCAACACCAACGAGTGAATACGCTAGTCCTAACGTTTTCTTACCGAACAATTTAACGAATTGGAGTGCAATCCGTCGACCAAGACCAGTTTTAACAAACCCTCTTGAAATGAAAAAGGCCATAGCAATCAGCCAGATACTACTATTACCAAATCCTTGAACAGCCGATTTAGTATCCATAATGCCAACGAGTACCATAATCGTAAAGCCAATGATAGATACAGCACCGATGGTCATAGGTTGTGTGATACATGCGATAATCGTAGCAACAAAGATCGCGAACATGTACCAAGCTTGATCATTTAAGGCATCAGGTTTAAAAGGGGTAAGCGCCCAAATAATCAAACCTACGACAATTGGTAGGATGAATTTACGATATTTTACCGTATTCTCCATAATAACTTTCCTTCTTTCTTTTAATGTTCTTTTTTACATTTCAATCATAGTCTTCTGAATATGATATGTACAGACCTAAAAGAATTTTAATGAGAAAGATTATCAATAAAGGTGCTACATTTTTGAAAACATAAAAAATCCGACAGCTTAATCATAAGCCATCGGAATAATCAAAAGGTTTATTGTGCAGATTTTAACACACGTGTCATTTCTTCGATTTTACCCGCATGTAATGGGATGTGTAATGCGTTCAGTACAAGAAATTCTTCTAAAGTTTTACATCCTGCGACAGGTTGATCTACTTCTTTTTCAAGGTCCTTATCAGTTAAATGTCTCGCACGCTCAGGTAACGTTTTAATATCATTTAAAATGCTTTCAATTGAAGGTACGTCTTCATTCCCCCAGTCAGCTGGTTTTGTGCCAGTACCAAATAATCGGCCATACTTTTCAACATCTACAACTTCTTGGTTACCCATAGATAACGCTTCTTCGAACACAGTTAACACATGTCCATATTGCCAATGCAATGTATTTGGAAATACGCTATCATCTTTATCTAATACTTTCACCACATCCCAGTCGTCATAAACACTTCTGATATAATTCACACCGAAATCTATAACATCATAAACTGTTTTAGTCATTCTCTATAACACCCTTTCAAGTGATTACTTAATCATTCTTACAGGATTTGTCTACCCGCTTTGGAAAATGACTACTCATATAGGATAGAAACGATTTGAATTCATTATAAAGGTTTGTTTATCATAAAAGTAAGACATATTAAATATAGGTGAAAGCATGTATAAATACTTTAAGCGAAATCGATTTTCTACAAAATCTTCCGACATTAAAGGGAATTCAGATAAACATATTGGTACGATACAGAAAAAATATAGTAATGTTTTCCAACGTTCTTCACTATGGGCTTTAAATTTAATCAATTCACGATTTATGATAACCAACAACATTTGATAGCGCATGTTAAAGTAAAGACCCAAATGACACAAAAGCATTTCGAGGTAACCTACTATTCGAGTAGTGGGGAATCTCAAATTCTATTCGATAAACAAAGTAACGGTCGGGAAGAAACATACGGAATAATGAAATATAATGGAGTCATTTACAATATTCATTCAGATGAAAATAGATATACGGTAATTAAAGATACGAAAAGAGAAAATGAGATAGCAAGTTGGAAACAGATTGGTGACTATGCACACGTGGAAGGGAACCATGAAGTATTTAATGAGAATCAATTATTATTTATACTGATTTTACATTCCTTCGCAAATGTTCATGTGACTCGAAGTGTATGGAATCCATTTAGTCCAGACACCACAGGCCCACCAATCATTTAAAAACAAATAGAAATTTTAAAAATAAGAAGAGGTTGGGAACTTTAAAGTTTATGCTCTGGGAAACCGACTAACGGCGTCCCAAAAGCAGGATTTTCGGCAGTAACACTCACAATTCGACAAAATTTGAGAAACAATTTTGCTCATCGTTCGGTTCTGCTCAAATCCTAAACACTTTTGTTCCGACCTCTTGTTTTGTTGTTGAAAATATAATTAATGTGTTTCTCCTAATGCGACTTTTTTATCTTCAAGGGTATCAATTGCTTTGATTGCAGCTGTTAATCCTTTAACAATTGTATGAATAGACATTGAAGGTTTGTCCGGTTTATTAATCGTTTGTTCTGGAATAAATGGTACATGAATGAAACCAAATCGCAAACCTGGATATGATTTGTCAGCTAAATAACCTAATTGATATAGAACATGATTACATACAAATGTTCCTGCAGTATTTGATAATCTACCTGGTACACCGGCATTTTTGATTGCTTCTGTCATCTTTTTCACAGGTAAATTTGAGAAGTAAGCTGGTGGGCCATCTTTTTGAATGACTTCATCAATAGGTTGATTTTCTTTATTATCTGCAATACGTGCATCATCAATGTTAATACCAAGACGTTCAGGTGTGATTTCAAATCGACCTCCCGCTTGACCAATTGCTAAGACGACATCGAAATCATTTTCAGCTAAGGCTTTAGAAATGACCTCTTTCGATTCATGAAAGACTGTCGGGATTTCTAACTTTGTGATGCTATGATCGCCGATAGTATCATCTAATTGTTTGACTGCTTCTAAAGCTGGATTCATCTTCTCTCCTCCGAAAGGATCAAATGCTGTAACTAGAATTTTCATAATTTGTGACCTCCTTTAATATTTAAAATGCCCAAAAATACATCAATGCAATATGAATAACAATTAATACGAGTGCGATAGGGGCTTGTGCTTTAATGACACCAAACTCTTGTTTCATCTCTAATAACGCAACGGGTAAGGTGTTAAAATTTGCGGCCATAGGTGTGAGTAGTGTTCCACAGAAACCAGCTGTCATTGCGAGTGCACCAGCAACAATAGGATCTCCGCCTTGTGATATAACGAATGGAATGCCGATACTTGCGGTAATCACTGTAAAGGCAGCAAAGGCATTACCCATCAACATTGTAAAGAGTACCATACCTAGAATATAGGCTATGGCACCGATAAGATGATTGCCTTCAGGTAAGAATGAGGAAATCCCTTTTGAAATTACTTGTCCCACACCGCTTGCAGTAAAGAGCACGCCAAGTGCCGCTAAGAACTGAGGTAGGATGCCAGTTGTACCAACTTGTTGTGTTAAACGATCACTATCATATAATGTGAATGATAGCTTGGGTTTAATAATCAATAGCGCTGTAATCAATCCAACTACAGATGACACGCCAAGACCAATAGCTCCACCTAGAGGCGTCCAGTTCGAGACGATGACCGCTACCACAGCTAAGACAACCGCAGGAATAAAGAGTTTATTGCCATACTTGGCAGATCCCTTTTCTGCTTCCTTATCCGTGACGTCGATAATATTTTTAATTTTTACTTGTTTGAAAAGGGTCAACACACCCATAGATAGAACGAGAATGCCGTTAATCACGTTTGGAATATAAGGACCACCTATGAAAAGTACAGCCAGTATCGTCCAGAATGCTGCAGTACCTAAACTTTTAGATTTATCAGTTGAGCGTAAAGAACGATAAGCAGTATATAAAAATTGTAGCCCGATAAGGATGTAGAAGATTTCTAAAATATGATTTAAAGTTGTTTCACTCATGATCTTTTACCTCTTTATGTCCATATTTTTTATTGAAATAGCAATCGAGCAGAATATTTTTAATCCACACGAGAATCAAAGTGATAATAGCAATTGGAATTGACGCGAGTACTAAGCTCAACGTGTTGACTTTGATGTTGAGTGTTTGGAATGTGCCAACCATAAGTAAAACACCAGCAGCTCCCACGAATAAGTTTTGTCCGAAGAAGTTACCATAGTTCTCCATTGCCGAAGCTTCAGCTTTTAACTTTTCAATGTCTTTATTATCAACGTCTTTGTCGGATAGGCTGTAACGCGTACGAAGGGCACCTTGAACCATTGGGTTAATTAAAGGTCTAACGAATTGAGGATGACCTCCGACACGAATTGAAGCAACACCAGCAATTTCACGAATAATTAAATATAAAGTAAGAAGTCGCCCGGTGGTAATTTTCTTGACGTTACTAATGAGTTTTGATGCTTGTTGTTTTAATCCAAAACGCTCAATCAAACCAACCATCGGGAGAGTAAGCATAAATAGCGTTACGAGACGTTGATCGACAAAGGCTTTGCCAAGTGTAGATAGCACTTCGACTATATCCATACCAGCAACAAGACCTGTTGTTACAGCTGCAATCAAAATAATTGCGATGGTGTCGAACTTAAGGATAAAGCCAATAATAATGATTAAAATACCAATCAATTTAATCCATTCCATAAAAACGCTCCTTTGTTACGATAATCTCTTTCCATTTTTATACATTGTTTAAAACAATAGCTACGGAAAGAAATTAATAAATAAGTTTTAATTTTCTTAATATTAGCATAGCTATATTTATTGAAAAAGAGAAGATAAAACAAATTAGAAAAAGTGTAATAATTTGTGACAAATTAAAGTAATAAAACTTTCAAATTATAAATAACAGGAGGGAGAAATATCGAATTCTTGGATTAATGTAAAAAATCTACTGCAAAATGTTTAATTCTAAATAGCGCATCGGAATATGGATATAAAATAAGCCCTTAAAATGAATTCTAGTTAACTCATTTTAAGGGCTAAAGTAGTTATCACTTAAGCGTGTGCATGTTCTGGAACATCTTTAAAGTTCTCTAAACGACGATTCCATTCTTCATCACTAATATCATGTTTTGCAACATAACGATTACGTTCATGTTTTGCGCAGTCATATGAGCATGCGCCTAAGTATTTTTCCTCGTTTTCTTCTGAAACAAGAATTTGTTTATTACATTCTGGGTTTGCACAGTTAATATAACGCTCACAAGGTGTGCCATCGAAGTGTTCTTTACCGATAACAGTTTTTTCAACTTGGTTCACATCAACACTAATACGTTCATCGAAAACGTACATTTTGCCATCCCAGTATTCACCTTTAGTCTCAGGGTCTTTACCGTAAGTTGCAATACCACCGTGTAATTGTCCTACATTTTCGAAACCTTCCTTAACTAACCAACCTGAGAATTTTTCGCAACGGATACCGCCAGTGCAATATGTCACAATATTTTTACCATCTAATTGATCTTTATTATTACGAATCCATTCAGGTAAGTCGCGGAAACGTGTGATGTCAGGACGAACTGCGCCACGGAAATGGCCTAAATCGAATTCATAGTCATTACGTGCATCTAAGATAATTGTATCTTCATCTTCTAAAGCTTCTTTAAATTCTTTAGGTGAATAGTATTTACCTGTTGTTACGCGAGGGTCTACATCATCTTCTAAACCTAAAGCAACGATTTCTGTTCTTGGTCGAACGTGCATTTTTTTGAATGCATGACCATCAGCTTCGTCAATTTTGAAGGTTAAGTCAGCGAAACGTTCATCTGCATGCATATGTTCAATATATTTATCTGTATCTTCTTTTGTACCAGATAAAGTACCATTAATGCCTTCTGTAGAAACTAAGATTCTACCTTTTAAATTATTTTCTTTGCAGAATTCTAAATGTTCTGCAGCAAATGTTTCGGGGTCATCGATTGTTACGTATTTATAGTATAAAAGTACTCTATAATCCATTCTTACATTCTCCTCTTTCAATTCTTCTCTATATAGGGACGATGATTTATATAAATGTCATAAGCTTATAAATATTGATGCTGTTTACATTTTTACCATTATAATATTGTACCAAAATGATAAAGAGTTTCAATATACTAGCACATAAATCATTCTTAAAGACGATATTTTTTGAAAATGTAAGCCTATATTGCACGTCATTTTCAGAGAGAATATATTTAAATGTAAGCGATATCATATCGCTGTAATGACAATTAGCATAAGTTCTTATAAAATAGTAACAAAGTGTTAAAAAGAGAAAGAGGGGTTTGAATTATGAATAATCAAGACTTTCCTACATTAAAATATATTGGGAAATCTGCAAGTGTTGCGCCAATTGTATCTGAAAATGAGTTGCAAACAGTTACAGCAGAACCTTGGGTGAAAATTTCAGATAGAGGGTTGCAGTTAGAGGGGTTAAACTTTAATCGTGAAGGCCATTTATTTTTATTAGATGTCTTTGAAGGAAATATTTTTAAGGTAGATCCTTCTACGAAAGAGGTTTCACGTTCATTTGTATCTGAAAAAACAAATCCTGCAGCAATCAAATTTCATAAAGACGGGCGTTTATTTGTATGTTATTTAGGCGATTTTAAAACTACTGGGGGCATCTTTGCGACTAATGAGGAAGGAGAACAATTTGAAGAAATCGTTTCTGAATTGAATACAGAATATTGTATTGATGATATGGTCTTCGATAGTAAAGGTGGCTTTTATTTTACTGACTTCAGAGGATACTCTACGAAGCCTCTTGGGGGCGTATATTATGTTTCTCCGGACTTTAAGTCAATCACACCAGTGATTCAAAATATCTCCGTAGCAAATGGTGTAGCGCTAAGTACTGATGAACGCGTACTATGGGTTACTGAAACAACTACCAATCGTCTACATCGTATTGAATTAGAAGAAGATGGAGTGACTATCGCACCGTTTGGAGCGACGATTCCATATTATTTCACAGGACATGAAGGTCCAGATTCATGCTGTATCGATAGTGATGACAACCTTTATGTAGCAATGTATGGTCAAGGACGTGTCTTAGTCTTTAATAAAAAAGGTTACCCGATTGGTCAAATTCTAATGCCAGGCCGTGATGAAGGTAAAATGCTACGTTCAACACATCCACAATTTATTCCTGAAACGAATCAATTGTTAATTTGTACGAATGATATTGAGAATGGTTCTGAAGGTGGTTCAATGATTTACACAATAAATGGATTTGCCAAAGGACATCAGAGTTATCAATTTCAATAACCCTAGGTTTGTTTTGGAAGAAAAAAGTAAATTAAAAATGGCGTAAATTAAAAATTGGGCTATAGGATAAGAAAGAATTTTATATAAATGGTTAAATTCTCTAAAAATGGTTGGTTATATGTGGAGAAATTATTAATTATAGTCAATTAGTAATATATTACACTATGATGCTATAACAAAGCGTCGCTATCACTTCCAGCGATAATTTCAAAGGAAGGAGGTGTAATGCTAATGGAGCTAATTTTTTCTCTATCATAGCTCCTGTGATTACAGGATGCATTGTTACGATATTTAAGTTTTGGCTAGACAATCGTAATAAAAAATAAGCGACGCTATAGCCCACCATTAAATAACCCCTCAGTATAAGCGACGGTAGTGAGGGGTTTGGTGTTGCTAATGGAACTAATTTACAAATGTATTATACCACCATGTGTAACATATTGCAATGTAAAATGATAGTGATGTTGCATTCTATTAATCTTCTAAACTGAATTCAGCAGATGCTTCGAATTTTACGTCTTTACCTAACATTACGCCACCAGTTTCTAAAGCTTGGTTGAAGCTGATGCCATATTTTTCACGATCGATTGTACCAGTAACGATGAATCCTGTTACTTGCGCACCATTCATAGGATTTTTGCTTACGCCATTAAATTCAACGTCAAATGTTTCTTCATGTGTTTCACCTTTAATAGTTAAATCGCCAGTTACTTTATTTTCTGATATTTCTTTAGTTTCAAATGTCCATTTATCATTTTCATCTGTAGCGAAGAAGTCTCCAGATTTTAAGTGATTGTCTCTATCTTCATTTTGAGTATCGATTGAGCTTGGAATGATAGTTGCAGTTGCTTTTAGTGAACTTAAGTCATTAATGTCTCCATCTAATTGAACATCGAATTGTGTGAATGTACCTTTTACTTTAGAAACCATTAAGTGTTTGATTTGGAATTGAATATCGCTGTGTACTGGATCAAATGTAAATTGTGTCATAAAATAATTGCCCCTTTTTTTTATTATGTTTAGATATAATTTTTATACCTGATATAAATATTATAATACTAGGATGGTCAAGTTGCAATAGAGAAGTATGATGTTGGATAAATTTTTTTAATGTCTTCTATTTATTAATTACCCTTTTTGGATATAAATTATCAATTGTATTCGAATGTAACTATGTGTGGGGATGATTGATGTAGGGAATAATCGTTGTGATAAATGATTTCTAAATTGAACTATAGAGAGGTGAATGGGTATGAAAGATATCTCAAGAGGTATCAATCATATTGGTTTAACAGTACCTGATATAGAAGAGGCTACGGAATTTTTCAAAAAAGGTTTAGATGGGAAAATTGCATATGATAGTCAAAGAAAAGACGAAGAACCGCGGGGAGGTAAGCATGTCGAACACATCCTTGGCATAGGTAAAGGTGTTCAAATTGTTCACAAACGGATGATGGTATTTGGGAATGGGCCTAATATAGAAATGTTTGAATTTGAAAATGCAAAACAACGAGGGCCTGAATCGTTACAAGATGTGGGCTATACGCATATTTCATTTTATGTGGATGATTTCGAAGCGGCTGTCGCAAAAGTAAGATCGGCAGGCGGGAAGCCTATATCTGAGTCACATAGCAATACAAGATATGAAGATACTGATGGAAACCAAACAGTTTATGTTAAAACGTCTTGGGGAAGTCTTATCGAATTACAAACTGTTCCTAATGGATTTTATTATCCTCCAGACAGTGAGGCGGAAGTGTTTACGCCAGAGGAATAAGAGATTTAAACAGAAATGACATTTTAGAGAGCAAACAAGTTTTTAATTGACTTTAAATATAAGAAGCAGTAACATAATTTTAAATCGTAATTATTACGATTATAGAACGATAGATAATGAGTGGTTTGCACATAGATAAATGTACATATTCGTCCATGGACATTTATTCTTTATGCATTCAAAGATTATTCTTCATTACCTCAGACATAAAAGCAACTTTCCACTTTTATCTTATCGTTCTTTTTTTATAATTTAATTCTCCTGAAATTTCCAATTTATTCACTCGTCATACGATGAGTGAATTTTTTGTCTTAAGATTAGTTTTATTTCATTCATTAAAATGATACGTTCTTAATAAGTGGAGGTGTGTTTCAATGATATCGATTAAACGTGGCATATGGATAATCTTAAGTTTAATACCGATTGAATTCATTGGCATGATTGTAGATTATAAGACGTATACAATGTGGGGTTACATACCATTTATTATTATTTTGATTATTTTGGGTTGTTTTTCATTCGACCTGAAGAGCTATTTCATCATTTTAATAAGTAGACTTTTAGGGATTTTAATATCGTGGAAATGTAGTGACTATTTTATAAATTGGAAAGAGGCAGTAAACTATTTTAAGCCTTTTGATAACCTTTCATTTATTGTATTTTTAGGAATAATAGGTTTTGGGCTTCTTCATATTGTGATGCTTGTCTTTTATACATTAAGACGCAGTTAAAATGAGACTGAAATCAACACGTCGTTAAAATAAGCGACCCTCTTACTTAATTTTACTTTGTTGCCAAGTTTATATAAAATAATCCCTTTCGAAGTTGGCTCTCTCCGAAAGGGATATAGGGAATAAGGTTAAATTAATTTCAACTTTTGTTAGTTTAAAAGTTACTTCAAAATTTTACAATATTTATTAAAGGTTTTGGGTTAAGGGGGGATAACCCGTTATAGAATCTTAATATTTTGTAGGGAAATGGTTAATTATTAAGATTCATAATAATTTAATTCTAAATCTTTTGATGTTTGTTTACGTGTTTCTCTCATTAATTGAATATCATTGATAAGAGATTGACCATATGATGGAATCATTTTTTGTATTTTAGGTTTCCATTCATTTTCATAATCAGCGAAGTTTCTTTCTAAAACTTCTAACGCTACTGAAACTGAAGTTGAAGCTCCTGGTGATTCACCTAATAATGCAATGACAGAGTGATCTTCAGAGTTAACAACTTCTGTACCAAATTGAATGAATCCTTTACCGTGCTCAGGCGTATCTTTAATAACTTGAACACGTTTACCTGCAGTGTATAATTGCCAATCTTCGTCACGTGCTTCAGGGTAGAACGTGCGTAGATGGTTCATACAACCTTCTTTAGTCATCAATACTTGATCGATTGAATACTTAATTAAAGGTAAATTTTTAGCAGCAGCTGCAAGTAAAGTTGTGATGTTGTATGGTTTAACAGATTTAAATAGATCTAAGTTAGAACCATTTTTTAAGAATTTAGGCCCAACGTTCGCAAAAGGCCCAAATAATAATGTTCTTTCACCATCAATATAACGTGTATCGAGATGAGGTACAGTCATTGGCGGTGTGCCAGGTGGTTCTTTACCGTAAACTTTAACGTCATGTTCATTAATAACTGCAGGGTTGGTACATATTAAGAACTGACCGCTAATAGGGAACCCGCCTAAGTGCTTACTTTCAGGGATACCAGTTTTTTGTAATAGTGGAATAGCGCCACCACCAGCACCAATAAAGACGTAATCCGCTAATACAGTTTCTTCAGAACCGTTGTTGCGATTTCTTACTTTCACTTCCCATGTACCATCTTGACGTCGGTTAAAATCA
>NZ_KV840056.1:38000-79920 GCF_001839105.1 Staphylococcus sp. HMSC62A08 | reverse complement strand
CCTCATGATTATATTGAACTTCTGCATTAGGGTGCTGTTCAATACTTTTAGCCATCTTACGTGTTAACTCACCGTAATTCACATCTGTACCTTCATCAATTTTACTGGCTGCCATAATCTCATTGCCTGTACGACCTTTCATCATTAATGGCATCCATTTTTTCATTTCTTCAATATCTTCTGTATATTCAATATTGTCGAACATTGGGAAGTTACGCATTGCTTCGTAACGATTTTTCAAGAATTGTACGTTATTCTTACCTCTTACGAAACTAATGTGAGGAAGGGGATTAATAAATTCTCTAGGATTATTAATGTTGCCACTTTTCACGAGGTGTCCCCAGAATTGCTTAGAAATTTCAAATTGTTCATTAATTTCTTTCGCTTTTTCGATATCAATTGAACCATCAGGTTGTTGAACTGTATAGTTCAGCTCACATAACGCAGCATGTCCTGTACCGGCATTGTTTCTTTCATTAGAACTCTCGATACCTGGACGATCTAAACGTTCATAGAGTTTGATGTTCCAATTAGGTTCTAATTCTTTAATCATAGAACCAAATGTCGTACTTAAGACACCAGCGCCAATAATCACTATGTTTTTTGACTTGTTGCTAGGCATTTTTGCTCACCTTTCTAAAATGATTTCGTGCAAAAATAATTAAATTATTGCGCTGACTCTTATTATAAGTGCTGTATTTCTATAACAAAAATACATATTTTCAATAACACCTATTCCATTTTGTAATAATTTGGACACAATATAACCATTGATTAGACAAAAAATAGTCTATGAGTTCAGATAATGGATCGTCTAAATTTTATTCATCAATGTGTGTGACAGAATTAATAATAATTCTTCAATTGGTTTGCTACGCTCATCTAAGATATGAAAACTCACTTGTCCCTCATTCTTAGCCCAATGTGATAATTGTTCATTTTCATAATTTGTAATGATACAAGTTTCTGGGCTCATTTTTTTAATAAAATAATCTTCATTATCATAAGTGAACTTAACCGGTTTATTAACCAACGTAAACTCTTTCATATCAATTTTTGTGTTTCTATAATTACAATGAATTTCTCTGAAATTTCTAAAGTTTGGTATACATTTAGAAGTGAAAATAATATTTTTCTCCAAATCTCTAACAACATAAGACGTATAGATGCCTGCTTGAGGAATAATAATGTCTAAACCTTTGATAAATGGATTCGGATAAGCTTTTCTTATGTACAAATAAGGATTTCCATCGTTGTACATTGTCTTCCATCTTCTATCAAAGTAATTGCTGAGTGTGTAATTAATCATTCGTCATCAACCTTCGATTTTTATAATTATCAATAACTATATATTCCCTATTCCCATGGAAAATAAAACAACTAGCGGAAAGTTTAAAATTGACTTTATTTAAGAGAAAACAAAACGCTCTACGAAGTATTAAATACAGAAGTAGCAGTAAGACGACTCCTAATTGGAATCATCTTACTGCTATTATTTTTGGGGATTATGTTTCAACTTGGCTTTACTTAAATGAGTAATCGGTACGTTTAAGAATTTTTATTTGTAATTACTCATATGGGTTTCCAAACTTTTTACAATACTCATAAAAACCATACTTATTCATAAAAGATTGTTTTTCGATGTTTTCGTTCGTATCTAGTTCTATCATTTTGAGTACGTATTCAGAAAAATCAATTGTTGCAGTACCGTTAGCTGTTACGAGATTTCTATCACGTGTAGCCTGAGTTTTAATAAAAGATTCTTTATTATGATAGTTCCCAAATGAAGACCAAAGTTCAACTGAGTTTCCAGTATGCTTAAAGTGATTTAAAAAACCATTTTTGGCCAAATAGCAACTGCACCACAAATAGCGCCAATAGGTTTCGATTTATCAAAGAAATTATGAATATATTCTAGTAAAGTAGGTGAATCAATATTCCAGGTGTTTCCACCTATTAAGATAAGTAAATCTCCTTGAGGACGAAGAGTATTTAAATTATAGTCAATGGCGGTATGCATACCACCAATTGAAGTAACACTATCTTGCAAAGAAACTGTCTTCACTTGCCATTTTGTATTTTGATTAAGATATGGACTAAGAAATGCGATTTCCCAATCTGCATATTCATCTAGTAATAAAAATAGAGCAGTTTTCATAAATAGACTCCTTTGATTAATGGCCTTTATGTTTTTCTTTTGCTTTTTGTTTTTTGATTGAACGCTTATAAGCTTCATGCTTTTCTTTATTTTGTTTCTTACGCTTTTTTCGTCCTTTTTTCTTTAATTCTTGTTCTTTCTTCATAGCTTCTTGAGCAATAGTTGTGAATTTAGGCTTTTTTTGTTCTTTTGCTACTTTTCTTTGTAGTCTTTTAGGATTGACCTTTTTTGTTTGAGTTTTCAGTGTAGTTTGAGTCTGAGTGTTGTCTATCAAACGTTCTAATTCGTTGATGATAAATTCAATCACTTCTTCATCATTAGGTTCTTGACCAAAAATATGTTTAGAAAATTTAACTGAATTGTTCATCGAGAATTCAACTAAACCTATAAAAAACTGACCATCATGAAATACTGATAATTTCATGTCTAGTCCCTCCTCTTAATTAAACTTGAAATGATGGACAACCTGAGGAGGAGGGTTACTGACAAATCCTATGAATTTGCATTGGGACTACCAACCCAATTGTGTTTTTACATTTCACTATTTAGTATTACATGAACTGAAAAATATTACAAAACACCTATTTTTTAAAACTCACACATATTACCAATAAAAGTTTGTCACGTTGATGATTTTAGAACCTATGCAATAGTGCATTCAGTATTTTTTGAAAAGTTGCGTTAAACTTGATATAAGTATTATATGCAAGGTACATACATAATTGGGAAATTTATAAAATAAAATCAGGTGATATGATGTTTCAAAGAATACTAAGCGTGACAGGCGTGTTATGCGTGGTCACATTATTATCAGCTTCTCCAAGTTTTGCAGTGGAAAAACCAACCTCTTTATTAAAGAACAAAGATAATACGAAAATTTCAAGCACATACGAACCTCAATCTTTAACACTCTCAACAGAACAAGGTCAAATACTATATAGTTATCATGAAAATAAAAAAGTAGACCCTGCTTCTTTAACTAAAATGATGACAATGTATTTGACACTAGATGCTGTAAAATCTGGAAAACTACATATGAACGATAAAGTGAAAATTACTACCCAACAGGCGCAATTATCTCGAAAATCTAACCTATCCTCAGTTCCTTTAAAAGCTGGTCAAATCTATACAGTTAAAGAAATTTTAAGTCAAACTGCTTTAGCATCTAGTAATGCTGCTGCTTTAATTCTAGGAGAAAAGGTATCGAAATCGACGTCTACTTTTACAGATCAAATGAATCAACAAGCAAAGCAATTTCATATGAATCATACCCACTATACAAGTCCTACAGGGGCAGATACTCATTTATTAGGACCTAGTGCCCCTGAAAAGTATAAAAACCAAGGTAAGACGCAAAGTACATCTAAAGATATGAATATAATGATGTATGAAATGTTAAAAAATCATCCGGAAATACTGAAAATTACTAAGAAAACGTCAGAAACTCAAAAAGGACAAACGTTTAAATCTACAAACTTATCTTTAAAAGGGCAGCCTAAGTATTATAAAGGGACTGATGGTTTGAAAACAGGAACAAGTGATTCAGGATATAGTTTAGCTTTGACGAATAAACAACATCGTTTAAGGCTGAATGAAACGATTCTAGATGTGTCGCCTTATCCAAGTGAAACAGCTAAACTTACACGTAATGAAATTGCGAATGATATGATGAAGTATTATCGTAAACAATACGAGTATAAAAAGGTTTTATCCAAAGGAGAGCACAAGATTGATGGTACAACATATGATGTGAAGAAAGATTTATATGACGTTGTTCCTAAACATCAAAAATGGTATATCGCCATTAATAGTAAAGGTAACGCATATGTTCACTATAAACGAAATTATCTCGAGGGTGCTTCATATCCTTCGGTCAAAGCTGATAAAAAAAGTAAAGGTATATTAAGTTGGTTATCGCATTTGTTTTTGCGATAACCTATTATTTTGAAGTTTAATGTAAGCGTTTTACCATATTTGTACTAATACTTACATGTAATATGTTAATATTCAATTGACAGAATGTTCCGACATCATCAAGCGTTATAACTTTCATACAAGGGGGTTAGGCCCATGCCTAAAAAGTTATTTAGTATTGATTTAAACAAGACAATGGATCAACAAGCGCATCCAGGACATAACAGATGGCATCCAGATATTCCGGCAGCATTTTCAGTAGAACCTGGAGAATCATTTAGAATGGAATGTTTAGACTGGACTGATGGACAAGTAGGAAATAATGATGACGCAAATGAAATTAAATATGTCAATTTGAATCGTGTCCATGTATTAAGTGGTCCTGTGTATGTGAATGGTGTCGAACCAGGAGATTTACTTGTCGTTGATATTCTAGACATCGGAACTTTTCCTGAACATGAATGGGGATTTAACGGTATCTTTGATAAAACGAATGGAGGCAGTTTCTTAGTGGACCATTATCCTAATGCGACCAAGTCTATTTGGGATTTCAATGGAATCTATGCTACTAGTCGACATGTTCCAGGCGTCGAATTTGCAGGGGTTATTCATCCGGGCTTAATTGGAGTGGCACCATCTCAAGAAATGTTAGACGAATGGAATCGTCGTGAACGTGCGCTTGTCGATACAGACCCGGACCGTGAACCTGTGTTAGCGAATTTACCTACTGAGGATGCGGCAGTATTAGGTACGCTTAAAGGAAGAGATTTTGATCGTGTAGCTAAAGAAGGCGCACGTACAGTTCCGCCTCGTGAAAATGGGGGCAACTGTGACATCAAAGATTTATCAAAAGGGTCTCGAATTTACTTCCCAGTTCATGTTAAAGGTGCCAAATTATCTGTAGGTGATTTACATTTTTCTCAAGGTGATGGAGAAATTACATTCTGTGGTGGTATTGAAATGCCAGGATGGATTGAATTACGCGTGAATGTCATTAAAAATGGGATGGAAAAATACCATATTAAGAAAAACCCAACATTCAAACCAGGTCCACTTTTACCGAATTATAATGATTATATTGTCTTCGAAGGTATTTCTGTAAATGAATTTACAGGTGAACAAAAATATAATGATGCGACCACTGCATACAGAAATGCAGTGCTTAATGCGATTGAATTCTTGAAAACACGAGGATTCACTGGAGAGCAAGCTTATATGCTACTAGGTACAGCGCCAGTGCAAGGCACAGTTGCCGGTATCGTAGATGTTCCGAATGCCTGCTGTACGATTGCGATTCCGAGAGAGATATTTAAAGACGATATTGTACCGAGTTTGGAGCCTGATGAATAATGCCAAAATATACTTATGATTGTTCAACGTGTGGGCCATTTACAATGAGACAATCCATGAATGAACAACATGAATATGCTTATTGTCCACATTGTGACGACACATCTACACGTGTATTTAACGCTTTTCAAACTTATAAAATGGATGGAAAATTAAAGCAACGTATTGAAAAAGGTCAACAACCTCGTGTTGTTACTAAAGATAAGTTGCCGACAAATAAACGTAAAAAAGCCACACAAGGAAGACCTTGGATGGCAGGACACTAAGCGCTAAAATAAGAACCTTCGCTAAATAATGACACAATTGGGGGTCATATCACTATCTAGCGAGGGTTTTCATCTATAATAGTTATTAAAATTTTTTAATGTGTGTTTCTCTAATGCCATTTATAATTTTGACGACTTCTCGTGTTAAATCTTCGACTGAACGCTTTTGTCCCTCTTTTAACCAAGCATAAATAATGCGCAAGATACCACCAGCCATGAATTCCATGTAAACTTCTAAATCAATATTAAATCGAATGCCATGACGGATGTCGAAATTAACCTGTCTTTCAACACCCTTATAAAGCTGGTTATATACAATGCGGGTAATTTCGTCATAATAGGCAATAGTAAAGACGCTTTGGATAGTATCTCTATTTTCTATTAAAAAATAAAGCGTCTCCCTAACTATATTTTCGAAATATGTTTTCGGTTCTTTCACCAATAAATTATCTAAATGAGATTCATGCAAACTGTTGAAAAAGTTAGCTAGAACTTGGTTTAATAAATCATATTTATCACTGTAATGACGATAGAAAGTTGAGCGACGTACCATAGCTCGATCACACAAATCTTGAACAGTAATCTGACTAAAATTCTTCGTCTTAAGTAGTTCTAAGAATGAATCCATAAGCGCACGTTGTGTCTTCTTAACACGTAAATCATTGTTATTCATTTTTTATTCACCTCATTAATCCGACACTTCAAAATCTGTGTGATTGATGCATATATTGTTTGATGGTTGCTCTGTAAAATAATTTCTGAGCGTTGCAAATTAATAATTAACAGCATTTACTATAGTACTTCACTTATAGCCTGAGCACAATTGCATTGTACTACTTTTATTGTTGAAAATGGTGTTGAGGTGTATGGTCGAGATAGTACTTTTTAAAATTTAGCATGATAATTATGTACACCATTCAGAATAGTAACCACTTCTTTTGTTAAATCATCTATTGAACGTTCTTGGCCGTCTTGAATCCAAGCATACATTGTACGTAATATGCCTCCTGCAATAAAGTCAGCAAGAATATCTATATCAACATTAAATTCAACCCCATGACGTATTTCAAACTGTATTTGAGCTTTCATACCTTCATACAATTGCTCATATATAATATCAGTGACTTCATCATAGAGTGCCATAGTTAGTACATTTTGAACAATAGGTTTATGTTCATATAAATAATCCAATGATTCACGAATCACTTTCTCGAAGTGGGGTCTAGGATCATCTGGATTTAAAGTTGTAGAATGTTTCTCTCTCACTCTAAAAATCAACTTTTGTATCAATAATTTAAGTAAATCATACTTATCGTCGAAACGTCTATAAAATGTTGAACGTCTGACTAAAGCTTTGTCACATAAATCTTGGACGGTAATTTGACCAAAATCTTTCGTTCTTAGCGTTTCAAATAAAGCATTTAATAATGCTTGTTCAGTTTTTTCTACACGCAGATCTTTATTTTTCATTATACACCTCTTAATAATGAGACATTTATTAAAATATGTCACATAAGTATCAGATGGCTTAATTTGCATTCACATTCTTTGATTTAAAATTGATATAATCCTAATTGTGATTACAATTGAATAAATCTTTTGAGTGGGCAATGATATTACTATATAAGCCATACTAACTCATTAAATTGGGCTTTATGGGTTAGTATGTTTTGTGTGGTAATTAGAGTATACTGTTAATTTTTTCTCAAAATCACTTACGCAGCTTTATGCTGCATCCCTAAATTTTTGTGTATTAATGTAGTCATAGTATCTCTAGTTATTGCGTGTGTTGAGCAAAATGCTAATCGTTATCGATTGGTATTTTGCTTTTTTTGTGGAGGATTTTAAAAATATGTGCAAGCAACAGAGTTTTAAATTTAGAATTGCTTAAAGATAATATGTATAACTACATTTTAGAATAATATATCTATTAGAGTTAAACAAGGTGTATATGAGATTAAAAGAAGATGATGTGTGGATGAGTTAAAATGCAAAGGTAAAAGTGTGTTTATAATTGAAAGAATTTTCAGAAAAATACTTGTAATATTAATTTCGTCATGGTAGTTTAATACTACATTTTCACTTTAGTACAATATAGCATTAAAGTGTTTGGGTCGAGGTGACATCTTGTGAGTAAATTAGACATAATTTCGATTAAAGAAAAGGAATTAGCATTTCTAAAGTATTTCAAACAACAAGGTTATCAACTTGTTGATTTTAATTTAATAGAAAAGTTGAACTGGGGAAATCTTACGCATGAAGATTTACAACAAATGGAAGAACGTCATTTTTGGCAACATCATAAACACTTATATGCCTTAAGAAACGATTTTACTGATCAATTATTTAGATATTACTCAGCTTATCCTTCAAATCACCAACAAGTTGCGTATGCTGGTGACATTATTAGAAATAATAAAGTGATTAAACAAATAGGAATTGAAAATTATCATCCTTCACGTGAAGTGATTAAAAACAGTTTTATACATTTTCACAAATTCATTAAAAGCGGTCTTCATGATCGTATACAATTTGTGATTCTTGGACACTATCAATTGATCGATGCACTTCTAGACCAACAGTTTCAAACACCCGACGTAGTAGAAATGATTGAAGAAAGAAATATATCAGGTTTGGTTAACAAATTGGGTGTGCATCATCCGCTTATTCGAATATTGAAAGAGAACACATTAAATCAACTCCAGTTGCTTCCCAATTACCTCAGCGCTAACCATCCTGCGCTTCAAACATTGCAATTGTGGGAAGGATGGCTAAAATCATGGGGATTGAAAGATATTCATCTCGATATTACTGCACAGCCACCAAGGTCTTATTACAAGGGTGTATTTATCAAATGTCATTTAGAACAATCGCACGAAAGCGTGTTGACAGGTGGGTACTACCATGGTGAGTTAGAAGGTTTTGGCTTAGGTTTGACGCTGTAATTTTATAAAAGGGGAAGGAGCGAATGTCATGTTACGTGTAGCATTAGCAAAAGGGCGATTATTAGACAGTTTCATAGACTATTTACAGCGAGTAAAACAGATAGACATGTCTGAGGCGTTATTATCGAGAAAAAGGTTATTACTGCTTACTGTAGATAGCATTGAATTTATTCTAGTTAAAGGAAGCGATGTACCTACATATGTTGAACAAGGTATTGCGGATGTTGGGATAGTCGGGAGCGATGTGTTAAACGAACATAAATTTAATATTAATAACTTATTAGATTTGCCATTTGGGAAATGTCACTTTGCTTTAGCTTCTAAACCTCAAACGACGGCGTACAAAAAAGTAGCGACGAGCTATGTTCATACGGCCACACAGTACTTTGCCAACCAAGGAATGGATGTTGAACTCATTTATTTAAATGGTTCAGTCGAACTTTCATGTCTTGTTGATATGGTTGACGGGATTGTAGACATCGTACAAACAGGTACAACACTAAAGGCGAATGGTCTTGTTGAGAAGAGACATATTGGAGATATCAATGCCAAGTTAATTACGAATAAAGAGGCATATTTCAAGAAATCTACTGAAATAGAAAGGTTAATTAAGCAATTGGGGGTGTCTATTGACTATGCTTAAAGCACAACAATTTATAGAACAATTTGCTCAGAATGAAACATTAGACGAATCACAGTATCCGTTAGTACGAGATATATGTGAGGAAGTCAAATTAAAAGGGGACCGTGCACTAAAAAATTATAATTTAACATTTGACCATGTGAAAACGGATCAATTAGAAGTGGCTCAATCTAAACTCAAAGAAGCTTATGATAATTTAGACGAAACAACACGACATGCCCTTGAACAAAGTTATAGACGAATTAAAGCCTATCAAGAAAAGATTAAGACAAACATGACCCAACTTAAAAGCGAGGAATGCTACGAAATCTATCATCCTATTGAGCGCGTAGGGATTTATGTTCCAGGAGGTAAAGCGAGTTATCCTTCTACGGTACTAATGACGGCAACGCTTGCACAAGTAGCAGGGGTAAAGCATATTACCGTCGTCACACCACCTCAACCGGACGGGATTTGTAAAGAAGTATTAGCAGCTTGTTACATTACTGGCGTGAACCATGTTTATCAGGTCGGTGGAGCTCAAAGTATTGCCGCGTTGACGTATGGAACAGACGCTATTGAGAAGGTCGATAAAATTGTAGGACCAGGCAATCAATTTGTAGCCTATGCTAAAAAGTATGTCTTCGGGCAGGTAGGTATCGACCAAATTGCTGGACCTACAGAGATTGCGTTGATTATAGACGACACTGCAGACTTAGATGCGATTACCTACGATGTCTTCGCACAAGCAGAACATGATGAAATGGCACGTACTTATGTAATTAGTGAAGATGAGCACGTATTAAACCAACTAAAAACTAAAATAACTAAAGCGATCGCAGATGCGAAACGTAAAGATATTATTTCGAAAAGTATCGCTCAACATCATTATTTAATTTTAGCTTCAAATCATGACGAAGCATGCCAAGTTATGAACACGATTGCCCCAGAACACGCATCTATTCAAACAAAAGCACCAGAAACATACGTTGAAAAGATTAAATATGTAGGTGCGTTATTTTTAGGACATTATTCTCCTGAAGTGATCGGTGACTATGTAGCTGGACCTAGTCACGTCCTTCCAACAAACCAAACTGCTAGATTTTCAAATGGGTTAACAGTAAATGATTTTATGACGCGCAATTCAGTGATTCAGTTAACGCAACAAACCTTTAAAGAGGTCGCGCATTCAGCAGAACACATTGCACATATTGAATCTTTATATAACCATGAAAAGTCTATTCAAATACGCAATTAAGGAGGGACACATATTGATACGTATAGATAAGAATGAAAGTCCCATAGCACCTTTATCACAGGTTCAACTTAATGAAATTTTGAAAGACATGCAATATAACTTATATCCTGATGAAGAATATCAACGATTTAGAGAAGCTTATGCTTCATTTTATAAATTAAAGCCAAATCAAGTGATTGCGGCAAATGGTTCAGATGAATTAATTCAAAAATTGATGTTGATTATGCCAGAAGGGCCTGTGCTCACGTTAAATCCTGACTTCTTCATGTATCAAGCGTATGCAGCACAAATACAACGTCCTATTGAATTTGTAGAATCTGATCAAGATTTACAATTTAATTTGCAACACATTTTAGATCGTATTGAAGCGGTTCGCCCATCATTTTTTATTATGAGTAATCCACATAATCCGACTGGAAAGCAATTTGATATGACTTTCATTAACTCAATAAGTGAGAAATTGAATAAGATAGGTAGTTACTTCGTTATAGATGAAGCATATCTTGATTACGGTCAACCTTACGAGGTTCCGAATACCCCTCATGTTATTCGCATGCGTACACTTTCGAAAGCTTTTGGTATAGCAGGGTTACGCCTTGGTGTCATCATCGGTCACGAAGCAACGATTCGTTTGATTCAACGTATAGAACATCCTTATCCACTTAATAGTTTTACATTGAAAGTGGCTACGTCACTTTTTATTTCTGAAAATGACACAACAGCATTTTTAAAGAGACAACGTACACTAGCGACACAATTGAAAGCGATTTTCACCAAGCATGTTGTAGACGTTATCAAAGTGTATCCTTCCTATACAAACTTTGTCTTAACTAAAGGCAAACTCGCGCATGATTTAGGGGAATTTATTTTCAAAAATGGGTTTAAACCACGAATTTATGAAGAAGAAAATATGAAAGATTATGTCCGTTATTCTATAGCCACTGAGGAACAGCTTGAGCAATTAGAAGGCATTGTTAAAGAATGGAGAGAGCGTTATGACTTATCGAAAAATACGTAACATCAATGAAACACAATTAAATATTGAACTTGCTAATAATGGTCAACCATCTCATATCGATACGGGCGTAGGTTTCTTAGACCATATGCTGACACTTTTTACGTTTCACAGTGGTTTAACTCTAAATATTGTAGCGAACGGTGATACATATGTAGATGATCATCATGTTACTGAAGATATTGGTATTGTCATAGGTCAATTGTTACAAGAACTGACACGTGACCAAAGAAGCTTCACTCGGTATGGAAGTGCCTATATACCAATGGATGAAACGCTCGCACGTACGATTGTAGATATTAGCGGTCGTCCTTATCTTTCTTTTAACGCCAATCTCAGTAAGGAAAAGGTAGGCACATTTGATACTGAACTAGTTGAAGAATTCTTTCGAGCGTTAGTGATTAATGCGCGTTTAACCGTTCATATTGATTTAATTCGAGGTGGCAATACGCATCATGAAATTGAAGCGATATTTAAATCATTTGCTAGAGCGTTAAAGGTAGCGCTCATGCCTACTAAAGATGGTCTTATTCCTTAATCTAAAGGTGTGATTGAATGATTGCAGTTATAGATTACGGTTTAGGAAACATCAGTAACGTAACTAGAGCTATTAAACATTTAGGGTATGAAGTCGTTTTGACGTGTGAAGAAGCAGAAATGATGTCTGCTGATGCTATCGTTTTGCCAGGTGTAGATCATTTCAAAGATGCAATGGTATCCATTCACTCTAAAGGGTTAGATCAAATCTTAAAAAAGATTGATGGCACACCGATTATTGGAATATGTCTAGGTATGCAGTTGTTATTTGAGCATAGTGCTGAAGGAGACGTCGAGGGTTTAGGACTTGTCCCGGGAAATATTGTGCCGATTCAAAATTCGTATCCAGTACCTCATTTAGGATGGAATCAGTTACACAGTCAACATCCTTTATTACAAACCGATGTTTATTTTGTTCATTCGTATCAAGCAGAAATGTCTGAGCATGTTGTGGCGTATGCTAATTATGGTACTCAAGTTCCAGGCGTCATCCAATATCGTCATTACATTGGGATTCAATTTCACCCTGAGAAAAGCGGTGAACATGGCTTAGCCATTTTAAAGCAGGCATTGAAAGGCGGTTTTATTGATGATTGAATTATGGCCAGCAATCGATCTCATAAATTCAACAAGTGTTAGATTAACAGAAGGTAAATATGAGTCCGAAGAAAAGATGGAAAGATCTGTTGAAGACAGTATCGAATTTTATAGTGAGTTCGAGAGTGTGAAACGTATCCATATCGTCGATTTAATCGGTGCGAAAGCTAAAGAAGCGAGAGAACTGGATTATATTAAAACATTGAGAGGCCTTACGAATAAGCCAATTGAAGTAGGAGGCGGCATCCGTACAATATCGACAATTGAAGACTATTTTAACGCTGGTATTGATTACTGTATCGTAGGTACGAAAGGTATTCAACATCCTCAATGGTTAAGTGAAATTGCCAATCATTTTCCAGGAAAAATTTATCTATCAGTGGATGCGTATCACGAAGATATAAAGATCAATGGTTGGGAAGAAGATGCACAACTCAATTTGTTTGAGTTCGTATTACAAATAGAAGGATTACCGCTTGGTGGGGTTATTTATACAGATATTTCAAAGGACGGAAAGTTATCAGGGCCAAACTTTGATATCACAGGTCGACTAGCTGAGTTTACAAATTTACCTATCATTGCGTCTGGTGGCATAAGACATCAACATGATTTGAAACGTTTAGAGCAACTTAATGTACATGCGGCCATCGTTGGTAAAGCTGCACATCATGCAACATTTTGGGAGGGATTATCTTGATTAAGAAGAGAATTATTCCTTGTTTAGATGTGAAGGATGGTCGTGTAGTGAAAGGGGTTCAATTTAAAGGATTGAGAGATATTGGAAACCCTGTTGATTTAGCTTTGTATTATAACGATGCAGGTGCAGATGAACTTGTCTTTTTAGATATTTCAAGAACTGAGGCAGGGCACGATTTAATGCTTGAAGTGATAGAGGAAACGGCTAATCAACTCTTTATCCCTCTTACAATTGGAGGCGGCATTCAAACATTGGATGATATTACACAATTACTTCATCACGGTGCGGATAAAGTGTCATTGAATTCAAGCGCCCTAAAAAATCCTGAACTCATACGACAGGCGAGTGAAAAGTTTGGAAGACAATGTATTTGTATCGCAATAGATAGTTATTACGATGAGAATAGACACGATTATTTCTGTACGACGCATGGCGGTAAAAAATTAACAGATGTCCGTGTCTATGACTGGGTTCAACAAGTAGAACATTTAGGCGCAGGAGAACTTCTCGTTACAAGTATGCGTCATGATGGGATGAAACAAGGGTTTGATATTGAACATTTGTCCGAGATTAAGTCCTTAGTTAATATCCCAATAATAGCTTCAGGAGGCGGAGGAAACGCTCAGCATTTTGTAGAATTATTCCGAAAAACAGATGTATCTGCAGGTTTAGCAGCAAGTATTTTACATGATAAAGAGACATCGGTTAATCAGATTAAAGAAACATTGCGCCAAGGAGGTATACCTGTAAGATGAGAAAAGATGTAGATTTTTCAAAAGGATTAGTGCCAGCCATTTTACAAGATGCAATGACAAATCAAGTATTAATGCTTGGTTACATGAACGAAGAAGCGTATCAAAAAACTGTAGATGAAGGTGTAGTCACTTTCTATTCAAGGTCTAAAGAACGATTATGGACGAAAGGTGAGTCTTCAGGACATACGCAAAGCGTTGTAGATATTCATATAGACTGTGATAATGATACATTACTTATAAAGGTCAATCCTAATGGGCCTACATGTCATACGGGAAGCCAAAGTTGTTTTAATACTGAAGTTCCTTTTGTGGTTCAATCGCTCCAACAAACAGTGCGTGAAAGTGCTAAATCGAATAAAAGCAAGTCTTACACGCAATACTTACTTAAAGAAGGGATAGAGAAAATTTCTAAAAAGTTTGGGGAAGAAGCTTTTGAGGTGGTCATTGGTGCAATGAAGCACAATCAACAAGAAGTTGTTAATGAAACAGCTGATGTCATGTATCATTTATTCGTGTTATTACATGCATTAGACATTCCGTTTTCAGAAGTGGAAAAAGTGTTAGCACAACGACATCAGAAAAGTAATAACTTTAAAGGTGAGAGAAAAGATATCCAACAATGGTAAATGGATCATCTATAGAAGAAAAGCCTCTAAACTGAAATGATTTAAAATTTCAGTTTAGAGGCTTTTATAATAGTATCAATGTTTATATGGGTTATTTTTGTATATAACGATTTAAATGCTTTGCGGTAACTGAATTCTTTATTTTTAGTAGTCCGGCAGGCTGACCGCTATATAATAATTGGCCACCTTTATCTCCAGCATAAGGACCAATATCAATAAACCAATCGGCTTGAGTCATCATCGTTAAATTATGTTCAATAAGAATAACAGTATTACCTTGTTCAATCAAATGGTTAAAGCAATCGATAAGGACAGGTAAATCATCTTCATGAAGTCCAGTCGTTGGTTCATCGAAAATAAAGATTTGATCGTGTACATCTTCAGTGAGATATCGACTTAATTTAACACGTTGAATTTCTCCACCAGACAAAGTATCTAAAGATTGACCTAAAGTCATATAGTTAAGCCCAGTGTTCGCTAATGCTTGAAGCGGACGAGTGATACTTTCTTGTCCGTCAAACTGCGCAATGGCTTCACTGACAGTGAGTGCTAAGATATCCGCGATAGAGTTACCATCTACTGTTGCTTCTAGTACTTCAGGGCGGTATCTTGTGCCATTGCACATCTCACAAATTTGGGAAAAGTCTGGCATAAATGCAAGTTCAGTTTTAATAACACCTTTACCATGACATTCAGGGCATGCACCTTCAGAATTATAACTAAACATGCTTTTTTTCATGCCCGTGTGTTGACTAAAGAAACTTCGTACATCATCAAAGATATTTAAATACGTCAGTAAGTTAGATCTATTAGACGCATGAGGTGGTTTCTGATCGATAAAAATAGCACGATCATCGTGTTCAAATGCTGCTGAAATAAGCGAACTCTTTCCAGAACCAGCCACACCTGTCACGACGGTCATAGCTTGTTTAGGTAATTGCGTTGAAATATGATTTAAATTATTTCGTGAGATATCTTTGATATGAAACATCTCTGAAGTAGTTCTAGGATTCTCTTTGAGATTATGCCTTTTGTTTAAAGCTTTACCCGTGCTCGTTTGAGATTGAAGTAAGCCATCATATGTCCCCTCGAACATAATCTCTCCGCCATCTTTCCCGGCATTAGGTCCAATATCAATCACATGATCGGCTGTTTGTATTACATCGGGGTCGTGTTCGACCACAAGCACTGTGTTTCCTTTCTCTTTAAGCGACTGAATCATATCATTAATTCTTTGAATATCTTCAGGATGTAGTCCAACGCTTGGCTCATCAATAATATAAACTAAATCACTTAGTGGACTATTTAAATGTCTGATCAGTTTAATACGTTGAGATTCGCCACCTGACAGCGAAGTTGTCTCTCGTGATAAAGTTAAATAATTCAAACCGATATAACTCAATGCCTGTAGTTGTTGCTTTAATGGTTCAATAATCACTTTGGCTGTATTTGAATTGATATTTTCTAGAAAATGAACGGCATCATCTATAGGTAAATCGGTGAAATCAGCGATATTCATACCATTGATTTTACAACTTAAAACTTTATCATTGAGTCTTTTACCATGACATGATGGGCATTCATGTTTTGATACAACACGATCAATATCAGCTTTGAAACGTTTCTTTTCAAAATTATCATTAAGCAAGAAAGAACGTCTAAAGCGATGAATTAAACCTTCAAATTTTGCTGTTCTTGGCCAATTTGAAGGAGGATTTTTTAATTTTGTAGGTTCAGTATATAAAAATGTATCCATTTCTTCTTTAGTATAGTCTCTTAATTTCTTATCATTATCAAATAACCCGGTATAGAGGTAACGTTTACCACGCCAACTGTCAGGTCTAAAGGAAGGAAATTTAATTGCATCTTCATTTAGGGATTTATCGAAATCTAGTAATTCGTTTAAATCAATATCCTCTACATAACCGAGACCTGAACATGTATCACACATGCCTTTAGGATTATTAAAAGAGAAAAATATCTGAATATCCTACAAAGGGTTCTCCAATTCTTGACCACAACAGTCTTACAGAAGCATAAATATCTGAAATAGTACCTACAGTAGAACGTGAATTTCCGCCAAGACGTTTTTGATTTATAATCATGGCGACAGGCAAATGATTGATTTGATCGACATTTGGTTTTTCGTATTGAGTTAATTGGTGTTGGACATAACTTGAATATGTTTCATTTAATAGTCGTTCTGACTCAGCGGCTATCGTATTAAAGACTAATGAAGACTTACCTGAGCCCGACCTCCCTGTAAATACAGTTAATTGATGTTTAGGGATGCTGACATCAATATTTTTAAGATTATTTTGTTTAGCTCCTAATATTTCAATGTTTGACATTCTTTTCACCTCATTATTCAACAATACCCTTGGTGGTCTAAAGTAATGATTAGTCTTCAAGTCTATCAATCGTTTCGTTTAGATTAAAATATTTTTTTAGAAAATGTTTGTAATTGTGAGCTGTAACATCATATTTTTCTTTAGTATCTCCATAGCTCAACGTAAGTGTGCGATGTGTCATTGTAGCCCGACCAAATGTTTGCGGCTGTGTGACTAGTAATTGTTTTACAAAAATAGAGTTCGGATTACTTTGGTTATAAACAATTTTATCATCAAAATCATGAATGAATTGAGGTTTTAATAGTGCATGGTACAACGTAACCCATTCGTTGTTTTTAAGTTTTTGAACATGATAGTGGTCTTCTGTGTCTAAAATTGCACGAAATTCTCCATTAATATCAGAGATAACAGTAGGGTGAGAAACATTGGTAATTGGTATTGCATGTAACGGTAAATCACCAAAACCTACATCCGTAACGTAATATATACCGTCTATTTTCGTATATAAAGA
Source organism: Staphylococcus sp. HMSC62A08 (assembly GCF_001839105.1). Classification (NCBI taxonomy): domain Bacteria; kingdom Bacillati; phylum Bacillota; class Bacilli; order Caryophanales; family Staphylococcaceae; genus Staphylococcus; species Staphylococcus sp. HMSC62A08. The sequence goes on along the minus strand of NZ_KV840056.1, from coordinate 62,318 downwards.
CATATGTGAACCTTCTAGAGAACGGCCGCCATCAGGGGTATGAATGGTAGCTGAAGCACGATGAACATCAAACCCTTTCTCCTCTAAGTATGTTCCAAATAGAGGATTCATTTCATAACAGAATCCACCTCGATGATTTAGGACGATTTTTCTGAAAAGATCTTCAATGTTAACAGAAATAGGAACTTGATTTTGAACACTAATATTTTCAAAGGGGACAGTCAGCATATAACGTTCCATCATATGATTAAGCGTTTCCACATTAAGGTTTTGATATTGAGATGTATTAATATTTAAATAGTTTTCAAATTGCAAACAATCCATAATTTTCATCCTCTTTATATAGTGATATTTAGCTATATTCATTTTAAAATATATCTTCTAGCTTGTAATTCCATGAGAATTCTTTTATATAATTGATCAATTTAATTGCATGTAATTATTGACAATTTTTCAATATTACAGTATGATATGTTTTAAATTTAATCGAAAAAGATAAGTGTTTTATATTTTATATGCAACTCAAGAGTTTTGTATATACAAAAATTTTTTATATTAAATGTAAGCGTTTTCTTTTCGATAGAAAGGATGGTCATTATGGAAGCTATTAAAGCGGTTTTTAGTAAGCTATTCGAGTTACTACCACGCGCAATTATTAATTTATTTATTTAATCATTTATAATTGCGAAGTTCATTTTTAAAAAATTAAATAAATAGAGGTGCTACTAATGGAGACAAGAAAAAACAAGTATAGTATTCGCAAGTTTAGTGTGGGGACATCATCAATCTTGATAGCAGCATTATTATTTATCGGGGGTAATTCAGCTCAAGCTGCCGAGGAAAATCACAATCAGGGAACTTCGGACAATGAGATATCACAATCTATTGGGACAAATAATGAAAATGTGAATGAGCATCAGACAACGAAAAATGAGGAAACTCAATCAACGTCTGAACAACCGAATGTTAAAAATGATACGAATGATAAGACGAATCAACAAAATAGCTTACATAATGAGAATAACCAAAAAGACGTACATCAAAACACTGACAATGAAGAAAGTGCAACATCTCAAAACCAAGCACAAGAACAGTCAACAGGAAATCAAGGTCATCAACAAAGTGATTCAAAAGAAGATGTAAAACAACCTTCAACAACAGATGATGCACGTACAACTGGTCAAACGTCAACTGAAAATACTAAAGAAAAGACACAGAACCAAAATGCTAAAACAGAAGCTGAAGATGCAACACCATTGGAAAAAGCAGAGCATCACGAATCAGCTGACAACCAAACTCAAACACCATCAAAAACTGAAAACAAATCAGATAATCAAGTGAGTGAGTCTGAAACACAAGATAAACACCAGACAAAAGAAAACGCACAAAATAGCAAAGATGAAGATGCGCCAACACTTACAAAAGAAAACACTGATGAAACAAAATCATCAAAAGATACAGACGACACAGCGACAGTGAAATCGCCTAAAGCGACATCTCAACAAGATAATCAACCAGAGGCAGATAACCATCAAAAGGTGACAGCTCAAGATGACGCAACTTCAGAAGCTACACTAGCTAAAACAAAGGATAGCGATGAATCCAAACCTTTAACTGTTGGCGATAAGGCAAATCCAACTTCGAACAAAGATGATTCTTCTGATAAAGATAAAGACTCTAAAGACGGGTTAGGTACACTGAAGAATAATGCCGTCGCTACAACTAATAAAAAATCCAAACAGCAAACAACACAACAAAATAAAGATCAAACAAATAAAAAGGCGAAACATAGCCAATATAAAAATCATGATCCAATTATCTTGGTTCACGGTTTCAATGGATTTACTGACGATATCAACCCTACGGTGCTATCACATTACTGGGGTGGCGATAAGATGAATATTCGTCAAGATTTAGAAGAGAATGGTTATGAAGCATATGAAGCAAGCATTAGTGCATTTAGCAGTAACTATGACCGTGCTGTAGAACTTTACTATTATATTAAAGGCGGAAGAGTAGATTATGGTGCAGCACATGCTGCAAAATATGGTCACAAACGTTACGGTAAAACATATGAAGGTGTCTACAAAGACTGGAAGCCAGGTCAGAAAGTTCATCTTTTGGGTCATAGTATGGGTGGACAAACAATCCGCCAATTAGAAGAATTGTTAAGACATGGTAACCCTGAAGAAGTAGAATACCAAAAAGAACATGGGGGTACGATTTCACCTTTATATAAAGGAAACAACGACAATATGGTATCTTCCATCACGACGTTAGCTTCACCGCATAATGGTACACACGCTTCAGATGAACTAGGTAACGAAGCCTTAGTACGCCAAGTGGTATTCGATGTAGGTAAGGCATTCGGTAGAAAAAATTCACGTGTAGACTTTGGCTTAGCACAATGGGGTCTTAAACAAAAACCAAATGAATCATACATCGATTACGCGAAAAGAGTTCAAAATTCTAAATTGTGGAAATCTCAAGATAATGGTTTCTATGACCTTACACGTGATGGTGCCACAGATCTGAACCGTAAAACATCATTAAATCCTAATATCGTGTATAAAACATATACAGGTGAATCAACGCATGCATCATTATTCGGTAGACAAAAAGCAGATTACAATCTATTCTTCCCATTCACGATAACTGCCAATGTAATTGGTAAAGCGACTGAAAAAGAGTGGAGAGAAAACGACGGTCTAGTATCGGTGATTTCAGCACAACATCCATTCAATCAAAAATATGTAAAAGCAACAGATAAAAATCAAAAAGGTGTATGGCAAGTCACACCAGTCAAACATGATTGGGACCATGTCGACTTTGTCGGACAAGACAGTTCAGATACAGTACGCACAAGAGAAGAACTACAACAATTTTGGCACAACCTCGCAGATGATTTAGTTCAAAGTGAACAATTAACTTCAAATTAATAAATAAGTCATTGAGAGTTGATAAGTAAAATCTATAAAGTGAAAGGGGTGAAATCCAATGTCAGGTACATTATTCCAATTAATCGGTTCATTCTTTAGAGTATTGAAAGTATTATTCTCATAAAAAGTAATCCATCACAAACCCAAAGCGCCACCCGCAGAGATCCATCAATTTTATCTCTGCGGGTGGCGCTTTTCCAACATTAGTGTGATTTCCAACTAGGTTGATAATGATTAAACTGTAGCTTATACGGCTGTTTGCCAATAACGAACCTAAAAATATAAAATTCTCTCAATATCATACCAACACCAATGCAGATGCCGAGAATCATCAGCAAGGAAACGGCTAAGAAGACAACCGTGTTATCCTCAAAGATATTAGTATACGCAAATAGCGAATCCAAAATAATTGGATGTAGCAAATAAATAAAGAATGAAAATGCACTAATCATCTGAACCGTGTTAAGTAACATGGTTTTAAAGTGTGCGCAAATACCTACAAGTACAAAGAACATCACACTGTTATAAAGCGTGAGTGAATACGTAAAACTGGTTACATTCCAATAATCTTCCCCAGATATAGCAATAAATAGTACATATGAACCCAATGCTAGCATAATCATGATGACGAGATATTTTTCTAAGAATGATAGCACGCGTTCATAGTTGTACCCGATATAGCCACCTAAAAAGAAATAGAAAATCCATCCAAGTATCATCGTATTCTCACTTAATGGATAATAATGTTTTACAAATCCATGAAAAGCATCGCTATGATTAAAATAATATAAAAATGCTTGTTGTATGACAAAGGCTAGCAATAATAAAAGCTTACTATTAAAAAGTTTATAATTAATCTTATAAATCACGTACGATAAAATGAAGAATTGCATGATAATAATGATGAAATAACCATACCATTGTCCCAAAATCACATTTTCAATAAATTGCTTTTTGAAAGACGAAGCGGTTAACAATGATTCACTATAACTATAAAATAGTCCCACTAATATATAAGGAATAAAGATATACTTAAAGCGAGAAAATAAATATTGCACGCTAACAGATTTATAATTTAATGTAGTTAACAACTGTGATAAAACGATAAAACTAGGTGTCCCAAATATGACTATATTTCTTATATAAAATTGCAGAATAAGCGAACTTCCTGAAAGATGTTCATGTTCTAAAGTGATTTGTGTTAATAAATGCGTGACAATAATGATGATACATATAAAAGTACGTAAGTATACTAATTCAAGTCTATTTTTCTTCATTGAAACCGTCCCATTTCTTAATTAAAGTTTCGAATGCATCGTTACTTACTAGAATACGAGGTATTTTGTAATTATTTACATTTGGAGTGACAGCTTTTTCACTTAATGTAAATCCGTATTTCATACCTGCATCTTTAGAAGCTTGAATTTTACTATTGTTGATTAGACCATAAGGGTAAGCGATGGCATGTTGATTTTTGCCAAATTTAGAATTTAACTCATCTTCACTATCTTCAATATCCTTAGTAGCAGCAGGATTAGATGCTTCTAGAAACTTTGACTTATTTCCTTTCTTTAACGAATGTAGATTGTTCGTGTGTGTTTCGAAATCCCAAAGGCCTGTACGATACATTTCTGATAATTGAGACTGAGTCATCATATCTAAATTATGGAAGTTTTGTTGACCAATATGTCCAGTAATCACAAATCCAGTTGCTGGAATTTTATATTTTTTTAAAATTGGGAATGCATTTTGATAAATAGTTTGATCCATATCATCGAAATTAATCCACACACTACGTTTTGGAAACTTACCTTTCTTTTTATACTTCAGAAACTCTTTTAAAGTAAGGAACTTTGCATCATGTTCCTTCAGCCATTTGATTTGTGACTCAAATTCTTTATCCGTCACACTATAATTCTTAATTTCCTTACTACTTGAAAATAAAGTTATAAAATCATTCAAGGGGTCATTTTTTCTAACTCTGTGATAGTTTAACGCTAAAGCGCTATTCTTGTGATACTTTAACTTCTTGTTGTCTTCATCAGCTTTTGCATTATGATGAAAGATTGGTATTACATTCGTCATTACTAACATCATAATTAAGCTAATCAAGATAAATTTGAAAGGCTTCATGCTTCACGACCTTTCTTAATTTTTTGAAAAATCATACTAAAAGTAAAGAATATGAAAATAATGATTGAGAAAATCAGCATCAATTCAAATATCTTATAAATTTCTACGTTCTCCACATTGAGTGCAATACGTATCGTAATCACACTTTCAACTTGTGAATTGATAAGCGTCCCTATATATACAATCATGACAACGACACAATAAATCCAAAATGCGCAAGATATCGCGATGAATAAGCTCTCCCTAACTAAATTCAAAGACGATTTTACCGTTGGATATTTCCTCTGTCTGGGCTTGACCATGTAGCATAGCCACCTTTCTTTCTTTTTAATGCTTTAGGAAACGCGAAAATGACAACGGCAGCGTTGATAGTCCAATAAACTGTTGGATACCAACTCACAAAAATTAAACCAACTATATTTTTCTTTTCGTAGCGACTGTCTATAAATAAAGCAACTGTAAACTGAATAATGTTGATAAATGTCATCGTAAATGATGAAAGGAAAAAAATTGAAAAGCTATATTTCAAATATGTGTAATCTAAGAAGTTAGCAGTCATCAACAAAAATGCCAGGTATAGCAGAATGATATAAACCCAAGTGATAGAGATGATTTGTTCAAACATGAGGATATAAAGTGATAATTTCTTAGATTTCATTGTTGCCCAAAAATCTCTAAGAAGTACTTCATGTCCACCTTGAGCCCATCTCACACGTTGTTTCCATAGACCACCAACTGTTTCAGGCACAAGCATCCAACACAATGCGCGTGGTTCATATAAGATATGAAACCCCGCTAGGTGTAATTTCCACGATACTGCTATATCTTCGGTAATCATATCAGTATCCCAATAGCCGACTTCTTTCAGTGCGCTTTTCTTAAATAATGTAAACACACCAGAAATTGTGTTAATCGCGCCAGCCAGTGATTGACTGCGTTTAATACATCCGATCAAGCTCGCATATTCTATCGTTTGTATCTTTCCTAAAATTGAACTCTTGTTGCGAATACGTGGGTTACCTGTGACAGCACCTAGTTTAGGGTCGTTCTTGAAGTTGTCCATCATATAATACGGGGCATCTTGATCCACAATCGTATCTGCATCTAAGCACATCACGTAGTCATATGAAGCTTGCTTCACACCTTCGTTTAAAGCATTTGCTTTACCTCTATTAACTTGTAAATCCACAAACTTAAAGTCGTGATGTTTCTTCATATCATAAATAATGTCAGCAGTATTATCAGAACTGCCATCATTGATGATAATAATTTCCTTTTTTGCGTAATTAAGTGACAGGACATTCGATAGCGTATCTCTTACAGTTTCACTTTCGTTGTAACATGCTAGTAAGAAAGTGATGCCTTCAATTTGTTCATTGTTGTTGACTATATCTCGCTTATTAAAGGGCGATTCTTTAGTGAAAAAGTAATAAATTGAACCTACTATCCAGTAAATTGACATGAAAATAGGGTAAAAAAGCAAAAAGTTAAAAAATTGCATTTTATTTACCTACCTTTCGTTAGTTAGGTTGCATCGAATATATTAATCGAAAGTATTTCAATTTGCAATAGAATGTTGTTATACTTGAAAAGTAATATTTGTAATTTTAACTTAATTTTTCTGTAATATAACGATTAAAAATTAAATAAGGGGGAGATTTTAGAATTGAAGAATAAGATTATTGATAATGCAATAACCTTATTTTCTGAAAAGGGATATTACGGTACTACACTTGATGATATTGCTAAAAGTGTAAACATCAAAAAAGCAAGTTTATATTATCATTACAGCAATAAAGAAGAGATTTATCGTAAAAGTGTAGAAAACTGTTTTAACTACTTTAAAACGTTTATACTCGAAAACAACAGTGATTCTAACTACTCAATTGATGGGCTTTACCAGTTTTTATTTGAATTTATATTTGATATCGATGAAAGGTATATCAGGTTATATGTCCAATTATCCAGTGCACCAGACGAGTTAACACCAGAGATTCACAATCATCTCAAAGAAGTCAATGAAGTGCTAGATAGTGAAATTATAAGATATTATGATCCCTCCGAAATGTCTATGGGTAAAGAAGATTTTCAAAATTTGATACTCCTTTTTTTAGAGAGTTGGTATTTGCGAGCATCCTTTTCACAGAAATTCGGGGTTATTGAAGAAAATAAGAATTGCTATAAAGACCAAGTATATTCTTTATTAAATGTGTTTGTAAAAAATAATTTTGGTAACTAGTGTGTAATAAATTTCTTGTTTTTACATGAAATTGCATTGCATATTTTTTTTGAAATCAAAAAATAGTTGACAACATTTATGAAAATTGAGATTCTTAAAGTATAGTTTATAAAATTTGAATTTTATGCAATTTCTTAGAAAAGTGAATAATTCAAATGTAATAAGAATTATTCATAAAAATGATTTACTTATGTATATAATTTTTGGCAGATGCTAAAATTTACAATAATAAAAAATGATAGCTTGATCATAATTGTTAAATTCACTTATACAATTGTTGATAGCCTTTCAACATGAGAGATAGTTACTAATTAAATAGATATATATAATATTTTTAGCACCTACAATGTGTTCGTTGTAGGTGCTTTTTATTATATTATGGGAAAATTATATTTAATAAGTGTTATTTAATTTAAAGAATGTAAAATGACAGTAAAAATTCTGTAATATAAATGAAATAATTAAAAGTTTATGATAACGTAAAAGTTGTAAGATTTAAACTTTTGAAAGGGGTTACAGTAGAATGAAGAAAGTCACTTTATTAAGTAGTGCAGTATTAGCAGGTACGATTGCTTTATCAGGCGTAACAGGAGTCGCAAATGCGAGTGAATATCATCACGGCAATACAGCTACGTATAAAGAAAAAGTTGAATCATTAACAAAACTAAAAAAAGATGGAATTATCAGTAATAAAGAATTTAACACTAAAATGGGATATTTAAAAAAATTTGATAAACAAGGACGTACGGATATGGGAGCAAGACCGTATGCAGGTATAGCGCCAAGAGGTATGACTTCAAAGCAATATTCTGAATTAGAATATAATGTAGGCAATGCTAACGAAATGCCTGATTCTGTATTCAACAAAAGAGTAGATAGAGAAACACAAAAAATCGCAAATAAATATGGTAATACAATTTACGCACCACAAAAAACATATAAGCCACATTCAACTCAAACTCATCAAGGAAATCGTCCATATGCAGGTATACCACCAAAAGGAATGACAGAAGCACAATACGCTGAATTAGAGAAAAATGTCGGTGACGCATCTAAAATGTCTAAAAAAACATTTGAGAAAAAAGTAAATAAAGAAACACAAAAAATTGCAGACAAATATAATACTACAATTTATGCACCACAAAAAACGTTCAAACCACATAAATAATTGGAAGTAAAAGCATTCAATAAATAAAACTTAATTTAGTTAGCATAGCCATAGCGTATGATATTCAAGAAGTATTCCTTTACGTTGCTTCTTAATAAGATACGTTATGGTTTTTTGATATTTATAAAATTGAAAAATGAAAGGTCAAAATTACTTATATATAATAGAAGAAACGCGTTCAATTTACCTTTTCAAAAATAAAATTGAACACAAAAAAGGCAAGTTCTCGTAATAAGAACTTGCCTTAATATATTAGCGGAGGGAGAAGGATTTGAACCAACGCGAGCAAAAGCTCCTACCAATCACGAATGATTGGCCTCTTAAGCCAGACTTGAGTATCCCTCCAAAATCAGAACATTAATTATTATAGAACGCACAAAGCATTTTGTAAAGAGAAAGTATCATTTTCTTTAAATTTATGTAAATTCCATTCTCATATATCTATCAAATCCAATGTTTAATCAATCTAACCACACCGATGATACTATAAAATATAACATCAAAAATGGTGTCCCAAATATACCACAGCCAACAATTTCTACGTTTTTTCTGATCTTTTTTATTCTCAGAACACATCATAAGCCTCCAATGATTACAATTCTATAAATAAATATAACAATTGATCAAAGTCTTCTCAAAAACTTACGTTAAATTTCATTATGTTAGGGAAGAGAAAAATGAAATGCCATCTTAGTTATCAAAGTGGCACATTTTTATGATTATACATATTTTTGTTCAAATCTCGATAATTTTACAATGGCCTTTATATTGCGTCATCAAAAATTGTCTTAATATTATTATTATGAAAATAACATGAAAGCTTACGCTCACTACTTTTAAATACTACAATAAATTTCAATTTACCTCTTCACAAGCGTTATGATTTTTTATAATATATCACTCATGTTGATTTTTTAAAAATTAGAAAAAGGGAGTGAGCAATAATGAGAGAAAACAAAATGATGTTCATCGTATTTATGTTAGGAACATTTACTGTTGGTATGGCAGAATATGTAGTCACAGGTTTGCTAACACAAATAGCTAGTGATATGAAAGTTTCTATTTCAAGCGCTGGTTTATTAATTAGTGTTTATGCAATTAGTGTCGCTGTCATCGGACCATTTATGAGAATATTTACTTTAAAAGTACATGGTCATCGATTATTACCTATTTTAGTAGCCATATTCATTATAAGTAATTTAGTAGGAATGTTAGCACCTAATTTCAACGTATTATTATTATCAAGATTAATGTCAGCAGCAATGCACGCACCATTCTTTGGCGTATGTATGAGCGTAGCAGCTGCAGTTGCTCCTCCCGCAAAGAAACCACAAGCGATTGCATTAGTACAAGCTGGTCTAACCATTGCTGTCATGATAGGTGTACCATTCGGATCATTCCTTGGGGGATTTGCCAATTGGAGAACTGTATTTGGTGTCATGATTGGCTTAGCTGTGATTACAATGATAGGAATGATTAAATTTGTTCCAAAAGTTTCATTAAGCGCTGAAGCTAATATTGCTAATGAATTAAAAGTATTTAAAAATCCACATATTCTTATCGTTATTTCTATTATTGTATTTGGATATTCAGGCGTGTTTACTACGTATACATTTATGGAACCGATGATTCGAGATTTTTCCCCATATAAAGTTGTAGGACTTACAGTTTGTCTATTTATGTTCGGATTAGGTGGGGTAATTGGAAATTTAGTCACAGGAAGTATTCCCGAACAAAAATTAACGAAGAATCTTTATCTCACATTTTTACTTTTATTCGTTACAATTATTCTGTTTGTCACAGTTGTTCATTACGCGGTTTTAGCATTAATCATATGTTTTATGTTCGGTTTCGGAACATTTGGCACAACGCCATTGCTCAACAGCAAGATTATACTAAGTGCACACGAAGCGCCTTTACTTGCCAGTACTTTAGCGGCGTCAGTGTTTAACGTGGCAAACTTCTTAGGTGCCATGATTGGTTCTATACTGCTATCTATTGGCTTACCTTATATTCAAATTACATTTATTTCTGGTGGGATTATCATATTAGGTATCGTTCTTAATTTTGTTAATCATCTTTATGAAAGAAAGCACATCACATTTAGTAACTAAATAATCCGCCATTTTGAAATAAGATTTTTACTATGAAAATGTAAGTTCAAAACTAAAAATAGCATTGATATAAATTGAGCTCCTTAAATGAAAGTTTTTAAAACAATCATTTGAGGAGCTCTTATAGTATGATTCACGTTCAAATATAAATATTTTGAACCATGTATATAACAATTATTTATGATCTCTCCAGAACTTAGAATAATTTTCTTTTTCCTTCATATTCAATGTAATCATTTCTTCAATTAGAGGATAATCAATTTCTTGATCCCATTTAATTCTTAATAAATTATCTGTTTGTGTATAACCAGCATCAGCGACACGTTGTTTAAAATGTTTTAAACAAGCAGCCTCTGGCATAATAGAAAAATGATGTTTCGCTTTACTAAATGCGATAATAAATGTGTCATTGTAAGTATACATAGGTTGATTCCATTTAACCACACGCTTCAATTCGGGAAAACGTGAATCAATCCATTCAAATAAGCCTTCCATTTTTTCACGATGGTCTGCAACTTCAATATTTTTTAAAAATGCTGTGAATTCTGACATGATATCTCCTTTATTTTACGACTTCAAAATTAACAACTTGAGGAATGTGACTTAAGTCATTATTAGATAAATAGTTGATTAATAACTGAGCCCCATCAATTTGAATATCTTTAACTACTGTTTTATCTACATACATATCATAATTACCCCCACCAACCGCACGATAATTATTCACACAAATTGTATATGTTTTATTTTCATCCAAGGGTTGTCCATTTATACTCAATTCGCTCACACGTTCTCCATAAGGGCGGCTCACATTAATTGTATAATGAATTCCTGCAAATATATCATAATTGAAATGCTGAGGTTTAGGCCCAAGGAAGTCTGCGCTCACACTTATTTTATTATCATGTAAATCAAAATAAGAGGCTGAACGTTCAATAGCTCGTTTAATATCACTACCACTCAGTTCAAGTACCTTAAATGTATTTGGAAAAGGATAGTTATTGATGATATCCCGCATGGTAATATCTGTTTCAAATCCCTTAGCAGAATCAAATAGGGCAGTACATGCGATATCAGCTCCGCTACTTTCAAGTAAAATGTAGTTTAGTAAATTGATGAACGGATGAGGCTTAACTCTAGCTTCAAAAGCATTCTCAACACGCATTGAAGTAGGCAAAGTCGCCACTTTTTTATCTAACCAATCTTCTAAATGTGTACGTAGTTTTGAATCTTGAGGTTCAATTTCAAAGTTAGGATCATCTTCAACATTTAATAACGTACATGATTCAACTTGAATATCTTTTTGACTTTCAATATTTAAAACAATTTTTCCGACTTTAGTGCCTCGTGTACCAGGTTGTATTATTGCTGTTTGGTTGTGAATCATAGCGATGTCACGGTGTTGGTGGCCTGTGATTAATACATCAATGTCACTACTGAATAAACGTAAAATTTCTGAGGCTTCATTTTCACCAGTTTGAGCTTCGGTCGGTTCTTCAGTTTCTAAATCTCGTTCGAACCCACCATGGTAACTTACAACAACGATATCGCTATGCTTTCGTAATTCTGGTAAATGCGTTTTTAAGGTTTCAACAGCACTTTCAAACGTTAAAGATTTAATGTATTCAGGCTGTTCCCAGTGAGGAATAAATTGTGTTGTTAAACCGATGACGCCAATGGTTACATCATTTTGATGTAAATAGGTAATTCCTTGACCCGTAAAGGGTTCTCCATTTTCAAAAATGTTAGCACATAAAATGGGATAATCAAGCCGTTGAATCGTATCTTTTAAATAACTTAAGCCATAATTAAATTCATGGTTACCAATTGTTCCGAAACTAAATCCTAATCGGTTATAAATATCAGTTAATGGACGACTTGATTTTAGTTCAGAAACTAAATAATTGCACAGAGGGGAGCCTTGCAAAAAATCTCCATTTTCAACTTTTATCGTGCCATCATAGTGCGTGCTGTCTTGTTCAATGAGATGATTCGCTTTTAATAAACCCATAGGTAACTCATTATGTCGATCTGAAAAATCAGTTGGAAAGATAAATCCGTGTACATCACTTACTACATAAAATGCTAATTGAGACATCTGCCTAAACCTCCATAAAAAAGACATTGATACACCCATATTGTACCAATGCCTCTTAAAATATTACATATATTAATTAATATCACTTGTCTTTAATACTTTCTTACCTTGTTTGATTCTAATATGTGCATCTTTAATATCTTCTGAGACTTTAGCGGTTAATGTCAATGTAGCTTCGCCATGACTATCAGTCTTCACAGATTGTTTCTCGCTATAACCTGGACTACTAAATTCTGAATCATTAGTAGAGAAGCTACCTATTTGTTTACCACCATCTTTATAAATTCCAACTGATAAGTCATCAATCGTACTATTTGCAGGATAACCTTTAAGTTTTATCTTAACTTGGAACGGATGATTAGGTTCAATGTCCTTTGGCAAAAGAAACTGAGCATCGCCCACCTTTTCATTATCAGATCCATGATGGTTATTACCGTTATCATTGTTATCAGAACCACTTTGTGTGCTACCATAACTGCCCGGTTTAAATGTTGAACGGTCGTACCATTTGTAACCTTTCTCAGGTTGAGACCAAGGTTCTTTTTGAGGTTCTGTAGAATTTTCTGGCTTTTCAAAGTTTAATAGAGGCGTTTTACTATCAAGTTTAACACCTGTCTCTTTCATAGATGAATGACTATCAGTTTTACCCATCCATGTCGTTAAATTTTTTAAAAGTGTGCCATTATCTTGTTCTTCAAAACCATCATATGTCTTTTTCGATTTACCATTATCTTCACGTTGATACTTAGGTGAACTATCTTCTACAAGTGATGTATCACCGATAAATGCTGCTTTCCCTTTACCTATTTTTGAAATAGCTACATACGGACCTTCTTTAATACCTCCGCCATTATAGATGCCTTGATCAACAGCGTGGGACCATTTCTGGTTGTTAGACAAGTTATCAGGAAGATAGACAATGCCTTTAGCTTTATCTGGATTAGTAATTGCTAGAGTTGAACCTGAATGCATAGAAACGGAATGAACGTTTTCTGTAATACCAAAGCTATCTTTACTAGATACAATGTTTGTTGTATTCAAATCACCTAATGCGTTGTATCTAAAGCGTACGCCGAAGTTGTCAGATAGCCAGTCAGAACTTTTAACCCCTTGCATCGCTTTAGAGTTTTTCTCACCGTTATCCATATCTTTTGTCATATCTTGATAAGCACCACGACGATACCCATTCATCGTTTCAGAAGAATCAATACGATTTAAATTTCTATCAGCATTGTAATGGTCTGAGATGAAAATGACACTACCTCCACGTTTAACAAAATTGACGATGGCTTGTTGTTCTTTTTCTTTAAATGGATTATTCGCTTCCGGAATAACTAAAATGTGAGTATTTTTAAGCGTGCTATCACTAATATTTGCTTCACCATCTAATTCTTTTACATTATAGCCTTGTTGTTTCATTGAATCAGCATAATCTGAGAATGCTCCATCAATGACCCAATCAGCTGCACCAGCTGTTTGTTCATGAGAATTATCAAATAGTACATTTTGATTACTTTGATTTGAAGTTGAAGAAGAGGATTGTGTCGTTGCTTGTGCTGAGTGAATCGATGTTACTGAAATGGCAGTTGCTAATACAGTAGAACCTAGTATTTTAAATATTTTCATCTCTATCATTGACTCCTCACTATAATTTATACTTTTTAAAATTATAGTATATAAACTTAAAGTACTGTATGACCTTAACGATTTCTTTACAAACTCTTATTGTTTATTATAAAAAATTTATAAATTTAATTGAAATTAAATACTCATTACTTATTAGATATGCTAATCTATAATTATAGGTTCAAAAATATACATATTACACCATTATAAATGTGAAGGGGACAGTTATTATAATGAAGAATTTGAAATTTTTAGTAGTACTTGTTTTATCGGTAGTTATTTTCGCGGCAGCCTGTGGGAACTCTAGCTCGTTAGACAATAATAAGAAAAGTTCAGATAGTAAATCTAGTTCAGACGGTTATAAACCAAAGGAATTAACAGTTCAATTCGTACCATCTCAAAATGCGGATAAATTAGAAGCAAAGGCGAAACCATTAGAAAAGTTATTATCTGACAAATTAGGTATTCCAGTAAAAGTATCAGTTTCAACAAACTACAATACAATTGTAGAAGCAATGAAATCTAAAAAAGTTGACGTAGGTTTCTTACCACCAACTGCTTATACATTAGCGCATGACCAAAAAGCAGCAGACTTATTACTTCAAGCACAACGTTTTGGTGTAAATAATGACGGTTCACCAAATAAAAAATTAGTCGATGATTATAAATCTGAAATCTTAGTTAAGAAAGACTCAAAAATTAAGAGCTTAAAAGATTTAAAAGGTAAAAAAATTGCACTTCAAGATGTAACTTCTACAGCAGGATACACATTCCCATTAGCTACACTTAAAAAAGAGACAGGTATCAATGCAACTAAAGATATGAAAATTGTAAACGTGAAAGGACACGACCAAGCAGTTATATCTTTATTAAACGGAGACGTTGATGCAGCAGCAGTATTCCAAGATGCACGTACGATAGTTAAAAAAGACCAACCAAACGTGTTCAAAGATACTAAAATTTTAAAACTGACTGAACCAATTCCAAACGATACAATTTCAGTACGTCCTGATATGGATAAGAAATTCCAAGAAAAACTTAAAAAAGCTTTCAAAGAAATCGCTAAATCTAAAAAAGGTCACAAAATCATCAGTGAAGTGTATTCACATGAAGGATATACAGATACAAAAGATTCTAACTTCGATATCGTAAGAAAATATGAAAAAGAAGTTCAAGACATGAAATAAAACAATTAAACGATAGAATGAATTGAATCAAAAACAGAAAAGCTAGGAGACTGAATGTAAAGATTGATTAATCGATTGTTCAGACTTCTTAGCTTTTCTTTTTAAAAGAAGGGTGTATGTTATGAGTCAAATTGAATTCAAGAATGTGAGCAAGGTATATCCAAATGGACATGTGGGATTAAAAGATATCAATTTAAATATTGAAAAGGGTGACTTCGCAGTAATTGTTGGGTTGTCAGGTGCAGGTAAATCAACATTATTGAGATCAGTCAATCGTTTGCATGATATCACTTCTGGTGACATTACGATTGAAGGGCAATCGATTACGAAAGCGCGTGGTAAAAAGTTATTAGAAATGCGACGTAATATTGGGATGATTTTTCAGCATTTCAATCTTGTTAAACGTTCTACCGTCTTAAGAAATGTATTAAGTGGAAGAGTAGGTTATCATCCGACATGGAAAATGGTTCTCGGTCTATTTCCTAAAGAAGATAAAATTAAAGCCATGAATGCATTAGAACGTGTAAATATTCTAGATAAATACGACCAACGTTCAGATCAACTTTCTGGTGGACAACAACAACGTATTTCTATAGCACGTGCATTATGCCAAGAATCAGAAATTATCTTGGCCGATGAACCAGTGGCGTCATTAGATCCATTGACAACGAAACAAGTTATGGATGATTTAAAGAAAATTAACGAAGAATTAGGCATTACAATCTTAATTAATTTACACTTTGTAGATTTAGCACGTGAATATGGATCTAGAATTATCGGTTTGAGAGCCGGTGAACTCGTTTACGATGGACCAGCACATGAAGCGGATGAAGAAGTGTTCAATCATATTTACGGTCGTGCAATTAATGACGATGAAAAGTTAGGAGTGGAGTAATATGGCTACACCTACATCATCTACGAATAAATATGATCAATATTTAAATAAAAAGATGTCACTTAAAACAAGCTTTTCAATTATATTAATTACTGCTTTGATTATTTGGAGTTTTATTTATACGGGATTTAGTATTGGTGACTTAATGGTAGGCATTCCACAAATTGGTTCGTTCTTTGGCCAAATGGTGCCACCAGACTGGAATTATCTTGATCAGATTACCAAACCGATGTTAGATACGATTCGAATGGCAATTGTAGGTACGTTTCTTGGGAGTATTGTATCTATACCAGTAGCGTTGTTATGTGCGAGTAATATTGTTCAAACAAAGTGGATTGCTATTCCAGCTCGTTTTATTCTGAATATCGTCCGTACAATACCCGACCTTCTCTTAGCAGCAGTATTCGTTGCTGTATTTGGTATTGGACAAATTCCAGGGGTATTAGCATTATTTATTCTCACTATCTGTATTATTGGAAAGCTATTATATGAATCTCTAGAAACAATCGACCCAGGTCCAATGGAGGCAATGACAGCTGTTGGTGCCAACAAAATTAAATGGATTGTATTTGGCGTTGTTCCTCAAGCAATTTCTTCATTTATGTCATATGTTTTATTTGCCTTTGAAATTAACATTCGTGCATCAGCTGTTTTAGGTTTAGTTGGTGCGGGAGGTATCGGATTATTCTATGATCAAACTTTAGGATTATTCCAATATAAGAAAACAGCAATGATTATTTTATTCACACTTGTCATCGTTGTCATTATCGACTTTGTGAGTTCGAAAGTGAGGGAGAAATTAGCATGAATGAACAAAAGTTTGAATTGAATTCAAAACGACATCGTCAAAAAATGATAAAGAATTGGATGATTGCTGTTGTAGTAGCGATTATCATTATTTGGGCCTTTGCTGGTATGCCTGCACTCGAACTAAAAAGTAAATCCATTGAAATACTAAAGTCAATTTTTTATGGTCTGTTTCATCCAGATTTAGGTTATATATACATACCTGCAGGTGAGGACTTGTTAAGAGGTTTATTAGAAACATTTGCTATAGCTGTCATCGGTACTTTTATTGCTTCTATTATATGTATTCCTTTTGCATTTTTAGGAGCAAGAAATATGGTTAAATTAAGACCAGTTACTGGGACAAGCAAATTTATCTTAAGTATTATCAGAGTTTTTCCAGAAATTGTGATGGCACTTATTTTTATTAAAGCTGTTGGACCAGGTTCTTTTTCAGGTGTATTAGCACTAGGTATTCATTCAGTAGGAATGTTAGGGAAATTATTTGTAGAAGATATTGAAAGTTTAGATTTTAGTGCCGTAGAATCATTAAAAGCAAGTGGTGCCAATAAAACTAAAACATTGATATTTGCTGTGATCCCACAAATTCTTCCATCGTTTATATCATTGATTCTTTATCGTTTTGAGTTAAATTTACGTTCTGCCTCTATCTTAGGTTTAATCGGTGCTGGAGGTATAGGAACGCCACTAATCTTCGCGTTACAAACACGTTCATGGGATCGTGTAGGTATTATTTTAATAGGATTAGTGCTTATGGTGGCAATTGTTGACCTTATTTCCGGAGCAATACGTAAACGTATCGTGTGATTATCTATTTTAATGAGTATACTTACCGTCTTAAATGTTTCAAATTAGAGTTTTTAAATAGAGAGACTCACTTTTAAGACGCCCGGTATGCTCTTTTTTTAATTTTCAGGAAAACAACACACCTATAAGGTATATAAGCATATGAGTTGAGTTGCATTGATTTAAGCGTTAATATGCATGTGCATACAAAATAAGGAAGGGGTTATATCAATGAACGTTTTAGTTATCGGCTCTAATGGAGCAGTTGGTAGAAAAGTGATTTCTCAATTAAAAGATACTGATCATTCTTCAGTAGCTCTAGTACGTAAAGAAGAACAAGTTAATGAACTTAAAGACTTAGGCGCAGATAAAGTGGTTGTTCAAGATTTAGAGGACGATTTCTCAAATGCATTTGAAGGCGTAGATAGCGTCATCTTTACAGCAGGCTCAGGTGGTAGCACTGGCGCAGATAAAACGTTGCTAGTTGATTTATTGGGTGCTAAAAAAGCCGTAGATTTCGCATTAAATCATAATGTGAAAAAGTTTGTTCAATTAAGTGCAACAGACAGTATTGAACCTGAAAAAGAATCAGATGTGATGAGACCTTATGCAGTTGCAAAACATTTTTCAGATCTTTACATTGAAAATTCAGGATTAAATTACACAATCGTTCATCCAGGCCCACTTCAAGATGATGAAGGAACTGGCAAAATTGAAGCTGAATCAAAAATTAATGGAGACCCAAATAGTTATACAATTCCACGTGAAGATGTTGCAACGGTATTAATTGAATCACTTCAAGAACCTTCAGTAGAAGGAAAAGACATTTTTATTCAATCAGGTCAAACTGAGATAAAAGATGCTTTGAAAAATATTAAATAAATGATATGCAGTTCAGAGGCTGAGACATAATTAAATGTTTCAGCCTTCCTTAACATATTGGCAGTAGATGTCTGAATTGAAAGTGCGCTTATATCAAGCTTCTTTCAATCCTAGCCATCCTTGCCGGCGAGGCCCCAACACCCGGCGGGGCCCCAACATAGAGAATTTCTTAAAAAGAAATTCTACAAACAATGCAAGTTGGGAGTGGGACAACGAAAATAATTTTGCTAAATTATATTTCTGTCCCTCTCCCTGCTTTTTTTATAGAAAATGGCTGGAATTGCTAAAAATATATGTGCCACAAACATTTCATGCTATAATTACAAAACATAATAAAATTATAAAATAACAATAGAAATAAATAGGTGAGTAGGCATAGTAGGCTTATCATTTCACACCTCAAGCGAGTCTTTCTAAAGACGCAGTAGAATTAACAGCAAGATGATTTGGAGAAGTATAAATGAAACAATTTTTGAAAATGAACAAACAGACCATCAGAGAAAATACACTAATTAGTCTCATTTTCATAATGAGTATATGCAATAAATGGACGCTCTTTTTAGCAATATTATTATCACTCATACTACTCAAAAGAGGCGTAATCGGCGTAATTCAACTTATATATCTATATATGATAAGAACTTTAATGAATTCGACTTTTGATCTTGGAGAAAGTACTGTTTTTATCACATATATGCAATACATTTTAATATATGTGATAGGAATATTTTTCCTTATTAGATATATTAAGAAATGGACGCGAAGTTATATTATGTTTAACTTTGCTTTTTCGTCAATGAAAAAAATGTTGATTTATATATTGATAAGTCTTGTTGTCTCGGACTATCCAATGATGTCTGTAATTAAAATTATTAATTACTTTATTCCTTTAACGATTATCGTACTATTAATATGTTTAATTAAAGATATTGAAGAACTTGTAATATGGACTGCACAACAAGTAAAGTTGCTAATTATCTTTTCCTTGTTACCCATCGTGTTGAAGCCAACAAATTATTTCATTAAGGGTGAGTCATTTCATGGCTTTTTGAGTGATTACAAAACCTTTGCGGTAGTTCTTTTAATGGGATTATTGATTCTTATCCTCTATATCCTGCGGGAATATGAAATAAATTTATTAAATTTATTTGTTGTATTAATTGCAATAATTGAACTTTATTTAACAGATTCTAAACTAGCATGGGTAACGCTGATGATAAGTCTCTTAATTATTTTATTACTTTTAAATTTAAAAAAGCGCTATAAATACCCGATGATTTTGGGAATTCTAATGCTAGCTATAACAAGTATTTTTCATCCTTTAGTTCACTCCTTAGTGGTAAACTTCATTTTTAAAGGGAATTCAATAGAAAATGTACTTATGCCTAAAGATAATCAAATCAAAAATATTCAATATGCTTTTGAAACTCATCCATTTTTAGGTAGTGGATTCGGAATACCTATGCATCATGCGAATGGTTATCTAAAAAATTTAAACATTGAAGCGGGAAATATCATTTTTGAAGTTATTATTTTTACAGGTATGATTGGACTGACTTGCTATGTAATTTACATATTGAAAGTGATTCTTTTAGCTAGAAAACCTTTTAGAGTGACGATTGTATTGTTTATAGCAACGTTACTTGTTAATTGTATAGAAATAATCATGTTCAAGTCTTTAAATGCCGGAGCATTATGCTACATTCTGTGGGGGATTTATTTGAAAGATGGAATTCAAGATGAAAAATATAACTTCAAGACGATATAAATAAGAAAATATTAAGAATGAAAATACATACACAACAACCGTGAAGCACTCATCCGATTCTAAATGAAACAGTCCAAACAACAACTTAAAGCAAGCGTCAATAATCGACAAAATGGTCAGAGAAACGTCATATTTGAATATCATAAAGTGGCTTTAGAAACATATGAATTGATGACAAAAGACGTTAAAAGAAAAATAATTAGAAATTTATGCTTAAGTATTCTAACATTTGATAAATTTGATGATATGGTCATCCATTTTCCATAAATAAAGAGGTGTAAAGGCATGACAATTTATAACATTAACTTTGGCATTGGTTGGGCAAGTAGTGGTGTAGAATATGCACAAGCCTATCGAGCTAAATTGCTTCGCCAACTTCATTATCCAATAAAATTTGTCTTTCTAGACTTTATTCAATCTGAAAATATCCAAACACTAACAAGCAATATGGGTTTTAAAGATGAAGAAGTAATTTGGTTATATCAATATTTTACAGACATAAAAATTGCACCAACCACTTATACTGTTAATGATTTGATTTCAGAATTAGGTAATGATGTTTCGCGTCACGAGAGGAAAGGGAAAGTTTTAAGGTTTTATTTAAACAATGACCAAACTTTCGTGACGTGTTATTTAAAAAATCCAGAAGAAAACTATGTTGATCGTGCTGAATTTGTCGTTAATGGCATGTTGATTCGTAAAGATTTTTATAGCTACGTTCGTACATTTTCAGAATACTATGCCCCTTTTGAGAAGAGAGCGAAACTTTATATGCGCCAGTTTTATAATGAAGATGGCTCGATTGTATATAACGAATATATCGACGATGATGCGCATGTATATGTGTTTGACGATGCACGTTTATATAGTAAAGAAGAATTCATCGCATATTTTATTCGAAAACTTCATTTATCTCATAACGATATTGTGATTATTGATCGTTCAACAGATGTCGGTCAGGCCATTTTGCAAAATAAGGGCAACAGTAAGGTAGGGATTGTGGTTCATGCAGAACACTACAGTAAAAATTCCACCGACAACACCCATATTTTATGGAATAACTATTATGAGTATCAATTTGAAAACGCGAGACATATTGATTTCTTCATCACAGCTACAGATTTACAGAATAAAATTTTAACTCAACAGTTTAGAACGTACACACATGATGTTCCTCGCATTAGAACTATACCAGTGGGCAGTCTGCATACCTTAATGTATCCACAACATCCTAGATGTCCTTATTCAATCATGACGGCTTCACGGTTGGCGAGTGAAAAGCATGTGGATTGGATTGCAAAGGCAGTGATTAGGGCGAAATCACGTGTACCACATCTTCGTTTTGATATTTATGGTGAAGGTTCGGAAAGAAATAAAATTGAAAAGATGATCGAAGAATATGAAGCGCAGGATTATATACGTTTGAAAGGTCATACAAATCTGCAAGAGATCTACCATCAGTATGAATTATTCGTTTCAGCATCACAAAGTGAAGGATTCGGGCTTACTTTAATGGAAGCGGTTGGCTCAGGACTTGGGATGATTGGTTTTGATGTGAATTATGGATGTCCTACGTTTATTCGACATAATGAGAACGGCTATCTTATACCGATCGATTTAGACTATGAAACAATCGATGAAGTCATCAATCGAATGGCTGATAAGATTGTTCAATTTTTTGAAAATGGCCCAAAACAGCCACACGAGATTTCATATAACATTGCAGAACCTTTCAAGACATCACATATTGTAGAACATTGGAGACAATTGATAGAAGAGGTGCTACATGATTAATTTATTTGAAAACTATGATAACAAGACACGTGAATTACATGACTCTCTTAAACTTGCAGGATATAATCACTTTACAATTGTGATGAATGACGATGGCTTTTTACCTGATGAAGTCACATCACCGTATCAATATTTTGCGACGTATCAAGTATATGAAGATGACAAGCCCGCTTTCTTCAATGACGTTGTCACGCCTGATTTCTGGGAAATTAAAGGTGACGGCACAATGGCCAAAATTATCGATATGGGTGAGTTAAGAGGAAAGATTTTCTATAGAAAGAACTTCAAAACGCGTGTGGTCAGCTTCGTTGAATGGTTAGATAAAAAACAACGTTTGCGTTCAGTCGATCATTATAATAAAGAAGGTTTTAAAATTGCAGAAACTGTCTATGATTTAGCTGGAACACCGATTTTAAAAAAATATATGAATCGAGAAGGTAAAGAAGTGATTTATGAAAACTTCGTTACCAAAGATTTTGTCGTGGATTATCAAGGGAAATCCTATTTCTTCGCATCTAAAAGGGAGTTCATCAAGTTTTATCTTCAAGAGATTCATATTGATTTAGACCAAGTCATATTTAATAGTTTATCTACACCATTTTTAGCACTCTATGATTTACCAACGAAGGGTAAAGGTATTTTATTCTGGCAAGAACATTCTAGGAATCATGTCCCGGGAAATATGAGGTTAATATTTAACAATAATACCGAAAGACAGTTCAGTGTTATTATTCCTGAAAAGGATGAATATGAAAATATCATAGGTCATTTAAGTGAGGAAGAACGTAGATATGTTCATGCTTCGGGATACTTGTATCATAAGGAAAAAGAGAATCAATATTCTAACAATATACTTACGCTGACGAATTCTGATCAAATCCCGCATTTAGAATATTTAGTAACCAAACATACGGATTATCAGTTCCATATTGCTGCAATTACTGAAATGTCTTCACGACTAATGGATTTAGGTGACTACCCAAATGTCAAACTTTATCCTGCAATTAAACAAAATATGGTAAATCAGTTGTATGAATACTGTGATATTTATTTAGACATCAATGAAGGTGGAGAAATTTTAAATGCTGTTAGAAAAGCATTTGATCATCATATGTTAATTCTTGGGTATACTGAGACGGCGCATCATTTTAATGTAACGTCTCCTGACAATCAATGTTCGATACAAGACCTTGAACAATTAAGTCAAATGCTTAAAGAAATAGATGAAAATAAAGACAGATTTAGCGAAAGATTAAATTCACAGCAAGTGCATGCGAATGAAATTTCTAAAGTAAACTTCAAATCAGTATTAGAAGAAGCGTTAAATTAAGTGATTTTATGCTGCGTAACTTACAATGTTGTAATTATGAGTGATATAACTTAAATTGAGCACAATGATGTGTTTAGATATAACTGAGGTGAAAAAAATGGAAAACTTTGATGAAAGATATAACGAAAAAGCAAATAATATTTTAGGAGCTTTAAGTTATTTAAGCGTCTTTTTTGCACCGGTGTTATTTCCACTTATCGTCTGGATTGTAGCTAAACGCCCAGCTTCAACTTATTCAAGAAATGCATTATTCAACCATATATTTACATGGGTTTTTACTGCGATAGGCTTTTTCAGTATAATGGTTGTCCCTACATTATTTGACGATGCACATGCTGGTCTAGGTATCACGATAGGTCTCATAGCTGCAGCGATTTTCTTTATTTGGGCTATTGTGCTGTTCTTAACAAATATTGTCAAAGGAATTAAGTTATTGATTATATAATGATTTAAGAGAGTTGGAGCTTTTGTTCTAACTCTCTTTTTTATAGAACTTAACAAGAAATGTGGCTAAAGAAACAAGCTTTTGGGACGCCGTTAATCGGTTTCCCA
>NZ_KV840056.1:32251-37900 GCF_001839105.1 Staphylococcus sp. HMSC62A08 | reverse complement strand
TTGGGACGCCGTTAATCGGTTTCCCAGAGCTTAAAATACAAAGTTCTCAACCTATTAATCATTTCTATTGTTTATTCGCAGAAGTCTTTTTATAAATGAATATAATTAAACCAAGGATAAGAGCGATAATTCCAGCCATAAAAGGAGAGTGAGACACGCTTTTACCTGTCTCAGGAAGTGTCATCATTGATGCCGGTTGAGTAACAAACGTTGTTCTAGACTTAGAAGAATTTAAGTTATGTTCACCATTATGATTAACCGTAGAAACATTTACAGCACGATGTATGGATTCATCATTCATTGGTGTTTGATTAAAATGGCCCACCACTTGGTCATGATTGCTAGTTGAAGCCAATACTGAATGATTATACATAAAAAATATAGATGCCATCATTATCGCCATCGTACTAATAAAGAATTTGAAAAATTTATGAGTCAAACCCATCTCTCCTTAACATGAAAATCTGAACATCAGAGAAATATATTAAAAGTCTCCCAAGAAGTATTACTTTTAAAGCAAAACTTACAAACAATCAATCTTCTCTATGCATAAGTTGAAGATACCATATGCTATAAATAAACTCCTGTGTATGAGATATCAAATCCATGACATTGTTGTCACATTTATACTTAAAGCAATATTTAGGATTTTTAAAATATACAAAATATCCAAAATGTAGAATAGAAGAAATCAATATTGATTTTACAAGACAGTATAATAAAATAAATAAGTGTGGAATACTTTAATGTATTGCAACGCATATGTTAATAAGTTTTGCATAAAGAATTTGGTCTTATACATAACCCTTATTAACTATTTTTAATTAAATATAAAAGGAGGAAAAAATATGGATGACATGCAAAAGGTTAAACCTACAAATCGGGTTGCTGAAATGATATTAGGTATCATGGGAAGTATATTCGGTATTTTAGGTGGTTTGTTCGCTATTATGGTCCAAGGTATTAGTTCTCAACTTGATACTGGTGGGGAAAATGTAGGTGGATTAGGTGTAGCAGTGATTATTACTTGCATTATAACTCTTATTTTAAGTTGTATTATTAATAAAAAAAGAGTTTTAATTGGGGTACTTTTAGTCATTGGTGGAATTCTTAACTTTATTTTTATTAGCTTTTTTGGGATTCTCTCAGGCATCTTGATTTTAGTAGCAGGCATACTAGCGTTGGTAAGAAAATAAATTGTTTAGAGATAGATAATTGATTTTTATGTTCTTAATAACGTAAGAAGTGAATAATAAATAAGTGAGGATTAATCTTCACTTAATAATGGTCTCCACATTGTTAATAACGATGAGGAGATTTTTTATTTATATGTTATGAATACGCTTTGGCAAGAATCTTTGGAGTAAGTAGTAAATCAAATACCAACAGATTCTTATCATCGTTTGTTATTTGATTCTAGCTCTAGGTGTTACAATATTCTAAAGAGGTGATAACGTTGGAAATTGTTTATCTTGCAGGCGGTTGTTTGTGGGGGACGCAAGCATTTTTCAAAACGATACCTGGCGTTGTGATGACGGAAGCAGGTAGAGCGAATGGTACTACAAATCATTTGGAAGAACCGTATGATGGATATGCTGAATGTGTGAAAGTAGAATTCAATCCACAACAAGTTACTATAAAAGATTTGATGGGGTACTTATTCGAAATCATTGATCCATATAGTTTGAATCGTCAAGGACCAGATATAGGAGAAAAGTATCGAACTGGATTATATAGTAAGGATCAATCGCATCTCGACGAAGCACAAGCATTTATCAATGATAGAAACGATGCGGACCGTATTATGGTAGAAGTAAAGCCATTAACGAATTATGTTAAAAGTGCTGAAGAACATCAAGATCATCTTTATAAACACCCTGAAGATCAGTATCTTTGTCATGTTCCTAAATCACTTTTAAATAAATATAAAAAGTAAAATTAACCCTCGTTGCAGTTTCGAGATGATATAAAATACATAAACAGTCATGAAGATTTGTCTAATCACGAATTTAGTATATTAATACTTCGTATTGCTTAGCTCCCTTGCCGCGGGCATGGCTTGGGAGTGATACAGAATTCTAGAATTTAAGAATTCGTATTATCACCCCCGCAAGGATGATTAGATGTTGAGCCATTTTATGAGCTCAATATCAATCAGCTACTGCGTAGCCTGTCTTTTAAAAATCAATTAACTCTGCAAGTAGTCTCAAGACGCATGCTATTCCTGCAGGCGTGTCGCCATCAATACTTCGTATACCTAGTCTTCCTATTAGCAAGGGTTTACTAAAATTCTTATATATTCAATCTTTATCATGTATTCCTAGCTCATTTACACTTATATTAAAAATTTTATGCTTCTTTAAGCAAATAAGACTCCTCGCATGAGCGGGGAGTCTTATGTTTCAATTCTTATCTTTTAGATGAGAAAGTATCTAATAAGCTTAAAGTAGCTAAGCCTAATAAATCAAGTGCGTGTTGTGCACCTTTTTTGCCGTGACCAGCTTCAAAGTGTTTGTAAGCTGCAACACTTAATACTGAAATTGTAGCAAGTGAACCTAGGCGAGAGATGTTTTTATTTAAGAAACTTGCAGCGAATAATGCAGCTGCAGTTGCTTCAACACCACCTGCTAATTTAACTGAACTAGCTGGTAAACCAAATGTGTTTGTGAAAGTATCCACCATACCTTGGTCACCTTGTAATTTAGGTTTGCTTGCATTGTATAATTCTTTTGCAAGTTTTAAATTTGTAGCATAACGTAAAATCATAAAATATTTCCTCCTATTTATCTTCAAAATATTTATCTACTATAGGTTTAACTTTTTCCCCAAAAAGACGAATTGAATGCATCACATACTCATGAGGAATAGAACCTACCGGAGTATGAATCATAAAGCGATTAATACCTAGAGTCTCGATGGTATCAATAATTTTTTGTGCCACTGTTTCAGGGCTTCCCAAGTAGATAGCACCATGACTGCCTATTTCTCTCTCGAAATAGTTTTCATCGAAAGATGGCCAACCTCGTTCTTTACCTAGTACATCTTGATGTGCCTTAAGTGAAGGGAAAAACTCACGTTTCGCTTGTTCATCTGTTTCTGCAACATAACCCCAAGAATGTACCCCAATAGGTAATTGCTCAGGATTATGTCCGTAAGATAATGCAACAGATTTATATATTTCAACATTACGTGCAAATCGTCTAGGATTTCCACCAATAATGGCATACGTAATTGGCAAGCCAAACGCGCCGGCTCTGAGTGATGATTCAGGTGTACCACCTGTGGCAATCCAAATTGGTAGTTCGCCATTTTCCACTCGTGGGTAAATGCCAGTCTCTTCTAAACTAGGTCTTAATTTACCTTCCCAACTTATGATTTCATGTTTGTTAATTTTAAGCAACATTTGAAGTTTTTCATTAAATAGCTCTTCATAGTCATTTAAATTATAACCGAATAACGGGAAAGATTCGATAAATGAACCTCGACCAATCATAATTTCAGCTCTACCATTAGATACAGCATCCAAAGTTGAGAATCTTTCATATACTCTGACCGGGTCGTCTGAAGACAAGACGGTAACTGCAGAAGATAATTTAATATGTTGTGTTCTTGAAGCAGCTGCACCTAACACAGTAACAGGATCAGAAACTGCGTAGTCTTCGCGGTGATGTTCACCTAAGCCATAAACATCTAATCCAAGTTGATCTGCAAGTTCAATCTCTTCCACTATATCTCTAATACGTTGAGCATGACTTATTGATTCGTGTTTACCATCTGGCATGTAAATGGCACTATTTTCAGCAAATGATGTTAAACCCAATTCTACTTTCATCACTCACACCTCCTAGTATATTTTTTATACTAGATATATATTAATCTTGCCTCACAATTTTGTCAATATAAACGATTTAAACCATACAGAAACGAATGAATAGCACAGTAACGCTATCAATTATTTTAACAACATTGGTTTTGTTTAAACCGTTGACGATAAAGTTTCAATTTTCATATGGAGTCATCTTTGTGTTTTAATACTATGACAATGACTCGATTATTCATAGCTATCACTTATAGTAAACGCACTTTTTTATAAACTAAACTTATAAGTAAACCACTTTTCTTGTACAGAATACTTAATAGCCTTACACTTGATGAAAATTCAAAATATCAAGTATACAATCATTTTCAATATTAAATGTAATAATCAAGTAAAGAGAGGCGAAAAAGATGAAAACGGATATGCAAGCGATGGTTATTCATCATTATGGGAAAGGTCCTGTGTCATTAGAAAGAATGCCATTACCAAGTATGAACCCGAATGAAGTACGAGTGAAAATTAAAGCAGCAAGTATTAATCCAATCGATTTCAAAATTCGTGATGGTAGTTTGAAAATGTTACTGTCTTATCAATTTCCATTAATATTAGGAAATGACTTTGCAGGAGAGATTTCCGAAGTAGGGGAAAATGTTACAGACTTCAAGGTAGGCGACAAAGTGTATGGACGTCCACGTAAATCGAAAATTGGAACATTTGCCGACTATATTTCAATCAACGCAGAAGAAATTGCTCCAATGCCTCAAGGACTTTCTTACGAAGAGGCGGCAAGTATACCTTTAGTAGGCTTAACATCTTATCAAGCGCTAAACGAAGTAATTAAAGCTAAGCCAGGAGACAAAGTGCTCATCCAAGCTGGATCAGGTGGCGTAGGAAGTTTTGCCATTCAATACGCAAAAGCAATAGGGCTTTATGTTGCAACGACTGGAAGTGATCGAGGAGAAAAACTTATCAAATCATTAAATCCAGATGAATTTATTAATTATAAAGAACAAGATTTCTCGAAAGTGTTAAAAGATTTTGATGGTGTATTCGATACACTTGGTGGAGATAATTTAGAAAAATCATTCCAAATCCTTAAACCCCATGGTGTCATTGCTTCGATTTCTGGATTACCGACAGAACGCAATGCTAAAAAGTTAGAAAAAAGTATTTTTAAGCAAGGTTTATTAAAAGCAGCATCATTGAAATACCAACGTTTAGCCAAAAAATTCAACGTTAACTATGAATTTTTATTTATGCATCCAAGTGGTAAGCAATTAAGAGAAATCACAGAACTCATTGAAGCTGGAAAAATTAGACCAATCATTGATAAGGTATTTGACTTTAAAGAAACTCAAAAAGCCATTGAATACTCTGAAAGTGGAAGAGCAAAAGGCAAAATTGTAGTAAAAATGGAAGATTAATTAAAGAGGTGAGATAAATGGCAAAAATTATGATAGTCAATACAAGTACAGATTACTTTGGAAATACAGAAGAACCTACAGGACTATGGCTAAGCGAACTGGTACATTTTTATGATGCATTTAAAAATACAAATGTAGACATTGATATGTTTAATATTACTGGTGGAAATACACCGATCGATCCCGTGAGCCTTAATCCACTGATGTTTGATAATACAACGAAAGCTTATTATAAAAATGAAAGTTTCATGGATTTACTAAGATATTCTCAACCTATTAGAGAAGCGCAACCTGAGAAATACGATGCCATTTATTTTACTGGTGGTCATGGTGTGATGTATGATTTCCCAGAAAATAAATACATCCAAAGTGCAGTGAATACGATTTATGAAAATGGGGGAATCGTTG
>NZ_KV840056.1:9737-32151 GCF_001839105.1 Staphylococcus sp. HMSC62A08 | reverse complement strand
CAGCGGTTTGTCATGGCATTGCAGCGCTACTCAATGTCAAAGATGCTGGCGGTACGTATTTAATTCAAAATAAAAAGATAACTGGATTCTCAAATATTGAAGAGGTCCTAGCTCAACGTGATACCATCGTACCTTTCCATTTACAAAACGAAATTAAAAAACGTGGTGCCATTTATCGCTATGGTCGAGTTCCGTTTACTTCAACACTAGTTGTAGACGGCCGAGTGATTACAGGTCAAAATCCACAATCCCCGTCTCAAGTTGGCGAAGCGGTAAGGAAACAACTATTATAATAAAAAGTAAAAGCACGCATCTTTATCAACTATTTAAGAAGATAAGGACGCGTGCTTTTGTATGCCTCGTTTTAATTGGTTTTACAGTTTTGAAGTGAAGCTTCTAATGTATTGTTTAGTGTTTCGAAAATTTCATCTACCGAATAATTGTAGTCATTTTCAACCCAACGTCTTAAAACTTCAATGACACCACTACTATAAAAATCAGCTAAGATTTCAGGATGCTTACTTTCACGTATCTTCAATGCAAGGGGATCATCATGATTATTCTTTACGCCATATAACATCATTTCACGGCTTGCACGTGTTAAACTTCTGAAAACATCAACTTGTCTGGAAGATACAAGCAAATGCTTAAATACCTTCTTATGTTGTTCTATATAATAGATAAAAGCCTTAAAAGACTCAGAAGTTTTAATTTGTGGCGCTTCATTTGAATCTGTCATAATTTCGCCAGTCATATATTGAGGTAGGGAATAGAGTAAATCATATTTATCTTGGAAATAACGATAAAAGGTACTACGATTAATCTCGGCAACTTCACAAATTTTTTGAACAGTCATTTCATCAAAATGGTAGTCATATAAAAGTTCGAAAACTGTCTGGTTAATATGTCGAATCATACGTTTTTGAGTTGATGTAGGCATATACATTTCTCCTTTTATTATTCTCTATTAAAGGATACTTCACGACTTAGAATATACGTTAATTTATCATAGTTGAATTGCTTTTACCAAATATAAACGACCATTGAATACCTTCATTTAGCATATTCATTATAAAATAAGCTCTAAGACAATTTCTTTAGTGTGCTGTACCTCTCAAAGTTAGATTGTAGTCCAACCTATAGTGGTGCACATTCTAATTAGAAATCATCTTAGAGCTATCATTTTGGATTAATATTCTAGTCTCAACACATTGACTTTATACTACATACTTAATGATCAATACCTTTTAACCATTTATCAACTTTTGTTTCATGGTCATCGACATAATCTTTGGCAACATCTTCAGGATTTTTATTATCTTTAAAGATTTTCTTCGCTAATTGTTCTTCATCATCTTTACTCCAATTGTCAGAGATGCGTGTAGCAATCGTATACGCCGCAGGATGATTTTTTTGGAAGCCTTTATTGAACACTAAGTTAATATGTTCATCATCTTTACCATAAATTTTTTCAGGATCTTTTAACATTTTGATATCGAGCTCTTTGGAGAACCAGCTTGGTTCCATAGCAGTGAAGACGATAGGCTTTTGTTGTTTATAAGCTTTTTGAATCGCTTTAAATTGATCTTGGTCAGACGACTTATGCAAACGATATTGATCTAATTGACCATCGTCTAGTTCATTTTTAGTTTGTTTCATCACGCCATTTCTATCGTCTGTACCTTGAATTGTCCAATCTACAGATTTACCAAAACTTTTACTGCTATTTAAATCTGAAATTGAATCAATATTTCTTTCATATTTAGGAACAGCTAAACCAACTTTTACATTATCTACTAAATTCTTTTTATCATAAACTGTTAATTGACTTTTGAATTTGTTGTAAAAGCTTTTGTCTGTTGATGGAAAGATACCTGAAGTGTGGAATGAATCCGTATCTTGAGAAACGGATGCGTATAGTGGTCCACTCGCTTGAACAGGTGTCGTTGTCACATCGTATCCAGCTTTCTTAAGCACTTCCGCAATCACTAGAGAACGTGGCGTAGAATTGTCGCTTGCGATATAAGGAATAGTGACTTCTTTTTTACCTAGAGATGTATTCCCATCGTCCGATGATCCGCTACCACCATTACCACACGCGCTTAGCACAATAGCTAAGGCGAGAGTGGCAAGTAGTCCTAATACTTTGAAACTACTTTTCTTGAACATTCGGCGTTTCCTCCTTCTTAGTTTTAGTCTCTGTCATTGTCTCTACCTTTATCGACATGTTCTTCATATCTTTCATTAGAGCGACGTTGATAGTCGTCATAAATAGCTTTGTTATTTTCTCGAGCGTATAACATTAATGCATTAAATAACATATCTTGATCATTTGATTCATCAGATAATTGTTTAAATAAATCAGTCGTGCGAGATTCCCTTTCTGAACGTTGCGGTTTCTCTTGGTTACGACGATATGCTTCATCATGTCGAGGTTGACGTTCATATCTTTCATGCGTATCTTCTCGACGATAATGGTGATTGTCTTGAGTATACATAGACTCATAATCTACTTGATTTCGATGGTTGCGTGATTGATTATTGATGTTTGAATCTCCATACTCTGATCTACGATATTGCGAATCATTTTCCGGAAAATGATCTTCACGATAGCTACGACGACCATCATCCAGGCGGACATATCGAGGATAGTCTTCACTCTCATTATGAAAGTCTGTATGGTTGTCACTGTGACGATAATCATAACGTTTATCATCATTGTAGCGATGAGCGTCATGTCTATAACTTTCACCATGATGATCACCATATTGCGTGTCTTCAGCAGCCTTCGTATTTGAATGATCTTGATCTAAAGCTTTACCTTCAATATCAATCTTAGGTAAGACGCTACCTAACCATTTAGGAATGTACCAAGAGCCTTTACCGAATAATTTAGTGAGTGTAGGAATCAATGTCATACGTACAATAAATGCATCGAAGAGGACACCGAATGCGAGTGAAATACCCATTGATTTAATTGCTGAATCTTCTTGGAAGACGAAAGCAATAAATACGCTGAACATAATTAATGCTGCAGCAACGATAACTGGGCCACTTTCTTTGATACCTACGCGAATGGAATGGTCATTATCACCTGTTTTACTATATTCCTCGTGGACGCGTGTCATCAAGAATAGCTCGTAGTCAATTGCTAGACCGAAGAGAAGGCCAATAGTGATAACTGGTAGGAATGCTAATAACGGACCAGTATTTTCAACGCCGAACAAGCCTCCTAAGAAGCCATCTTGCATGACGAGTGTTGTAAATCCGAGTGTCGCTAGTAGAGATAAGACGAAACCGAGTACAGCTTTCAATGGTACTAAGATTGAACGGAATACGAAGACGAGTAGTACAAATGCTAAGAGTACGATAACGCCTGCGAATACTGGAATCGCTTCGTTAAGTTTTTCAGACATATCAATGTTGATTACACTTTGTCCTGAAATTTCTGTATTGAAGTCATATTTTTCTTTGGCTGTTTTATTATAGTCACGTAAATCGTAAACTAAATGATTTGTAGATTGTGCATTTGGACCATCTTCAGGAATCACAGAAATTAACGCATAGTGTTGATTATCATTAAGTTGTGGTGTCGCCACTTTGTCTACATTGTCCATATCTTTAATATCATCTTTGATATTATTTAAGTCTTGTTGAATATCCTTTTTACTGCCGCCATCTTTCGTATTTACGAGCATTACAATTTGACCATTATAGCCCGCACCGAAGTTGTCTGTGATTAAGTTGTACGCTTTATGTGCTGACGTATTATTAGCTTTAAGGCTGTCGTCTGGAATACCTAAACGCATACCACTTATAGGAAGTGCTGCAGCAATTAAAATAAGTAAACTGATAACAATTGCAATCACAGGCTTACCAACAACGAACTTAGCCCATGGATGATCTTTTGGATTTTTACTTTTTTCAGGTTTATCTTTAATCTTGATACGTTTATGGAACACACTGATTAATGCAGGTAAGAGTGTTAATGCAGCTAATACGGCAAATAACACACTAATCGCAGAAGCGAATCCCATAATTGCTAGGAAATCAATGCCTACAAGGGATAGACCGCATACTGCAATCATCACTGTTACCCCTGCGAAAATAACGGCACTGCCTGCAGTACCAACGGCTGTAGCAATAGCCTCAATCGGTTCTAAACCACGTTTACGAACTTCCTTATATCTAAACAGTATAAATAAGGAGTAGTCGATACCAACAGCGAGTCCAATCATGACTGCTAACGTGAGTGTAAAGTTTGGAATGTCGAATACGAATGTAAGTAAAGAGATAATTCCGACACTTGAACTCAAACCAATAATTGCACTCACAATCGGCATACCTGCAGCAATAAGCGAACCGAAAGTGATAAGCAAGATGATAAATGCAGTGACAATACCTACAATTTCAGATGTGCCACCGACTTCAGAGTTCATTGAGCCACCTTGAGTTTGCTCAATTTGAAGGTTATGATCAGCTTTGACATCATCTAATTCTTTATCAATCGTTTTTTTAGAAGAATCTTGCAAGGCTGTTTGGTTAACTACATAGTTAACGGTTGCAATTGCAGTATCTTTATCATCGTTAATTTGATGAGATTCATAAGGATTGCTTACGTTTTGTACGTAATCGTCATCCTGTTTGATATGATCAAGCGCTTTTTCAATATCTTTTTTCGTATCTTTATCTGTGATGCCATTCTTCTTATCGGAATGGAACACAATTTTCATCGAGGCTTTTTGACTATCCTGATGAAATTCTTTAGAAATTTTATCATTTGTATCTAATGATTTTAGGCCATTCATTGTAATGTCATTATCAAATTTAGGTGAGTTAATCATGAGTGGTGTAATGATTACGCCTAGAACAATTAGCCACGCCACAATACTGACCCATTTGTTCTTAGCAATAAATTTGCCTAATTTGTATAAAACTTTTGCCAAGACATTTCCTCCTATTTGTGAATAATTTTTGCAACAGAGTGTGAAATTCTAAAATATTTTAACGCAATTTGAGTGCGAAAAATGAAGATGTTTGAAAGTTACATATACTAATTTAACAATTTTGCAAAGCCCTAAACACCACTATTTAGTGCAAGGTGTGGAAAAATGCAACAGATAGTCAGAATTGTTGTGAATTTTTTGGGAAAATAATGATTTTATAGCGAAGAATTAACGAAATGACCAATCAAACAAAGAAATCCTATTAATAAGAGACATAAACCAGGTACATAGATTTTCTCTCTTAAATCGAGTGAATCAGATTTTGAGACAATGAGACTAACTAATATGAGCGATAAACCAAGAACAGTTAAAATGATAGAAATAACCAACATAGGTAAACCTCCTAGAGTGATTCGTAGATGCGTGGTTGAATAAAATATAGATAATATCTTTTAAAGATTAGACTGACTGATATGCCAATACTTCTCTTTGATTAACGAGGATTTGCTTACTCTTTGCTTCAACAATTTTACTTTGTCGATAAGTTTCATATTTTACGGTTTCATTTGCTTATTCCCGCTTTATACACGAATATTTAAGTAAAGGGGGCGATATTTCAAACAATGTGTGACATATCGTTGTAGAAATATAAATTCTATAAAAGTACGTATTTAAAAAATTTATAAAAGTTTAATATCTATTCACTTTATTCATATATTTACTACAAAAAAATAAGCTAAGTTGAATGTAGAGGTGATAATAAATGAAACATTCATTAATCAAAGTAGGAATGATAACGACTTCTATTTTACTTAGTTGTGGCATTACTAAAAATGTTCAAGCAGCAACGAATCAACCTGACCAATATGAAGTGAAGGTTTATGCAGATAGTCATAAAGTGGTAAAAGACAATCGTCATATTAAACATAGTGTGTTAGAAGCATTAGGTTCTAGTGATGAAGATGAAGATTTTAATGTCCAATATTTAGATGATTCAAACCGCACTAACTATCAAAATAATGTGACATATCGTTTGCGTAAATCTGAAGATGACAATGACCACGAGTTGCAATATAAAAAACGCTATCCGATTTCTAATCATGATGTCTCTCGTGCGATACAACAAGCTAAATCCGAAGGGTATAACGGCGACGAATATGAGGTTGAATTCGGTGAAAATAAAGAAACACTTAGTGTAACTAAAGAGGCAAAAGAAAATTTAAATTTAGAAAAAGATACTATGCCAAATGCACAGGATAGTTTGAAAATATTAAAAGCTCATGCAGAAAAGCCGTATAGTGAAACATTAAATAAAATGAATCAACCAAGCTTAATTGGACCAGTTCATTTTGAGCGTCATAAAGGGAACATTGATGGTAATAAAGTAAAAATTGAAAACTGGGATATTAAAAATCAAAATATTGTAGAAATTTCAGCGAAGGTAAACAATGAAGAGGACGCAAAACGTGTGCAAAGTGCAATTGTTAAGAAATTAGACCAACTCGGCATTCATGAGAAGAAAGATCAACTCAAAACAAATCTTATTTTTGATAATTACTAGACTTGTGAAAGGCGCTTTAATCCCAAGTATAAGTCACACGTTAGAACAACAAATTCGATTCTAGACGAGCGAACTGCATAACTATAATAAAAGCCCTTAAAATGTTTGTTTAAACAAATCTATTTTAAGGGCGTATATGAGACTACCAATCATATATACGTTTCTTTATATTTTGGGACTAGCTCATTTAATTTTGCATCGTTTCCCCCAAAATTCACATTGTATATTAATGAAATAAAGTTTTGAATTACGGGAGTTAAATATAAATCATCACGATAAACAATGGAGATATATCTTGGTTTTGGTCCGTTGGGGACCTTTTTACAAATAATGTCATTACGATGCTGAATCGCACTATGACTTATTAAACTCAAGTATTTAGAATGTTTAATCGTTTCTAGAATACTACTCAAACTATTTGATTGCATACGCGCACGTAGCGAGACTAAATTATCACGTCGCCACTCATCGATACTTTCTCTAGTAGAGCCACCACTATGTATAACAAAATCATATTGCTCTACATCCTTCATAGTTAACTCTTGTTGGTGAGCAAGGGGATGATCTTTATACATGGCCACCATCAATTCATTCTCCATAAAACGCTTAACTTTTAAATCATTTTCATAAAAACCATTTTCAGAGATTACTGCAATTTCAATCTCCCTATTTCTTAATTTCTGAATAATATTTGGAGCTGTATCAACAGTTAAATCAATTTGAATATTTGGATGATGATGCATATAATTTTTGAATGCTTCAGGTAAAATATGATAAACAGGTGCATGACTAGCACCAATTTTTAAAGTTCCACGCTTCGAGGCTTTAAAATCTGCCATGACATCGTTCGTTTCTTGCATTAAGTTTAAGAGCTTGGTTGTATTGCGATATAACAACTCGCCTGCTTCCGTTAATTTAAAATGTTTACCTTTTTTATAATACAAAGGAATGCCATAGTTTTTATTCAAATTTTTCAAATGGAAAGTGACAGTAGGTTGTGTAATATTCATAGATTCAGCCACGGCATTTTCATTTTGAAATTCTACAAATTGCTTAAAAATCATCAACTGCTTCGTATTCAACTTTGCTTCAACCCCCCAAATATAAATTTTCTCTATACATTTATACATATTACATATACTTTTTTGAGTTAGCGTTAACATTTCATTTAATAATTATTAACAATCTTTTTCTATAGTAATAATTGAAAGAGGTGAGGATGTGGTTTTAGAACTCCAAAATATTAAAAAATCATTCGGTTCGAAAACAGTGATTCATGATATTGATTTGACAATTGAAAGTGGCAAATTTGTTTCTTTATTGGGCGCTTCCGGTTGTGGCAAGACAACATTGCTAAGACTGATAGCTGGTTTGGAAACACCAGATTCTGGAAGTATTGTCCATAATCATTGCACATATTATGATTCACGCCAGCATACATATGTTCCACCAGCACAAAGAGATTTAGGGATGGTCTTTCAAGATTTCGCATTGTGGCCACATATGTCAGTCTTTCAAAATGTAGCGTACCCATTGAAAGTTAAGAAAGATACTAAAAATTTGAAAACACGGGTCATGCAAGCATTAAAAGAAGTTCGTTTAGAAGAGCATTATGACAAAGCTATTCATCAACTTTCGGGAGGGCAACAACAGCGTGTTTCATTAGCAAGAGCAATTATTTCACAGTCTCAACTCATATTAATGGATGAGCCTTTATCAGCGCTAGATGCAAGTTTGAGGGAAGATATGCAGATATTAATTCAAAAATTGATAAAAACATATCACATGACTGCTATTTTTGTAACGCATGATCAATATGAGGCCATGAGTATGTCAGATGATGTGGCAGTGATGTCGAATGGACAGATTGTGCAATATGGCACGCCAGAAGAATTATATCACCGTCCTAAGAATAAAGAAGTAGCGACCTTCATAGGAAAGGGAACCTATTTAGAAGGTATCGTCCATAATCAAGTATTAAGCACAAATGAGGGTTTTCAACTTAATCATTCTATCCAAGCTCAAGAAGGGAAATATGGTGTATTAATCCGCCCAGAACATGTCCATATTCAAGAGCATGACCATTCAGAGGCTACACCTGCAACCATTCAAACAGTCAGCTTCACAGGTGAACGTTACCAATACACGGCTACGTCGAATGGTGTGGATATCATGTTTTACGATAGTAAGTATTTTCAAGAGAATGAGACGATTCATTTAACTTTCGATATTCCTGAAAATTATTTCATAAAAATGGGGGACACTAAACATGAAGAAGTTCACTAAATACATTTTAATTTTAATTGCGACTGTAGTTGTATTAGCAGCATGCCAAAATAAACCAGAAAATGGCGACAAAGGAAGTAACGATTCAAAATCGAGTTCAAATGACGGAAACAATAAAGACAAACTCGTTTTATACGCAGCAGGTCCTGACAACTTAGTTAATGATATGGTGAAACAATTTGAGAAGCAAACCGGTAAAAAAGTTCAAGTTTTCCAAGGTACGACAGGTGAAATTCTAGGACGTTTAGAAGCTGAAAAAGATAATCCTAAAGCTGATGTTGTACAACTTGCATCACTACCAGCAGCTTTAGATTATAAGAAAAAAGGGATTAATTGAACCGTATAAAGTTAAAAATCATAAAAAGTTATATAAAGATTGGATAGACAAAGATGGTTACTACTACGGTTTTAGTGGAAGTGCTTTAGGTCTATCTTATAATACTAAAAATGTCAAACATCCACCTGAAGACGATAAAGATTTAACGAAAGCGACATATAAAGATAAAATTGCGGTTCCAGATCCTTCAGAATCAGGGACAGCTTTAGATTTATTATCAATCAAAGTTAATAATGAAGGTAATAAAGCTTGGGATGAATATAAAGATTTGAAAAAGAATGGCATGAAATTAGCAGGCGCGAATAAACCAGCATTAGAGTCTGTTATCAAAGGAGAAAATGACGTCGTTTATGGCGGAGTAGATTATATGGTGTACGCCGCTAAAGCAAAAGGAGAACCGGTAGATATTAAATATCCTAAGTCAGGTACAGCTATTTCACCACGCCCTGCATTTATTTTAAAATCTTCAAAACATAAAGATTTAGCTAAAAAATACATGGATTATGTCACAAGTTCAAAAGGTCAAAAACAAGTCGATGATCATTACCTTATTCCAGCAGACCAATCAGCTGAAAAGAAAAAAGGTAAAGCAAAACGTAAAGATATTAAGGAATATAAATACGATTGGAATAATTTAAGCGATAAAAGTGAAAAAGTATTGAAAAAATTCACGGAATTGATGAGATAATATGCGACAAGCAGCGACAATCAAACGTTTAAACCAAGTGTTAGCACTGATTGTACTTTTCCTGCTCATCATCTTACCTTTATGTTTAATACTTTTTAAAGGGTTTGCGCCAGGAGAAGGTGGCACATTTGGTGAACACATACAACAGCTAGGAGAACAGTATCATCTTAAAATACTTTGGAATTCAGTTATATTAGGTGTTTCAGTCGTTATTTTATGTACGGTTATAGCACTACCGCTCAGTTACATCATGACTAAAACGTCACTCGCAAAATATCAATGGTTAGATTTAATCATTATGATTCCATTTATGACACCACCTTATATTGGATCAATGGGTTGGATGCTGACCATGCAGAGAAATGGGCTGTTAGACCAACTCAGCCCCATTTTCTCCCATATCACACCGTATTTCTTTAGTTTCTTTGGGATGGTCTTGATCATGAGTTGCCACCTGACACCATTTTTATATGTTATCTTGAAAAATGCACTTATGAATATCCATCAGTCACAAGAAGAGGTAGCCGAAATATATGGTGGTACGTTCTTTTACCGATTCAGAAAAATCATCGCACCACTTTTTGCTTCAGGTTATAGCATGGGCGCGCTCCTTATTTTTGTAAAAACAATAGGAGAATTTGGTACACCAGTCACAATGGGTAACAAAATTGGCTTTCAAGTACTTACATCTGAAATTCATCATAGTGCTTCGATATGGCCGATTGATTTTCAAAGGGCAGCATTGTTATCAACACTATTATTAGCAGTAAGCATGACAGTGTGGGCGTTACAACAATGGTTCCAATCACGTAATAATATAAGTTCTAATTCAGGAAAAGGGCATAAAGTAAAGGTGCATCAACGTAGTAAATGGGACATACTTTGTTATGTCTTCGTAGCATGTGAAGTGTTTGTTACAATTATTCTACCTTACGCGAGTATCTTCATGAGTGCGTTTATGAAACAACTTTCATCAGGATTTCATCTAAATAATTTCACTCTTGATAATTTTATTCATGTCATTTCAGGTAATGGTGGCATTGCTTTATTCAACAGCATCATGTTGGCTACAATTTCTGCTACGCTTGCAAGTGTCATTGGATTGTGGGTCGTTCTAATTACTCGAAAGCGTCATCGTTTAGGACGTTTAATTGACTTTTCAAGTTTACTACCAAATACTGTGCCTGGCATTATAGTGGTGATTGGTCTTATACTATTCTGGAATAATAAATTTAATCCATTGCCAATCTATAATACAATCTCTATATTAGTGGTTGCTTATACAGTACTCTATATTCCTTATGCAGTTCAGAATATAAGGACAGTTGATCAACAACTAAGTAAAAATCTTATTGAAGCGGCTGAAATTTCAGGAAGTAAAGGTTGGACATTGTTTAGAACAATTACATTACCTTTATTAAGACCAGGCATCGTTTCAGGATGGATACTCATCTTTTGTATATCAATGCGAGAACTTGTAGCTTCACTCATGTTAAGACCACCGAACACGGATACATCTTCAACTTTTATTTACAGACAGTTCGAACAAGGTGATTCCGCACAGGGTATGGCTATGGCATTGTTATCTATAGGTATAACTTCAATTATTTTAATCATATTAGAGACATATCAAAGGAAGAAAAAGATTTAAAGCGAAAGTAGTAGTGAGAGGAGCGTGAAAAAGACATGTCTAAAAGATTATTAGTAGCATCAGATATTCATGGACATGGTAAATCTTTATCACATTTGCTTAAAGCGGCTCACTATGATGACAGTAAAGATCAACTTGTTCTTATCGGAGATTATGTAAATAATGGACCAGATTCTATAGGCACATTGAAATTAATTAAACAACTAGTGAAGAATGGTGCTATTGCATTAGTGGGCAATCATGAGTTGAGATGGCTAGAACGTACAGATAAACGGGCTACTGAATGGCATCACTTTATCAATCAACTCCCATATTATAAAGTGATAGATCAATACATCTTCGTACATGCGGGTATTGATACAAGTAAATCGATGCGCAAACAATCAAGAGCAGTGGTAACAGGCCATACTCCAGGAAATTTAAATCAATATTTACCAAGAAACAAAGTTGTGATTCATGGTCATATTCCTAATTATCGGTTAGGTTATAAAAAGGATCATATCCATATTGAACACAACATCATAGATATAGACACTGGTGCAGGTCATAATCAATACTTAACATTACTAGATTTAACGTCTCAAAGACAATATTCTGTTAAGGTATCTGATAAGGATGCTATAATCCAAGAGCGTCGTATTAAATTGAAATAGGATGCCTAGATATTATTGCAAAATGAAATGTTAAGTGTTATAATACATTTATAAAATATCTAGCATATAGGTTAAACACCGAATCCCCTTACTATCACCAGTAGTAAGGGGATTTTTAATGGTGTGGCTTTATCGTCTTTTCTTATTGCGATTACGTAGCCAATGTGTATGGTTCTTGCACATACGCGATAATGAATGTAGCTTACGCTTTATTTATATCTAAATTATTGTGCTGTTACTTCTAATTGAACGTCGATATTACCACGTGTTGCTTTAGAGTAAGGGCAAAATTGATGTGCTTGTTCTACGTATTTTTCCGCATCTTCTTGTGAGATGTTTTCAAGTGTCACTTTAATATCTGCAGCAAGTTTGAAACCATTATCAGTTTCATCTTTAATCAATTCAATTGTAATTTCTACTTCAGGATTCGCATCGTTTACTTTGTTTTGAGATAGAATCAATGATAAAGCACTGTTGAAACAAGCACTATATCCGGCCGCAAATAATTGTTCAGGGTTCGTATCATTGCCGCCTTGACCGCCCATTTCTTTAGGTGTTACAAGGTTTTGAACAAACGTATTGTCTGGGCTAAATACTCGACCGTCACGGCCACCATTTGAAATCATTGTAGTAGTATAGAGAGGTTTTGTCATTTTGAAAAACTCCTTAATCACTTTAGATTACACTTGATTAGATATAAACGTTAACTAATCAAGGTTACATCGAAGTATAATAGTTATTAACTTCTAATTACAAGTAATATGTATTTATATTTAATTAATTTTTTAAATAATCTACAAAAATCAAAAAGAGTTTATTAAAAATGAGAAGTGTATCTTTCTGTGAAATGTTATATAATGGCATTGAATTTAAAATTGGGAAATCTAATAGAAAAGGAGAGTGGAAGAGAATGAAACAGACACGAAAGCATCAATTTGGCGTGTATGTAAAAATGTCATGTTCCGTATTACTTATGAGTGGAACATTGATTGGCTATGGGCTTACAAAAGATACTCAAGCAGATTCAACCGAAACGCCAACGCATCATTATCAATCCC
The DNA here is from genome assembly GCF_001839105.1 of Staphylococcus sp. HMSC62A08. Taxonomy (NCBI): domain Bacteria; kingdom Bacillati; phylum Bacillota; class Bacilli; order Caryophanales; family Staphylococcaceae; genus Staphylococcus; species Staphylococcus sp. HMSC62A08. Next base: position 18,971 of record NZ_KV840056.1, on the reverse strand, counting down.
CAAATGAGTCACTTAGTCATCGTATTGAACAAGCGAAAAAAGACCTTAATCAATTAAAATCATTGACTAAAGAAGACTTAGACAATTATCAAACACGTATAGACAAAGCTAAAGATAAGTCAAATATTGATGAAATTATTGAAGATGCTAAACAACGTAATGATCAATTAGAAAGTTCAAATCCATCTGCTACTGATGATAAAAATATTGATTCAGAAACAACTAAGGAGTTAGATCAATTTCTAACAGAATTAAATGATAAATCTGATAAAGTTGATAGCCCTCAACAAAAAAGAGCTGCAGATACCCATAAAGATGAAGATGGTCGTTCAAATCATGCAGAAAATGCTAATGATAGTATTGCTGATGACGAAGACTTATCAGAAAAGACGCAAAAAAATACGGATGACAATGCTGATGATCAAACCATTTTCAGTAAATTAGATAAGATTAAAGAAGATGTCAATTCAGCTGAATCAGAGGATCAATCGACATCAAAAAATACAGAACATAAACCATCTAATGATTCTAAAAATGTGTCATCAGAAGATAAAGGTCACTTAGAAAAGGCACATTCTGATTTCGATAACTTAAAGTCTTCAATTAACGATGATACCCCTAACGTTGATAAAAAGATTGGTACAATTACTGAGCATTTAAAAGGTAGCGATAAAATTACACATGCACTTGCAAAAGCTCAGTCACAACATAACGATATAAATAACTATTTAAATCAAAAGCAAACGAATTTAAACGTACTTAAGAAAAAAGTGAAAAAAATCAAAAACTACCTGAAAGAAATAAAGATAAACTCAATAATGAAATTGAAAAAGCACAGCAAAAACTAAATAGACAACAAAATATCATATTGGATCAGCTTAAAAATTCAAAAGATAAAGCACAAGCTACGAAAAATATACTCAATAGTGTCATGAGTAAAAATGAAGCTGACAATGCTCTGAAGCAAATTAAAACTAGTAAGCAATCAGATAAACAAATTGCTAACCAAATCGCAAAACAAATGGATTCATTAGCGACAACCTCAAGTGATGATATTTTGAAATCGATGTTAGATCAATCTAAAGATAAAGAAAAATTAATCAAACAACTGATGTCAACAAGACTAGGTCAAAATGAAGCATCTAAGATTGCGAAAAAATTAGCACATAGTCACCTAAGCAATACTCAAATTGTTAACCAACTTAAGCGTGACTTTGATAAAAAAGGCAATGCAACATCAGATGATATTCTAAATGGAGTATTAAATAACGCTAAAAATAAAAAAGAAGCTATTGAAACAATATTAGCCACACGCTTGAATCAAGAGAAAGCTAAAATGTTAGCAGAAGTCATTTCACGTTTACAAAATGATAAGTCAGATGCTTTGAAACTAATTCAATCTGCACTTAATGGTAAAGTGAACGACTTATTACAACTTCAGAAGCAAGTTCATAAAGGGAAGAATGATTTGGATTATATCTTATCACCAATAAAAGACAGACCATCATTGCTAGATAGAATTCATGGAAACCAACACCATAATAATCAACTCGCTGATTTATTAAATCAAATATCTGATTTGACTAAAGGCCCAAGTCTATTCGATAGATTAAATTCTAAAGGTTCTCTATTAGATGGCGTAAATAACATTGATACACCAACACCTGAGAATGGTTTATCTTTAGGTTCAGGAAATAGTTTGTTAAGTGGTCTATTTAATGATGATGGTAATATTTCTTTACCAGCTACAGGAAAAATAGTTAAACGAAGTGCCTTACCAATAGCAATTGTTGCTCTAATAGTAGGAATAATGTTTATTTGGAAGAGCCGTCGTAAGCACAAACATACGAAATAGTTTATAAATAAGTCACCCGGACGTCTTAATTTTTATTAAACGGTCAGGTGACTTTTTAATTAAGTAAATAATTGGAGAAATATAATGGAATAACGTTATAATATTTAAACTGTTCATGAAAATAATTAAAGGAGTATGACTATGACGAATCAAACAGCACTTTTAGTAATGGATATGCAAAAAGGTATTGCGCATAATGTACCACAAATCAATAGTTTAATTAAGGCTAACCAACGTGCCATTGCTGCTGCTCGTGAACATCATATACCAGTGGTCTTCATGCGTGTTGCTTTAGAGAAAAATTTCGCAGATGTTTCCCCAAACAATCGCGTATTCTCAAGTTTTAAACAACGTGGCATCAATATGACAGAGAACGATGAATTCGCACAAATCATTGACGAATTAGAACCCGCTGAAGACGAACCGATATTAACGAAACGTCGCTTTAGTGCTTTTACAGGTAGCGGTTTAGAAGTGTTTTTGCAAGCGAATCGTATTAATCACCTTGTATTGACTGGTATTTCAACAAGTGGTGTTGTTTTAAGTACAGCGCTTGAGGCAGCAGATAAAGATTTCCAAATAACTGTACTTGAAGATGCAATTGGAGATCGTTCAAAAGATAAACATGATTTTATTATAGAACAAATTTTAACACGTTCTTGCGAAATAGAATCCGTAGAATCGTGGAGAAATCATCTATAAATTTACAACCAAACTCAAGATAAGTATGTTCTTTATATGATTTAGAGGACGTACTTGGGAGCGGGACAGAAATATAATTTAGCAAAATTATTTTCGTTGTCCCTCTCCCAACTTGCATTGTTTGTAGAATTTCTTTTTTTTGTAGAATTTCTTAAAAAGAAATTCTCTGTGTTGGGGCCCCGCCGGCAAGGATGGCTAGGATTGAAAGAAGCTTGATATAAGCGCACTTTCAATTCAGACATCTACTGCCAATATGTTTAAGAAAGTTGAGACAATGAATTCTACTGTCCTCACGTTTGGTATATTTTATAAATGAAAGGGAGAGGATGTATGACCTTATCTAAAATTAAACTTCAAGAAAAAGACTATCCCAAAGCATTAGACATTTGGGAACGCTCAGTCATTGCTACACATGATTTTTTAAAAGAGAATGATAGATTACAACTTCAAACTGAAATACCTACTTATTTTCAATACGTTGAAGGTCACTTATGGTTTGAAGGTGAAGAAGCGGTTGGGTTTTCCGGAATTAATGAGTCTAACTTAGAAATGTTATTTTTAGATCCCAAATATTTTAGAAAAGGTTACGGAACGGAAATACTTCAAACTTTAATCAGTGAACATAAAATTCAATATGTAGATGTGAATAAAGATAATCCTAATGCTGTAGCATTTTATATTAAAAATGGGTTTAAAAAGTATGGAGAATCTCCAAAAGATGCACAAGGAAGAAATTATCCTATTTTGCATCTTAAACTGTAGTGAAAAAGCATAATTTCAATTACTTATTTTTTCCATTCCATTAATAGCTCTGTATGATTTGTTTTATCAATACTTGAATCAATGGTTACAAAGTCTAACCGTTTATAGAAACGAACAGCTCTCGTATTTTGAGCAAATACTTTTAATGTAAGTTCATTGTATTCAGACTGCAAATGTTTCATGAGAGCATGTCCGATTCCTTTGTCTCTATATTCTTCTTTAACAAATAATCCAGCGATATAATTATTTCGTAATCCACAAAATGCGACAATTTGATTATTATTCTTATACACATATATATCTGAGTCTTTTAAATAAGTGAGGACGTTACTATAGTTGTCTATCCAATAAAAACTATCAATGAAAGTATGTGTATCTAAATTAGCATTAAGCCAAATATTTCCTAATGTTTTTAGTGTTTTTCTATTTTTCTTTTTTAAATGTTCTATCATTGATTTTACCCACTTTACTCAATTGATTTTGTTTACCTTTAACTAATGAAAAAGGCAATTTCTATAATCATTCAATAGAAATTGCCTTTTTGTACTAACTCGAGAGCTTAATGTCCCGATCCAACCTTTCTCATACATTATTTCCCTTGAATATAATCTAAATCTACAGCGTCAGCAGCATCAATAGTTCTGTAAGAAATGACACCTAGACCTTTAACATTAGATTCTGAAATAACGATAGAACCGTCATCGTTTACCTTTTCAACGAAAGCGACATGACCATATTGTGTGTCTGCGCCAAGTTGACCAGCTTCGAAGACAACAGCGGTATGATTTTTAGGTGAATGTGTAACAGAATAGCCTTCGCTTTCAGCACGATTATTCCAATTGTGCGCATCACCTAAATTGCCATCAAGTGAAGCATCATATTGTTGCATACGATTGTATACATACCAAGTACATTGTCCTTGAGGATAAGGGGAAGCCTTACTACTCTCTACGAAAGGTTTGAAGTCACTTCCAGACGTATCCGTACCAATTGACTTAGTATATTTCTTAAGATTTGGCATACGTTTTTTATCAAATTCAGTTAAATTGTAATGTTTAATGATGCTATTTAACTTCTTAGCATAATCAGGATCGGTCGCATAAGAATGTGATAAATGTGAAGTCGCATCCTTATACGTTAATGCTTCATCTTTCCATGTTGGTTTATAAATGTCTGGGTTACCATCAATACCATGCTTAATTAAATCAGCATAATCTTGAAGTGAAGATTTCAAATTAGGATATTTACGGAACCCTGCATTTATATTAAACATCTGATTATCAGTACCAGCTTCTAATGTATTAAAGTTAACAGATTGTCCATTATAATTCCCTTTAACACCGAATAAATTAAAGTTTGGTGATTGTGCTAAAGTACTTTTACCAGAGTCAGATTCTAAAATCGCTTGTGCCATCATAACTGAAGCGTAGATATTTTCTTTTTGACCAATTCTATGCGCATGTTTAGCTATAGATTTAATAAATTGACGTGTATCTTGACTGTCTACCACATTGAAATTATCTTCCTCAACTTGACCATCTTCTAATTGAGGAATTTGTTGGAATAAACTTGTAGAACGCGTATTATTTTGTTTTACATTGTCCTCAAATGATTGAACAGGCTTAGATTTGTGTTTTAACTCATCATTTGTAGGTAATTGTGGATTCTCATTATGAGATGATTTAGAGTTTGTCGATGCTTTATGGCTTGCATCTTTATTTTGTTTATAGTTTGACTGAGTTTTCTTCGCATCTTCACTATATTCGTCTAGAATAGCATCCAATGCTGAGTCGGACATACTTGAACCTTTGTTCTGTCCTTCAGATTGAGATGGTTGAGTTTGTTTTGAATTTTGATGTTGCGACTGAGTTGGTGATTGTTGTGATGTATCTTTATTTGAATGTCTTTGTTGAGAAGAAGGGTCCTTTTTACCATCTTCTTTTTCCCATTGTGATAATGCATCGCTTACTTTTGAATCATCTGATTCTACATTTGAGGCTGAATTGCTATTATGTTGCGTCTGAGTTTTAGATTGTAATGATGGCTTGTCTTCAGTCGTTCTGTTAGATGTTGTATTTTGTTTCGGTGCTGATGTGTCGTTAGAAGTAGAGGAAGCATTGCTATTGGAATCGTTTTGTGACGTTGTCGTTGAATGATTTGATTGTGTGTCCGGTTGTTCATAATTTGAAATATCAGAGTCAAAGTTAAATAGATTTTGGATTAACGTTGTTAAGCTAAAGCTTTGATCATATTTATCACTTTTCAAAAGGTTCGACATTTTAGATTGGCTTTGCGAAATATTATTATAAAATGAATCGACTAAATTTGTATCGTCACGTTTATTTTTATCAGTCACTGCCGTTGTAGTTTGATGTGATTGAGAAGATGTTGAAGGTTTATCATTTCTAGAATTATCTTTTTTATCTTGTTTCTTTGAAGATGGGTTATCACGCTTATCGTCTTGTTGATTCTTAGCCGTGTTAGTTGTTTTATCTTCATTTGACTGCGTATGATGTTGCGTCACATTTGACTTTGAACGTGTGGCATCTGAGTCATCTTTTGCAATGGCTGTCTGCGTTGTAAATGTGGGCATAATCAGGGTCGTGGACAGTAAATAAATTAATAATTTGTTTTTAGACATCTCATTCTTTCTCCCTCTAAAATTTTTGATTTAGGTGTGATAATAATTGAGAATTTGGTATAATCTAACTTATGACTTATATTGTTGACATGTATCAACGAAACGTAATGCGCCTTAATACATTTATTATACAAACCTTCCTTATAAAAATAAATTAATTTCTCAAAGATGTTATAAAATAATGTTAGTGTGATGTTAATTATCTAATGTAATGGGGCATTTTTAAGAGAATAGAACATAAGCCTTACGAAAATAATCAATATAGAAAACAATTAATATAAAAGATCTTCTTAATAGGAGAGTGACTATGAAGAACGCACTAAAACTCTTTATCACAGATTTGAAAAGGGTAGCAAAAACACCAGGAGTATGGATTATCTTGATAGGTTTAGCTATTCTTCCTTCATTCTACGCGTGGTTCAACTTATGGGCGATGTGGGACCCATATGGCAATACCGGACATATCAAAGTAGCGGTAGTCAATGAGGACAGTGGGGATAAAATCATAGGTAAAAAAATTAATGTTGGCGATTCAATGGTGAAATCGTTAAAGAAAAATGACAGCTTTGATTGGCAATTCGTCAGTCGAGAGAAAGCGGATCATGAAATTAAAATGGGTAAATACTATGCTGGAATATACATACCAAGCAAATTCACGCATGAAATCACTGGCACACTAAGAAAGCATCCTCAAAAAGCAGACGTCAACTTCAAAGTGAACCAAAAAATAAATGCCGTAGCAGCTAAACTTACCGATACGGGGTCATCACTTGTTGTTGAAAAGGCCAATGAACAATTTAATAAAACTGTGACGCAAGCACTGTTAAGTGAAGCAAATAAAGTTGGACTGACATTAGAAGATAACGTTCCGACTATAAATAAGATTAAAAATGCAGTCTATCAAGCCAACAATGCTTTACCAAAGATTAATGAATTTGCAGATAAAGTAATTTATCTTAATAATCATCAAGACGAGCTAGATAATTATGCCAATAAATTTAGGGATTTAGGTAAGTATAAAGACAATATTACTGATGCACAAGATAAATTAAATGCAGTAAATGCAGCAGTGCCAGCGCTCAACGAAAGAGCGAAATTAATCTTAGCACTAAATGATTACATGCCAAATATCGAACGTCTTCTCAATGTAGCAGCTAATGACGTGCCTAACCAATTTCCTAAGATAAATAAAGGCGTTAATATTGCAAGTCAAGGCATTGATGTGGCAAATGATCAATTGACAGATGCCCAAGGTTATCTCACGCAAGCGAAGCAGCGTGTTAAAGACTATCAAGATGCTGCCGGTAGAGCACAAGACGTGAATGGGGCAGTAAACAATGATTTAAGAAATCAACAATCTACAGCACAACAAAGTGCCAATCAGACACATAAAGACGCAGGTAGAAGTTACTCAAATATGCATACAAGCCAAGTGAGTACAAACGGAGATGCTTCGCCTAAAGGTGACACTGTACTATCGGACAATGACGTTAAGTCTATGAACACAGCACTCACAGAATCTCTATTATCGTTATCAAATCAGACTGATAAACAAGCTCAGGCCACACAACAGGATATTAAAGCATTGAAGAATATAGCCTATGGTATTATCGCGTCAGATAAACCGACACAGTTTAAAGAGCCATTGGATAATGTTAAATCTCGTTTGGAAAATGCCACAAAATATAATCAACAAATGATAGATATCCTTTCAGAATTAGAAAAAAGTGAGCATGTAGATTTATCAAAAGAAATTAAACAAATTAAGCAAGCGAATAATCAAATTAATGATAGCCTGCGCAAAACAAATCAACTGATTGACGCACTATCAAATGGAAGTTCAGGTCAATCAGAAGCGGTCAAAGTGTTACGTAGTTTACCGAAATTAAATAGCAATCTCGATGCGTTCCGCTCATATATTAAAAAGGAACTCAATCAAAAGTTATTATCTGTGTCCAACGAAATTACAGACCAATTGAATAAAGGTCAAAATACGTTATCTACCATCCAATCAAAACTTAATACAATTAACCAAGTTATCACTGCAGGTCAAGACATCTTAAGTAAAGGGAAAGAACGAATTGACACGATTCAAAGTGCGTTACCAGGCATCGAACAAACATATATTAACGCAATGCGAACAGCTCAAGATTACTTCCCAACAGTGAAGAAAGATGTCGCACAAGCCGCTGATTTCGTTCGTAATGACTTACCACAATTAGAACAAGAATTGGCGAATGTGACGCAATCTGTGAACCAAAACTTACCAGCGTTATTCAATCGTTATGACACCGCCGTTAATTTATTAAATGAGAATCAACCTCGTGCGAAAGAAGGTTTAGCTTCTCTAGCAAACTTCGCGGAGAATAAACTGCCCGATGTTGAAAAGGACTTGAAAAAAGCAGACAAAGTATTTAAGAAGCTAGATAAAGATGACGCAGTAGATAAATTGATCGATACCTTGAAGAATGACTTGAAAAAACAAGCCGATACCATCGCTAACCCTATCAATAAGAAAACAACAGATGTCTTCCCAGTTAAAGACTACGGTTCAGGTATGACACCGTTCTATACAGCATTGTCAATCTGGGTAGGCGGATTATTGATGGTAAGCTTACTAAGTGTCGACAATAAGCATGAACATTTACGACCTATATTGACGAAGAGACAGATATATCTCGGTAAAGCAGGATTCTTCTTCATGTTAGGTGTGATTCAAGCACTGATTGTATCAATTGGTGACTTAGTCATTTTAAAAGCAGCAGTAGAATCGCCAGTATTATTCGTATCTATTGCTGTGTTTAGTTCACTAGTATTTAACTCGATTATATATACATGTGTATCAATGTTAGGAAATCCGGGTAAAGCCGTTGCAATTATCTTGTTAGTGTTACAAATTGCAGGCGGGGGAGGAACATTCCCAATTCAAACAGCACCTCAATTCTTCCAAACGATTTCACCATATTTACCGTTCACCTATGCGATTGATGCATTACGTGAAACAGTTGGTGGCATAGTACCAGAAATTTTAATTACTAAAGTTGTGGTATTAACGTTATTTGGTTTAGGATTTATTATCTTTGGTGTTTGTATGAAACCTGTGATGGATCCGCTTATGCGTAAAATTGCTAAACGAGCAGCAGAAAGTAAAGTAACTGAATAAGACATGCGAAATCCCCTCGAATTGTACCGTTCAATTCGAGGGGATTTTTTAATAATTACTTTTATTTTTATCAATACTTCACTTCGTATTGATTAGCTCCCTTGCCACGGG
>NZ_KV840056.1:0-9637 GCF_001839105.1 Staphylococcus sp. HMSC62A08 | reverse complement strand
GCTATTCCTGCAGGCGTGTCGCCATCAATAATTTGTTTGTTCACTAAAATTCAGTCTTTATCTATAGTTCTCCCAATTATAACTGTAGCTGAGGGGAAGTATACTTTAAGGATGGCTGATGATGAGCTCGATGTTTCCTTCAAATGTGATTGTTTGATCTTCTGATGTAAGAATGAAATGCATGCCTTTTTTAATGTCGTAAGGTTTATCATCGATAAATATTTTACCTTCGCCATCAATCACTGAAACTAAGCAATAGTCATGTGGTTTATCCCATTGCATCTGATGATTAATCGTCCACTTTTCAACAGTGAAGAATTCATTCGCAACAAATTGCGTGTACGTATTCCCATCTATCTCTTTGGTAAGAGGAGACGTATTAAGATGTCGATTTGAAATATCAATAACATCTTTACTCTGTTCCAAATGTAATTCACGCGTATGTCCATGACTATCCTTTCTATCATAATCATAAATACGATACGTTGTGTCTGAGGATTGTTGCGTTTCTAAAATAAGAATACCTGAACCGATGGCATGAACAGTACCAGCAGGAACATAATAAAATTCACCAGGATGAACAGGTACATGTTTAAATAAATGATCAAAGTCTTTGTTATCAATCAATTGATGAAGCTCTGCTTGTGAATCAGCATCTACACCATAAATAATTTCAGCTCCAGGTTCTGCATCTAAAATGTACCAACATTCTGTTTTACCGTATTCTCCTTCATGTTGAAGAGCATAGTCATCGTTAGGATGCACTTGGACAGAAAGTTGATCATGTGCATCTAAAATTTTAGTTAGAAGTGGGAAGTGAGTTCTAGCATCATTCCCAAATAACGCTCTATCCTCATCCCATACTTGGTCTAATGTTTTACCCTGATGTTTGCCATTTAGGATAACGTTAGGACCATTTTTATGAGCTGAAATAGCCCAACATTCTCCTGTTGAATCACTTGGAATATCATATCCGAACTGTGTTAAAGCTGAGCCACCCCAAATTCTTTCTTGAAATACAGGTTCGAGAAACAATACCATGTCTTACACTCCTTTATATCCCTTTTAAAATATTGTAGATTTCACTTTTATCTTGAGCGTGTACGAGTCTGTCTCTTGTATCGTCATGCATGAGTGATTTTGATAAACGTTGTAATAGTCTTAAATGTGTATCGTTACTGTCATTTGGAACAGCGATAAGGAATACCAATTGTGGTAAAGAACCATCGAGACTTTCCCATTGAATACCTTTTCTATTACTCATAACTGCTACTACAGGTTGTTTCACCGCATTTGATTTCGCGTGAGGAATTGCTACGTTCATTCCGATAGCTGTTGTTGACTCTGCTTCTCGTTTAAGAATCGCGTCTTTGACTGTTTCTACGTCAGAGATATAATGATGTTCATTTAATTTTGAAAGAAGTGTATCTATTGCCTCATCTCGAGTGAGTTCAGATTTGGAAATATCGATAATGTCTTCGCTAAATACATGATCTTCAGTATGCTTCGCTGCTGATGCATCTTGTTGCGCTGAAGTAGCTACACTATTTTGTGAAGAAGTATCGTTTGCTGTTGGTTCATCATTTTCCAAGCCAGTGTCAGTCGCTAACGTATTCACGTCATTTGCAGGTGAATGTCTCTTGAAAATTAAAACCGCTAACGTTGTGACTAAACTACCAATAATGACAGCAATAAAGAACCACAGCAACTTATCAATACCACCAAGTACTGCCACAACAGGGCCACCGTGAGCAACTCTATCGCCTACGCCGCCGAGTGCCGCAATAACAGAAGCCACCATCGCACCAATCATATTAGCCGGAATCGTTCTAAGTGGGTCTTGAGCAGCGAAAGGTATGGCACCTTCAGTAATACCAAAGAGTCCCATTGTAAATGAGGCTTTACCCATTTCTCGTTCAGACTTATTGAACTTACGTTTTTGGATAAATGTTGCTAAACCTAAACCAATTGGAGGCGTACACACTGCGACAGCAACCATTCCCATCACTGCATAATTTCCTTCAGCAATGAGTGCGGAACCAAATAGAAAGGCTACTTTATTAATAGGGCCACCCATATCGAAGGCAATCATTGCACCAATAATTAAAGCAAGAATAATAATGTTGGCACCTTGCATCCCTTTTAACCATGTCGTCAGAGCAGCGAAAATACTTGAAATCGGTGCACCAATAACAAAGATGAATATTAAACCTACGATTACCGAGGAAATAATAGGGATAATGATAATCGGCATAATTGGCGCCATCGCTTTCGGAACTTTAATTTGTTTAATCCATTTAGCGATATAACCAGCAAGGAAACCAGCGACAATACCACCTAAGAAGCCAGCGCCTGCAGTACTACCGTATAAACTACCGTCAGCCGCAATTGCACCACCAATCATACCCGGAACAAGACCGGGTTTATCAGCGATACTAACGGCAATGTAACCAGCTAGAATAGGGACCATAAATTTAAAAGATAAACTTCCGATACTTTCAATAGATTTCCAGAATGAATGTTCCGGAATGACTAAACCTTTTGGACTTGTTTCGCCACCAATAGTTAAGGCGATAGCCATGAGTAATCCACCAACAACAATGAATGGAACCATGAAAGACACACCATTCATTAAGTGTTGATAAATCATTTGCATTCCGCTTTTATGTTCGTCATCCTCAGCATCATTTGACTGAGCATACGCGTCTGAGTCAGATCCATGATAGATACGTGCATCTTGATCGATGATACGTTGAATTAATTCTTTAGGGCGATGGATACCTTCGCGAACATTTTCATTGATTAAACGTTTTCCTTTAAATCGAGATAAATCGACTTGTCGATCCGCTGCGATGATAATGCCGTCTGCTTCTTTAATTTCTTTAGCAGTTAAAATGTTTTCCGCACCTACACCGCCTTGTGTTTCGACTTTGATGTCTACGCCCATTTCTTCAGCAGCTTGTTCTAATTTTTCTTGAGCCATATATGTATGAGCGATGCCATTCGGGCACGATGTTATAGCAAGTATTTTCATAGCTTTCACTCTCCTTTATTAAAGTGTAAGCGTATTCAATGCTATATAAAAAAGAATAATTGCCGTTATTAGTGGCAATTATTCTCTAATTCGTGCGATTAACTTATTCTTCAAGGCAACCTCATCTAACATACACCATTGATCGACCGTATGTTCATCAAGTTGAGCAATCGATTGAATGATTTTCTTCATCATCTGTGCATCTTTTTTCGCAATCGCCAGGAAGAAGACTAATTTCACATTATGTTGCTTCCATGGGATAGAATCGATCGTTTTAAATATAATCACATGTGACTTTAGAACCTTTTCCGGGTTACCGTGGGGGATAGCGATTGCGTTTCCAATATAGGTTGAAGATTGTCTTTCGCGTTCCATCGCGGATTCGATATAGCCATCTAAAGTCGCTTGATGTTCATCTAAGATCGTTTGCGCTCTTTTAAAGATAGATAACGCAACGGCAGAACCAGTATGTTCGATATCAGATTCAACCACAAATTGTATCGGGGATAAGGCATCTCTTTGTAATGTAGGATTTCTATAGGATTGAATGAGATGTTCCACTGTTCTTTCATCATCTTTTGAAAATAACGGCGAAACTTTAACAACTTTCGGTAAAGCATTTAAATCATTATTCGACAAGTCGATATCATGCGTTGTAATGAGTACATCAATTTGGCTGAAATCATAGTGTTCTACATCTTCAAGTTTGAGCGTATCGACGATAGAAATCGACGAACTCAACTTCTTAATTCTTTCAGCTAATAGGGTTGAGACACCTAAGCCATAGTAACATACGATGACGACGTTCATTGTAGATTGCATTTGCCGTTCAATAGAAGATTGAAAATGAATCGTCAAAAAGGCAATTTCATCTTCACTGAGTTGTATATCAGTATCTTTCGATAATTGAGCAATTGCATTATAAAGCGTATTAAAAATAAATGGATACAACTGTTTAATCTCCGATGTCAACGGATTATTTAAATAAACATTACGCATTAACCGTATATACGTACGACTAAAATGCATATAAATATTTTCTTTTAAAGTGGAATCTTTAGAAAATGGAATATCCACAGTATCTTCCATCAATTGGATTAATCTCTGAATATATCCTTGAATAAAAAGTCGTTGAAAACTCAAGTCAAACTGATTGAAATGGTAGCTAATGAAAAATGAAAATAAATGACTTGTTTCATCAGTGAGTTGATATCCAAGTTGTTGATTAATATCAGCAATACATCGTCGAGCAATATCTAAAGAGTCGGGATGAGCTTCCCATTCTACTTCTTCGGATGACGACCTTTTAATAATTAAGATTAAATGCACAAGTAACTGACGCACTTGGTTATCTGAAGTTTGTAAATCGGCTTCTTGGATATGTTGTTTAATAATATGATGAATGCGTTGAATATGTGCATGGGGCAATTCTTGTAAGATTAAATCTTCTACTTTAATTTCATTAGAGGTAAGTTGATTAAGATGGAGAATGGCATTACTTAAGTTTGAAGCACTCGCGTCAATCATAATACCTTGTTTCCTTTTAATGGCCATCGTGACATCGAATTTCTCACACCAATGCTGTAAACGTGTCACACAATCGAGCACATCATTCTTAGACAAATGAAACTGTGCCGCCAATTCGTTCAGTGTATACGTATGGTCATCCATCAATAATTTATAAGCTATCGTAATTAACAACTTTCTCTCTTTGAAGATCCAATCATTCAGTTGATCCTCAATATAAGAAACGGAGTACTGATCTAGATTTAAATGATAGCCCCTCGACTTAACACTCACAATGACCTCATCAATAAAGGTAGCATTAATCACTTTAATATCATTTCTCACAGTCCGATTGGAAACGTTTAAATAATTGGAGACTTCATTCCCACTAATGTATGTTTGAGCGTTGTTCAATAAGAGTTGAATTAGTTTTATATGTCTATTTATCATTGTTCATCTCACTTCTCCAAAAGTTTAATAGGAAAACGCTTACTTTACTAATAAAGTGTACTCCCTAACATCAGGATAGGCAAGTGCACATTTGGAGAATAGAAAATGAGTAAGATATTTAGAGAAGAGAGATAGTAAACTTTCGAATGATAAAAAAATAATAATATTTAAATTAATCTCATTGAGAAAAATATAAAAAAGCGAACCATTGGAAACATAAGCGAATAAATATTTATCCATCATTTTAACTATTGTTATATTAACAATAAACCAAAAATTCAGATAAATATAATATAGGTTTTTCAACAGTTAGGCAATTTTTCCAACGATTAGGCAATATTACACAAAAATGCACATTGTTGAGTTATAAATAAATTGTAACCTATAAATATATTAAAAATTTATCACGTGATAAAAAACTATTGGAGGTTTTAAAATGAGAAAAATTTTTTTATCTATAGGTTTTATAACAATTGCAATTTTAGCAACCACGGTCTTATTAAATATCTCTCAGGCAAGCGAAAAAAGTACTCCACAAGCTGATTCAATGTATCAAGCAAGTCACAAGAAGGTTACAAACGGTAATGGTAAAGCCAATAAGAAAGTTAAGCCTCTCGGGTCCCGAAAATTTCCAAGTGTTATCCTCCCGAACAACAATCGACATCAAATCTCAAATACGCAAGAAGGACATTATGCCCCAGTTTCATTTGTGAAAATTTATAATGACAATGGTGACCTCGTTGCCTCAGGTTCTGGTATTGTCGTTGGTGAAAACGAAATTTTAACAAATAAACATATTGTTGATGCCGCACATAATAACCCAGATAATCTCGGTGTTGCCCCATCTTCTAAAAGTGAAAATGAGATGCCTAACGGTGAATTCAAAGGACAAGAAATTAAAAAATACCCAGGAAATGGCGATTTATCAATTTTAAAAGTACACCCAAATGAAGATAATAAAAAAATAGGAGACGTTGTAACTCCAGCTAAAATTAGTAGTAACTCAAATACTCAAACTGACCAAGATATCACAGTGACTGGATATCCAGGAGATAAACCTTTAGCGACAATGTGGGAAAGTAAAGGTAAAATCTTATCAATTAACGGTAACCAAATGACATATGATTTAAGTACTTATGGAGGAAATTCAGGTTCTCCAGTATTTAATGAAAACAACGAAGTGATTGGTATACATTATGGTGGTGTAGAGCACAAACATAATAGTGCAGTATTCATTAATGAAGATGTTCAAAACTTCTTAAAACAAAATATACCAAGCATACAAATAAATGAAAAAAATACAAACCTTGAAAAATCTCATGATGGTAACAACAATTATAAAAAAGCAGCATAATCTAGTTAATAGTAAAGGCGAGATTTTTTGAACTACTCGCAAGTTACTTAACTATAAAATGGAAACAACGTATAATAGCTTGTTGTTATAAAGACAACGAATCAAACTTTAACGACCATCAAAATCTATACTACAAATACGAACAATAGAGAATTACAAGATAAAAGGAAGGGGGGAGACCCCTTCTTTTTTAATGTCTTAAATATAAAAATTATTGTTAGAACAGATGATTCAACAACCACTCCTATCAATCATTAATTCAAATTAATCTGCACATGTAAAAGCTATTGTATTAATAACTTTTGCGTGTGCATTTTTTATTTTCCGCTATATATTGATGTCAATAAATATGATATATTTTAATTAAATTATTTTTATTGGGTGATGGTATGGGGTATCAAAGCGAATATGCCTTAGAAGAAGATGTAATTCAACAATTATTAAGCCAAGGATATGAAAGAGTTCAACTGCGAGATCACGCACAACTCGTAGATAATTTCCGCGCAATACTTAACGAACGTAACAAAGACAAACTTAATGGCGAACCATTAACAGATGCTGAGTTTCGCAGAATTATGATAGACATTAGCGATAAAAGTGTCTTTGAAAGTGCAATGATATTAAGGGATAAGTATGTCCTTGAACGCGATGATGAAACGAAAGTCTATCTTAGCTTCATGGATACGCACAAGTGGTGTAAGAATAAATTCCAAGTGACGAACCAAGTCACTGTTGAAGATCAATATAAGAGTCGATACGACGTAACCATTCTTATCAACGGTCTGCCACTCGTTCAAATCGAATTGAAGCGAAGCGGTATCGCAATCTCTCAAGCATTCAACCAAATCGAACGTTACCGTAAGCAGAATTACAGAGGTCTGTTTAGATTCATTCAGCTCTTCGTTATTAGTAATAAGATGGAAACACGCTACTACGCGAACAGCGATCAAAAGATTTTCAAGAGCTTTATGTTCTATTGGAGCGATAAGAACAATCAACGTATCAATGTGCTCAAGGACTTCATCCAAGACTTCCTCAGTCCATGCAAAGTAGCGAAGATGATTAGTCGTTACATGATTATAAATGAAACTGACAAGATTCTGATGGCACTGAGACCGTACCAAGTGTACGCGGTTGAAGCGCTCATCAAACGTGCGACCGAAACGAATAATAATGGCTATATTTGGCATACTACGGGAAGCGGTAAGACGTTGACGTCATTCAAGACCAGTCAAATCCTCTCTAGAGAACCAAATATTAACAAAGTCATCTTCCTAGTCGACCGTAAGGACCTTGATAGTCAAACGCTCGCCGAATTCAATAAATTTGAAAATGACTCCGTCGACCTTACCGACAATACACGTAAATTACTACAACAATTAGAAGACCCTACTCAGAATCTTATCGTTACGACAATACAAAAGATGGCGAATGCGATCAAAACAGGACATAAAGCCATTCAACGATATAAAGAAGATAAAGTAGTCTTCATTATAGATGAATGTCATCGTACACAATTCGGAAAAATGCATCGTGTCAAAAAACAAAACTTCAAGAATGCGCAATACTTTGGTTTCACGGGTACACCACGTTTCGAAGAGAATGCGAGTCAAGACGGTCGTGCGACGGCAGATATCTTTGGTAAATGTCTCCATACTTACCTAATTAAAGATGCGATACGTGATGGCAACGTACTCGGGTTCTCTGTCGAATATCTCAATACGTTCGACACATTAAAGGACAATATTGATGAAGAATATGTGACTAAGATAGACGAGAATGAGATCTGGATGGCTGACGACCGTCTTAAGAAAGTAGCCCAACATCTTGTGACGAACCATCATAAGAAGACGCGTAATCAGAAATACACGTCTATCTTTACTGTTCAAAGCATACCAATGGCGATCAAATATTATAAAGTCTTTAAAGAGATGAGAGAAGCGGGTCTCCACGATCTTAATGTCTCTACCATCTTTACTTACAACCCTAATGAGGATATTCATAAAAATGAAAATTTCAAGCATTCACGTGAAGAGTTAGAAACAGTCATCAAAGATTATAACAAGATGTTTAATAAAAACTATTCTACAGACACATTTGATGGATTCTTTAACGATGTGTCTCAACGTGTAAAGAATGGCATACCAAGTGAACGATTAGATATCTTAATCGTCGTTGATATGTTCTTAACAGGTTTCGATAGTAAAAAGTTAAATACCTTATACGTCGATAGAAATCTACAATATCATACGTTGATTCAGGCATATTCACGTACGAATCGTGTGGAAGAAGATACGAAACCTTATGGTAATATCGTATGCTATCGAAATTTGAAAGAAAATACGGATAAAGCAATTGAGTTATTCTCTCAAACAGATGATATCGATACAGTACTAAGTGCATCATTTGATGAATATTTGATTGAGTTTAGGAAGCGATTAATAGATTTATACAAAATTGCAGACACACCTGAGAAAGTAGACCAACTAGAGCGTGAAGATGATATTAAAGCGTTCGTATTAATCTTCCGTGATTTAGCACGTTTAATGCAAATGCTTAAAACATTTGATGAATTTAAATTTGATAAAGATAAAATAGGTATCGCAGAACAAACATTTGAAGATTTCAAAGGTAAATATCTCAATTTATATGATGAAGTTCGTAAGAAAGATAAAAGAGCGATAGAGAAAGTCTCAGTTCTAGATGATATTGATTTCGAGGTCGAGATATTAAGAAACGATTTGATTAACGTTCAATATATTTTAGATTTATTGAACCAAATTGATTTAACAGATAAAGAACAAACTGAGAAAGCACGTCATCAAATTCGTAAATTACTCGAACAAGCAGATGATGATAAATTAAGACTGAAGGCAGACTTAATTCGTGAATTCTTGGATAGTGTGATTCCACATCTTGAAGAAGGTACAGCAATTGACGATGCGTATTATGAATTTGAAGAGGAAGTTAAAGAGGGCGAATTACAAGATTTCGCGAAAGACCAAACATATCCAATTGATTTATTGAAGAAACTTGTCAATGAGTATGAATATAGTGGGCAGCTGGATAATAATTTAGTTGAAGAAGGCGTGTCTGGTGGATTGCTTGTACGTACTAAGAAGATTGATAATGTTAAATCATTCGTTCAAGAAACCGTTGAAAAGTATGGAGCCGTAAATTAACTACTATAAAGATACTTTAGATATTATAGGTTTAAACTACTTTTATAAAATATTCTATAAATACTGTAAGTTAGGTGGGTGTTCCCACTTAACTTATTTTATTTTGTGCTA
>NZ_KV840055.1:0-256 GCF_001839105.1 Staphylococcus sp. HMSC62A08 | reverse complement strand
GGTTATAGTCGTTTTCTTTGATTTCGTCTAAAGTTGCGACATAGCTGTATTTATCTATCGTTTCTCTTTGACTGTATGTGTCGACGATTTTGTCTACATCTTCATCTGTGAGATGGTTTTGGTTTTTACCCTTTTCAAAGGATTGAGATGCATCGATAAATACCACATCATCGTCTTGTAGACGACATTTCTTAAAGACTAAGACACACGTTGGAATACTTGTGCCAAAGAACAAGTTGGCAGGTAAGCCTATCAC
>NZ_KV840054.1:0-28338 GCF_001839105.1 Staphylococcus sp. HMSC62A08 | reverse complement strand
GGCAACTATCACATCGAAGTGCCGACCGATGAACATCTAAAAGGTGGAGATCACATCAGCGTGACAGCAACGGACACATCAGGTAACATATCAAAACCATCTGATGTCATAGTTGAAGGTATTCATAAACATGGAAAAGGCGATAAACCTGATGATTCAAATCATCACAACGGCAATAATGCTAAACCTGATAATCCAAACCATCATGATGGAGTGAATCCAGAACCAAACAAGCATAACAATTCTAAAGGTTCAAACAATCATCATGTAGAGAAACCTAGTCATAATGAGCATGTAAATCATCCAGATAAATCACAGTCAAACAATGATGATAATCAAACAAACGGAAATCAATCCAAACCTAGTTATACTCATCACAATGAACATCAAAAGATAAACGGTGCTACAAATACTTCTAACAACCAAGAAGAACAACCTATTCAATCGCAACGTGATCATAGTAAAGCAAACTATGGTAAAAACAATAGTGAAACGGATTTACCAGAAACTGGTGAAGAGAAAGGAAGTAAAGGGATTCTATTTGGTTCTCTATTTGCAGGTCTAGGTGCATTATTACTACTATTTAAACGTCGTAGAAAAGATGAAGACAACAATGAAAAAGAGTAATTTACTCAAAATTCTTTTAAAACTGAATAGGTAAAAATAGGAGGGTGAAACGATCTAGTTTCATCCTCCTTATTTATCTTATCTATTACATTTGCATGCAAATTTAATTACATAGCAAATCAAATTCTTATAATCGTGACCTTGAGGGTCTGAAGATTAATTTTCAAGTGAAGAAAAGATAAATATTTCTAGTTACTTAAAAATTATATTGAATATACATGTAACGTAAAGTAATATTAAATAAACGGAAATTTATACTGTAAATTTATTATATAATTGGAGACTAACATGATAAAACAACACAAATTTAGTATTAGAAAATTTGCAGTGGGGGCAAGTTCAATCGTTATCGGAGGCATTATCTTTTTAAGTGGGCATGAGGATGTTTCCGCAGCAGAGCAACATTCTCAAACGGAAGGGGTACACGCGACTACGTCATCGGGCAGTGATGAAACACAAGTGTCAGATAAAGTATCAGAAATCAACTCGATAAACGGGAAAATGTTTCAACGGTATCGACAAAAAAACCTCCCAAACTTTCGTCGCAACGAAGTTCATCGAAACTAGCAACAATGGCACCATATTCACTAAATCAAAGCGAACCAAATCAAGGTTCATCTAATCATGATACTACAGCACCACAAATTATAGATGTAGATATAGATAAGCATACATATGCACCAGGCGAGACAGTGAAAGCACGTGTAATAATTAAAGAAGCAGGTCAACTCAGTGACGTATCAATCGGATTTTCCAACGACACACGTGTGGGAACGTCTTCAATCAATGAAATTGCAAAGCCTGAAAATATGCATAAAGGTCAAGGTGGACTATGGACTGTAGATATAAATCTCAAGATTCCTGATAAAATTGGAGATACATCATTTAGCTTTGCAGCAGTCGTCGCTGACGATGCAAGTGGCAATGGAGATACTGTGGCGCCAGGTTTAGCTCCATCATCAATGAATACAGATCATCTTAAATTTAACATTAAGAATAAAGAAGCAGTGGATACAGAAGCACCACAAATTCTTGGCGTGACGGTTGATAAGGAGCAATATTACCCAGGTAATACAATACATGCACGTGTTCATATTGAAGATGCGAGTCAACTAAAAGAAGTTTCATTAGGATTCGTTAATACACCTTACATAGGTTTAGACGGTATTAATAAATTTGCATATGCTAAAGATATGACACGTTTACCAGATGGTACGTGGATGGCCGATATTGCACTACAGATTCCTAAGAATATTGCTCCATCGACTTACAAATTTTCACATGTTAGTGCAGAAGATGAGTATGGTAATATTACTGCAGTCGTTGATGAATTGTCAGAACCTACAAATTACACTAATTTATCATTTGAAATTCTTTCTATGAATGAGTCTACTCAAGATCATCTTTCATCCACTCAACCCAATTTAGGCGCTTCTTCTGAAAATGATTATTCAAACACTGACATTAATAATAAAGATGATAGGAAAATTGAAAGTTCAAAACAAAAAAGTAAAGAAAAAAAAACTTCAAATGAACTAGAATATCAACCATTAAAGAGTAATAAAAACTCAGAGTCATTTAAGGGAGTTAAATTAGAGACAACAACTAGAGAAAATCCTCAAGTGAATAAAAAAGTGAGAGATGATTCAGAAACACCGCAATCACATCAAGACGACACCAAAACGTCAATTTCGGGACCCCATGAAAAAGCTAAATATGAATACAAAGAAGAGAGTAAAACTGAAAAACAAGATCAAAACCTACCACAAGCAGGTAAAACTACTAAAAGTATCATTAGCTTTATTGCAGCTATACTATTAATCATAGGTAGCATATTTATATTAAGAAGAGAAAAACGACGTACAATAAAATAACCTAAGATAAAGCCATAGACAAATGATGGGGGAATCTCCAAGCGTTAGATTTAAATTCACTTATGTGGGATATTCATCTTAAATCATTGTGTTTATGGCTTTAAAAATTATTATATGAATATATAGGATCGTTAATGATAAAATAAGTTTATAAAGGAGGGGTGACAATTACACAAAATATATTAACCTTATATTTATTAAATCAACGTTTGGATAAAATGATTCAATTTCATAATGAATTATTTACTGAAGCTGATGAAAAGTTAGATGAAAATGAAACTGAAAATATAATTTATATTAAAAATGCAGCTTTTATTTTAATCAAACTTTATTTGTGTAAGTTGTGTAAAAATCAAGCACGTTATGGTGAGGTGAAACCACAAAGTTCTCATATTTATACTTTAGCCGATGAAGAAGTTTACTTAGCATTTCATGAATTTCAGAGTGATAAGGTACTTAATGAAATTCAATTGTCTCCTCAACTTGAACAAAAGTATAATCAAGATATATTTAGTTTATTAAATATTAGAGGGAAAGTTACCCCGTTTATAAATCCAAATGAAAATCCACAGGATTTCGAAATATTTATGGAAGATATGGCTTTGATTTTGAAAAGGATTTTTAAAAATAACAAAGATATTTTAACTCAAGTTTTAAATGACGATTTTAGAACAAACCATTTAGATAAAGTCATTAAACGTGCATTTATTGAAGTTTATCAAACAAATAAACTACATAAGAAAGCCAATAAAATAGTTGAGGCAATACTCGCTTCCCTATAAATTGATAATACTGATGAATCATCGATGTATTTTACATATATGTTTCACGTAAAACAATAATAAGAATAAAAAAGCGCTCAAAGTAACAGGATTCTGTCTTTGAGCGCCTTTAAATAGTATCAACAATCAACTCATTTATTTATCATAAGCAATGGTTTTTATATCTTCCTCTTTTAAGAAATCTTCAATCTGTTTCTGCTCTTTACCATTAACGTTTTTATCTGTATCAGCTAATTTACTTGCTTTTTTAACACTGTTCCCTTCCTTCGCAATGTTCAGTTCTTTTTTATAAAGTTGATCAACATGAGCTGTATAATCATTTATTTTTTTAGTATATAGTTCATATTTATGATTAGGTAATGAATTATTATTAATATATTCATCAAATCTATGATTATTTTTGTGTTGTAAATCGACAATATGTTTAAATTTATTCAATTGTTTCTTCGATAACTTTTTCTCAGAGCTTATTTTATCTTGATATGGTTCTAAAGCATCGGTTAGTTTTCTATCACTATCCAAATAAAGTTTAATATCTTTTTTCATCGTTGGCTTAGAAATGTCTTTATCTTTATCAGTTTTGCTAAATATCTTTTTTGGAATTTTAGTATTATGTATTGAGTGATGTTTATTATCAGAGTGATGCTTTGATTTGTGACTATCACTTGATTGATCTGAGCAACCGACAAGACCTAATGAAATAATGGCTATTGCTAATAGAATAGTTATCTTTTTCATAACAAAACTCCTTTATATCATTTTTAATATTATTATCTATATTTCATTTAACCTATTTTTCAGATACTAATCGTAAATTATTTTATAAAAAAACGGCTAACAATTTCATGACGAAACTGCTAACCGTATTATTTTCAAAAAACAAAGTGACTATTCATTCTCTCTAGTTTTAAATGGTTTTGTGTGATGTCTACCATGAACAAATAAGTAAATGATAATAGCAATAATAACTACGACTCCCATTAGGATATATAGGTTTCTGTAACCTAAGAATGGAATAATCATTCCAAGAATAAATGGTCCCATGCCTGCACCGAAGTCTGTAAAAATATAGAAAGTAGATGTAGCGAGTCCCATTTTATTAGGCGGTGATTGTTGAATCGCAATAGCTTGAGCAGTTGGAACGATGGTACCGTAACCGAAACCGATAAATGCTGCCGCAATTAATAATACTAAGCTAGAATGTGTGCAACCTAAAATAACGAGTCCTATCATAAAACTGAATAATACAGGGTACATGACTTTGTTTTCACCATAATTGTCATAAATTTTACCTGTAAACGGACGTGTAACAAATGTGACTACTGCAAAAACAACGAAAAAGAAACTTGATGCAGTAACTAAATTGATTTTTTCAGCATAAATAGATAAGAATGAAAGGACGCTGGCATATGCGACACCAACGAGTACAATTACCATAGAAATAGGTAAAGCTTCTTTTTGTAAATAGGCATGAATACCTTTAGGTCGTTCTTCGTTTTCTGTTGTATTACCTAAGACAGGCAATTTTTTAATAAAGAACGTTAATATAAGTGCAACAACGATACTGATTAAACTAATTCCGAAGATAGATTCGAAACCTAAATTCTTATTGAAAACTAAACCTAAAAATGGACCAATTGCAGATGCTAATGTGACACTTAAACCATAATAGCCGATACCTTCGCCTTTACGATCTTCAGGAACAATTCGAGAAGAAATCGTACCTGTTGCAGTTGATGAAAATCCGAAAGCAATACCGTGAATTAAACGAATAAGCATCAATACCCATAAACTATTGATTGTGAAATAAAGTGCTACTGCAATTACAGAGAAAATCGTACCTGAAAGTAATACTAATTTAGGTTGCAGATTATCAATAATTCTACCTGAACCAAGACGTCCCGCTAACATCCCTATGATGAATATACCAGCGGCTAAACCGCCAACACTTTCAGATGCATGATACTCGTCTATTGTATATTCAGTTATCGTGACGATTAACATGTAGTGAATTAAATACATAAAGAAATTCACGAACGTCACGGATAAAAAGTCCTTAGTCCAAAGACGTGTTTCCATTATTTCCCTCCTAAAATAATTGAATTTTCCCGTACATATAATTGTATTACCCATATATTATAATAATTAATATTACTAATGTATAATTAGAATTAATGAAGTATTTATAAGCGTTACTAATATAAAAGTGGGGGAGTGAACACATGAATTTTGAACAACTTGCTTATGTAAAGACAGTTTATGAAATGGAATCGATGATACATGCTAGTGAGAAAATGCATATTAGCCAATCTGCGATGAGTCAATCAATTGCGAATCTTGAGAAAGAAATAGGTTATAAATTGTTTGAACGTTCTCGTAAAGGAACATTTTTAACTGAAGAAGGGCAACGACTTATACCATATATATTAGAAATATTAGAATCTCAAAATGATTTATTAGTAGAAGTTCAAAATATGAAAACAGATATTGCAGGTACATTGAAAATTGCGACGATACCCACACTTTTCCATAAAATTGTACCTAAAGCACTATCACATTTTAAAAATGATTATCCTCAAGTAGATGTCGAAGTTAAAGAAGCAGATCGTGAAGATATTGTAGATATGGTGGATAAAGGAGAAATTGATATTGGTTTAATCGGAAAGCCAGAAACTGAAGAAAACACACTTCCAGTCAGAGAAATATCATTGAATCTCACAACAAAATTTAAGTTACTCGTTCCTAAAAAGTCTAAATTAACATTCAGGGACTACGTCAATTTAGAGGAAATACAAGACTATCCATTTATTCTATATGATCGTGGATTTTATCATCATCAGCTAAAAGAATTCGAAAAAACACATGGACCACTCAAAATCGTATTCAAAACTACAAATCCGATTGTATTGATGAGAACAGTTGCAGAGGGACTTGGGATAGGTATTGTCTCCAACTTAATGGTAGAAAATGAACACTTCTTTAATGATGAAATGATTGAAGCGGTCTCACTCGGAAAACCTTTCGATGCAGCTATATCATTTTTAGCAGTAGTTAAAGATGGAAAACATAATGAGAAAACAATACAAGAATTTATTAATTATTTAAAGAATAATGAATAAATGCCATTGTTACGTTAAAAAGAAGGAATAAATTTTGTTAGTTAACTTACAAAATGAGTTCGCATTCATTAAATAATTTCATTATAATAAAATATATTTATAAATAAAGAAATTCACTACACCATGAAATAACATCGAGAGGATTCAAATGAATGAAAAAATTATTCGCCATCACAACAGCTTTGACACTATTTCTAGTCGCATGTAACTCAGATAATTCATCAGAACAGAAAAAGAATCAAAACAAAACAGAAACTAAATCCAAAAAGGAAAAATCATCCAACAAAACGAATTCAGAAGACAATACACAGACAAATCTTAAAGCTAAAGACAAAGTAGAGAATCTGCCTTATAAAACAAAATTAGCGCTCATTTTTTGTGCTGATGATAAAGGCCAATATACACTTACTAAAAACAATATCTTAACCGGAGCATATAAAAATGACAAAGACGATCCCCGAATAATTAATCAATTTGTTTTAGTCAATTATCCTAAATTTTCAAATGCACCTAAAGGTATGAAGTTTTATTCAGTATATCCAAGTAATCATAGTTTCCAATCAATCGTTGGCATTAGTAACGATAAGATTATACTTGGTGGCTCGCAAATCCGTCTTCAAAATTATAAACAGTTGCTCAAACAGGGAAAGGAATATAGTACACAAGAAGTCTATGATAAAGTCAAAAAGAATAAAGCTTTACCAGAATTAGCTAATAAGATGCATGTAAGTAACCAATTACCAATAGCTAATGATGAATGGAAATATAACGGTTTATCTTATAGAGAAATGAAAGAAAGGGGTGTTATCATGGCTCACGGTAGTAGCCAAGTGTATCAATTTATTAATAATTTAGAAGGTCATCCATTAGATACTGATAAATATCTGTGGGACGTTGTGAATTGGCAAAAAGATGGTAATTGGAAAGTCAATTGTCGTAATAAAGACGGTGAGATTGTAGCCACTTACACGACTGTTGATGGTAAAGTTGCTAAATTTGATGAAAATGGTAAACGAGTTAAATAGTTCTACCTAGTATTACGTAATTTCATAAAGGAATAAATCTTATAGTCTGGTTCTCATACAGTGAGGGCCAGTTTTTCTTTTCTTAGACGACAGTTAGGTACTTAAGCATGCCTTTTAAGAATAGTCATCCCCACATTACTCGATCATCTGATACGTTATTCAATGAATTGTTTTATCAAGGTAATTACATAGCTTCGTTGCAAAGTTATACACGACAGCTTATCTTATTATGTCTAATGTAAAATCAATATGTAAATTCAACAACTAACTCAACAAAATAAGATGGTCATTTCCTGGGGAATAGGTAAACGACCATCTTTCAATTTTAAGCATCTTTCTGACGTGCACGTTCTTTTCTAAAATTTTGACGTCTTTGTTCTTCTTTAGAAAGATAATTTGGATATTTTTCAGGATGTTGGTAGCCATCGATGGCGCCTTTAATCATACCTTTAATCAAACTTGCTATACCTTTTCCAATTCCAAAAACAAATCGAATCAAACCGTAAATCGCAAATATCCATAAAAAGATATAACCCATATTGAAACTCCTTTTTTCTTTTACAATAACATAATACGATAAACAGAAAAGACAACTTTAATGATGATTTTATCGATAAAATCATATGAACAAATCGATTTGTAATAATATTTTAAAGGTAAATAGCTTTTCCCTCATTAAGGAAGACTAACGGTATAGTGACGTTAGACTACTAGACCACTTA
The DNA here is from genome assembly GCF_001839105.1 of Staphylococcus sp. HMSC62A08. NCBI lineage: Bacteria > Bacillati > Bacillota > Bacilli > Caryophanales > Staphylococcaceae > Staphylococcus > Staphylococcus sp. HMSC62A08. The sequence goes on along the minus strand of NZ_KV840054.1, from coordinate 20,189 downwards.
TAAAGCGAAGAATTCACGGAGTTTTTCCTTAATTTTTAGTAAATGTCTTAAATCCAATTGCATAGTTATTGAATAAATTACTATTTATGACATATTTTGAGAAATTAATATAACCAAAATTGTGACAGGGCAGGCTATAATTATTCATGGTGATTTCACCGCCCGATAAAACAAATAAAAATATAAAGGGGGCAATGAAATGAAGAAAATGAGCATCACCTTAAAAGTGAGATTGATATGTAGTTTTTTTGAGAACTTAATAACAATGGCATTTTTACCTTTTATGGCGCTATATTTATCTGATATGGTAAACCAAACTTTTTCGGGTGTGTTTCTCTTTATGTTAGTGTTACTTAACTTTCCGATTTCAATGATTTCAGGGCATATCATTGAACGGTTTCCTAAGAAACGTACCTTACTTATTTACCAAGTCATTTTATGTATAAGTTTACTCACGATGGCAGTAACAATTTCAAATCAACTTATATTTATTATTTTATTCTGCATCGCGTATTCAATATTTAGCATTTCATCCGGTATGGCACAGCCATTAATAGATACAATTATAATGGACGCGATTACACCAGAAGTTGAACATTACATTTATAAAGTGAGTTATTGGCTCACCAATGTGGCTGTGGCTTGTGGCGCATTTATCGGGGGAACAATGTATAGTTTGAATAAGTCAGCACTCTTTTTCATAGCTTTTGTTATTTTCACGCTTGTACTTTTCGCATTATACATTTGGATTCCTAATGATCAAAGTTATGTTTCAAACGCTGAAGAGAAAGAGATGCCTTTAAACCATACGCGTAGTTTGAAAGGCTTTTTACATCAATACCAGATAGTATTAAAAGACAAAATTTATATGTACTTAATTATAGGATCAAGCATTCTTATTATGGGTGAGTTATCTACTTCATCTTATATTTCTATAAGATTAAAACAGGAATTTGAGACGATTTCTCTATTTCATATCCATATCGATGGGGTGAGAATGTACTCTATTTTAATTATGACGAATACGATTGTAGTGATAGTACTCACGTATTTTATTTCTAAGTACATCTTGAAAATGAACAATGAAAAAGCACTTCTCATTGGTCTTATCCTTTATGTTATCGGATATTCAGGCATTACATATTTAAATGAATTGAGTTTACTCATCATATTTATGATTATTGCAACATTTGGCGAAATGATTTATTCTCCTATTTTTGGAGAACAACGATATAAAGTGATACCCGCTGACAAAAGAGGAACGTATTCAGCGGTAAATGCGTTAAGCTTTCATTTTGCTAATTTACTTGCAAGATTTGGCATTATTTTAGGTGTATTTCTGAATGCCGTAGGCATGACGTTTTATATGTTTGTACTTCTTATGGTAGGCAGTTTCCTATTATACGGAGGAGTTCGTCAATTTAATGGAAAAGCTTTAATCAAACAAAAATGATGTAAAACACATTCAATAACCTACTGAATTGCTCGTGATTAAACGCAAAAATTATTTATTAAGTTTTTGTAAAAATATCATTCAAGCAATTGTTTTAATGTGTTTAAATGTACTAATATATAGCGTATCTAAAGAAATATGTAAGTTATATGTTAGTGAGTATTATAAAGTATGAGTATAAAGGAAGGACTTGAATGACAATAGACACACTGCATTTTCAACAATATTTTTATAATAAATATTTACAAACATCTTCAACTACTAAAAGGGTGACATATTGGGTTCAATTAGATAATGACATTGAACGTCACAGATTGATGTACGCGCTACTAGATGTTGTACAACATCAACCAATGTTAAGATCTACATTTCAAATGAATAATGAACAACTAAGAATCGATGTACGAGAATTTTTCCCGTTTATTCAAATTAAGGATATCAATCAAAAGGCGAAAAATCTCGATATCGAGGCTTACTTCAGACAAGAACTAAATTCCTACTATTTCAATCAATTACCTCTATTTAATTTTACAATTTATCAATTTTTGGATGACACTTTCTTACTTTTAGATTTTCACTCTATGATTTTTAATGATAGTCAATTGGGCGACTTCTTCAGACAACTTAATATTGCTTATAATTATGGTTTATTCCACGAACATATGGTTTCTGATTTCTATAATATGATTAAAGACATGAACGAAGATTTTGTACATGTTGAGGACAATACTCAATTAGAGCATTTTAAAGTATTGAGTGCTGATAGTGAGTACGAGTCATATATGCCAATTAAAAACAATACAGAGCACAAAGAAGTTGAACATCTTCACGCTCAAGTTGAGTCGTTTGATATGAATCGACTCGTTATAAGCACATATTTGGCAAATTACTTTATGAGTCAGTCCAATCATGTGGCATTAGGAATTCAATTTCCACTCAATTATGACAAGACAGACGATATGATGCTTATCAACACTCATGTAGCACCATTAAGTTTAAATATCGAAGGGTCTCATTCAGTTGAAACAATCATGAATGAATGGGAATCGGTCATTTCAGAAATGATGCAAAATGGAACATCTTTCATGGCAGATCCGATGTCGAGTGACGTTGAATTTGAAACTTTAGTGCACGCTTCAACAATTATCAAGCGTTTTGAATTGAATCATACTACGCATAAAGTACATCGATTATATAGTGATACGTCATTGTTAGCCGATTTGGAAATTTATCCATGTGCACAGGATGGGTTTGATTTAGTATATAATGCGAATGCTTACGATAATTTAACTATTAAGACATTGATGCGTTTAATAAAAGATATTTATATGCAATTAACACGAAATCCATCAATGTTAATTAAAGATATACAACTTTGTAATGAAGAGGATCAACATCTTTATCAAGAAATCAATCGTCATTTATCAAGTGCTAAAAATTACCAAACAGTGATTGAGCGTTTCGAATATCAGGTAGCACAACATCCAGACAAAATAGCGTTAAAATTTGAACAACATGCTATGACATATGCTGAATTAAATCATCGCGTGAATCATTTAGCATATCACTTACGAACAGAATATGATATTCAAGCTAATGATATTGTTGGACTCTTAGCAGAGCGTAGTTTAGATATGATTGTAGGAATGTTAGGTATTCTGAAATCTGGTGCAGGTTATTTACCTATTGATCCAGATTATCCTGATGATAGAACGGCTTATATTATTGAAGATGCACAGCCTAAAGCTGTCGTTACGTACCAAACAACACTCTATTCAGATGTACCTCAAATTCAACTTGAGAAGATCGATTGGTATGCTGATAACCATTTGGAAAATCCGAGCCAAATCAATACTGCTGAAGATACGGCATACATTATTTATACATCTGGTACAACAGGCAAACCTAAGGGTACCGTAGTACCGCACAAAGGTATTGATCGTTTAGTACATCAACCAAATTATGTTGAATTAAACTATGAAACAGTCATTTTACTCTCAGGAACTGTGGCTTTTGATGCAGCAACGTTTGAAATTTATGGTGCATTGTTAAATGGTGGACGTTTAATCATTACTTCCAAGGATACATTGCTAAACCCAACTCAATTAGGTCAAACCATTGCTGTCAATCAAATCAATACGATGTGGCTGACGTCATCTCTTTTCAATCAAATTGCAAGTGAACGCATTGAAGTATTAGAGCCGTTGACTTATCTATTGATTGGAGGCGAAGTGCTCAATGCCAAATGGGTGAATTTATTAAATTCTCGTCAGCGTCATCCAGAAATCATTAATGGTTATGGACCTACTGAGAATACAACATTTACTACAACGTATGCGATACCTGAAGAAATGCCAGCACGTATTCCAATTGGTCAACCAATTAATGGCACGACAGTTTATGTCATGCAAGGGGACCATTTATGTGGCGTAGGTATTCCTGGTGAATTATGTATAGGTGGCGTTGGTTTAGCGAAAGGCTATTTAAATCAACCTGAGCTCACGGCTGAGAGATTTGTTACCTCACCTTTTGAAAATGAAAGACTCTACCGCAGCGGTGACTTAGTACGTCTTCAAGAAGATGGGCATATCGATTACATCAGTCGTATCGATAAGCAAGTTAAAATTCGTGGATTTAGAATCGAGCTTTCAGAAATTGAGAAAGCGATAGAAGCAATCAGAGATATTAATAAAGCTGTCGTGATTGTACGTGAACACGAACAAGATAAACAGATCGTGGCATATTATGAAGCTTCACAACCACAATCGACAAGTCACTTAAAAGAAGTGTTGAGCGAAACATTGCCTGATTATATGATTCCGATTCATTTTAAGAAAATAGATCAAATACCAATTACAATAAATGGGAAATTAGATAAACGTGCCTTACCGGATATTGAGATGGTAGATCTATCAAATTATGTCGCACCACGTAATGATGGTGAACGTGTGATTTGTCGTATCTTTGAAGAGATACTACATGTGGACCAAGTAGGGATTAAAGATAATTTCTTTGAACTTGGAGGACATTCATTACGCGCAACGTTAGTAGTAAACCGTATTGAAGCTCAACTTAAAAAGCGTCTTAAAGTCGGAGATATCATGAAGTTACCGACTGTAGAACAGCTCAGCCAGCATATTATGGAAATGAAGAATGAGGACTTTGAGATTATACCGAAAGCACAGTCCGCATATCAATATGAATTAAGTGCTGTTCAAAAGAGTATGTATCTATTGTGGAGCGTCAATCCAGAAGATACAGTCTACAATATTCCGTTCTTATGGCGATTGACATCAGAGTTGAATGTGGCGCAATTGAAACGTGCACTCAATCAACTCATCGCACGACATGAAATTTTAAGAACGCAATATGTGATTGATGAAAATGAAGTAAAACAACGTATTGCAAACGATGTTGAGGCTGACTTTAAAGAAGTAACAACAAGATATACAGATGAACAACAAATTATACGAGCATATACAGAGCCATTTAACCTTGAACAACCGAGTCAAATGCGCGTGAGATATATACATGCACCTCACGAAGACTATTTATTTATCGATACGCATCACAGTATTAACGACGGCATGAGTAATACCATTCTATTGGCTGATTTAAATGGATTGTATCAAGAAAAAGAATTGCCTGAATTGGCACTGCAATATAAAGATTACAGCGAATGGATGGCAAATCGAGACTTAAGTAAACAACGTCGTTACTGGTTACAACAGTTTGAAGATGATGTTCCTGTATTAAATATGCCGACAGATTACCCTAGACCAAGTATTAAAACGACAAATGGAAATATGATGACATTCCATTTTGATGAAGCACTTAAGACACAATTACAGTCTTACGTTGAGCAACATCAAATGACAGATTTCATGTTCTTTGCAAGTGCGATTATGGTGTTACTTCACAAGTATTCACGCCAAGATGACATTGTTATCGGTAGTGTGATTAGTGCGCGTACACATCGCGACACTGAAAATATGCTCGGTATGTTTGCGAATACACTAGTTTATCGTGGTCATCCGACAGATGATAAGACATGGGAACAATTGATGTCTGAAATTAAAGAGACTAGCCTTGGCGCTTATGAACATCAAGAATATCCATTTGAAAGTCTTGTTAACGATCTTATAGATGAACGAGATGCTTCTCGTAATCCATTGTTTGACGTTATGCTTGTACTGCAAAACAATGAAACGAATCATGCAAACTTTGGTCATAGTCAACTGACGCACATACCTCCTCAATCAACAACAGCGAAGTTTGACCTATCATTCATTATTGAGGAAGATCAAGATGATTATGTAGTTAATATTGAATATAATACTGATTTATATGCTGACGACACAATTCGTCATATGGCTGAACAACTTGAAAACATTATCAGCCATGTCATTTCTACTCAAGAATTGAAGATTCAAGATATTGAAGAGAATCAACATATGTTGGAATGGGTTGAGACACATGTGAATCGTCATTCATTAGATTTCCCGGAAAATAAATCTCTCCAACAACAATTTAACGACATCGTGAATCGTAAAGGTGATGACGTGGCGCTTAAACTTAGTGGTCACTCTATGACTTATCGTGAATTGGACACATACGCAAATCGTATAGCAAACGCACTAATCCAACGCGGAGTCAAAGCTAGTGAACGTGTTGCACTATTAACAGAGCGAAGTTTTGAAATGATTGCATGTATGGTGGCTTCTTGGAAAGTAGGGGCTTCATATGTACCAATTGACGTGACAAATCCTGAAAAACGTATTGAACATATCCTTGAAGATGCGGAAGTGTCAGCAATACTGACGTATGGTGTCACTTATGATTCAAATGTATTAACGATTCCAATTGAATCCATTGATACAGAGACTCCTATTGAAAAATCATTTTCAGAATATGCGGGCAGTCTAGAAGATGAAATGTATAGTATTTATACGTCTGGAACTACAGGTATGCCTAAAGGTGTATCGGTGAGACAACGCAACATCTTAAATCTAGTGAATGCATGGACCGATAGGCTGGCATTATCAGAAGAAGAGACATTTATGCAATATCACAACTATGTCTTTGATGCGTCAGCTATGGAAATTTATTGTACGCTGTTAAATGGTTATAAACTTGTGATTGCGAATGACAATGAACGGACAGACACGGAACAATTAGAACAACTCATTGTGAGAGAGCACATCACTGCTGCATCTATACCGCTACAAGTTTGTAATGTGATGAAAGACTTTTATATTTCTAAACTATTTACAGGAGGCGCAACAAGTACGCCAGCATTTGTCCGACACATTTCTCAACATTGTGATACGTACTTCAATGCATATGGGCCATCTGAATCAACAGTTATTGCTACGAATTGGTCTTACTCTAAAGGAGAACCTATTCCATCAATGATACCTATTGGTCAACCTTTAGCTAACATACAAGTGTATATTCTTTCTGGAACTAAACTTTGTGGCGTGGGTATATCAGGTGAGCTATGTATTGCAGGTAAAAGTCTAACAGCTGGATACTTAAATAGACCTGAACTGACAGCAGAATCATTTATAGACAATCCATTTGGAGAAGGTAAATTATATCGAAGTGGTGACCTAGCAAGATATACGCATGAGGGTCAAATAGAATTTATGGGACGCATTGATAAACAGGTCAAAGTAAATGGGTATCGAATAGAACTCGGAGAAATTGAGAATGTCATTAATTCTGTGGAAGATATCTCTGATAGTGTAGTAATTGTTGATAAACAAAATGACCACGAAATACTCCATGCCTACTTTGTAGGAAGTGATCAAAAAGAATCAGAGGTGGCGAGACAGTTAAATCATTATTTACCGAAATATATGATTCCTAAAACATTAACAGCAATTGATGAGATTCCTTTAACACGTAATGACAAAGTTGATGAATCGAAGTTACCTCGACCTCGTATTCAACGAAATATCTTTGTCCAACCACGAAATAACATGGAACAAACCTTTGTATCAATATTTGCTGAAGTTTTAGAGGTGCCTATGATTGGTATTGATGATGACTTTTTCGAAATTGGCGGAACGTCCCTTGATGCTATGGTTGCAGTGTCGAAACTTAAATCACAAGATATTCACATTACAATGCAAGATGTGTACCAATATAAAACGGTGCGCCATTTAGCAGAACAATTTGAGAGGGATAATGAGTTGGTAGCGGTCAATGTGCCGGATCACTTACCTCAGTTACAAGCTTTAGTTGAACGCCGATATCGAAAAGATATCACTGCGCCTACTCAAAATGCATTGGGTCACGTATTACTCACTGGTGCGACAGGGTTCCTAGGTGCATATCTCATTAATGAGTTGCAAGGTTATGCAGATAAAGTGACATGTATTGTGAGAGGTCATGACATGGCTGAGGCACGATACAAATTACAAGAGAATTTGACTTGTTATTTTGATGCCTCACATGTAACTGACTTAATGAAAAATGTAGACATCGTATTGGGCGATTTAACAAACTTAGGTTCTTTAGGCATTAATGAAACAATTGATACCGTTATGCATGCAGGCGCACGTACAGATCATTTTGGTGATGATGAGGCGTTTATTAATGTAAATGTTCAAGGTACTGAGGATTTATTAAACATCGCTCAACAGCATCATGCGAAGTTTATATATATTTGTACAATTAGCGTCGGAGCTGTCTTTGAAGCCCACGTTGAGGATAGAACTTTTTCAGAAAAAGATGTTTATAAACAACAATTATTTACGTCACCTTACACCAAAAGTAAATTCTTTAGTGAAATCAAAGTGCTAGAAGCGGTCAATGATGGATTAGACGCACAAATTATGAGATTAGGTAATTTAACAAGTGCGTATTCTGGGGCATTAAATATGAAAAATCTTACAACGAATCGATTCTCAATCATGATGCATGAGTTATTAAAAACGTCATCTATAGGAGAAAATTTCGGTAAGACATGTCTAGATTTCTCATTTATTGATGTAACCGCACGTCATATTGTGAAGCTTGCTGCATCACAAGCACAGCCAATTATTTATCATATTTATTCACCTCATACAAAAACGATGCAAAGTGTATTAGAGGGTGCCAATCATACACAGATGAATATCATTAGTGATAAAGCGTTTGAACAAATGTTAATTAATGAAGGCATGCATGAGGTAATTGGCCTAAGTAGCGGTAATGCATCACTAGTGCCGTCAGAAATAAATTCTGATATGACGCAACATGTGATCGCGCAATTAGGTGATGGATGGCCTGTAGTAACATCTGAATGGTTACGCGCTTGGAGAGATTTACTCTTTGACAAATTCAAGAAAACAGAGAATAACGAATGACAGTATTTTTAACAAAAATAAACGATGACATCGACATGATTGCGCAAAGATTATTAACATCAAGGCGGCAAGCGAAGAAACCTAGACGTATACAGTACCGTTTTCAAAAAGACCGTGTCATGCATACGTTAGGTGACTTCCTTATCCAATATTGTATTGAGCAATGGGGCGAGTTGAGCCCACATCAATGGGAGTATCAGATTGCGAAAAATGGGAAAGTGGACATTCAAAGTGCACATTCTATCGACTTATATGTGAATCTTTCATACAGTTTTCCATATATTGCTTGTGCAATCGATGATCAACCAGTGGGACTTGATATTGAATTGATGAAAGAGATTGATTACATGAGTTTGGCGCATCAATTTTCGGAAAATGAATTTAAACAAGTGCAAATATTAAAAGACTTCTATGAAATTTGGACGAAAAAAGAGAGCTACACGAAAATGATAGGTGAAGGATTAGTACGTGGCATAGATGTTTATGATGTGACGCAACCTTTATTCTATAAAAATAAAGAAGTATCATTTCAACCATTCGTTGAATATAACATGATGATTCAATTATGTACGGTAAGAACCAAGCAACACGAATTAGTTGAAATACCCATACAAAATCTATACTAATTTAACAGGGAGCTGAGATATTTAATGATGTCTCAGCTCCCTTTTTTCGTCTTTAGAAAGATGTAAAGGTAAATTCATATAGGCTTAATATTGTTTTTATATGATGAAGTTGCCTTTAGGTTTTGTATTTTATTTTCATCAACAGAGAGGAGCATGAAGATGATAAAAGCATGGTTGAGTAAAATCTTTGAGTTAATCCCACGTGCTATTGTAAATATTTTCATTTAAGACCGAATTCAAAATTAAAAAATGATGTAGAGGTGCTAAAAACATGAAAAACAGAAAGAACTCGTACAGTATTCGTAAATTAAGTATTGGTGCGTCTTCAATCATCGTCGCATCAATGTTATTTATTGGGGGCCAAACTGCACATGCCGCAGAACAAGACGCTCAAGGGAATTCTGAAAACCACATAGCACAATCTATTGGGGCTGAAAATGATAAAAATAGTGAGAAGCAATCGAATGTTGAAAATGATAATAAAAGTTCACTAGAAACTAAAAATAATGCGCCATCATCTATACATAATGAAGATGCTCAACAACAAGCGCAAACAAACACGGAAAATAATGACAAAGTAACTGAAACTAAAGAAAATGCAACTCAAGACAAACAGAATCAAGACAATGTTAAAACAAATAAATCAGAAACTCAGCAACCGCAAATCCAACAATCACAAAGTTCACAAACTAAAAATGACCATGTGTCGTCACAAGCTCAAGAGAATCAGCAAAATCCAAATGAACAATCACAGCAAACTGAACAAGCAAGCGCAGAAAAAGTTTCTGAACGTAAAGCAGAACCGCAAAGTGAAGATACTCAGAAACCATCAACTTCGAACACAAATGTGACAAAGTCATTTGAAAAAGGAAACAATGATGCAACAAAACCTTTAGAAAAACAAGACAATGATAGTGTGACTCAAGCACAACCTCAAAAGAAATCACATCCAGCCTCGACTCAAAATAATGACTCGAATCACACACAATCACCAAAACAACAAGTGACTGCAAAAGATACTCAAAATGCGAAAAAAGAAGCCCCAGTGGAAGCATTAAACAAGCATCCACAAACGAAAGCACCACAAAAGCAGACAACTCAAAAGCTAACAAATCAAAAAGACCTTAAAGTAAAAGACTTAGACAGCGACGGTATGACAAATACACATGCCCCTGGTAAAAAAGATGATCAATCTAAAAAAGGCTTAAATACTTTAACACGAAATGCTGTTGCTACACCTAAAAATAAATCCGCTCAACAAACTGATAAACAGGTTAAAAAACAAGCAAATAAATCATTCCCTCAAATTCAATATAAAAATCATGATCCTATCATTTTAGTGCATGGTTTCAACGGTTATACTGCAGATAATGGACCTGCCCTTGCTGGAAATTATTGGGGTGGCGACCGAATTAAATTGACACAAGAATTAAGAGCTAAAGGTTATAACGTCAGTGAAGCCAGCGTAAGCGCATTTGGTAGTAATTATGATCGAGCAGTCGAATTATATTACTATATTAAAGGCGGAAAAGTCGATTACGGCGCTGCCCATGCAGCTAAATATGGCCATGATAGATATGGTAAAACATACGCCGGTGCATACCGTGAATGGCAACCAGGTCAAAAATTCATTTAATTGGTCATAGTATGGGTGGTCAAACTGTACGTTTATTAGAAGAAATGCTACGTAATGGCAATCCAGAAGAGGTTGATTATCAAAAGCAACACGGCGGAAGCATATCACCTTTATTTAAAGGCGGACAGGATAATATGATTTCTTCAATTACCACTCTAGCTGCGCCACATAATGGTACGCATGCTGCTGATGTAGGGAATGAACCATTTATCCGTCAACTTGCTTATGACTATGCAAGATTTCAAGGGCATAAGCTTTCAAGAGTTGATTTAGGTTTAAAACAATGGGGCCTTGCTCAAAGAGACGGTGAAACGCACGCGCAATATGTGAAACGCGTTAACAACACAAGTAAGATTTGGAAAACGAAAGATAATGCATTTTACGATTTAAGTCGCGAAGGTACGAGTAAGTTAAATCAACATACATCACTTAATCCAAATATTGTGTATAAAACATACACAGGAGAATCAACGCGTCCGACATTAGATGGTAGACAAAAGGCAGATATTAATATCAAATTCTCTTATCTTGTAACAGCAAATGTGATTGGTAAAGCGCCAGAAAAAGAATGGAGAGTCAACGATGGATTGGTGTCTGTCATTTCAGCACAACATCCATTTAACCAAGCCTTTGTACCTGCAACAAAAGAGATTAAAAAGGGTGTATGGCAAGTTATGCCGGTTAAACACGGTTGGGACCACGGTGATTTTGTAGGTTCAGATAGTTCAGAAGTGCGTATTTCAGTAGACGATTTAAGAGACTTCTGGGATAGCATGATGAAAGAAATAGTTCAAAACGAGAAAGTAACAGATAAATAAAATGTAGACACGTCGAGAATTGAATTATATTTCAATACTCGGCGTGTTATTTTTGTTACTTACATACAAATGGAAAATGATTAACCAAAAAATAAGTGCAAAAAGTAACATGTAATTCGATTTTAATAAAATAGAAATTGAAACGCTTTCATTTTAGGCGTATAATTGTTTTAGTTTTTAAAAAAGGGAATGATTTACATGAAGGTAAATAAATATTTGATTTTTATATTGGGAGCATTAGGAGGCTTACTCTACGGTTATGACAATGGTGTAATCTCCGGTGCATTATTATTTATACATAAAGACATACCACTTAACAGTACAACGGAAGGTATTGTTGTATCTTCTATGTTAATTGGTGCAATTATTGGGGCGGGAAGCAGTGGACCGTTAGCTGATAAACTTGGACGTCGCCGTCTTGTCATGTTAATCGCTGTCGTATTCATTATTGGCGCATTAACACTTGCCTTCTCGACTAACCTGGCATTATTGATTATTGGTCGATTAATTATTGGACTAGCTGTCGGTGGTTCAATGTCTACCGTGCCTGTATATCTATCTGAAATGGCACCTACGGAATACCGTGGTTCTCTAGGTTCATTAAACCAATTAATGATCACAATTGGTATCTTAGCGGCATACCTTGTTAACTATGGTTTTGCGAGTATCGAAGGTTGGCGTTGGATGTTAGGTCTTGCAGTAGTACCATCAGTTATTCTATTGATTGGTATATACTTCATGCCTGAAAGTCCAAGATGGCTCCTTGAAAATAGAAGCGAAGAAGCGGCGCGTAAAGTAATGAAAATTACATACGACGATAGTGAAATCGAAAAAGAAATTAAAGAAATGAGAGAAATCTCAGCAATTGCTGAATCTACATGGACAGTCATTAAGTCACCATGGTTAGGTCGAACATTAATCGTTGGTTGTATCTTTGCGATATTCCAACAATTTATTGGTATCAATGCAGTGATATTCTATTCATCAACTATTTTTGCTAAAGCAGGTTTAGGCGAAGCAGCCTCTATCTTAGGTTCAGTAGGTATTGGTGTGGTCAATGTACTTGTTACAATTATTGCACTATTTGTAGTGGATAGAGTCGATCGTAAGAAGTTATTAGTTATGGGTAATATTGGGATGATTGCTTCTTTAATCATCATGGCTGTATTAATTTGGACAATTGGTATTGCATCTTCAGCTTGGATTATTATCTTATGCTTATCATTATTTATTGTCTTCTTTGGTATTTCATGGGGTCCTGTATTATGGGTTATGTTACCAGAGTTATTCCCAATGCGTGCACGTGGTGCGGCAACAGGTATCTCTGCGTTAGTACTTAATATTGGTACATTGATTGTGTCATTATTATTCCCAATTTTAAGTGATGCATTAAGTACAGAATGGGTATTCTTAATCTTTGCTGTGATTGGTGTACTTGCCATGTTATTTGTTATTAAATTCTTACCTGAAACACGTGGACGTAGTCTTGAAGAAATTGAATATGACTTACGTGAACGTACAGGTGCTAAAACTGAATAATATATAAATTTCACACTCCGGTTTTCAATATAATGTTGAGAACTTGGAGTGTTTTTTATTTTTAAGTGTATGCGCATAATTATTTTTAAGCGAATCGCATACGTTTAATGGGTTTCATTTTCAGGGTAAAAAATGTAAGTTACGAAAATTAAGAACGGAGGTGTATGACATGAAAAGTGCTCAAGCACTTGAACACACATTAAAATCATTAGACGGTCAAAAGTACGGTGCATACAAACGTACGAAAGGAATGTACGAATTTGACCAATTTAGACTTGCAATCGACCATGTACAAGTCGATCCGTTTGCGCCGCCTTCTAAAATGAGAGTCATTATGGATAGAAATACGACGGGGATACCAGATGATTTATTGAATGATAAATATAAACGACTTGCAGTCAGTGACTTCTTAACAAGATCTATGCATCAACATATTCAAGTAGCAACGCAAAAGTCTAAAAAGTCAGGGAAACTATTTATCGATCGTTGTGGACAAGAGATGTTAGAACGTACATCTGTAGTCATCAATGATAAAGATATTGAAGCTCGAATTGAAGTGGGACTACCTGCAGCTGGTCGGAAAATTCTTGGTAAAGCTGCAGCACACACACTTATCGATATACTACCTGAAATTGTGAACCAAGCACTACGTTATGAGCATCTTGATCAAACAAAACTTCACAATCAAGTTAAATTGATGATAGACCAAATGTTTATACGAAATGAATTAGTTCAAAGAGGCCTAGTGTCATTTGTTGCGAATGATGCCATTTTACCTCGACAAAGTGGTGTATCTGACCGTCCTATGACACATGCCATTAAGTTTCAAAGCCCTGAAAAGTTTGAAATCCAATTAGACTTACCAAGTGGAAAATCCATCAAAGGTATGGGAATTCCCAAAGGTATTACTTTAATTGTAGGTGGCGGTTACCATGGTAAATCAACATTGCTTGAGGCATTAGAGCGCGGTGTCTATAATCATATTGCTGGAGATGGAAGAGAGTATGTGATTACGCAACATGACGCAATGAAGATTCGAGCCGAAGACGGTAGAAGTATTGAGAAGGTTAATATTCAACCGTTTATCGATCATCTGCCTGGTAAGAAAGACACGACAGAATTTTCAACGGAAAATGCGAGTGGTAGTACGTCTCAAGCAGCGAATGTAATGGAAGCTTTAGAAGCACAAACATCGCTCTTACTGATTGATGAAGATACGTCTGCAACAAACTTTATGATTCGTGATGGACGCATGCAAAGATTGATTGCGCCTGAGAAAGAACCGATTACACCATTTTCAAATAGAGTGAAACCATTATATGACCATCATGACGTATCTACAATCCTTATTGTTGGGGGTTCTGGAGACTACTTTGATGTGGCTGACCAAGTTCTAATGATGGATGAATATCATTTAAAAGATGTCACAACTGAAGCGAAGGACATTGCACAATCCGCGGGTTATGAGAGAATCGATCAATCACATGCAGACTTTGGTAGCATTCCGTCTAGAGCCCCTCTTAAATCTAGCTTCAATAAGAAAGGGAAAGATGACCGATTCAAAGCTAAAGGGCTTCATACAGTGACATATGGTAAGGTACCTATTCAAATTTCTGGTTTAGAGCAACTTGTGGACGATAGCCAGACGAACAGTTTAGCGATGATGTTAGATTATCTTAAAAATGAAATACTCAACAATGATGTTACGCTTGCTCAAGCAACAGATCGCTTATATCAACGTATTGAACAAGAAGGACTAGAAGTGATTTCACATCATCAAGGTCATCCAGGTAATTTAGCTTTACCACGCAAACAAGAATTAATTGGTACAATAAATAGATATCGAGGGCTACACATTCGTAGTGAACGTTCTTAAAACATTACGATAAAAGTTAAATAGTTATAAAAATAAGCGTATTGTGAGCTCACTCATCAATAAGTGAGGGTAACAATACGCTTTCTATGGTTCTTTTAAGAAGAATTCTACGGTAAGCTCTTCATCGAAATATTTCTCTTCATGGTCAAGTATCTCTTCGTGATTTCCATTAATAATAGTGAAGCCACTCCGTTTTTGTAATCCATATTCTTGAATAAAGCCATGCATACCTTTTTTAACATAAGGCACAATTTTAGCTTTAAACTTAACACGCTGATTTATGATACGCCTTCTTTTATTGTAGTATCTTTGAGGAACTTTGAGCCAAATATGATCAATGGGTTGTCCTTCAATCATTAAATCTCTAAGTAACATTCTTGTATTATTGTGAAAAGGGTATCTGCCGTAGCGACCTCCATGATGCATAAGTACGACTTGACCTGAAACAGTCACGAGGCGATTACGAAATGGCTTTAAAGAATCTCTTGGCATCATTTACACTCCAATCTTCAATTATTATAAAAATAATATCATAAAATAAATATAAAGTAGTGTATAAAAATAGAGAATCCTTTTCAACCTTCAAAAAAATGGCTACCCATATCAAAAATATGAGTAACCACTCTATAAGAAATGACTTATTGATTATATTTATCTATACCTTCTGCAACTCGAATACCACTAAAGATACAGCCACCTAAAAACGTACCTTCAAGTGCGCGATATCCATGAAGACCGCCACCACCAAAGCCTGAAGCTTCTCCAGCAGCATATAAACCTTGAATAGGTTTACTCTGTTGATTCATGGCACGACCATCTAAATCAGTTTGAATACCACCAAGTGTTTTACGACTGATGATATTGAGTTTCACAGCAATCAATTTACCACTCATATTACTTAAGAATGGTTGAGGTTTTGCCGTTCTTACAATCTTATCTCCTAAAAATTGTCTTGCATTATGAATAAATGCAATCTGAGGATCTTTGCTAAATGCATTTGTAATTTGTAAGTCACGAGATTTAATTTCTGCTTTAATCTCATCGTAATTTAATAAATGATCGTTAACAAGTGCATTCATTTTCTTAACTAAAGTGCCTAAATCATCAGCGACAACAAAGTCTTCACCCTTTTCTACAAATGCGTTGACTGGAGAGGTAGCTTGTTTACTTAAACGTTCTTTAATTAATAATTGAATGTCTTTATTCGTTAAATCTGGGTTTTGTTCAGAACCTGATAATACAAACTCTTTCTTAATGATGTCTTCTGTTAAGATAAACCAAGAATAATCATATCCTGTTTTCATAATTGTTTCTAACGTGTGTAATGTGTCGAATCCAGGATAATCAGGTGCCTTCATACGATGACCTTCAGCATCAAACCACATTGAAGAAGGGCCTGGAATAATACGTATACCATGCTGCTTCCATATAGGGCTATAGTTCTTAACGCCTTCCGTATAATGCCACATGCGGTCTTTATTTACAATATTGACACCGGCATTTTCAGAAATACCGATTAAACGGCCATCAGTTGAATCCGGCACGCCTTGAATCATATGTTGAGGCGCGTTGCCAAGACGTTTCGGCCAATACTTCTTAATCAGTTCTATATTAGCTCCGATACCACCTGATGTGATAACAAGATTCTCTACATCATATGAGAATGTATCAATGACTTTACGAGAAGAGGGCGCGCCACGTTCTACATCGCTTTCTTCTAGAATGTTTCCTGAGATATGTCGCACTTGATTATCTTCAATGTCGATTGCTGTAACTTGATGTCTTGGTAAATAAGTCACACGACCAGCTTGCTCTTGTTGTAAAACATAATTCGTAAATGGTTCGACAAGTCCAGGACCAGTTCCCCATGTAATATGGAAACGAGGTACTGAATTACCATGACCTGATGCAGATGATCCACCACGTTCAGCCCATCCAAGAATTGGTGTTAGTTTGATACCCATACGATGTAAGTAATCTTCCTTTTCATAAGTGGCAAATTTGACGTAGGCCTTTGCCCATTGTTCTGCCCAATAATCCTCTCCATCGAGGCGGTCAAATTGTGCAGATCCCATCCAGTCATTAAGTGCTAAATCATATGAATCTTTAACACCATATCGACGTTGTACCTTCGAATTAACTAAGAATAGGCCTCCAAACGACCAGTATGCCTGTCCTCCAATCGCTTGTCTAGGTTCTTGATCGATTAAAGTAACGTGGAACCCTTTCTTAAGCAGTTCCGTAGCCGCTACAAGACCACTTAAACCTGCACCGATAATATGCACTGTTTTATTCATGAATATACTCCCTTTTTATTTTGCTAAATTTTTATATGTAAAATGCTAACAAACCGCTATATATTTTATCATTAACTTCAATTCATCGCATGAGTCATTTTATGATATTAAATAAACATAATCTCATAATTCATTTTCAAAAACAGAAATAAATGCTGTATATTTCTACAAAACGAGCATCAATGTATAATAATAAGTGAGAATAAGTCAGCTGAGGAGGTGCAAGAATGACACAACAGAATGGTATAGATGAATGGATTGAGGTTACAGAATATTTCAGATATATAGAAGATATGATTGAACGTAATTTTAAACAGAACTATGGCATAAGTTTAAGAGAATTCTATGTGCTTTATGAGTTATATAAGGCGAAAGATAAGAAATATAAAATTAATGACTTAATTAAAGAAGTGAAATTGAGTCAGAGTGCTATGTCTCGTCTTATAGACCGACTGAGATCTCCAAAGAAAGCATTCATTTGTAAGGATATGAGTAAAGAAGATCAACGTGCGACATATATTTATTTAACGGAAAAGGGTAACAATATCATACAAACGTTAATGAGTGATTATAGAAAGTTAATTGGTAAAGTGAATATTGAAGACATCGAAATGCTTGTACGAAAGGTGAAGGATGCCAATCCATCTTAAAAGTTAGCGAATAAAGATAGAGTAGTATACAATCGGAAGTGTAAAATATTACCAAAGGGGTGGATTTAAATGACAAAATTAGATGTTTTGAATCCAGCAACAAATGAAGTGATTAAGATTTTAGAATATACTGACGAACAAACCGCACATCGTCAAATTGAACGCGCACATGAAGCATTTCAATCATGGAAACAAGTGGATGCACATGAACGTTCAGCAAAGTTATTTGAATGGGCACGTTTAGTTGATGAACATAAAAATGAATTAGCAAAACTGATTACACAAGAAGGTGGCAAACCTTATAAAGAAGCACAAGGCGAGGTCGATTATGCTAATTCTTATATAAAATGGTATGCAGAAGAAGCAAAACGTATCTATGGTCGTACAATTCCTGCCAATTCATCATCTAAAAAGATTATTGTACAGCAATTTCCAGTAGGTGTTGTAGGTGCAATTACACCTTGGAATTTCCCAGCAGCAATGATTACACGTAAAATGGCGCCTGCTTTAGCCGCAGGTTGCACGATTGTTTGTAAACCAGCAACGCAAACACCTCTAACGACAATTCGATTAGTTGAATTAGCACATGAAGCGGGTATTCCAGAAGATGCGATTCAATATGTGATTTTATCCGGTAAAAATGCTGGAGAAATCTTTAATGAGAGTCCAATCATTCAAAAAGTTACATTTACTGGTTCAACTCAAGTTGGTAAAAAATTAATTGAGCAGGCATCTCAAGCTGTTAAAAATGTGACGATGGAATTAGGTGGTTTAGCACCTCTAATCGTACATGAAGATGCGAATGTGGATTTAGCGGTTGATCAAACGATTGCTACTAAATTCCGTAACGCAGGCCAAACTTGTATTTGCGCAAATAGAATTTATGTTCACGAATCAATTGAACAAGAGTATATTGAAAAGTTAACAGAAAAAGTTCATGCATTGAAAGTAGGTAACGGCATGGATGAGGATGTCGTTGTGGGTCCACTTATTAATCAAGAAGGTGTTAATAAAGTAATTGACCAGATTAAAGACGCAGAAGATAAGGGTGGCCAATTATCGCGTTCATTATCAGACATTCAAGAATTAGGTGGTAATTTCTTAAAACCTGTAGTTATTTCAAATGCTAACCAAGAAATGAAAGCAATGCATGAAGAAACATTTGGCCCTATTGCACCAGTAATGACATATTCAGATTTAGAAGATGCGATTCAAATGGCGAATGACACTGAATTTGGACTCGCAGCCTATTTCTTCACTAACGATTATCATACAGGATTCCACTTATACGAATCTTTAGATTATGGCGTTATTGGTTGGAATGATGGAGGACCATCAGCTGCACACGCACCATTTGGTGGCATGAAACAAAGTGGTTACGGTCGAGAAGGTGGCATCGAAGGTATAGAACCATACCTTGAAACGAAATATTTATCAATTGGAGATATGTAGATTACGTTTCTAAATAAAATGTGGGGGTGGATAAAATGGATGTAAGATTTCCTATAGGAGAATTGGAATTACCTAACCAAGTGAGTTTAGTCGACGTGAAACGATGGATGAGTGAGGTAGAAAGATATATTGACCAACTCAAAAACGTCGTTAATGGAATTTCAGAGGAAGAGTTGAAGAAAAGATATCGTGAGGGTAGTTGGACGGTGAGACAACTTGTCCATCATATTGCAGATTCTCAGTTACAGTTATTCAGCCGTTTGAAATTAGCGTTAACTGAAGAAAATCCGTCAGCACCTGAGTTTGATCAAAATCAATGGGTAGATTTGGCAGATTCGAAATTACCAATTGAAGTATCTATTCAATTGCTTGAGGGGTTAAACAAACGTGTAGTAGCAATTGGAGAAAATGTCACAGAAGAACAACTTGATAGACAAGTTAATTTAGTAGGAACAGGTGAGCTCACAGTTGGATTCTTATTAGCTAA
>NZ_KV840053.1:60375-64502 GCF_001839105.1 Staphylococcus sp. HMSC62A08 | reverse complement strand
GTCGGCAGTTCGACTCTGTCCTGAACCATTCGCTATTTTTGGCGGTTGTGGCGAAGTGGTTAACGCATCGGATTGTGGTTCCGACATTCGAGGGTTCGATTCCCTTCAACCGCCCCATAATCGTATTACACAGTGCGGGTGTAGTTTAATGGCAAAACCTCAGCCTTCCAAGCTGATGTTGTGGGTTCGATTCCCATCACCCGCTCCATTTTTTATTAATCCACAGTAGCTCAGTGGTAGAGCTATCGGCTGTTAACCGATCGGTCGTAGGTTCGAATCCTACCTGTGGAGCCATGGCTCCTTGGTCAAGTGGTTAAGACACCGCCCTTTCACGGCGGTAACACGGGTTCGAGTCCCGTAGGAGCCATACAAACAGAAGTGAAATATCGCTTCTGTTTTTTTATATCTTGATTAAAATCTAATAGTGGAGAGTTGTCCGAGCTGGCCGAAGGAGCACGCCTGGAAAGTGTGTAGGCGCCACAAGCGTCTCGAGGGTTCGAATCCCTCACTCTCCGTAAGGACGCTTATAGTGATTGATTTCATTATAAGCGTTATTTTTATGTGAACTATGTTATACGTTACGTGTACGGTTCAGAATGATTCTAGGTTTATAAAAAAGCATCTCCTCAAGCTAAAATTAATTGTGGTCAGCCAACCAAAATTAATCAAGTTGAGGAGATGCTTTTTAATGTCATCCGACATAGATAGTTTAGCATATACTAACTGAAATTGTAAGTAATGAACGGAGGGGGACGCCATTATTTCTTATCTGTTTTAAAGTACATAAGTGTGATGACAATTGAGTAAACAAAAAGAAAGATCATTATCATCGTTGCCATATTAAGTTCCTCCTTTTATCTGTCTAAACTTATTTTGATTTTTTAATGAAACGAATTTAATTAACCATTTTTAGTTATTCTTATTTATATATATTAATTTAACATAGTTAACTTTACTTCATAATATAACATTTATAAAGATTTAGTGAGTGGTGTTCACTAAATTTAAACTATTTACTTTTCAGCACCCTTAATAACTAGATAAACGTGAATCCCACTTTTCAAAATACATATTTGACTACATATAAATCCTCATCATCTTCATTTCTTCAATCACAATTTCAAGCTAAAGTACTGATAAATATGTTCTGAATCGTTATAATATACATTGTATTTATTTTTGGAGGAATGTCGTGTGGATTTTTGGTTAAAAGAACAATCTCATATTAATAAAGATAAAATAGCGATAATGACAGATGACCAATCGCTTACATTTGAAGAATTGTATACGCAAGCTTATCAATTAGCGCAATGTATGACATCACTTCGACAAAATAGAGTAGGGCTATATATTAAGAATGATTTAGATTCTATCATACTGATTCACGCATGCTGGCTTGCGCGTGTTGAAATTGCGATGATTAACACACGATTAACAGAACAGGAAATCATCAATCAAATGCATTCTGTTAATGTCGATACGATCTTACATACGATTCCTCTCGAATTAGACAATTTTAACCTTTATGATATCGATGCAATTAATAAATTAAAGGCTCAAAACATTGAGTCCAGTCAATTTAATATGAATGATATTGCATCTATTATGTTTACTTCCGGTACAACTGGTCCTCAGAAAGCTGTACCTCAAACCTTTCATAATCACTTCGCAAGTGCGACAGGATGCAAACAAAGTTTAGGTTATGACCAAGATACGAAATGGTTATCAGTGCTGCCTATTTATCATATCTCTGGACTTAGTGTCATATTAAGATCAGTTATTGAAGGTTTCACAGTACGAATAGTTGAAAAATTTAAAACTGAAAAAATGCTTAATATCATTATTAATGAAGACATCACGCACGTCTCATTAGTACCACAAACATTAAAGTGGTTAATGGATGCTGGATTGACTCAACCTTATTCAATAGAAAAGATTTTGCTTGGTGGTGCGAAGCTTTCATCTCATCTTATCGATCAAGCTCTGGAATACCAATTACCTATTTATAACTCATTTGGAATGACGGAAACATGTTCCCAGTTTCTTACGGCATCGCCTGAGATGTTATCTCAAAGATATGATACTGTAGGTAAACCTAGTGATAATGTAAAAGTTAAAATTAAAAATCCGAATCATTTAGGTCACGGAGAACTCCTTATAAAAGGGGAGAATGTTATGAATGGTTATTTATATCCTGAGCATTTGACTGATACGTTTGAAGATGGTTTCTTTAAAACTGGAGATATTGCAGAAATAGATAATGAAGGCTTTGTCATGGTATATGATCGCCGTAAAGATTTAATTATCAGTGGTGGAGAGAATATTTACCCTTATCAAATTGAAACTGTCGCTAAGCAATTTAACGATATTTCTGATGCAGTTTGTATTGGCGTTTCTGATGAGACGTGGGGTCAAGTTCCAGTGCTTTATTTTACTGCTGAAAATGAAATTAACAAGAGCGAATTAGTTGATTATTTTCAACAAAATTTAGCCAAATATAAAGTACCTAAAGCGTTTTATCAAGTAGAGACGTTACCTTATACATCAACGGGGAAATTACAGCGAAATAAAGTTACAAATGAAGGTATAAAATATGAAAATTAAAGCTATCAATCTCTTTGAATATGAAGAACCCTTTCAATCTCCAATGATTACGCCGAAAATTAAGCTAAACGAACGTAAAAGTTTAATTATCGAAATACTAACGCATGATGATCAATCTTATTATGGAGAGTGTAATGCATTTGCCACGAATTGGTATGATAATGAAACCATCGAGAGAGTAATCGAAACAATCAATACTTGGAAATCGCAAATTATTGGAAAGGTATATACATCTTTTGAATCATGGTTACCTTATTTAAGCGAATTGGATTCTATGCCAGCGACACGTGCAACTGTTGTTATGGCAGTGTATCAGATGTATCACACACTACCTTCTTTTTCAGTTGAATATGGTGCAACAGTAAGCGGTTTATCCAACTCGCAATTGTTAACGTTATCTCGAACTAAGCCGAAGCGAATTAAACTTAAATGGTCTTCTCAATTAGCTGAAGATTTAAAACGTATACGTCAACTTGATTTCGAGTGTGGTATTGCAATTGATGCTAATGAATCGCTAACAGTTGATTCATTTTCAGAAATAACAGATCTAGAATCGGAAGATATTCTGTATATTGAAGAACCGTTTAAGTCGTTGGATACATTAAATGAATTGAATGCTAGTCATTATCCTTCTATTGCAATTGATGAAAAAGCAACATCTATCAAGCACATTGTATCCATCGTCAATCAATACCCAGTTAAAGTGGTCGTACTGAAGCCATTTAGATTGGGTGGTATCGATAAAGTCATCGAAGCAATGAAGATATTAAAGGCGAAAGGAATTCAATTCGTCGTGGGAGGCATGTATGAGTTTGGATTAAGTCGGTATTTTACAGCGATGTTAGCTAAAGAGGGGAATTATCCTGGAGATATAACGCCTTCAGGGTATTACTTTAAAGAAGATTTAGTCAAAGATTCAGGCATATTAAAAGAGGGAATGATTGAATTCACTCCCCCTAAAGTTGAGCTATCGAAATTAAAGCCACTTTAATGTTTATGTTCGGTAGATGAATGTTTCTCTTTCTTTAAAGGTACGGGATCAAAGCCGCCTTTATGAAATGGATGACATTTAAGTATACGTCTGATGCCTAGATAAAGGCCTTTAAATGCACCATGATATTGAATTGCTTCTCTAGTATATTCTGAACATGTTGGATAAAATCGACAGGTCGGTGGTGTCAATGGCGATATAAAGCGCTGATAAAACACTACCATCGCTAGAAATAATTTTTTCATCATCGAAATTACGCCTCCAACAATTAATTTAATAAATTTAGTTTAACATAGTATGAGGGGATGTGTGGAATGTGAAGTTTCGTGATAAAGATAATAGAGAAGTAACGCTTACTTATAAGAATCATACAAATGTACCAAACGGAAATCACGTGCTTAGCATTCCAGTGTATAACGATCAGTTATTATTTACACAACATAAAATCCGAGGCATTGAATTTCCGGGAGGTAAAGTAGAGAAAGGTGAAACGCCTTCAGAAGCAGTTTTAAGAGAATTGTATGAAGAAACA
>NZ_KV840053.1:53351-60275 GCF_001839105.1 Staphylococcus sp. HMSC62A08 | reverse complement strand
GAATTGTATGAAGAAACAGGAGCAATTGCTCGAAGTTGTTATTACTTTGCACAATACGAAGTGACAACAAATGATGATGAATTATTTTTAAAGGATGTCTTTTTCATAGAAGTGAGTCATTTTGAAGCCCATCATACTTATTACGAGACGAACGGTCCTTCTCTTTTTGAAAATGTAACTGATATACCCCATGAGAAACAAAGTTTTCTAGTGCAAGATGCGACAATTTTAAAATGTATTGAAAGGGTGAGAGCGCTTGGATTTTACAAAAATTAAGAAAATGCCTATAGACGCTCATACACATCGATTTGAGGAAGTTACTTATCAAGTAGACCATTTAAATGTTAAAGCATTGATGATGACACCATATCAATCTGTAGATCGAATTGTCGTTTATCTTAGAGGCGGAAAGGGACAAGTAGGGCGTGTCAGAGCAGCAAGGTTAATGCAGTTTGCAGATGCGCATACATTGGTTGTTGGGCCTTATTATCGCGGTAACAATGGCAGTGAAGGTAAGGATGAATTCTATCGTGGAGATTTAAATGATGTAACACAATTGATAAGATTATTACATCATCAATATCCTAAGGCGCATGTTCATATGATTGGATTTTCTCGTGGTGGGCTTCAAGGATTATTAACGTTTCAAGATTTACCTGTAGATAGCTATATTATTTGGGGCGGTGTATCTGATATTCACCTAATGTATGAAGAGCGAGTGGATTTAAGAGGAATGCTACGTCGAATGGTGGGTCATCCTAAGAAAGATGTAGACGCTTATAATAAAAGAGATGCATTAAAAAATATTGATGCACACAGTCCTCCTATACTCATTATTCATGGTGGAAAGGACTGGCAAGTTGGTATTCATCAAGCATATGATTTAGAGGAAAAACTACAAGCCAAAGGATCATATTACGAGACGTTCTATCAACTTAACGAAGGTCATGTGCCAAGACCACCAGCTATGAAAGAGACACTGAATAAAGTGCGTCAATGGATGGAAAATATAGAAAATCATAAACGTAAAAACTGTTAGCAAACATTAGGTAAATAAATTGAAAAAAGGTAGAAAGCTCGAATTGCGTGCTTTCTACCTTTTTCAATTCTGTCAATTTTATTTATTAAAAGCGCCTTTTTCTGCAATATGTTCAACTTCAGAACCGAATTTTTTGAAGTTTTCTTCAAAACGGTTAATTAAGTCTTGAGCTTGTTCGTGATATTTATTCGCATCGCTCCAAGCATTGCCTGGATCTAAGATTGTTTTAGGAACATCTTTAATTTCAACTGGAATATTTAAACCGAATGTATCATCTTTTTTGTATTCGACGTCTTTTAATTGACCTGAAATTGCTTGGTTCACCATTTGACGAGTATAATGCAAGCTAATACGACGGCCTACACCGTATTTTCCGCCAGTCCAACCAGTGTTAACTAAATAAACATCTACGTTATGTTTGTCGATAAGTTCACCGAGTAAATCAGCGTAAACTGTTGGATTTAATGGTAAGAAAGGTGCGCCGAAACAAGTTGAGAATGAAGGTTCCGGTTCAGTGACACCGCGTTCAGTACCAGCTAATTTAGATGTGAAACCACTTAAGAAATGATACATTGCTTGATCTTTGGTCAATTTAGAAATTGGAGGAATGACACCAAAGGCATCAGCAGTTAAGAAAATAATTGTATTTGGATGTGCTGCTTTAGAAGGTAGAACGATATTATCAATATGTTCAATAGGGTAAGCGGCACGTGTATTTTCAGTAAATTTATTATCATCAAAATCTACTGTACCATCTTCTTTAACGACTGTATTTTCTAAAATAGTACCGTATTCAATTGCATTATAAATTTGTGGTTCTTTTTCTTTAGAGAGGTTAATGGCTTTGGCATAACATCCGCCTTCAATATTGAACACGCCATTTTTATTCCAACCGTGTTCATCATCCCCAATTAATTTACGTTCTGCATCAGCAGAGAGCGTTGTTTTACCTGTACCTGAAAGACCGAAGAATAAAGCAACATCACCTTTTTCTCCAACATTTGCTGAGCAATGCATACTCATAATATCTTGCATTGGTAATAGGTAGTTCATTACTGAGAAGATACCTTTTTTCATTTCGCCAGCGTATTCAGTACCGCCGATTAAAATCACTTTATGTTTGAATGAAATGATGACAAATGTCTCTGATTTAGTCCCATCTACTTCTGGGTCTGCTTTAAAGTGTGGGGCAGAAACAATTGTGAAGTTAGGTTTGATATTCTTAGCTTCCTCTTTTGAATCTGGACGAATAAACATATTATGTGCAAATAAGTTATGCCACGCTAATTCGTTGATGACTGTTAGCTTTAAACGTGAATCTTTATCACTTCCCGCATAACCGTTAAATACATAGAGTTCATCTTTCTTACCCAAATAATCTAAAACTTTATTGTAAAGTTTTAAAAATGTTTCTTCATCAATCGGTTGGTTGATGTCTCCCCAATTGACATTATCTCTATATGAAGGTTCAGTTACGATGAATTTATCTTTAGGTGAACGGCCAGTATATTTCCCCGTACTTGCGTTAACTGCACCTAATTCAGTTAATTGTCCTTCATTGTTGTTTAAAATCTTGTTGTAAAGTTGAGTTGTTGAGAGTTGAAACTGAGTTGATGGTTTTTCTAGTAAATTTTTAATTTTAATTGTTTCTGTGTATGTGTCTACTGACATACTCAATCCCTCCAAAGCAATAGTAGTTATGTAAGCCTTTACATTTAAATAGTATAACACAACACAATGATTAATCCACAGTAAATATAAGCTATAGAGCGAAATCATAAATTGACATTAAACTATGAATTCGGTAGTATTAATTTTAACGGATTCTCTTATCCTGAGTGGTGGAGGGACATGGACCCAACGAAACCCAGCAACCTCTTTTTAGTAAAGAAAGGTGCCAAACCGTTTGCAGACATATATCGTCTGAACGATAAGAGCGAATGGACGTTTAAGAGCCTTCTCTCTATCTTGATAGTGTAGAAGGCTCTTTTATTTAGCTCACACATAAAAGAGAATTTTCGTAATCAATATATAAAGGAGCAAAACATGACTTATAATAAACGATTATTTACTTCAGAATCAGTTACTGAAGGTCATCCCGATAAGATTGCAGACCAAGTATCTGATGCCATTCTTGATGAAATCCTTAAAGATGATCCTAATGCACGTGTTGCATGTGAGACAACAGTAACCACAGGTATGGCACTTATTTCTGGTGAAATTTCAACTTCTACATACGTAGATATTCCAAAAGTAGTTCGCGAAACAATTAAAAATATTGGCTACACAAGAGCTAAATATGGATACGATTACCAAACAATGGCTGTATTAACAGCAATTGATGAGCAATCTCCAGATATCGCACAAGGTGTAGACAAAGCGCTAGAATATCGTAATGAAATTTCTGAAGAAGAAATAGAAGCTATGGGTGCAGGAGATCAAGGTTTGATGTTCGGTTACGCTACAAATGAAACGGATACCTACATGCCACTTCCAATCTTCTTATCACATCAACTTGCTAAACGCTTATCAGATGTGCGTAAAGATGAAATTTTAAATTACTTACGTCCTGATGGTAAAGTTCAAGTAACTGTAGAATATGATGAGAATGATCAACCTAAACGTATTGATACCATCGTTGTATCTACTCAACATGCAGAAGATACAGAACTTGAACAAATTGAAGCGGATATTAAAAAGCATGTCATTTATCCAACAGTCTCTGAAGATCTATTAGATGAAGAAACGAAATTCTTTATTAATCCTACTGGACGATTTGTGATTGGTGGACCACAAGGTGATGCCGGTTTAACAGGTCGTAAAATCATTGTTGATACGTATGGTGGTTATGCTCGCCACGGAAAAGGTTGCTTCAGTGGAAAAGATCCTACAAAAGTAGACCGTTCTGCTGCATATGCTGCTAGATACGTAGCTAAGAACATTGTAGCTGCAGAATTAGCTGATCAATGTGAAGTACAATTAGCGTATGCCATTGGTGTTGCAGAACCTGTGTCAATTTCTATTGATACGTTTGGTACAGGTAAAGTTTCAGAAGCTGAATTAGTAGAGGCAGTTAGAAATCACTTCGATTTAAGACCAGCAGGAATTATTAAAATGTTAGATTTAAAACAACCTATTTATAAACAAACTGCTGCTTATGGTCATTTTGGTCGTACAGATGTTTTACTACCTTGGGAAAAGTTAGACAAAGTGAATTTACTTAAAGATGCGGTTGAAGCATAACCATTGCTTTCAATTGAGTGAAAGGAAATATCAATTAAATGTCGATAAATTGAGTGTTTTCTATTATAATGAAAGTTATTGAAATGGTTAAAGGAGCGTTGTTGTGATGAGTTTATCTTCACCGATAGTTATAGGCTTAATCGTTGCAATTGTTGTGGCAATTCTTTTCTTTATTCTCTTTTTAGTTGCAATTAGCAGTAAAAAGAAAATTAAAAATCAAACAGAAGCCCAATATAAAGAAAAAGAGCAACATTTGAAAGAATCTCATGAAGAAGCCTTAGAAAAAGAAAGAGTAGAAAATAAAAAGGCTGTCACTAAACAAAAAGAAGATTTTGATGCGACAGTAAATAGTAAAGATAGAGAAATTGATGCATTAAAGCTATTTTCTAAGAATCATAGTGAATACGTTACAGATATGAGATTAATAGGCATTCGTGAACGACTTGTCAATGAGAAAAGAATTCGTCCCGAAGATATGCACATCATGGCGAATATCTTTTTACCAAGTAATGAATTTAACAATATAGAGCGTATCAGTCATTTAGTATTAACTAGAACTGGATTATATATTATTGATTCTCAACTATTGAAAGGGCATGTATATAATGGTATTAGTGGCGCTCAATTCAAAGAGTTGCCAACCATGTCACAAGTGTTCCAAACACTTGATTTAGATCAATCAAGTCCACAAACATTAGTTTTAGATCAAAATGAGGATCAAAAATCATTGTCATTTGTGAATTACTCTGAAAAGATTCAACAAATTCAAACACTCGCGGGTGATTTACAAAGTGAGTTAAATACGAAATATACGCCAACATCAATTTTATACTTCAATCCTAAAGATGAAGGCGATGTGACAATTTCTAATTACGCACAATCATCGAATGTCAAAGTGCTTGTAGGTCCTGAACAACTAGATGAATTCTTTAATAAGTTTGTCTTCCATGGACGTATTCAGTACAATGTTGATGATTTACAAACAATTATGGATAAAATCGAATCATTTAATTAAAGCATACAAACGTAAGGAATAGATTTTCTTACGTTTGTATTTTTTTGTTTGAAAAGGGTATAAAGACATTGAGAAACCATGGTGAGTTAACATTTTTTACATCAAAAAATGGAGATAGTAACATGTACATCATAGCTTAATAAGGAGTGAGCGTAATGGAAACAATTCAATTTTATAATGGAAGGGAAATGCCTAAGGTAGGATTAGGTACTTATAGAGTTGAGAACAGTGATGAATGTAAGGATGCAGTTAAGCATGCGATTGAAAGTGGATATAGAAGTATAGATACAGCCAGAATATATGGGAATGAAGAAATGGTCGGACAAGGGATTAAAGAGGGGCTAGAATCGACAGGTTTAAATCGTGAGGATTTATTTATTACGTCTAAATTGTGGCTTGAAGATTATGGTCGTGCGAATGTAGACCAAGCTTATAATCATTCAATCCAGCGCCTAAGCTTAGATTATTTAGATTTATACTTAATGCACTGGCCAGGGACAAATGAAGCTGTCATGATTGATACTTGGCAAGGTATGGAAGACTTGTATAAGGAAAGTAAGGTTAAAAATATTGGAGTAAGTAACTTTACACCAGAAAATTTTGAAGCTTTACTTGCGCAAGTTTCTATTAAACCTGTCATTAATCAAGTTGAATTTCATCCTTATTTAATTCAAAAAGAGTTACGTCAATATTTAGAAGCGCAAAGCATTGTAATGGAATCTTGGTCACCATTAATGAATGCGCAAATTTTAGAAGATGAAACAATTAATGATATTGCTAATGAGATAGGGAAATCACCTGCACAGGTCATCATAAGATGGAATGTACAACATGGCGTTGTGGTGATACCAAAATCTGTAACGCCTAGTCGTATAGAAGAAAATTTAAACGTCTTTGACTTTGAATTATCTGATGCTCAAATGGAAAGAATTGATCAATTGAATAAAGATGAAAGAATGGGACCTCATCCAGCTCATTATAACGGACATTAATTTATAGACGATTCCAATATCTAATGAGATTTGCGCGTTATAGGTGCAAATCGATAAAACGTGGTAGTATAAAATAAGCTCTAAGACTTTTTTGTTAATGTATTGTCTCCTTAAAGTTGAGTAACATTCCAACTTTGAAGAGATATAGAACATTTCAGAATTTGTCTTAGAGCTATTATTTTAGTATTTAATCTTAATTTTCATGGATATGATTGGTTTCATACGAAATGAATACATATCATTGATTGGAAATTGGGCGATGCATTACTTTTAATATTAAATGTGAAAGCCGAGATAACAAGCGATAAAGCCAATTAAAAATTGTAGTAATGAATAACCAATAAAATGACCTAATTTAAATTTAGGTGTAAGAAAATGAACCAGCTCGTTTGAAAGTGTGGAAAAAGTAGTTAAACCACCAAGTACACCTGTAATAAAGAAAGGTGAAATCCAATGATGAGAAATTGAAATCCCCATTATAATTCCTATTAAAAAGCTACCAATGATATTGACGATAGGTGTTGCGATTGGGATTGTTGAATTAAATTTACGATTACAAATATCTGTAACAAGTGCACGTAACACTGCTCCAATACCTCCGCCAAGCATAACAAGAAGTATAGCAATCATGATAG
>NZ_KV840053.1:47500-53251 GCF_001839105.1 Staphylococcus sp. HMSC62A08 | reverse complement strand
TAGATAACAAAGTACAATTCCTAAAATGTAACTTGTTAATCCATAAGTGAAGAGCATGATAAAATGCTGCTGATCAAATAGATGTACAAGTTCAAATTGAAAAGTAGAAAAAGTAGTTAATGCGCCTAGGAAACCAGTGGTAATTGCCTTTTTAACGAGTGGATATCTCTGAAATAGAGAAATTGCTAAGGTACCAATCAGTCCCATTAAAAAAGCGCCTGTAAGGTTGGCTATCAATGTGCCAATCGGTAATGATGATCCTTCATTAAATATTGAGAGGTCATAACGCAAAAGTGCGCCAAACGCACCACCAATAAATACATATAAATATTGCATCGCAAATCACCTTAATATAAATTTGATATCTTTTTAACCATTTACATAAAAGTCATTATCTTCACAATAACTATTAGATTTAGCTATAAAGTCGTTACTATTTAAAAATAAAACCAAAAGTATGTAACGAAGATAGGATATGAAAAATAATAACAATAAAAATGATTAACGGTAAGAGTCTACTCGCTACTTTAATCCAATCTGTGCTTTCTCTAGAATGTTTAATTGATTTATCTGCAAAAATGATAGATAAAATTAAAATAATAATATTTACTAGTGTTGTAGCAACCATTATTTTCATAAATGAATTGAAAATATGACTTAATAAAGTATTATTAGTATTAAAAAAGAAACTAATAATAATCATTAGCAAACTCAAGTAAAAGTATTTTTTTGAACGTGCCATAAGTTGCCTCCTTGATTAACATCATTACAATATACTATCACATTTTAAGAAGATGAGAATAGTAAAACTCATTTTATAACAATAAACTTATTTGATGCACTTTTTTATAAACTGCGATTTCTAGGCAAATTATTCGCTTACATCATTTACGCATGTTATAAATATGATATAAAGTTTTTATGACTCAACGTGATAACAATAATTCTATTTACTTTATAAATATACATATAGATATGAGTTTCATTTACATATAGATTATCGTTTTGAGCGTAATGTTTAGGAGGAATAGCGAAATGGCGAAATTAAATGTAGAAGTTTTTGCGGATGGCGCAGACATCGAAGAAATGAAGGCAGCGTACGCTAATAAACAAGTTGATGGATTTACTACGAATCCTAGTTTAATGGCTAAAGCAGGTGTTACAGATTATAAAACATTTGCTGAAGAAGCGGTTAAAGCAATTCCAGATGCATCCATTTCATTTGAAGTCTTTGCAGATGATTTAGAAACAATGGAAAAAGAAGCGGAAATCTTAAAACAATATGGTGATAATGTATTCGTTAAAATACCAATTGTTACGACAAAAGGGGAGTCCACTCTTCCATTAATTAAGAAATTATCTGCGGACAATGTGAGATTAAACGTTACTGCTGTTTATACAATTGAACAAGTTAAAGCTATTACAGATGCTGTCACTGAGGGTGTCCCAACTTATGTATCTGTATTTGCAGGTAGAATTGCAGATACAGGGGTAGATCCACTTCCTTTAATGAAAGAATCAGTTGAAGTGACACATAGTAAAAAAGGCGTAAAATTACTTTG
Organism: Staphylococcus sp. HMSC62A08; assembly: GCF_001839105.1. NCBI lineage: Bacteria > Bacillati > Bacillota > Bacilli > Caryophanales > Staphylococcaceae > Staphylococcus > Staphylococcus sp. HMSC62A08. Next base: position 51,689 of record NZ_KV840053.1, on the reverse strand, counting down.
GGCTAGCTGTCGTGAAGTGATTAATGTGATACAAGCTGACGAAATCGGTGCAGATATCATCACATGTCCTGCTGACGTCGTTAAGAAAGTTAACACTAACTTAGGACGTGACATCGAAGAACTTTCAGTGGATACTGTTAAAGGATTTGCGAAAGATATTCAAAGTTCAGGACTTTCTATTCTTTAAAATATTTGATAAAAATACGGAAAAGCAATCGAGTGTGAATTTAACTGTCTCGATTGCTTTTTTAATTTGTAGAATCAATTAAGTGATAATTGAAACCTTTTTATAATTAATATATGATTTATAGAAAATGAGAAATATTGAGGAGCGAACTCCAAAAAATGAACAAAAATAAATTCACAGAAAAAGTTCAGAAACAATTATGGTTCTTAAATAGAAAAGAAAAGGACCAATTGAAGCAAAAATTAAATGCTTTAGATGAAAATCAAAATGTTGATTTTAATAAACCGATTAAATTCTCTAATCAATATTTAAAGGACGTTGTATTCAAGGAGAAAACAACGTCTTCTGGAAAGATATTCATATTGCTTATTCGGATTGTATTGGCTTATGCAGTTTTACTAGGGTTATTTTTATTAGGTTTAATTACAAGTTTAGCTGCGGTGCATTATTTTATAAATCCTAAAGTAGCATTATCTAGTATTGTTGTAGTGCTCATTATTGTGGTAGCGATTATAATAATGATTCTAAGTCTGTATTGGATTAAAATAGCTACCGCATTGTTTACGAAGAAATTACTCGAATTGAAGTTTAATAGAAGCTAGTTTTTTCTATGATTTGTCCGAGGGCGAGGCTTTCTTGCCATTTTTTAGTGACTAGGGTATAAGGTATATCAATATTAAGTGTTGTTGAATTTTCAAAAATAATGATTGTAGCATTAACAGAAGAATGAATACCTATGATTTTACGTGCGTTAATAAAATACTTTATTGACGCGCGTTTTTGCGTAATTGGAAATAAAATCGTGTCGTTATCTATAAAGATAGGGATAAGCTTATTAATGTTTAGAACTCTCTTAGCTCGTGCGTTTTGTACTTGTAAAGAGGTGTGATTGAGTTCGAGAATATAATTTATCAATTTATGAGGTGGAATAGGTAATGTCATTTCAAAATTTGCGTATTGAATATCTGTAGCTATATTCGTCGAGATAGCAGTTTTTAAATAGAGGAGATTATACGTAGATAGTGATTTCATGATGTTCATTCCTTTATAAATAATTAAATTTGCTTAAACATTTATGTCGAGTATGGGCTTTTATTCTTTTAATTGTTGTTTTTGATAAATGCATGATTTGTGCAATTTCATATTGTTTGTAGCCTTGAAGGTGTAATGATAGCCAGCGTTTTTCTTGGGGATTAAGATGAAGTGTAATATCTTCTAAATGTAAATTGAAATCGTTGAGGACAGTTGAGGGTTCTTGAAAAGATTCTGTTGTATAGGTGGCACCCATCATTTCCATTCTATAACTTTCTTTTCTAAAAATATCGATTAAATAATACTTTAATCGAGCGAAAAGATATGTATGTAGCACTGAAGCCTTTTGATTGTCATAGTCTAAAATGAGTTCCCACATTTTAATAAGTAAGAGTTGATAAAATTCATCATAATTATAAGTGATTTGATAGCTTTTTAACAAATGATGAATGATTTTGTTATATTTTTCGTAAGCTAGGTCAAATTCCATGTTGTGAACTCCTATTTATGTACATAAATGTTATTTCCGGATAAATAGAAGTTAACTTAAATTATAAAAATTATCATTTGCGTAATTTTCAAATAAGGTGTTAAATAGTAACCATAGACTTAATAAAACTAAAATATTTAACATGAAAATGACTGTAAAATAACAATTCGACATAAATAAATTCTGATAAATATTAAGGGAGGTAAACATGGATTACGCACACTTAAACTTAGAACACTTTTTCGCACGTAATGATGATTTAGATGTGATTAGAGATCGTTCTGATTTCGTAATGATTAATAACTTTACGAATGAAATGAAATATCGTGATGGGGAAATTGAGGGAACGATTGATTTAAATCAATATTATTATAAAAATCGTTCTCAAGCAGCAAGCTTCATCATGATGGAATATAAAAAATCATAATCTAATTGTAATAAAATCGAGGTAACTTATCGTCATTAAATGATATTCTGAACTTTAGTTTCACTGTTTATAGAAACAATTGATAGACTGATTTCTACATTATATATGTTGATAGAAATGCATGTTTAAAGGACTATTATTAATGATGATCAAGTAAGACCTCTATTTTTATATAAAGTTTCAATTTTATTACTTTTTATTTATGAATTTGTAACAATACTAATATAAAATTGTGAATCCGAATCAATAATGTTAAACTTTATTATCGTAATGAAATTGAATAGTTTAACAACAATGACCTAAGAGGTGTGAATATGATTAAGCACAAAAAGGGCTCTATTATTTCTATAATAGGACTACTTATAGTATTCGTTGTTGCTGCTTTTATTTTCTTTTCAATGATTTCTGATCAAATTTTCTTTAAACATGTGAAATCACAAGAGAAAGTAGTTAAGTTGGATAAAACTTTAGATAAAGCAGCAAAGAAACAAATACATAATTATACGAGCCAACAAGTATCTAATAAGAATAACAATGCTTGGCGAGATGCATCTGATACTGAAATCAAAACAGCAATGGATAGTAGTAAATTCATTGATAATGACAAACAAAAATATCAATTTTTAGATTTATCTAAATACCAAGGTATCGATAAAAATAGAATTAAACGTATGTTGTTTGATAGACCAGTTTTATTAGAACATACTGATGACTTTATTAATGCAGCGAAAGCCAAACATGTGAACGAAGTTTACCTTATTTCTCACGCGCTTTTAGAGACTGGGGCAGCGAAAAGTGAACTTGCAAAAGGTGTAGAAATAGACGGTAAGAAATACTATAACTTCTACGGTGTAGGCGCGTTAGATAGTGATCCTATCAAAACGGGAGCTCAATACGCTAAAAAACATGGTTGGGATACACCTCAAAAAGCCATTTACGGCGGAGCGGATTTCATTCATAAACATTTCTTGTCACATGAAGACCAAGATACGTTATATAGTATGAGATGGAACCCTAAAAATCCTGGTGAACACCAGTACGCAACTGATATTAAATGGGCAGAAAGTAATGCCAGTATCATTGCTGATTTCTATAAAAACATGAAAACTGAAGGTAAATACTTCAAGTTATATGTTTATAAAGATGACAAAGAACATCAAAAGTAAACGATGAAATGAATAAAGCATCACTATTAAGATAAGTTAACCTTGATAGTGATGCTTTTTCTAATTCATGGCGAATATGCATTATAAATGAGAAAATTATTTAGCTTTATTTTTGTTAGTGAACCATGCGAATAAAACAATAAATACGATAATGATTTTAGTAATTAATTTCATATTTTCACCTCAGTAAAATGATTTTAGCATATCTTTTAAAGATTAAAAGTAGTTAGATAAGGATATGTTAATAGGGAGTCAATGTTTAGATCGTTTAAACACATTCATAAAAGAAGCGAATACATAGATAGAAGGTTGATAAAATGCGTGTAGCAATTATTGGGATGGGAACAGCTGGCGTGAGTGTCTTGCGACAACTCGTTAAACATGAAGAATTCTCAAAATTAAAAGTAGATGTTTATGATGATGAAAAAAATATGGGACAAGGCGTTCCGTTTCAAAATGATAGTAGTGAATTATTAATTAATATGCCATCCAAAAAGATGAGTTTAAATTTAGATGATGATGAAGAATTCTGGAAATGGTATCAAAACCAAAATGATTTTGAATTTCAAAACCCACAATATCTACCAAGATTTGTATTTGGTCATTATATGAAATCATATTTATCACAATATGATGAGCAATATGAGAATTTAACAATTATTAATGATAAAGTACAAGAAATATTTACTAATTCCGATGTTGATGATACAAAATTGAAGTATTATGTCTGTACATGTGAAGATGATAAGGAATGGAGAGAGTATGACTATTTATTTTTAACATTCGGAACCTTTAGCTATCATGATCCTTATCATCTAAAAGGTAAAAAAGGATTTATTAAAACACCATATCCTACATATAATACATTAGACGATGTGGAGGATTCA
>NZ_KV840053.1:46327-47400 GCF_001839105.1 Staphylococcus sp. HMSC62A08 | reverse complement strand
ATAGAATCGCTATTGTAGGAACTGGATTGGCAAGTTTAGATGTTGTGAGATATGTTACAGCGCATCACCCTAATTTACCTATAACGATGACAAGTCGCTCAGCGTCTTTACCTAGTGTCAGAGGGAAGATGATAGACATTCAATTCACGCATTTAACGAAAGACCATTTTAATGGTATAAAGGAAAATCATTACGGGAATGTTCCATTGGATCAAGCAGTAGCATTGTTCTTGAAAGAGTGTGAGGATTATGGCATTGATTTTCAAAAATTAATCCATCGTCGTACTGGAAATCACATTCAAGATTTGAAGTATGATTTAGAGCATGAAACTGAAATGGGGATATTCCAAAGTATTATCGAATATTTGAAAGAAAATTTAAATTGGATTTGGAATAGTTTAAGTGTAAAAGACCAAGAGGAATTTAATCGTAAATACACTAAGATGATACAATTGAACTCAAATCCAATGCCACCTCGAACAGCGAAGTTATTAATTCAATTAATTCAAAAAGGTGAGCTTGAAATTAAAAAGAATTTACATGATGTGCAACACAAAAATAATCAATTCTACTTGACGTTTAATGATGATTCACAGCGTACTGAAGCCTTTGATATTGTCATCAACGCAACAGGATCTAAGACACACTTAGAACAGTTAGATGAAGATGATCAATTAGTGTTGAATCTTGAAAATCGACAAATCGTACAACGTCATTCGATGGGTGGAATTCAAATTATTCCTGAAACCAATCAAGTGATTAGTCCGCGATATGGTACTTTGACAAATGTGATTGCAATTGGACAAATGACGAATGGTGTCAATAAACTTCGAAATGGGGTTAAAATGATTGTTGATCAAGTGGTCAATACAGTATCTCAATTATATTTAACTCAAAAAGAAATGGATAAAAAAGAGTAGAACCATTTACAAAGTATAAAATTTCACAATTAATTGAGCTTGATTAAAGCGACTAAATTGAGTTTTCAAAATAATTATAGTACCATTTAACTTGTAGTAATAAACTACAATCACTCAATTAACCAATAACAATTTCATAGCATTCTTTCGGGG
>NZ_KV840053.1:33616-46227 GCF_001839105.1 Staphylococcus sp. HMSC62A08 | reverse complement strand
AGCCTGCGACCTGCTAACACATAATGTTAGTGGCTGATCTAGTGAGAATCTAGAGCCGACAGTTAAAGTCTGGATGGGAGAAAGAATAACAACTATCGACAAACACTAAAAAAGTGTAACGATAAGCCAATTTGTATCAGTATGTCTTCTGACATGCAAATCGGCTTATTTAAAGATATACAAGTCTCCTTATGCCTTTTACATTAGTATAAGGTTTTTTTATTTTATTGAGGTGATAAATTGAGTCGATTTATGAATTATGCTATTCAACTTGCACAAATGGTTGATGGCCAAACAGGTATAAATCCACCAGTAGGATCTGTTGTAGTTAAGGATGGTAGAATCGTTGGTTTAGGAGCTCATCTGAAAAAGGGTGACAAGCATGCGGAAGTTCAAGCGTTGGATATGGCTGGAAAAGCTGCAAAAGACGCTACGATTTACGTTTCTTTAGAACCGTGTACGCATCATGGCTCAACACCACCATGTGTTGATAAAATTATCGAATTTGGTATTAAAAAAGTCATATACGCGGTAAAAGACACGACGTTAGTTTCTAAAGGCGATGAAATTCTAAAAGAAGCAGGTATTGAAGTTGAATTTCAATTCAATGAAGATGCTGCTGAACTTTATAAAGATTTCTTTCCAGCTAAAAGGAAGGGCATACCTGAATTAACTGTTAAAGTTTCATCAAGTCTCGATGGAAAACAAGCCACTGATTTAGATGAAAGTAAATGGATTACAAATAAAGAAGTTAAAGAAGATGTGTATCGACTGCGTCATGAACATGATGCGGTAGTAACTGGTCGAAAAACAATCGAAGCAGACGATCCCTTATATACGACAAGGGTGCCAGATGGTAAAAATCCGATAAGGGTGATTCTATCGAAAACAGGCGATATCAATTTTGAACATCAGTTATTTAAAGATACAACTTCACGAATTTGGATTTATACTGAAAATGAAAAATTAAAAAATAACGATAAACATATAGAAATTATATATATGCAAGAATGCGAAACGACAGCAATATTAAAAGATTTATATCGCAGAGGTATTGGCAAACTGCTAGTCGAGGCAGGACCAAATATTACTTCACAATTTCTCCAATCTGATCATTTAAATGAACTTATTCTCTATTTAGCCCCGAAATTAATAGGTGGTTCAGGTAAACATCAATTTTTCAAAACGGATGAAGTTATTGATTTACCAGAAGCTACGCAATTTGAAATTGTTTATTCCAAGTTAATTAATCAAAATATTAAATTGAAACTACGAAAGAAGTGAATAGGCATGTTTACAGGTATCGTTGAAGAAATTGGTACCGTTAAACAAGTTCACACCCAACAGTCAGTAAGAACATTAGAAATTAGTGCTAAACAAATTTTAGAAGATATGCATATTGGTGATTCTATTAGCGTCAACGGTGCATGTTTAACAGTCATTGATTTCAATGATTCAACTTTTTCTGTACAGGTGATTAAAGGTACGGAAAATAAAACCTACTTAGCTGACGTACAACGACATTCTGAAGTCAACCTTGAAAGAGCCATGAGTGGTAAGGGGAGATTCGGAGGACATTTTGTCTTAGGTCATGTGGATGAACTTGGAACAATTTCTAAAATTAATGAAACAGCTAACTCAAAAATCATTTCAATTAAAACTTCGAAAAATATATTGAATCAAATGGTAAAACAAGGTTCTATCACTGTCGATGGAGTCAGTTTAACAGTATTTGATCTTCATGAAACGACCTTTGATATTCATCTTATTCCTGAGACACGAAAGTCAACGATATTATCAGGAAAGAAAGTAGGCGATGCTGTTCATTTAGAAACAGACGTCCTTTTCAAATATGTAGAGAATATCATGAAAAATAAGAAGAGCGAACTTACTGAAGATAAATTACGTGCATTTGGTTTTTAGGAGGAATTCACATGCAATTTGACAATATTGAGTTGGCTATAGAAGCTTTAAAAAATGGTGAAAGCATTATTGTAGTTGACGATGAGGATAGAGAAAATGAAGGAGATTTAGTCGCTATTACTGAATGGATGGCTGATGATACGATTAACTTTATGGCAAAAGAAGGACGAGGTCTTATATGTGCACCAATTGATCGTTCAATTGCGCGTCGTCTAGAATTAAATGCGATGGAAAGCAATAATACTGACGTATATGGCACTCATTTTACTATAAGTGTAGATCATAAAACAACGACTACTGGCATTAGCGCGAATGAGCGCATGTTAACTGCAAGAGCATTGATAGATGACAATGCAAGTGCGACAGATTTTAATCGTCCTGGACATTTATTTCCATTGATTGCTAAAGACAATGGTGTATTAGAACGTAATGGTCATACTGAAGCGGCTGTCGATTTAGCCAAATTATCAGGTGCAAGACCTGCAGGCGTTATTTGTGAAATTATGAATGATGACGGCACAATGGCTAAAGGTAATGATTTACAAACGTTCAAGGAACGCCATAATTTGAAAATGATTACGATTGAAAGTTTGATTGCGTATCGTAAACAAACGGAGTCTCATGTTGAATTGAATGCTAAAGTTAACATGCCTACGGATTTAGGTACATTTGATATGTATGGCTTCACTACTGATTTAAGTGATGAAGAAATTGTAGTCATTGCTAAAGGAGATATCCGCAGAAATGAAAATGTTCGTATTCACTCTGCATGTTTAACGGGCGATATTTTCCATAGTCAAAGATGTGATTGTGGCGCTCAACTTGAAGCATCAATGAAATATATTGATGAGAACGGCGGTATGATTATTTATCTTCCACAAGAAGGTCGTGGTATTGGGTTGATGAACAAATTACGTGCTTATGAACTTATTGAAAAAGGATACGATACAGTTACTGCGAATCTTGCTTTAGGTTTTGATGAAGATTTAAGAGATTATAATATAGCAGCTCAAATATTGAAATACTTTAATATTGAAAAGATTAAATTACTCAGTAATAATCCTAAGAAATTTGAAGGATTAAAAGAGTATGGTATTAACATTGAAGATAGAATTGAATTAATTGTTCCTGAAACTGAACATAATCATAGCTATATGGAAACGAAGAAGACAAAAATGGGACACTTGATTTAAGTTACTATATAACAAACTGAACAAACGAGGAGGAAATTCAATCATGAATTTTGAAGGTAAATTAGTTGGTAAAAATTTAAAAATTGCTATTGTGGTAAGCAGATTTAATGATTTTATTACTGGACGTCTATTAGAAGGTGCCAAAGACACGTTAATTCGTCATGAAGTTGAAGCGGATCAAATTGATGTAGCGTATGTACCTGGAGCATTTGAAATACCATTAGTTGCTAAGAAATTAGCTCAAAAAGGGGAATATGATGCGGTCATTACACTTGGTTGTGTAATTAGAGGTGCTACGTCTCACTATGATTATGTATGTAATGAAGTCGCTAAAGGTGTATCTAAGGCGAATGATGTTTCTGATGTACCAGTCATCTTTGGTATATTAACAACTGAAAGTATTGAACAAGCTGTTGAGCGAGCAGGTACTAAAGCAGGGAACAAAGGTTCAGAAGCTGCTGTAAGTGCAATTGAAATGGCTAATTTAATTAAACAAATATAGACAAAGCAATACGGCACGAAGAAGTTATCATGGCGGGTGCGTCGACTTCTTCGTGCCGTTTGGTTTGTTACCTTAACGCTTGAGTAGTTGTGTTGCTATGGCGAGGGTGCTGGCGACGCCTGCAGCGATGCCTCCGTAAAGGCCTACCTTTTTTAAAACTTTAGGGTTAGTAAATTCTTTAAAAGCAAGTGATAAATTTTGAGGTCTTTCAGCTAATCTTCTCATAAAGTATGCAAACCAATCATCACCGTATGGTACATAAACTGTAAAATGGTAACCCTCGTTAGCGATAGATTGTGCTAATTCAGAACGGAAACCATATAACATTTGGAATTCCATTTGGTCTTTTTCGATATGATTTTTCTTCATAAATTGCTTAACATGATTAATAATTTGATCATCATGTGTAGCAATAGATGTATAATTACGTGCATTTAATAAACGTTTCTCGATTATTCGAATGTAATTTGCATCAATCTCTTCTTTAGTTTGGTATGCGATAGTTTCATTTTCTTTATACGCACCTTTTACTAAACGTAAACGAAGATCGGGATATTTTTCTATTAAATCTTCAGCTTCATAAAGATACGCTTGTACCACAGTTCCGACATTTCTAAATTCACCTTTAAGTCTGTCTAATACTTGCTGAATTTGTTGCAAACTGTCGTATTTTTCAGTATCTATATTAATATGCATTTTGCCACATTCGTCTGCTTTGAGAAGTATTTCTCGCATATTTTCATAGGCAAGATCTAAATCAAATTCACTACCTAATTGACTTATCTTAACAGACATATGCGCCTCAACATCATAAAATTGAATTGCTTCGATAATTTCTAAAATTTGTTGTTTGGCATGTAAACTTTCTTCTCTAGTCCCAACAAATTCACCTAAACAATCCACTGTCACAGCGATTTTATATTCATTTAAATATTGAATGGTTTCTATTAATTCAGGAATTGTATTTCCTACTACAACTTTATTTGCGCCCATTCTTGGTCCTACTTTTTTAGCGGTTTCATTTAAATAAGTACTGTTAGATAATGCGATAAAGAAATCTCTAAAAAGTGACATATGTAATACCTCCCTTTGCGATGAAACATTTATGTTTAAAAATAGTGTATCACGAAACTTATATATGAGAAAGCGTTTACATAATGCGATAAAACAATATTCGGGTATAATTATACTTTTATTTTTATGTGAGATTTGTATCGTTTAATTGATTTTTAATTGAAAATAAGGCTATAAATGGTAATCAATATGTTCGTTTTGCTATAATTGTACTATTAAAGAATAAATAAAAAGGGGCAGTCTTAGAATGTGGAAATGGGAAACAGAAAATGATGCTAAAGGCATTGTGGTCATTGCTCATAATATTTTAGAACATACCGGACGATATGCGTACGTTATTACCATGCTTAGAAGAAATGGTTATCACGTTATCATGGGAGACTTGCCTGGACAAGGACAAACATCTCGCGCAAATAAAGGACAAATTGAGGATTTTAATACATATCATGAGCATTTTGTAGAATGGATAAAAATTGCCAATGAATATAAACTTCCTACTTTTGTATTAGGTGTTGGTTTAGGTGGATTAATCATATTAAATCTTTTAGAAAAAGTAGACCTACCAATTGAGGGGATGATGTTAATGTCCCCAATGTTAGAACTTCGCAAATCTGGTAAGGATCGTAAAAATAAGATGATATCTAATCTAGGTAAAATGTCTAAAGATACACGTTTTAAAGTTGGAATTACGACGCAAGATTTAACACGTAATGAGGAAATTATTGAAGAAACTGACAATGATGGATTAATGCTAAAGAAAGTGACTTATCGTTGGTATAATTTAATCGTTGAGAAGATGAAAGAAACAATGGATCATATTAAAGATATTAAACCATTACCTTCATTAATCATGTACGGTACAGAAGATAAAATTGTAGATACCGATGTCATAATTGAATTAAAAGATAAATTAGCTACAAATGAACTATACTTTAAATCTTGGGAAGGGTTATATCATGAAATTCAAAATGAACCCGAAAGAGACCAAGTGATGAGATATGTATTAACTTTCTTAAACAATAGTGTAAATACAATGGGATTTGTTGTCGAAGAGGAAGAAATTGAAGATATTTAAATTTTGAGAGCTTACGAAGAGGTAAGCTCTTTTTTATTCATAACCACTTCATAAATAGAAATGATTGTTATAAAACAATATTACATTTAAAACTTTTATAGAAATATATCACAAAAACGTTGCATTTTAATTGTGAACTTGATATATTTTGTTTATATAAATAATATAATTTTAATATGTATTTGGACTAGGGGATGACGTAAAATTATATTATTAATGTTAAAAATTTTCATGCTTTTTATATCTAATTTTCCTAGTCTGCATTGCTTTAAATAGTCTAAATTGATTTTAAATTAACTCGTTCAATTTAATAATTGGGAATGATTCAATCGTTTTTAAATTAGCCGGTGGTAAGTGTAAATTTGGGGAGCCGGTTAACTTAGAAAAATATTTAACAGTTATTTTATTTGGGAGATGTTAATTTTGGCTAAAAGTGAAAAAGATAGAGTTCATGGAATTTTGCAATTAGAAGCGTTACTTAAAGACATTAACTCCATTTTTGATGCAATCAAAAAAGAGTATAATATGTCTAAGGAAGAAATTTTAATTTTGCTCACTCTTTGGGAAGAGGGTTCAATGACACTTAAAGAAATGGATGATTTTGTTCATATCAAACCTTATAAGCGTACTCGTACTTATAATAATTTGGTTAATCTTGAATGGATATATAAAGAAAGACCTCAAGATGATGAACGTACAGTAATCATTCATTTTAATGAAAAGCTCAGTAAGAAAAAGCAAGACTTACTTAACTTTATTGGTCAATCCATAGGTAGTAAATCTGAACCAATGCAAATGAGTTTAAAATCAATTTTAGCTGTTTAACCTGTCTTATAATTATTTATTAAAAAAGATCTTATTCCTTCTTACGAAAAGAGGGGATAAGATCTTTAACTTTTTAATTTCGTTTTTCGATTGCACATAAGAAAGGTGCATGGTTTTTCTGATTAATAAATTGATATTGTAATATGTGTGCTTGATTTTGATCAAATTGACTTAAATAATCAATTAAAGCATCTCTTTCAATTTTACCTTCTTCATGACCGTGATAAATAACGAGAATAATAATTCCCTCTACACTCAATACTTCAAAGATACTTTCAATCGCTTTAATAGTAGTCTTAGGTTGAGTCACAATGGCTTTATTACCTTTAGGTAAGTAACCTAAATTAAATATTGCCGCATCAATTTTACCTACATGTTCTTTTGAAATATGTTTTTTAATATTTTCGTGACCATCGAGAATTAATTTAACATTTTCGAAACCGTCAATTTTCAATCTTGTATTGTCTATTGCTTCTTGTTGAATATCAAATCCATAAACGAAACCACGCTCAACTTTACTTGCTAAATAATAAGTATCGTTGCCATTACCACAAGTGGCATCTATCACTATGCTTTCATCGTTAATATGGCTATCTATTAGTGACTTTGAAAAGGGGAGAATGCGTTCTAATTTCATGATTGAACCTTTTGTTTTTGTTCGTATTTTTTACCTTGGTATGAGCCTCTACGTTCTAATTCGTTATCAATTTCATTTAAAACTTCCCATTTATTTACACTCCACATTGGACCAACCATTAAATCAATAGGACCATCTCCAGTGATACGATGTACTATCATTTCGGGAGGAATCACTTCAAGTTGGTCACATACTAATTGCGTATAGTCATCTTGACTCATAAACTCTAGCATTCCTTTTTCATATTGTTTAACCATTGGTGTGCCTTTTAATAGGTGAAGTAAATGAATTTTAATACCTTGAACATCCATTTGTGCAACTTCTTTAGCAGTTTCCATCATCATGTCATAGTCCTCACCTGGTAAACCATTAATGATATGCGTACATACGTTAATATTATGCTTTCTTAATTTAGCTACACCTTCGTAATACGTTTGCATATCATGTGCACGATTAATTAAGTCAGAAGTAGTTTGATGAACAGTTTGTAAGCCTAACTCAACCCATAGATACGTTCGTTCATTTAATTCTGCTAAATATTCAACAACATCATCAGGTAAACAGTCAGGACGGGTTGCAATAGATAAACCGACGACACCTTCTTCTTTAAGTACTGGTTCATATTTTTCCTTAAGCACTTCTACAGGTGCGTGTGTGTTTGTGAAGGCTTGGAAGTAGGCAATGTATCGTCCTTCACTCCATTTTTCATGCATACGTGATTTAATTTGTTGGAATTGCACTTCTATTGGATCAGCTCTGTTACCTGCGAAGTCGCCACTTCCTGCAGCTGAGCAAAATGTACAACCACCATGAGCAACAGTGCCATCTCTATTAGGGCAGTCAAAACCACCATCAAGCGCCACCTTAAATATTTTTTGTCCAAATTTATTTTTTAAATGATAATTCCATGTGTGATATCGTTTATTTTCAAAAGCATACGGGAAATAATTACCCATAATACATTTTCCTTTCTATTTTAGTTCTAAGTACAGATTTTAACATATTTTAGTGTTATAGTGTCTATTATAGATTGAGAAAAACATAAAGAGAGGGACTCAAGATATGAATATACCTAAATCAGTTTGGTGGCTAGTTATAGGCATGGCCTTAAATATCACTGGCGCCAGTTTTTTGTGGCCTTTAAACACTATTTATATGAAGGAAGAGCTTCATAAGAGTCTCACAATAGCTGGTATCGTCTTAATGATTAATTCATTTGGTATGGTCGTCGGTAACTTATTAGGGGGCACCTTATTTGATAAACTAGGTGGCTATAAAACTATTTTAATAGGTACGTTTACATGTTTGTGCAGTACCACATTATTAAATCTATTTCACGGTTGGCCTTGGTATGCAGTTTGGCTTGTGTTACTAGGTTTTGGTGGCGGTATGATTGTCCCGGCAATTTATGCGATGGCCGGAGCAGTATGGCCAAATGGGGGACGTCAAACATTTAATGCCATTTATTTAGCGCAAAACATCGGTGTTGCTGCGGGTGCGGCACTAGGTGGATTTGTAGCGGAATTTAGCTTTAATTATATTTTCTTAGCTAATTTAGTGATGTATGTGTTATTCGAGCTTGTTGCGATTACGCAATTTAATTTAGAAATTCATGCGAAGGTAAAACATCAAGATGCGATTGATTTAAAAAGTAAGGAAAGTAAAAAACGTTTTACAGCAATGATGCTCATATGTGCCATGTTTGCAATTTGTTGGATAGCCTATATTCAATGGGAGACAACAATTGCATCATTTACGCAATCAATAAATATTTCGATGTCACAATACAGTGTACTATGGACAATTAACGGCATAATGATTCTTGTAGCACAGCCTTTAATTAGACCTATAATTGTTATATTAAGAGGAAACTTAAAACATCAAATGTTTGTTGGTATTTTTATTTTTATGAGTTCATTCTTAGTTACAAGTTTCGCACATCATTTTGCTATCTTTGTTGTCGGAATGGTTATTCTTACTTTTGGTGAAATGTTTGTGTGGCCTGCGGTACCAACAATCGCAAATAAACTTGCGCCTGAAGGAAAGCAGGGACAATATCAAGGTTTTGTAAACTCTGCTTCAACAGTAGGTAAAGCTTTTGGTCCGTTTATTGGTGGTGTACTTGTAGATACACTTAATATGAGTATGATGTTTATCGGTATGATTGTCTTATTATGCGTGGGTCTCATTTTCCTAAGTATCTTTGATAGAGGTTTGCCTAAAGATGACAATGAATCCCAAACACCTCGAAGACCTAGACGAAAATCGAATGCTACGAAATAATACGTATTGATTATAAATAATAGGCCTTAACTACTTGCAATAATGGCTTTTATAACATAATATTAAAAATGTATAGATAGAAGTATTTAGAGGCTTTTCTACAGAGAACTAGTAAAGGTGAGAACTAGTGTTAAGGACTAAATGACTTACAATAATTTAATGAATTGAATGAGACATCTCTAACTATTAGAATGAAGTGCGCTATCTTAGCGAATAAGGGTGGTAACGCGGCAGTATCGTCGTCCCTTTAAATCCAATAGTAGAGGTGTCTTTTTTATGAAATAGGAGGAAATGTGTTGAATTACAATCACAAGGAAATTGAAAAGAAATGGCAAGATTACTGGGCAGAGAACAAGACATTTAAAACAAGTGACAATTTAGGTCAAAAGAAATTTTACGCGTTAGACATGTTTCCTTATCCATCTGGAGCTGGATTGCACGTAGGTCATCCAGAAGGTTATACAGCAACGGATATTATTTCTCGTTATAAACGTATGCAAGGATACAATGTTTTACATCCGATGGGGTGGGATGCATTTGGATTACCTGCAGAACAATACGCATTAGATACTGGTAATGATCCTAGAGAATTTACTAAGAAAAATGTACAAACATTTAAACGCCAAATCCAAGAATTAGGATTTAGTTACGATTGGGATAGAGAAGTTAATACGACAGACCCTGAGTATTACAAGTGGACACAATGGATTTTTATTCAACTTTATAATAAAGGTTTAGCATATGTAGATGAAGTTGCAGTTAACTGGTGTCCGGCATTAGGTACAGTTCTATCAAACGAAGAAGTGGTAGATGGTGTATCAGAACGTGGTGGACATCCTGTATATCGTAAACCTATGAAACAATGGGTCCTTAAAATTACAGAATATGCAGATCGTTTATTAGAAGATTTAGACGAATTAGATTGGCCAGAGTCAATTAAGGATATGCAACGAAATTGGATTGGCCGTTCTGAAGGGGCGAAAGTTTCATTTAATGTAGATGGTACAGATGATGAAATTGACGTATTCACAACACGTCCAGATACAATCTTCGGCACTACTTTCCTTGTGTTAAGCCCTGAGCATTCACTTGTAAATAAAATTACATCTAGTGATAAACTAGAAGAAGTCAAAGCTTACCAAGAAGAAGCATCTAAAAAATCAGACTTAGAAAGAACAGATTTAGCAAAAGGTAAAACAGGCGTATTCACAGGTGCATATGCAATTAATCCACTTTCTGGTCAAAAATTACCAATATGGATTGCGGACTATGTATTATCAACATACGGTACAGGCGCTGTGATGGCTGTTCCAGGACATGATGAACGTGACCATGAATTTGCTAAGAAATTTGACTTACCAATTATTGAAGTGATTGAAGGTGGAGACGTTCAATTAGAAGCATACACTGGTGAGGGTAAACATGTTAATTCAGGTGAACTTGACGGTCTTGAAAATGAAGCAGCCATTAGTAAAGCAATTGAATTACTAGAAGCAAAAGGCGCGGGTGAGAAAAAAGTAAATTACAAACTTCGCGACTGGTTATTTAGTAGACAACGTTATTGGGGTGAACCAATTCCAATTATTCATTGGGAAGATGGTTCAATGACAACAGTACCAGAGGAAGACCTACCATTATTACTTCCTGAAACGGACGAAATTAAACCTTCAGGAACTGGTGAATCACCACTAGCAAATATTGATGACTTTGTTAATGTCGTTGATGAGAAAACTGGCATGAAAGGTCGTCGTGAAACTAATACAATGCCACAATGGGCAGGAAGTTGTTGGTACTATTTACGTTACATCGACCCAGATAATGAAAAGATGATTGCGGATCCTGAAAAGCTAAAACATTGGTTGCCAGTTGATTTATATATAGGTGGAGTTGAACACGCAGTACTTCATTTATTATATGCAAGATTCTGGCATAAAGTGTTATACGATTTAGGCGTGGTACCTACAAAAGAGCCATTCCAAAAACTATATAACCAAGGTATGATTCTTGGCGAAGGAAACGAAAAAATGAGTAAATCTAAAGGAAACGTAATTAACCCTGATGATATCGTTTCTTCACATGGTGCAGACACATTACGTTTATACGAAATGTTTATGGGACCTTTAGATGCTGCCATCGCTTGGAGCGAAAATGGTTTAGATGGTTCAAGAAGATTCCTTGATCGCGTATGGAGACTCATCGTAACTGAGGATGGCACATTAAATAATAAGATTGTTGACTCTAACGATAAATCATTAGACAAAGTTTATAATCAAACAGTTAAGAAAGTGACTGAAGATTTTAATGCATTAAGCTTTAATACTGCCATTAGTCAATTAATGGTATTTATCAATGATTGTTATAAAGCTAACGAGATTTATAAACCTTATATCGAAGGTTTCGTGAAAATGTTAGCACCTATCGCACCACATATTGGTGAAGAATTGTGGAGCAAGTTAGGACATAATGAAACAATTACGTATCAACCTTGGCCTACATTTGATGAAAGTTTACTTGTAGATGAAGAAGTGGAAATTGTCGTTCAAGTCAACGGTAAAGTACGCGCTAAATTAAACATTCCTAAAGATTTATCTAAAGAAGAAATGCAAGATTTAGCCTTAGTTAATGATAATGTTAAAGCGAGCATTGAAGGTAAAGAGATCAAAAAAGTGATTGCTGTGCCTCAAAAATTAGTTAATATCGTTGCTAAATAATATAGATAAAGGAGAGATTCAAAATGGAATCAATTACAGTAGATGAATTAAAGAAAAAAATATTAGATTCAAATCCGGTGAATATTGTAGATGTTCGCACAAATGAAGAAACAGCGCTTGGCGTGATTCCTGGAGCTAAACTGATTCCAATGGATGAAATTCCACATCATATCAATGATTTCAATAAAGATGAAACATACTACATTATTTGTGCAGCAGGTTCACGTAGTGCAAGAGTAGTACAATATTTAGAAGAACAAGATATTCATGCAGTAAATGTTGAAGGCGGCATGAATGAATGGGGAGACGAAGGTACTGTCGTCGATAGTATTTAAGTCTCTAACAATGATTTAATTATTTAGGGAGTGGGACAGAAATATAATTTAGC
>NZ_KV840053.1:13251-33516 GCF_001839105.1 Staphylococcus sp. HMSC62A08 | reverse complement strand
AGACAATTAATTATGTCCCAGCCTTTTTTTATGCAGAAAATAATTACCACAATATTTATCGCTTCGGAAATCAAAATTTTAATTATATTTTATTAATAGGTTAAAATTATTTTTACCAATACTAGATTTTGAATATTATAGTTGATAAAATTAAAAAGACTTAAAAAGATTGTGTTTAATTATAGTGTGAGCAAACTTGAATTGAGTCAGTATACATCATGTGATAAAAGACTACTTTCATTTAACAGACAACAAAGAATTAACATCTAGGAGGACAATTAAATGAATCTATTTAGAAAACAGAAATTCAGTATAAGAAAATTTAACATTGGTATCTTTTCTGCATTAATTGCTACTGTAACTTTTTTAGCGCATCCAGGACAAGCTTCTGCTGCAGAACTAGATTCGACTCAGTCTAATAATCCAGAAGGCACTACATTGGAAGAGACTGCGCAACCATCACAAGAACCTAATGTAAATCCCCAAGCAAATAATGAAATTGATCAAAGCAATGTTAATCAAGCTACTGATAATCAATTACCAAATAATGCTCAAGACAATGCACAAGCTCAAAGTAATGATACAGAACAAACACAATCACAAAACGCTAATAATGAAATTAATCAATCCAGTAAAGAAAATAATGCGTCTGACGCCAATACACTTCCAACAAATGAAAATAGTGAAAATGACATACATGTTGATAAATCAACACAACATCATATAGAAGCAAAATCTGAAACCAAATCTAAAAAAGATGTTAAAAATACATCTCAACCTATCACACCAGATGCTAAAGCAGTTATTGAAGAGTCTGATATTCCTAAGAAAAGAAGTAGAAGAGAAACACCATTATATTCAAGTCCATCAACTACGAATAATTTAAATGATGATAGTTTAAATACAGATCCTAATTTGAATAATACAGGACGTCGCAGCCCTAAAATGATTTTAACCTTTGATGACACAGGTATCACTACAAGTCCAGATAGACGAAATCCTAAGGTTACAGTTGTAAATCATCTTGATGGATTTAATTTAATAGATGGTGGTAGCGTTGGATTTATAAATGCAATCGCTGAAAGAACAAGTGTATTTGATTCTGGTGATCCTAAAAACTATCAAGCCCAAGGTAACGTATTAGTACTTGGTAGAGCCAAAGCTTCCAATACAAATGATCATGGAGATTTCAAAGGGATTGAGAAAGAGATGACTGTCAATCCGAATTCCGAAGTAGTATTCGAATTTAATACGATGACAACTCAGAATAGTCAAGGTGGAACAAACCTAGTTATTAAAGATGCTGATACAGATCAAGAGTTATTAAATCGACTTATTCAAGGTGGATATTTATATCGTTTATTTAATGTTCCTAATAATGTCAGAAATATTAAAGTTCAATTTAGACCTAATAATGAAGTGATGACAAAACTTAATGGTGTTAGAACACTTAGTGACGGATATAAATACTATGACTTCATCGATACAATTGGTATAAACTCAGGTTCACATTTATATATTAGCAACAGAAATATCAATGCAACAGCTAAAAATAATACTGAATTTACAGTTGCGACGACTGTTACAAATGATGGGAATACATCTGCTTCATTAAAAGACGATGACTTCGTTTATACTTTACATTTACCGGAAGGTATTCAATATGTGGACAATTCATTAACTGTAAGTACGCCAAATGGAAACGTTGCTGGTCAAACCCTCAATCCTATGAATGTGACTTATGATAGAAACAATAACACTGTAACAATTAAAAGTAGAGGTTTAAATTCAAATGGCGCTAAAGTGGATGACAGTAGGTTAGTTGCTAAAAAGGCTTTAAGATTACAATATAAACTTAGAGTCAATAACGTAGATAAACCTAAAACAGTACAATTTATAGATAATTTTAGTTATAAAACAAATGCTGAAGAAGCAATGAATGGAGAAATAAATACTAGTACTGTTAATTCAACGCCATATAATGTGGATATTGTAATGAACAAAGATCAACTACAATTACAAGTTGATCAAGAGGTCGTTCCTTCGAATTATACGTATGCTTCAGTTCAAGCTTATAATAGATTAAAACAACAAGCACAACCTATTCTTGATGAAGAAGCAGATGGTGTAGAAGTTGCTGACAGAAAGTCTCAAGCAGAGATCGATGCACTAACACAAAAAATGTCAACAACACTAATAAATAGATTAGAGGCTGCCCGTCAAATCAATGACAAAGCACGTGAAATGATTAGAACTAACAATCAAAATGATGAACTTACTGATGATGAAAAAGAGCAAGAAGAGGAAAATATTGATCAACATAAACAAACATATTTAAATAAAATAGATGATCAATTAACTAATGAAGGTGTTACTAGTGTAGTAGATGAAGGGATTGCTACTTTGAATAATGATATTGCAGTGCCTCAAACTAAGCCTAATGCGCGAACAGCAGTCAATAATAAAGTGACTGAACAAAAAGCACTTATCAATCAAAATACTGAAGATACGAATGAAGAAAAAAATGTCGCAATTCAAAAAGTTGAAGAACATTCAACTGATGCACTTAGTAAAATTGATGAGGCTCAGTCAGATTCTGATGTTAATACAGCAAGAGATGAAGGGATTAATCAAATTAGTTCTGACGTACCTCAACCTCAACAGAAAGCCAAAGCGCGAGAGATCATTAATCAAAAAGCACAAGATAAAGTCAATGAAATTAATAATAATGCACAAGCCACTCAAGATGAGAAAAATTCTGCTATTGATAATGTAAATCAAGCTAAGGAACGCGCATTACAAAGTATTACTAACGCAGATACAAATGATAAAGTTGATTCCGCTAAAAATGATGGTGTGAGTGAAATAGGTCAATTAACTGTCACACCTATTAAGAGACAAAATGCCATTGATGAAATCAATGCGAAAGCTCAACAACAAAAGCAAGTTATTCAACGAAATACTGAAGCAACAAATGAAGAGAAAACAACCGCTGAAAATTCAGTAGATCAAGCTGTGGCGACTGCGACAGCAAGCATTAATGGAGCAAATACAAATGATGAAGTAGATCAAGCTCAAAGTAATGGTGATAATGCAATTACTGCAATCAATCCAGTTGCAAAAATTAAGCAAGATGCACGTCAAGCGATTGAAGCAAAGGCTCTAGCACAACAACAACAAATTAATTCAAACAATCATGCGACGACAGAAGAAAAACAAGAAGCGCTCACTAATGTTAATACGCATAAACAAGAGGCGTTAAGTAATATTGATAAGTCACATTCAAATCATGAAGTTCAGACTGCACAACAAAACGGTATAAACACGATTAATCAAGACCACCCTCAAGCTTTGAAAAAGCCACAAGCGATTTCGGAATTGAATCAAAGTGCAGAACTGAAAAAACAAAATATTAATCAAACGCCTGATGCCACTGATGAAGAGAAATCAGCGGCAAATAATCAAGTGGATCAAGCTTTAGCTGAGGGCATTCAACAAATAAATCATGCCGATGGAAATAACGATGTTGACAATGCTAAAAATAATGCGACACAAGCACTCACTAATGTAACTGTAAATGTTCAGAAGAAACCTCAAGCTAAGAAAGCTCTTTCAGCAAAAGCTACTGAAAAACTTAATGCAATTAATACTGATAATGAAGGTACAAATGAAGAAAAAGCTACGGCTACACAAAGTGTTACTGACGCTAAGACAAATGCTGAAAAACAAATTAACCAAGCTACTTCTAATCGTGATGTAGATGTTGCAGAGAATACTGGAATCAATAATATTAATAGTATTCGTCCTGTATTCACTAAAAAGCAACAGGCTCGCGCTCAAATTAATGATAAGTTTAATGCAAAAGAAGCTGATATTAATAACACACCAGGTGCAACACAAGAAGAGAAAAACGAAGCCATCACTAAATTAACTCAAGCTAAAGATAATGCTTTACAACAAATCAACCAAGCGCAAACGAATGACAATGTTGATGCGGCTCAAAATGATGGTATACAAGCTCTTGAAAACGTAAATACAAATGTAGCAAAGAAACAACAAGCTAAAAATGACATCAATCACGTTGCTACTCAACATAAGCAAGCGATTCAGAATAATGATGATGCAACAAATGAAGAAAAAGAAGTAGCAAATAAATTGGTAGACGCAGCGATTAACAAAATTAACACCAATATTGATAATTCGACTACTAATGCACAAGTAGATAATGCAGTTAATGATGGTACTCAAACTATCAACGCCATTACGCCTGCAACTACAGTTAAATCAAATGCTAAAAATGAAATAGATAGTCAGACTGCTAATAAAAAAGTTAAGAACCAAAAAGCTACTGATTCAACGGATGAAGAAATAGAAGAAGCAAATCGTAAAGTAGAAGAAGCGCAAACTGAAGCGAAAAATAATATCCAAATTGCTAATACTAATGATTTAGTTAATGAAGCAAAATCAAATGGTATTAGTACAATAAACGCAATAACGCCTGCAACTACAGTTAAAACAGATGCTAGAAAAGCAATTCAAGACAAAGCAACTGAACAAATAGAATTAATTAAGGCAACGCATGATGCTACAAATGAAGAGAAACAAGCAGCTATTGCAAAAGTGAAGAGTGAATTAGCAAAAGCACAAGCACAAATTAATGCAGAACATACTACACAAACAGTAAATGATGCTAAAACTAATGCATTATCAGCAATTGGACAAATTACTGCTCAACCTATTGAAAAACAAGCTGCCAGAGATGCCATTAATCAAAAAGCAAATGAACAAAGTACAGCCATTAATGCTAATAATAACGCTACAGATGAGGAAAAAGCAGAAGCCAATACTAGAGTGAATGATGCTAAACAAACTGCTTTAAATGCTATCGACAATGCAACTACAAGTCATGATGTAAGTACTGCTAAGACTAATGGAACAACTAGTATTGGAAATGTAGTTCCTTCAACTAACACTAAAACAAATGCTAAAAATGACATCGACACTGCTTTAAATAAACAAATTGAAACAATTAATGCTCATAATACGGCTACAACAGAAGAAAAAGAAGCAGCTGTTCAAATAGCTAACCAAAAAGCGACTGAAGCTAAAGAGAATATTCAAAATGCGCATAATAATGAAGGTGTAAATCAAGCTAAAACTAATGGTATTGATCAATTAAATAATGTAGAGCCTAATGCAATACAAAAAGATGAAGCTAAACAAGCAATCCAAAATAAGAAAAATGATCAAAATAATGCAATTAACGCTACACCTAACGCAACGGATGAAGAAAAAGAAGCAGCTAAAGTGAAGGTTACTGAAGCTGGACAATTAGGTGACAGTAAAGTAGATCAAGCTCAGACTAATCAACAAGTTACTAATGCTAAAACTGAAGCAGTCAATAATATTGATAATATTCGTCCGAACGTTGTTAAAAAGCCAGCAGCTAACAAAGAAATTGATGCTAAGTTTGAAGAATTGAAACAAGCGATTTATGCAACACCTAATGCAACTACTGATGAAAAGAATGAAGCAATCCAACAATTAATTGCTAAAAAAGAAGAAATTAAAAATCAAATAAGCCAAGATAATAAAAATGATCAAGTAGAGCAACACAAAGTAAATGGTTTACAAGAATTAGAAAATATTCACGTAAATCCAGTTAAAAAATCGGAAGCTATTAAAGCTGTTGAAGAAAAAGTTAATTCTCAAAATGGTTTAATCACTAATAATAATGACGCTACAGATGAGGAAAAAGCAAATGCCAAACAACTTGTAGTAGCAGCTAAAAATAAAGCCGTCACTAATATTAATGAATCACAAACAAATGACCAAGTAGATAACGCTAAAGATTCAGGGATGAATGAGATTGGTGCAATTCAACCAGCTACAACAATTAAATCTGATGCCAAAACAGCTATAGATCAAAAAGCACAACAACAAGCAACGATTATTGATGGAAATAATGATGCAACTGATGAAGAGAAAACTGAAGCTAAAAATTTAGTTAAAGCAGCTAAAACAGAAGCAAAAGAAAATATAACAAAACAACATACAACTAGTGAAGTCAACGATGTAAAAGCAACTGGATTAGACAAAATTAATAACATACAACCTGCTACAACTGTAAAAACAAATGCTAAACAAGATTTACAACGTAAAGCGGACGAACAGAAAGAACAAATTAATCAAACTCTTAATGCTACAGAAGAAGAAAAACAAGAAGCAATTACTAAAGTTAACACAGCATTAGCTGAAGCTACTCAAAAGATTAACCAAGCGCATTCAACAAACGATGTAAATTCAGCTAAAAACGAGGGCATAAACACTATTAATGGTATCCATCCAACAGTTGCTAAGAAACAAAACGCAATTAATGAACTTACTCAAAAAGCAAGTGAACAAAAAACATTAATTTCAAATAATAACGACGCTACGGATGATGAAAAAAATCAAGCTAAAGAATTAGTGGAAACTAAACTAGCTGAAGAAATTCAGAACATTAATAATAGTACAAGAGATGCACAAGTAGATGATGTTAAAGATCGAGCTATAAATGAAATTAATGCTATTAATGCTCAAGCTCATAAAAGACAAGATGCAATCAATACGTTAACTGCACAAGCAGAAAGTAAAAAAGCTGATATTAGAAATAATAAGGATGCTACAACAGAAGAGAAAAATACTGCTATTCAAACTATTGACGCTGCTTTAACTCAAGCTAGAAATAATATTAACGGAGCTCAAACAAATGCAACAGTTGATGAGAAATTAGAAGAGGCTAAACAATCATTACAGCAAATTGAAGTTACACCTCAAATGAAACCTAATGCCAAAGCAGAGATTACAAATGCAGTTAATAAACAAAGAGAAGCAATTAATAGCAATCAAAATGCAACAACTGAAGAAAAAGAGGCTGCACTTCAACAACTAAATCAAGAAGCAGCTATAGCAAACAATAATATCCAAGAAGCATTAGCAAATCAAAATGTTACTGACGCTAAAAATAACTCGTTAAATGCTATTTCAAATGTTCAACCTATATTAGTTAAAAAACCTGCAGCTAACGATGTAATTAATAAGAAAGCATCTGAACAAACAGAATTAATTAATAATAACCAAGACGCTACAACAGAAGAAAAACAAGCTGCATTAACTAAACTAGATGCAGTTAAAAACACAGCTTTAGAAAATATAAATCAAGCACATTCGAATGAAGATGTTCAAGAAGCAGAAAATGCAGGAGTAGCAGAAATATCTAAAATTGTTCCAGAAACAACTGTTAAACAAAATGCTAAACAAGAAATAGAACAAAATGCTAAAAATCAAGTTGATATAATTAATGGCAATCCTAAGGCAACAGTTGAAGAAAAAACAGAAGCTATAAACAAAGTAAATACAGCAAAAGTAGAAGCAATAAAAAATATAACAAATGCTACAACAACTCAATTAGTTCAAGATGCCAGAGATAATGGGAACGAGACTATTACACAAATTGAACCAGAAACAGCTGTTAAAACAAATGCAATTCAAGCAATTTCTACTGCAGCTAAAGATAAAAATAATCTTATTGATCAAACTGCAAATGCAACTGCAGAAGAAATGGAAGAAGCAAACAATAAAGTAGATCGTCTCCAAGAAGAAGCAGATGCAAATGTAACTAAAGCTAATACAACGGATGAAGTCAATAATATTAAAGTTCAGGCACTTCAAAATATTAATGCTGTCCAACCAGAGGTTGTTAAAAAGCAAAATGCTAAAAATGAATTAAATCAATACGTTGAAAAACAAAAACAAGTTATTGAAAGTACTCCAGATGCTACTAAAGAAGAAAAAGATGAAGCGAAAAAATTACTTAATAATGAAGTAGCTTCAGCAACCGGAGCAATTAATAACGCATATCATAATAGTGAGGTAGAAACAGCACTCAATGATGCGAAACCAAAAGTAGAAGCTATTGTACCTAAAGTAAGAAAGAAACGTTCAGCTTTAGATGAATTACAAGCTACTGCAGATAATCAAATCCAGAATATCAATCAAAACACTGAAGCTACAGTTGAAGAAAGAAATGAAGCATTAGCTAAAGTAAATACAGCGCTTGAAGAAGCTAAAGCCAACATTAATAATGCTCAAACTAATGATGAAGTAGATAATCTTAAAGCTTCTAATACTCAAAAGATTGAACAAATTCAACCAGTGACTGCGGTGAAAGCAGATGCTAGAAAAGCTTTAAATGAAAAAGCTCAAGAACAAAATGTCGCAATAGATAATAATCCAAATGCAACTATAGAAGAAAAAATTGCAGCGAAAGAATTAGTAAAACAAGAACTTGAAACTGCTAAATATAGAGTGAATCATGCAAATACAAACCAAGATGTTCAAGACGTGGTAACTTCTGATTCTAATACAATCGCTCAAATCCAGCCTGCTACTAAGATTAAAGATGATGCTAAAGCTGATGTAAATGCAGAAAATGCTAAAAAGCAACAAGAAATTGCTAATAATAATGAAGCTACTACTGAAGAAAAAGATGTAGCTCAACAGCAATTAAATCAAGTTACAAATAATACTAATCAAGCTATTTTAGATGCGCCAGATACAAATCAAGTTAATGTAGAAAAAAATAAAGGCGTAAATTCTATTAGAGATATCAATCCTCAAATAGTCAAAAAGCCAACTGCTAAAGCAGAAATTGATAAAGTAGCTAAAACTAAGAAAGAGGAAATAAATCAAATACCAAATGCAACAACAGATGAAACACATCAATCTTTAAATCAATTAAATCAAGTTGTACAAGAAGCAAAAAATCAAGTTGACCAAGCTCAAACAAATGCACAGGTAGATCAAGCGCAACAAGATGGTGTAAATAAAGTCACTAATTTAAAACCAGCAGTTGCTAAAAAACAATCAGCAATTGATGAAATAAACCAAGCAAAACAAAATAGAATTGATGAAATTAATCAAGCATTTAGTGCTACAGATGAAGAAAAAGAAACTGCTAAACAATTTATAAATGATGAAGCACAAAAAGCACTCAGTCAAATTAATAGTGCTAATACTAATGCTGATGTCGATACAGCTAAAAATTCAGGATTGAACACTATTAATCAATACACTCCTGATTTTAGTAAGAAGAAAAATGCTACTTTAAATTATATGATGTGGTTGATGCGCAAGAGGCCATTATAAATGCTTTCCCTGATGCTACTGAAGATGAAAAGCAAGATGCAATTAATAAAGTAGAAGCACTTTTATTAGATGCTAAAAAGCAAATTGCACATGCTGAGAACAATAAACAAGTTGATGACATTTATAATGATGCTTCAAATCAAATCAAAGCGATTGTACCTGATGTAATTACTAAATCAAACGCCAGAGATGTGCTTAAATCTTTAGCAAATCAACTTATTCGTACATTTGAACATACACCAGATGTTACTGATGAAGAGCGTAATGATGCTATTAGTCATGTTAAAGATCAATTAAATGCCGTATTAGGTGCAATTGATAAAGATACGCGAGATGTTCAAGTTGCCCAAGAAAAAATATTTGGATTAAATGATCTAAATAGTATTGTTATCAACGTTATCCAAAAACCGACTGCTAGAAAAGCTGTAAATAAAAAAGCAGAAGAGGTTAACGGTTCAATTAACAATACGCCGAATGCAACAGATGAAGAAAAACAAGTTGCATTGGATAAAGTGACATCTATTGTTAATGATGCGAATGATAAAATACGTAATGCTAAAGCGGATAGTGAAGTTCTAACTGCAAAAACTGAAGCTATTACTTTACTTTCAGCTGTGAGTCCAGTGGTGGAAGCTAAACCTTCAGCTTTATCAGAAATCCAACAACAAGCAACAAATCAAAAGGCTCAAATAAATCAAAATAGTGAAGCGACTAAAGAAGAAAAAGAAGCGGCTATACAATTAGTAGATCAATATGTTAAACAAGGTGAAGATAGACTCGATGTAGCAACTAAAAATCAACAAGTACAAGAAATCAAAGATGATATCAAAGAAAAGATTTCAAATGTTACACCGTTAGTTAAAGTAAAACCTGAAGCATTAAAACAAATTTTAGCTAAGTTAGATAACCAAAGAGATTTAATCAACAATAACGCTGAAGCAACGGATGAAGAAAAAGCTGCCACAATCGATAAAATAGTTGAAGCTTCAACTAAGTTTGCTACAAAAATTGATAATGCAACTACAAATGAATCCGTAGAAAATGCTAAAAATCAAAGTATTGAAGAAATAGCGATGATTTTACCGGAAGTGAGTAAAAAACCTCAAGCTAAGTTAGAATTGAAACAAAAAGCAGATGAAATTCGTGCTACGATTAATTCAAATAACGATGCAACTAAAGAAGAAAAGAACGCAGCTATCAATACTCTAGATGGATTATTAGCAAAAGCGAATGAAGCAATTCAAAATGCTCAAACAAATGCAGAAGTAGATAAAGCTAAAGAACTTGCATTACCAGATATTCAAGCCGTTAAAGTATTAGCAGTTGTTAAACCGCAGGCTAAAAATCAAATTCAAGCTATTTTTGATAGAAAACAAAGTAAGTTTGAAACAAATAAAGAAGCAACTAAAGAAGAAAAACAAAAAGCTTTAGATGAACTTTTGAGTGTTATTAAATCAATCAATAATTCAATTCAAAATGCTCATACAAATGCAGAAGTTACCGAATCCCTTAACGATGGTATTGCTAAATTAGATGCGATAGAAATCACAGCACGTAAAAAAGCATTAGCAAATACTTATTTACAAGGACTTAGTGATGAAAAAATTCATGAAATCGAATCAGATAATGACGCTACAATAGAAGAAAAACAAGTATTTACTAGTAAAGTTAAAGCGTTATTAAATCGAATTCAATTACAAATTGCTGAAGCAGAAACTAATGAAGATGTAGATAATAGCGTTAAAAACTTCAAAATTGAATTAAACAAATTAGACTTAAAAGCACATAAAAAACTAGCCGCTAAACAAAGAATTCAACAAAAAGCGAATGAAATCATCCAAATCATTGAAGCTAATAATAATGCGAGTGCACAAGCTAAATTAGCTGCAAAAGCTTTAGTTTCTAAGATATTAGATGACGCTTACGAAGAAATCAATGAAGCAAACCATGATGCAACAGTTGACGAAATAGTTAAAAAAGCGATTGAAAAACTTAATGCTGTCAAAGTTAAAGAAGATCTCAACGTTTCAAATGAGCCTTCTAAAGACACTTCTAATTGCGATAGTGAAACTAACACAACTCAAGAAACTGTTGATCAATTACCAGATACAGGAGATTCAAATGATTCTGCACCATTAGCAGGAGCAGCGCTTATCTCAGGATTAGCTTTATTAGCAGCACGTAAGTCTAAAAAAGATAAAAATGCATAAAAAATAGACTCATCTCAATAAAAAAATTAAACCTTCTAGGTAACAAAACTTGTTACTTAGAAGGTTCTTTTTCAATTTGTTATTCAATTCTGTAGTGAAAGAGCCGGCGTACGTACCAGCTACATGACCAGTTACTAAAGCGCTCGTAATATTGTAGCCGCCAGTATAACCATGTATATCTAATACTTCACCACATAAAAATAATCCCGGTACAATTTTAGACATCATCGTTTTAGGTTGAATTTCTTTTAATGACACACCACCACCTGTGACAAAGGCTTTATCTAAAGGTTGGGTGCCATTAACAGTAAACGTAAATCCTTTTAAATTAGAGATAAAATCGTTGAACTGTTGATTAGATAAATGGTGCGAAGTTGTTTCATCATCTATTTGAGATTGTTCTAACATAAATAGTAAATATCGTTCTTCTATAAGACCACGTAAGCTATTTTTCAAGTATTTATCTGGTTCTGCATCTAATAAAGATTTTACTTTCTGAGTGAGTTGGTCATTATTTAAATCAGGAAAAACATCTAATTGCATTTTAATATCTTGCTTCTTCTGATTTTTTTGTTCTTTATATACGAATTGGCTACATCTTAAAGCAGCTGGACCGCTAACTCCAAAATGTGTGAAAATCATATCCATTTGATGACTAATTCTTTTTTTACCATTTTTCTTTAATACTAATAATTCGACATCTTTTAAGCTCAAACCTTTGAGTTGCTTTGATTTAATAAAAGGTTCGTTCGATGTAATAGGAACCTCAGTGGGGAAAAGCTCTGTGATAGAATGACCCAACGATTCGGCAAACTTATAGCCGTCGCCTGTTGATCCAGTTTGTGGTACTGAAGTACCGCCAGTAGCAATAATTAATGAATGACTTTTAAATTCACCATTTTGCGTTTTGACATAAAAAATATCGTTCTCATAAGAAACGTTAGTTACTGGGGTCTCTTCCATCACTTTAACTTGATTATTTTTTATTTGTTGGACTAACGTATCCACCACATCTTGAGCTTTATTTGATACTGGAAACATGCGTCCATGATCTTCTTCTTTTAACTTAACACCACGACTTTCAAAAAAGTCGATGATTGATTCATTGTCAAAGACAGAAAAAGGGCTGTATAGAAATTTACCATTACCTGGAATATTTTTAATAATTTCCGCATAGGGGAGGCGATTTGTCACATTACAACGACCGCCACCTGAAATTTTTAATTTTCGACCTAAACCTTTTTTCTTTTCAATTAACAACACATTGTCACTAACTTCACTTGCGGCTACTGCAGCCATTGATCCACTAGGGCCACCGCCAATAATTATAGTTTGATACATTGAGTTACCTCCATATCTTCTTAGTACTATTGTATAAGACTGATTCAGTATATTCTAATAAAATTAAGGTATGAGATGACAAAGTGTAAAAATGTAATTATAATATAAAACTTGGAACCTTCTATATATTAAGAAGGAAAATAGCAACGTTTTTCTACAATTAACAAGCTTTTTAAAAACTTATTGACTTTAAAGTCTAAAAAGTAGGAATTAAAAGACAAACATCTATTATTTTGTGATATATTTTTAAGTAATGCAAGATAATAAGTCAGTTTAAAACAACATGAAACAAATAAACTTTAATAAATTTTTAAGATTGGAAGATAGGTAATGAGTGAAAGTAAAGAAATGGTTCGAGGAACCTTCTTAATTACATTGAGTATTTTAATTACTAAAGTATTAGGTGTCTTATTCATTATTCCATTCACTTCTTTAATAGGTGGACAAGAGAATATGGCTCCTTTTACTTATGCTTACGCTCCTTATAATATAGCAATTGCTGTAGCAACAGCCGGCGTACCTTTAGCTGCTTCGAAATATGTAGCTAAATACAACGCAATAGGTGCTTATAAGGTGAGCCAAAAGTTTTATAAGTCTAGTTTTATTGTAATGAGTATTACAGGTATCATAGGCTTTCTTATTTTATACTTCTTAGCTCCATACATAGCAGAATTAACTTTATCACGTAATTCTCATGAGAAAAATGGTTGGTCTGTTGCAGATATCACTTGGATTATAAGAATTATCAGTATGGTAGTTATATTTATACCAGTACTAGCAACTTGGAGAGGTATCTTCCAAGGTTACAAGTCTATGGGACCAACAGCAGTTTCTGAAGTTACGGAACAAATTGCTCGTATTATTTTCATTTTAGTTGGAAGTTACTTAGCTTTAAATGTATTCAACGGAACGATTTTACAAGCAAATGGTATCGCTACATTTGCAGCGGCAATTGGTGCTATCGCAGGTATCATCACATTATGGTACTACTGGATTAAACGTAGAAGAAATATTAAACAGATGGTTGAATCTGATACTGCTAATTTAGATGTATCATATGGCGCTATGTATAAAGAAATTATTGCTTATAGTATTCCGTTCGTCATTGTCAGCTTGAATTTCCCATTATTCAATTTAGTAGATCAATTTACACATAACGGTGCATTAAGTTTAGTAGGCGTAAATCCAGTATTACAAGATACTTTCTTTAATATGTTAAATATGTCTACAAATAAAATTGTTATGATTCCAACGTCATTAAGTGCAGGATTTGCGGTGAGCTTAATTCCATACATTACTAAGACTTACGAAGAAGGGCGTCTTGATGAAATGCATAGACAAATTAGAACATCTATTGGGGTTCTAATGTTTATTACAGTTCCTGCAAGCATTGGTATCATGGCTTTAGCTCAACCTTTATTTACAGTTTTCTATGGTTACGATCCAATTGTTCACGGACATGATCCTAACTTTGACGGAAGTCGTTTATTATTCTACTATTCGCCAGTTGCGATACTTATTTCACTACTTAGTGTGACTGCTTCAATGCTTCAAGGTATTGATAAACAAAAATTAACAGTTTATGTTATTTTAGGTTCAGTTTTAATAAAACTAGCATTAAACTATCCATTAATTATGATGTTACACACGCCTGGTGCTGTTTTAAGTACGGCAATCGCATTATTATTCGCTAATGCATGTAACTTCTACATTCTTAAAAAATACGCTAAGTTTAAATTTAGCTATAGTTGGATTCATTTTGGAAAAATATTCTTATATTCTTTCATCATGATGATTGGTGTAGAAATCGTATTCTTTATACTTAAACTTTTCTTAGAACCAACACGATTTGGTTACCTTATTATCATAGCAGTGAGTGTTGTTGTGGGCGCACTCATTTACGGTGGTATTACAATTAAGAATAGATTAGCTGATGAGTTTTTAGGAGATATTCCTGGAAAAATTAGACGTAAAGTGACGTTTTTACAATGAGAATAGATAAATTTTTAGCAAACATGGGTGTAGGTACGCGTAATGAAGTTAAACAATTACTTAAAAAAGGTGCAGTCGAAGTAAACGATAAGAAAATTAAAACACCTAAAACGCATATCAATCCTAATGAAGACCATGTTACAGTGAATGGCTCAACCATTTCTTACATTGAGAATGTCTATATCATGCTAAATAAACCTAAAGGCGTGATTTCAGCCACAGAAGATGACTCGCATAAAACTGTCATAGATTTAATCCCTGAATATTCACATTTGGGGATTTTTCCTGTAGGAAGATTAGATAAGGATACAGAAGGTCTATTATTATTAACAAATGATGGTCAATTTAATCACGAATTAATGAATCCGAACAAACATGTTTCAAAAACATATGAAGTCGTTTCTAAATATCCAATTAAACAAGCAGATATTGAAGCGTTTGAATCAGGTGTTGAACTTTCAGACGGAAAAGTTAAACCCGCAAAGCTTATTAAAGGAAATGACCATCTTTCATATGTTACGATTTACGAAGGCAAATATCATCAAGTTAAAAGAATGTTTCATAGTATAGAAAATGAGGTATTAGAATTGAAACGTATTAAAATCGCCAATTTAGAATTAGATCAATCTCTAAATGATGGTGAATTTCGTTTTCTAAATGAACAAGATTTTAACAATCTTAAAAACTAATAAAGGAGAAGGTGTTTTATTATGGGTAAATGTACAAACTTATTTAGAATTGCATTAGGTATCGGTGGTGCTGTTGCAGCAGTTGCTTTAACTCGTAAAGACAGTCGCGATAAACTAAAAAATGAATATAACAAATATAAAGAAAATCCTGAATCATACAAAGCGAATGCTAAAGATTTAGCTAACCAAATCGGTAGCAAAGCGAATGAAACGATTCAAGAAGTAAGAAATAATCCAAAAGATTATGTAGATCGTATTAAAAACGATCCTAAAGCATTCTTTGAAGAAGAAAAATCTAAATTCACTGATTTAGATGATAAAAAAGCAGACGACTTAGAAGAAGGTAAGTTTGACGACGAAGGTGGCGCAACAACTTCTAATAATCTTAGAGTAGTCTCTGAAGAAGATTTAAAAAATAATAAAAATGCTTTAGAAGATAAGAAATAAGGCAGTTTTATACAACATGTGTCATCAGATTAAATTCTGGTGGCATTTTTTTATGCAATTTTTCCCACATAAAAGATTATAAAATAATTTCTCACCTGTACTTTCAAATTTAAATTCAAATCCAAAATGAACACTCATTTTGTAAAAAAGAATCAACCAAAAGAAAAAATTAAGTAATTTTTCTGACATCGTACTGTAGTTTCTCAGTAACATAATGTAAAATGGATATTAACTTATATAAAAAAAGGAAGTCGATCTCAAATGTGGAAAGAAAAGGTTCTAGAATATGAAAATCAAATGATTGATGATCTGAAAGGCTTATTATCTATTGAAAGTGTTAGAGATGATTCTCAAGCCTCAAATGAAGCACCAGTTGGACCGGGACCAAGAAAAGCTCTAGACTACATGTATCAAATTGCTGAGAGAGATGGTTTCTCAACACATGATGTGGATCACATTGCCGGACGAATTGAAGCAGGTAAAGGCGACGATGTTTTAGGTATTTTATGCCATGTCGATGTTGTGCCAGCTGGAGATGGATGGGATTCAGATCCGTTTGATCCAGTAGTTACAGATAATGCCATTATTGCAAGAGGTGCATTAGATGATAAAGGACCAACAATTGCTGCGTATTATGCTGTTAAGATTCTGAATGAGATGAATGTAGATTGGAAGAAACGTATTCATATGATTATTGGGACAGATGAAGAGTCTGACTGGAAATGTACAGATAGATATTTCCAAACTGAGGAAATGCCTACTTTAGGTTTTGCACCTGATGCTGAATTCCCAGCGATTCATGGTGAAAAGGGTATTACTACTTTTGATTTAGTTCAAAATAAAATGGCAGAAGATGCTGATGAGCCTGATTACGAACTCATTAGTTTTGAATCTGGTCAAAGATATAATATGGTTCCAGACCACGCAGAAGCACGCGTTCTAGTTAAAGAGAATATGACAGATGTCATTCAAAACTTTGAATACTTTATAGAACAACATCAACTTCAAGGTGAAAGTACAGTTGATAGTGGCATATTAATCTTAACTGTTGAAGGTAAAGCTGTTCACGGTATGGATCCTTCTCTAGGTGTCAATGCCGGTTCATATCTCCTTAAATTTTTATCATCACTCAACCTAGATAAAAGTGCTAAAGATTTTGTGGAATTTAACAATCGCTATCTGTTTAATTCTCATTTTGGTGAAAAAATGGGCATGAAATTCCATACAGATATCATGGGCGATGTAACTACAAATATTGGGGTTATAAAATATGACAACGAACAAGCTGGTAGATATGGCATTAACTTAAGATATCCAGAAGGGTTCGAATTCGAAGAAGCTATAGAAAGATTTACTAATGAAATTAAAGAACTAGGCTTTAGTGTTGAATTAGGCAAAGTTCAGAAACCTCATTACGTTGATAAGAACGATCCATTTGTAGAAAAGCTCGTTAAAGCATACAGAAATCAAACAGGCGATATGACTGAACCATATACTATTGGTGGCGGTACATATGCTAGAAATCTCGACAAAGGGGTCGCATTCGGTGCAATGTTTGAAGATACAGAAGATTTAATGCATCAAAAAAATGAGTACATGACTAAACAACAATTGATTGACGCAACAAGTATTTATTTAGAAGCAATCTATTCTTTATGTGTGGAGGAATAATCGATGACAAAAGTTTTTATTAATGGTGAATTTGTAGATGAAAAGGACGCTAAAGTATCATACGAAGATAGGGGCTATGTTTTTGGAGATGGGATTTATGAGTACATTCGTGCTTATGAAGGCAAATTATTTACAGTAAAGGAACACTTTGAAAGATTTTTGAGAAGTGCGAATGAAATTGGATTAGATTTGGAATACTCAGTTGATGAGTTAATAGAATTAGTACGCCAATTATTACATGAAAACAATGTTAAAAATGGTGGAATATATATTCAAGCTACAAGAGGCGTAGCCCCACGTGAGCATTCATTCCCCACACCTCCTGTTAAACCAGTAGTTATGGCATTTACTAAGAGCTACGACAGACCATATGAACAATTAGAAAATGGTATTTATACTGTTACAACAGAAGACATTCGTTGGCTTCGTTGTGACATCAAAAGTTTGAATCTACTAGGAAATGTTTTAGCAAAAGAATTTGCTGTTAAATATAATGCGACAGAAGCAATTCAACACCGAGGAGAAACAGTTACAGAAGGTGCTTCAAGTAACGTTTATGCTATTAAAGACGGTGCGATTTATACACATCCTATCAATAATTTTATTTTAAATGGTATTACGCGTCGTGTAATTAAATGGATTGCTGAAGATTATAATATTCCGTTTAAAGAAGAAACATTTACTGTTGATTTCTTGAAAAATGCTGACGAAGTCATCGTTTCTAGTACTTCTGCTGAAGTTATGCCTGTCATCAAAGTTGACGGTGAAAATATTGGTGATGGAAAAGTTGGTGAAGTAACACGTCAATTACAAGAAGGATTTAACAAATATATCAAATCTCATAGTATTTAAAGTTAAGAATATTAGAAATTTTAAAAACTTAAAAATCTTAATATAATTGTCTTATTTTTCCAGTATTTAGGAAGAAGAATGTGTTATAATTTAAAGCAAAGCGATTTAATGATTTTAGGGATGACGAACTAGTAAAATGTGTCATTTTGTTTCTCATTTTTAGTTGAAATGTACCCTTAAAAATTATAAAATCTTTTATGAGTGATAAATAAAGAACGGGCTGATTGATTAAAATATTTAGGGAATTTTATATTATCAAGCCAACTAAAAAACTGTTATCTAAATATCAATTGAGCGTAAGAGACAAAAAGAATATGCGCTTTTCTATAAATTAGAATATATGGCTCTTGAAAAATATATTTCTAGAGCCATTTTCTAATTGAAAGTGAGGTGAACGTGTTGGAGCAGTTTTATCAGTTAGGGTGGACACTTGACTCTGCTGGAGGAGCTTCTGGTGAAGCTTATATGGCTGAGCAAGATGGACAGAAATTATTTTTAAAACGTAATTCTAATCCTTTTATTGCAGCATTATCTGCAGAAGGAATTGTACCAAAACTTGTATGGACGAAACGTATTGAAACAGGAGAGGTAGTCACTGCGCAACATTGGAAAAATGGTCGTGAGCTTAAATCCGATGAAATGGATCAAACGAGAGTAGCACAACTACTTAATAAAATCCACAGTTCTAAACCACTACTTACTATGCTTAAACGCATGGAAATGGAACCCATTACTCCTGAAATCATGTTAAATAAAATAAATGCTTCTCTTTCCAGAGAAGTTTTAACCCACCATGTTGTGAGAAAAGCTTTAACTTATTTAGAGGACCATATACCTAATTTAGATTCACGCTTTTTTACTGTCGTACATGGTGACGTCAACCACAATAACTGGTTATTATCTGATAGAGATGAGTTATATCTAGTAGATTGGGAAGGCGCTATGATTGCAGACCCAGCTATAGATATTGGCATGCTGCTTTATAACTACGTTCCTCAATCTAAATGGTCAAAATGGTTCAAAACCTATGGCGTAGAAGAGAGTATGAATTTAAACAAACGTATGAAATGGTATACAGTGATTCAATCCATTGGTATGGTTCAATGGTATGAAGAACAAAAGCGCTATAAGGATATGAACTTGTGGCTAAAATTCTTAAATGAAGTGATGAATAGCAACTTATTTATATAAGGAGAAATTAAGATGAGAGTTCGATACAAACCTTGGGCAGAAGACTATTTAAAAGAACATCCTGATCTCGTTGATATGGATGGCACACATGCTGGTCACATGTCTGAGTGGTTTGACAAAGAACAACCTATTTATATAGAAATTGGTTCTGGCATGGGACAATTTATAACTACTTTAGCTTCCCGACATCCAGAAATTAACTTTGTGTCAATGGAACGAGAGAAAAGTGTGATGTATAAAGTTCTTGATAAAGCTAAAGAACTTCAGTTAACTAATTTGAAAATGATTTGCAACGATGCAATAGAGTTAAATGAATACTTTCAAGATGAAGAGGTTTCTAGAATTTATCTTAACTTTTCTGATCCGTGGCCTAAAAAACGTCATGCTAAAAGACGTCTGACATATCATACATATCTTGCTTTATATAAGCAGATTCTTAAAGAAGATGGTGAAATACACTTTAAGACTGATAATAGAGGACTTTTTGCGTTTAGTTTAGAAAGTATGTCTCAGTTTGGTATGTATTTCACTAAAATGAATTTAAATCTGCACGATGAAGATGACGAAGATAACATTCTTACTGAGTATGAAAAGAAATTTTCTGAAAAGGGTTCAAGAATTTATCGAATGGAAGCAAAATTTCATAAAAACTTTTAAATGTATTGGGAGTGGGACAGAAATAT
>NZ_KV840053.1:2055-13151 GCF_001839105.1 Staphylococcus sp. HMSC62A08 | reverse complement strand
AAGAAATTCTCTGTGTTGGGGCCCCGCCGACAAGGATAGCTAGGATTAAAAGAAGCTTGATATAAGTGCACTTTTAATTCAGACATCTACTGCCAATATGTAAAAAAAGGCTGAGACAATTAATCATGTCCCAGCCTTTTTTATTAATTTTTAAATCGTTCTCATATGTTAAAAATCATTTGTTTGAATTGCGCTTAGATAATATTTGTAATACTTTTGAATAAAAGATGTAATTTACATCAATTTAGAATATAAATAACGTAGAGGAGGAGTTATTTATGAAATTAGGAAAGTTTACAATACATTATTTAAGAGGTGGGAACACAAATATAGATGGCGGAGCTATGTTTGGCGTCGTGCCTAAACCATTATGGACGAGAAAATATAAAGTCAATGATAAAAATCAAATTCACACGCCTACACATCCTATATTTATTCAAACTGAAGATAAGAACATTTTAATAGATACAGGTTTAGGTAATGGTAAACTTTCTGAAAAACAGCAACGCAATAGTGGTGTAGACTATGAGAGTCTCATTCAAGAAGATTTAGCTCAACTAGGATTAACTACCTCTGACATTGACATGGTATTGATGACACATCTCCATTTCGATCACGCAACTGGATTAACTGATAATCATGGACATGCAATTTTCGAAAATGCGACACATTTTATTCAGCAGGACGAATGGCATGAATTTTTATCACCTCACATAAGAAGCCAAGCAACTTATTGGGAAGAAAATCAAGGCGATTATAAGCAAAATCTTATTTTATTTGAAAATGAAATAGAACCTTATCCTGGAATTAAGATGATTCATACAGGTGGCCATAGCTTTGGTCATTCTATTATTACAATTGAAAGCGAAGGGGAGCATGCTGTTCATATGGCTGACATTTTCCCAACGACTGCTCATCTCAATCCACTTTGGGTAACGGCATACGATGATTATCCAATGCAATCTATCCGTGAAAAAGAACGTTTGATTCCATATTTTATGTATCATAATTATTGGTTCTTGTTTTACCATGATGAAAATTATTTTGCAGTAAAATACAAAGATGACCATAAGACAATCGACACATACATTCCCAGATAAAAAAAGGGTTATAGTTTGAGGAATTTTAGTTAACTCTCAAACTATAACCTTTATTTCTTACATTTCGTATAAAATATCATAACTCTATAATATCAAGTACTTGTCCAGAAAGTGCATCTGCATAAAACTCATATTCTACTAATTCACCATGTTTGTAGGCTGTAATACCGCCTTGATAGATAGGTTGATTCTGATTGACGTTATCTAAAACGATAGGCTGATGCACGATATAAGAGCCTTTAACTTCTCTAAAGTATGTTTTAACTTCTTCAAGTAATCGTTCTGCGTTATAAAATTTGTGCTTAGCTAAATAAATAATTGCACAGATAGAAACTATAACAGTTGTTGTAAATGTCATGAGTGCGATACTTTTTAAATTAAAAAACTTCATCATATATTCTCCTCTTAACGAAATTCTTATCATTAGTTTACCATATTGAAGATGATATAATAGAGTACAAGGAGTGAGATTTTGTATGACGATTGAAAATACGAAAACTTTAGAACGAATTAAAAATTTAACAGAACTTCATGGAGCCCCTGGTTTCGAAAATGAAGTTAGAGATTACATGAAAAAAGAAATGGCACCATACGTAGATGAATGTCTTCAAAATAAAATGGGCGGATTTTATGGTATTAAAAAATCTAAAAAAGCGAATGCACCAAAAGTAATGGTTGCAGCTCATATGGATGAAATTGGCTTTATG
The DNA here is from genome assembly GCF_001839105.1 of Staphylococcus sp. HMSC62A08. Lineage (NCBI taxonomy): Bacteria > Bacillati > Bacillota > Bacilli > Caryophanales > Staphylococcaceae > Staphylococcus > Staphylococcus sp. HMSC62A08. The sequence goes on along the minus strand of NZ_KV840053.1, from coordinate 11,344 downwards.
ATTACACATATCACAGATAACGGCATGATACAATTCACTCAATTAGGTGGCGTTGCAAATGATATTTGGCAAGGTCAGAGACTTAAAGTGAAAAATAGAAATGGTGATCAAGTCGTGGGTGTAGTAGCCAACATACCAAAACATTTTAGAACAGGAAACGAAGCTGTTCCTGAAATTAAAGATTTGATGTTAGATATAGGTGCTACTTCCCAAGAAGAAGTAAGAAGTAGAGGGATAGAAATTGGCGACACCATTGTCCCAGATACAATATTCACACAATTATCTGAGCATCGCTATAGTGCGAAAGCCTGGGATAATCGATACGGTTGTGTGCTTGCGATAGAAATATTAGAATTACTCAAGGATACAGAATTAGATGTAGATTTATATGTAGGTGCAAATGTGCAAGAGGAAGTTGGTTTAAGAGGTGCGAAAGCGGCAGCAGAACAAATTAATCCTGACATTGCCTTCGTTGTAGATTGTTCACCAGCAAATGATATTAAAGGCAAACAACAACTCTCTGGTGCACTAGGGGAGGGCACACTCATACGTATTAAAGATGGTACGATGATATTAAAACCTCAGTTTAGAGACTATCTGTTACAATTAGCTGAATCTAATGATATTGCACATCAATATTACATTTCTCCAGGTGGTACAGATGGCGGAGAAATTCATAAAGCTAATGAAGGGATTCCAACAGCAGTCATTGGCGTTTGTGCGAGATATATCCACAGTACTGATGCAGTATTTGATATAAGAGATTATTATGCTGCAAGACAATTATTAAAAGAAAGTATTATGAACTTAACTGAACAACAAATTGAAACTTTAAAATTTGGATAAGGAGTATAGAGTATGAAACAACTTGAATCTGAAAAACAATTCGAAGAATTAAAACAAGGTAAAACGGTGTTTGAATTTACTGCTGGATGGTGTCCAGATTGTAGAGTTATCGAACCTGATTTACCCAAGTTAGAAGAGAAATATCAAGAATTTGATTTTGTCTCTGTAGATAGAGATCAATTTATTGATTTATGTATAGATAACGATATTCTAGGAATACCGAGCTTTTTAGTTTTTAAAGATGGCGAACTTTTAGGTAGCTATATTGGAAAAGAAAGAAAATCAATTGAACAAATCGACGAATTTTTAGCACAACACATCTAGATTTGTATAAATTTTAAAACCCACGAAATATACACACTGTATTTTAGTTTTTTCTGTTATATAGCGGTTATTTATTGTAAACTGTTATAAGGTGCGAAAATAGGAGTGTTATAAATGAACGTCTTTCAAATGAGAGATAAATTAAAAGCACGTTTAAATCATTTAAATGTGGACTTTAAATTTGATAGAGAAGAAGAAACATTGCGAATCTATCGAACAGATAATCATAAAGGTGTAACAATTAAACTCAATGCTATTGTCGCTAAATATGAAGAGCAAAAAGATAAAATTGTAGATGAAATTGTTTATTACGTTGAAGAAGCTATTGCTCAAATGGGGGATAACGCCATTGAACAACTTGATGATATAAAAATCATGCCAGTTATAAGAGCAACAAGTTTTGATAAGAAGACCAAAGAAGGTCAATCATTTGTCATTAGCGAACATACCGCTGAAACTAATATTTACTATGCACTGGATTTTGGTAAATCATATCGATTAATAGACAAAAGTATGTTAGAAACATTAAATATGACAGAACAACAAGTTAAAGAAATGTCATTATTCAATGTTAGAAAACTTGAAAATAAATACGCTACAGATGAAGTTAAAGGAAATATCTTCTACTTCATCAACTCTAATGATGGATATGATGCCAGTCGCATACTTAATACATCTTTCTTAAATGAGATTCAAGAACAATGCGAAGGTGAAATGCTTGTAGCTGTACCTCATCAAGACGTTCTTGTTATCGCTGATATACGCAATAAAACAGGTTATGATGTCATGGCCCATTTAACTATGGAATTCTTTACTAAAGGATTAGTACCTATTACATCATTGTCCTTTGGCTATGATAAAGGGCACCTAGAACCGATATTCATTTTAGGGAAAAATAATAAACAAAAGCGAAATCCTGATGTCATTCAGAGATTAGAAGCGAATAGAAAGAAATTCAATGATAAAGATAAATAATAGAAATGGAGTTTTATAAATGAACTTATTTTACAACCCACAAGGTGTAGGAGATGTGGCATTCTTACAAATTGAACCTACAGACGGTGTGTTTGAATACAATAAACAAAACGATGTCGTTGAAATTACAAAAGAAGGACAAGTCGTAGGCTATAACGTGTTTGACGCATCTAAAAAGGTAAATATTGAAGGAAATGGACATATTAAATTAACTTCAGAAATCATTAATGCTTTACAACAAGCAATTTCAGATGCAGGATTTAATTATCAATTAGATACAGACCTATCTCCAAAATTTGTTGTAGGATATGTAGAAACTAAAGAAAAACATCCTGATGCTGATAAGTTAAGCGTACTTAACGTCAATGTTGGTAACGATACACTGCAAATTGTATGTGGAGCACCAAATGTTGAAGCAGGTCAAAAAGTCGTTGTAGCAAAAGTCGGCGCTGTGATGCCAAGCGGAATGGTCATTAAAGATGCTGAACTCCGTGGTGTTGCTTCTAGCGGTATGATTTGTTCAATGAAAGAATTGAATTTACCTAACGCGCCACAAGAAAAAGGTATTATGGTATTAAGCGACGATTACGAAATTGGGCAAGCATTTTTTGATTAATTAAGAAAGGTAGTGGAATTATGAGCTGGTTTGATAAATTATTTGGCGAAGATAATGATTCAAATAGCGACCTGTTACGTAAAAATAAAAAAAGAAGACAGAGTTCGCAATCACAACAAAATAATCAAGACTCATTACTGCCTCAAAATAATGACATTTATAATCGCCCAAGAGGAAAATTTAGATTTCCTATGCAAGTGTCTGAGGAAACATCTGCTCAATATGAGGAACATAGTTACGATGAAAGTGAAACTTCTGGATATCAGGCGTATTCTGACTCAAATTACACGCAAGACTATGGACAAACCTATACTACTGATAGCTACGGGAAAAGACATCGACGTCGTAGAGCTTCACAAATGACTGAAGGTAGTGCTAGCGATAGTTATCAAAGCAATCATGTCGATAAACAAACTTCTCATGAACCTAAACGTAATAGCAGAAGAAATACCTATAGTCAGTCAAACGCTCAAAAAGATCACAAGAAAGAGAACCATCATCCTCGTACGAAATTACAATCTGAGCGATTAAAATCTAAAAGTCAGTTACATTCACCTTCAAGTTCTGAATTTACATATCATCGTAGTAGCTTTAAAGCGAGTGAAGTTCCATCAGCTATATTCGGAACTAAGAAAAGACGACCAATTGAGAATGGTGTGATACCACCTAAACAAGAATCACAAAACGATGATTCAAAGGATAAGAATAATAAAGATTCTGATTCTAAGCAAAGCCAACGTCACGCTTCAAATGAATACGATGTGAACATGTATAGACAGTCAATTAATAGCCAAATGGGTTATCAACAAGAAGACTCGCTGCATTTTAATCAACCTGAGAAAAGTGACAACGAACAGCAATCAAAGAATTCAAGTCGTTCTCAACTGTCTTCACCAGAGCAACAGTCAACGCAACAATCATCTCATCAATCAAAAGGGAAAACGCCGAACTATTCTAAAAGAGACAACACAATCAATATCGAAAATATCTACGCTTCTCAAATCGTTGAAGAGATTAGACGAGAAAGAGAACGAAAAGTTCTTCAAAAACGGAGATTTAAGAAAGCATTACAAGCTAAAAGACAACAAAATCAAAATTCAGAAGAGGATAGTATTCAAAAAGCGATTGATGAAATGTATGCTAAACAAGCGCATCAATACATTGGAGAAAGTTCTCTAGACGAAGATGACAATGAAGATCATATCGATGTAGAGTTAAATGATTCTTCAGATCATCCTTCAACAAAGTCTTTTGAAGAGGATCAAATTGGCGCGTCATCCTATAATTACGAAGAGATTAATCTAGATGATGAACATCATATTCAAAAGTTAAATGATGAAGATGTACAAGTGAACGATAGTCCGATTAATTCAGGTCAAGATAACGAAAATGAGCTTAACAAGAAAGATGAAGAGATTGAAGATGCACAATTCCACGAATTAGACGATAGTCAACAACAATCAGATGAAACAACTCATTCTGAACAAGAAGACTCAAAACAACATCAGTACAATGAGGCAATTAATCAAAGCGTGGACAATGAAACAGAATATGCGAAACATAGAGATATCAATGATACAGATCAATCTGCAAGTTCAAGTGAGTCGTTTTCAAGTGAGTCGTTCAAAGAACAGCCAAGCGAAACTATTCAATCAAGTCAGACTTTAGAAAGTGAGCGTGCAACTTCAACTAGCGAACCGCATTCAACGTCTTCAAGTCAAGAAGGTCAAAACCAAGGTTCTGAAATGGATACAGAAGTATCACATTCAAAATCTGAAGCGCCAGCTAAACCGAAACAACGATTTGGTGGTAGCCGACCGTTCAACGTTTTAATGACGCCATCTGATAAGAAGCGAATGATGGATAGTAAAAAAGAGCATAGTGTAAATGTTCCAGAATTAAAACCTGAACAGCGTCATACTCAGAATGCTTCTTATAGCACTACCGATTCGAGTCGATCTTCTGAGAGTGAATCAGGTTCTACTACTTACTCCACTTCATCAAATGAAGATAGTAACGATATAGAACATTCAGAATCAACGTCACAACAAGATTATCGTCATCCTAATCCTAAAGATGCAGCTTCGAATAGTGGTACTGATGAAAATCTACAATCTAATAATGACGATCATGATTCGAATACAAATGATGTAGAAACATCGAATACTGATTTTCACTTTTCAGAAGCGCAGAATATAGAAGATCATCATGAATTAAACAGTCACATGAGTCATCAAGTAGAAGATCATGAAGAAACTACTACAACACACAATTCAAATGTGACACAAGAACAAGATTCAAATCATCATGAACATCAGAGCCAACAACAACCTCAACATCAAGGAATAAGAAAAGGGCCTAATATCAAACTACCTAGCTTTGATTTATTAGAGGAGCCAGAACCACACGAAATCAACGAAGAGTGGATAGAAGAAAAGAAACAGGAACTAAATGATGCATTGTACTATTTCAACGTACCTGCAGAAGTTAAAAATGTGACTGAAGGTCCAAGTGTGACAAGATTTGAATTATCTGTAGAAAAAGGTGTTAAAGTTTCAAGAATTACTGCACTTCAAGATGATATTAAAATGGCTTTAGCAGCAAAAGATATTCGTATTGAGGCACCAATTCCTGGAACGAGTCTAGTTGGTATAGAAGTGCCAAACCAAAATCCAACTAAAGTAAACTTAAGGTCAATCATTGAGACGCCTAAATTTAAAAATACAGAATCTAAATTGACTGTAGCAATGGGTTATAGAATTAATAATGAACCATTGCTTATGGATATCGCTAAAACGCCTCACGCTTTAATTGCAGGGGCAACGGGGTCAGGTAAATCAGTTTGTATCAATAGTATATTGATGTCACTATTATATAAAAATCATCCAGAAGAATTACGCCTATTATTGATTGATCCTAAAATGGTAGAACTCGCGCCATATAACGATTTACCACACTTAGTTTCTCCAGTAATTACTGATGTTAAAGCTGCCACACAAAGTTTAAAATGGGCAGTCGAAGAAATGGAGAAACGTTATAAACTATTTGCGCAATACCATGTGAGAAATATTACTGCTTTCAACAAAAAGGCACCGTATGAGCAAAGAATGCCGAAAATTGTTATAGTAATTGATGAGTTGGCCGACTTAATGATGATGGCGCCTCAAGAGGTAGAGCAATCCATTGCACGTATTGCTCAAAAAGCGCGCGCATGTGGTATTCACATGTTAGTTGCAACACAAAGACCATCAGTTAATGTCATTACTGGTCTTATCAAAGCGAATATTCCTACTAGAATTGCGTTTATGGTATCTTCAAGCGTTGATTCAAGAACAATTCTAGATAGTGGTGGCGCAGAACGTCTTCTAGGTTATGGAGATATGTTATACCTAGGTAGTGGCATGAATAAGCCAATTCGCGTTCAAGGGACATTTGTTTCTGATGAAGAAATTGATGATGTTGTTGACTTTATTAAACAGCAACGCGACCCTGAATATTTATTTGAGGAAAAGGAATTACTTAAGAAAACACAATCTCAAGCACAAGACGATTTATTCGACGATGTGTGCGAGTTTATGGTAAATGAAGGACATATTTCAACTTCACTTATCCAAAGACATTTCCAAATTGGTTACAATAGAGCAGCTAGAATTATCGATCAGTTAGAACAGTTAGGCTATATTTCAGGCGCTAATGGTTCTAAACCAAGGGATGTTTATATTACTGAAGCGGATTTAAATAAAGAATAAATTGAGTAAGGAGTATTAAAATGACGCACTATCATTTTGTCGGAATTAAAGGTTCCGGCATGAGTTCATTAGCACAAATCATGCATGACCTTGGTCATGAAGTCCAAGGATCAGACATTGAAAAATACGTATTTACAGAAGTTGCTCTAAGAAATAAAGGCATTAAAATTCTACCTTTTGATGCTGACAATATAAAAGAAGGTATGGTAGTCATTCAAGGGAATGCATTTCCAGATACTCATGAAGAGATCGTTAGAGCACATGATTTAAAATTAGATGTAATTAAGTATCATGATTTTCTTGGTCATGTGATTGATCAATATACTTCTGTAGCGGTTACGGGTGCACATGGTAAAACTTCAACTACTGGCTTACTTTCACATGTGATGAATGGTGATAAAAAGACATCATTCCTCATTGGTGATGGTACTGGAATGGGCCTGCCAGGTAGTGACTATTTTGCATTTGAAGCGTGTGAATACCGTAGACACTTTTTAAGTTATCATCCAGATTATGCAATTATGACAAACATTGATTTCGATCACCCTGATTATTTCAAAAATATTGAAGACGTATATGATGCTTTCCAAGATATGGCACATAACGTTAAAAAAGCAATTATTGCATGGGGCGATGATGATTACTTACGTAAATTAGAAGCTGATGTACCAATTTATTATTATGGTTTTAAAGAATCAGATGATATCTATGCTAAGAACATTCAAATTACTGAAAAAGGTACTCAATTTGATGTTTATATCAATGGTGAATATTATGATCAATTCTTATCACCACAATTTGGCGACCATAATATTTTAAATACGCTTGCAGTTATTGCGATAAGTTATTTAGAAAAAATGGATATTGAAAATATTAAAGAAGCGTTAGAAACGTTTGGTGGTGTAAAACGTCGCTTTAATGAAACAAAAGTATCTAATCAAGTATTAGTAGACGATTATGCTCACCATCCAAGAGAAATTAGTGCTACAATTGAGTCAGCTCGAAAAAAATACCCAAATAAAGAGGTAGTAGCTGTCTTTCAACCACACACTTTCTCTAGAACACAAGCATTTCTTGATGAATTTGCATCTAGCTTGAGTAAAGCAGATCAAGTATTCTTATGTGAAATTTTTGGTTCGATTAGAGAAAATACTGGTGACTTAACAATAGAAGATTTAATTAATCGTATTGACGGTTCGGCACTAATAGATGAAAATAGTATTGACGTATTAGAAAAATTTGAAAACGCTGTAATTTTATTTATGGGTGCGGGTGACATTCAAAAGTTACTTAAAGCATATTTTGAAAAATTAGGCGTAGAAAATGACTTTTAATATGTTTATATTAAAACATCATGGGTATTAAATATTAATGACTTTAATTTAAGGTATTTAGGAGGCGTTTTTAATGGATTGGATTTTACCAATTGCAGGAATTATTGCCGCGATAGCTTTCTTAATCTTATGTATCGGTATCGTTGTTGTTTTAATTTCTGTTAAAAAGAATTTAGATTACGTGGCTAAAACACTAGATGGTGTTGAAGGTCAAGTTCAAGGTATTACTCGTGAAACTACTGATTTACTTCATAAAGCAAATCGTTTAACTGAAGATATTCAAGGTAAAGTGGATCGTTTAAACTCAGTTGTAGATGCTGTTAAAGGCATTGGTGACTCAGTACAAAATTTAAATGGTTCTGTAGATCGAGTAACAAACTCAATTACGCACAACATTTCTCAAAATGAAGATAAAATTTCTCAAGTAGTACAATGGTCAAACGTTGCAATGGAAATTGCAGACAAATGGCAAAATAGATACTACCGTAGAGGAAGTGCAAACTACAAAACAAACACTGTAGCTGACGATGCTAAGCATGGCTATACTGATTCAGATCACAATGCTGATCATAGCTACACTACACGTGTTAACAAATAATTAATACGAACGAATTAAATGCACTTAAATGAGGTTTTTACTTATTTAAGTGCTTTTGTTTTAGGAGGAATTGTTTATGGAACATTATAACCGCGATGATTTTGAGACAAATAATACAGGTCGTGATTTATATAACCGTACGTCACGTTATTCATCAAGAGCGCCTAAACGTAAGGATTTTGTAGTAAGCTTTATAGCTAGTGCCATCGTTGGTTCTGCTTTAGGTTTATACTATAAGAATAAAGTTTACAAAAAGACAGATGAATTAAGAGATAAAGAAAGAGATTTAAGAAACAAAGTTCTTGATTATAAAGAACAAGCTGAGAATACAGTTAATTCAGTTAGAGAAAAAGTGGAAGACTTTAGAAATCGCTCTAAAGATGGATTAACTTCTGAAGAATTGCAAGCTCAAAAAGTAGCGATTCAAAGAGAAGTGAACGATAACAACCTTGCAGATCAGTCTCCTGAAGCACAAGAAATTCAAGAGGCTAAACTAGAAGCTACGAAAGATGATTTTGACCAAGAGCAAGGACCATCAGCTTCAGAGTTAACTGCACAACAAAATGCAATTCAAGAAGAAACAGAACTCGCAGATCAATCACCAGAAGCGCAAAATATTCAAGACGCGAAAGCAGAGACACAACAACAAAGCGGTCCAACAGCTTCAGAGTTAGCTGCGCAACAAAATGCAATTCAAGAAGAAACAAAACTTGCAGACCAGTCACCAGAAGCGCAAGATATCCAAGAAGCGAAAGCTGAAACACAACAACAAAACGGACCATCAACTTCAGAGTTAACTGCACAACAAAACGCAATCCAAGAAGAAACAGAACTCGCAGATCAATCA
>NZ_KV840053.1:0-1955 GCF_001839105.1 Staphylococcus sp. HMSC62A08 | reverse complement strand
AACAGAACTCGCAGATCAATCACCAGAAGCACAAAATATTCAAGAAGCTAAAAATGATGCGAAGGCTAAAGATAGCCAAGAAAACGCACATATTGATAGTGATAAAAAACCTTCTGCTGAAGAAATTGCTATCGCTCAAACAGCTGTTAAGAAAGAATCAAGCGATAATAATTTAGCTGATCCTACAACTAAAGAGGGTAAAAATGAAGATACAGCTAGTCATACACAAGCAGAAAAAATGGCAGTAGCTGCGCAAACTAAAAATGATAAAATCAATAATGATAGTCAAGTAGCTAAGAATACAAAAGATCTTACTACTGAACAAGATATTCCTAAATCTTCTAACAAAGAAGTTCCTAATTTAGTAACTAAAGATCAAAAAGAAGAAACATCATCTAATGAAGGTTCATTTGCTAACCGTTTAGCTACGGCAGCTAAGACAAAAAAATCCAAATTAACTAAAGGTTCTAAAGAAGCACAATTGACAGAAGCTCTATTAGCAGAACCAACGATTAAAAAAGGTAAGAAAAAAACAAATGTGCCAAACTTAGTCACTCAATCTAATAAGCAGTCTTCAAATGCAAAACAGAAAGATACTACTCAAAAAGGTACAACAACTCAGTCTCAAGCGTCAGCAACATTTGAAAATGGTGTAGTGACACATGAGAAGTCAACAAAAGGTAGTCAAAAATCTAAGAATAGTGGCAATAAAACGAATGCTACCAACAAAAAGAAAAACACTAATAAAAAGACAACAAACAAAAAACAAAGTAATACACCTAAACAAAACAATAGAAATCAAAAACAACAAACTCAATCAGATAATAATCAACAAAAGGTAGAAAAAGCGAACAGCAAGATTGAAAAACGTACTTTTAATGATTAAACTGAATAATTATATTAATTAAAGATATGATTCAAAAGGCTGGGGCAACTTTTAAAGATTGTCTCAGCCTTTCTAAATTAAAATGAAATTTCGCCCACATATGAAACACATTAACAGTTTGAGCAAGTTATGACGTTTTTAGAAAATTTTTTATTTTCTGTAAACAACAACTTGAACTATAAAATTGAAATTGTTAAAATTAGGTCTAAATACTTTTAATTTATCGCTTTAAAGTAATATACTTTCATACATAATTATATCTTAGAGGTGAGTAGAAATGACTAATAAATTGGAACAATACCGTGAAGAGATTGTCTCATTAAATAACCAAATTTTAGATTTGTTATCTAAGAGAGGCGAGTTAGCTCAAAAAATTGGAGAAGAAAAAATTAAACAAGGGACTCAAGTATATGATCCACAGCGTGAAAAAGAAATGATTAACGAATTATTGGATAAAAACCAAGGTCCATTTAATGATAATGTAATTAAGCAGTTGTTTAAAGAAATTTTTAAAGCCTCTACTGATTTACAAAAATCTGAAAATGAAAAACACCTTTATGTCTCTCGTAAACTTAAACCAGAAGATACGATTGTAAAATTTGATAACGGTGGCATCATTGGTGATGGAAATAAATCATTTGTATTCGGTCCTTGTTCGGTAGAATCACAAGAACAAGTGGATGCTGTTGCAAGTGACTTACAAGCTAAAGGACAAAAATTTATCAGAGGTGGTGCATTCAAACCTCGTACATCTCCATATGATTTCCAAGGTCTTGGTGTAGAAGGATTAAAAATACTTAAAAACGTTAAAGACAAGTTTAACTTAAATGTAGTGAGTGAGATAGTAAATCCTAATGACTTTGAAATTGCAGATGAATACTTAGATGTGTTCCAAATTGGCGCTCGAAATATGCAAAACTTCGAATTATTAAAAGAAGCTGGACGCACAAATAAACCGATTCTTTTAAAACGAGGTTTATCAGCGACTATTGAAGAGTTCATTTATGCAGCAGAGTATATTGCTTCTCAAGGCAATAGAAACATCATTTTATGTGAACGTGGTATACGT
>NZ_KV840052.1:73207-124548 GCF_001839105.1 Staphylococcus sp. HMSC62A08 | reverse complement strand
CTTACAATACATTATTATATCTAAATCAATTTAATAAGTCAAGAATAAATTCTTTCGTTTATTTCTTGTTTCTTGTTAATTAATTCAACAAATAATATCTTATAATGTTTCGTTTAAAAGTTCAATAGTCAAAATTACACTTTATTAACATTAACTTTAAGGTTTTTACTTAAAGTTTTCAATTAATTAATCTGTTTTTGACGACTTTTATATAGTATCAAGTAATAAGACTATCGTCAATCAATTTATTAGAGTTTTTAAGGTTAAATTTACCTTATCAGTGAATTAATTTCTTCATTAAGAACAATTAGACTTTATAGTGTAATTAGCTTTTTCTACGCACCCATTTATCCATTTATCATCTGTTTCTAATTTGCCTCACAATTACATGAGTTCATACAGAAAAATAGGCAACCTCTCAAGAGAAGTTGCCTAGTTCATTAGTCTAAAGTTTTTAGTTATTATCTTTTTCTTTACATTCTTTGCATGTGCCGTAAATTTCCATTCGATGATGTGTAATATCGAAGTCAGTAACATGTTGTGCTAAGTGTTCAACTTCATCAAGTTGAGGATAATGGAAGTCTACGATTTTACCACATTTTTCGCATATAACGTGATAATGATTATGTGTATTGAAATCAAATCTACTTGATGCGTCACCATATGTGAGTTCCTTAACTATGCCAATATCTTTAAATACTCTTAGATTATTATAGATAGTTGCTACACTTATATTAGGAAAATCAGGTGAAAGTGCTTGGTAAATCTCATCCGCAGTTGGATGTGAATGTGAAGAAATGAGATAACGTATAATTGCTTGTCTTTGTGGTGTAATACGTATGCCTGCTTTTCTTAAAGACGCAATTGATTCTTCAAGTTCATGTTCAATTGACTCTAAATCCGCACTCATTGAATTCACCATCTTTCTAATTAATAATTATTATTACTTAATATTAATATAACTGTTCGTAATAATGAATGTCAATAAGTACGTATTGTTTTCAGTCAATAGCCTTTATTTAAGTCCACCCTATTCTCAATTACATCATTCTTATTGAGAAAATGCTTTAAATTCTTCTCAAAAATTGCTGTAACATCTCGATTAATATGCTTATCATTACCTGTGATATGAGCCGTAATTGTTACATTATTTAAATCATATAATGGATTATCGCTTGCGAGCGGTTCATTTTCAAATACATCTAAATAGGCATGTCTAATGATTTGATTTCTTAAAACATCTATTAATAGTGATTCATCGACGACAGTACCTCGTCCTATATTAATAAACAATGCATCGTCTCTCATTTGTTCAAAATGGTGTTTCTGAAGCAAGTGTATTGTTTCATTCGTTTCAGGTAAAGAATTAACAATAATATTTGCTTCTCCAATCACTTTATCAATTTCTTCTATAGTATATGTTTTGTCAAAGTGATCTTTCATATGACCTGATTTACTGACTCCGACAATTTTCATTCCAAACGCTTTGGCCAAATACGCAGTTTTTTGCGCAATAGCACCAGTGCCTAAAAATAAAAGTGTTTCACCGTTCACCCTATGACCTGTCAATTTAGAGTCAAATCGATGTGCCAATTGATTCTCATATGAAGTTCGCATTTTTTTATAATCATCTAAAATAAATGCAATAATATACTCTGATAGTTGTTTAGCTTGTACGCCTCTCCCGTTTGTAACGATAATTCCTCTTTCATTAATATAATCTAATGGAAGGTTATTTACTCCTGTAGCATACCATGCAATCCATTTTAAATTTTTACATTCTTCTATGAATGCTTTATCTATACTTCCATCATACCCAATGAGTATATCTAATGTTTCCCTATCTTCAGTTGGAATGGTTTCCGCTTTTTTATAAAACTTAAACTCCTCATTAGGAAACTTTTTAATAAGTTCATCTTCTAAATCTTTCAATCTAATCAGGCTTACGATTTTCACTTAAATCACCCCAGGATATTTTTTAATTCCTCTATCTGAGTTTTGACTTTAACTTTTTCAATAACATCCATAATATATCCATTTTCATCAATCACAAACGTCGTTCTAACAATACCCATGCTTTCTTTGCCGAAAGATTTTTTTAATTGATATACACCTACTTCATTTGCCAACTTATATTCTTCGTCGACTAATAAGTCGAAGTTAAGTTGATGCTTTTCGATAAAGTTTTGATGTTTCTTTTTAGAATCTCCGTTAATTCCATAAACATCTACGTCAAGTTCATTAAAATCTGATAAATGGTCTCTAAAGTCACATGCTTCAGTTGTACATGTCGGTGTATTGTCTCTTGGATAGAAATATAAGATTGCTTTACGCCCTTTTAATGTTTCATTAGTAATTACCTCTCCATTTTGATTTTCTAATGAAAATGAAGGAAATTGTTCGCCTTTATTTAACATATGCTCACCTATTTCTTAATAATGTTGATTTTATGATACGATATTAGATGAAAATATTAAATTAAAAGAGGTTGATAGATATGAATTTTACTGAAAGCGAACGTCTTCAGGAACTATCTAATGAATATATATTAGGTGGCGTTAATTCACCTTCACGTTCTTATAAGGCAGTTGGTGGCGGCGCTCCAGTTATGATGAAAGAAGGTCATGGTGCTTATTTATATGATGTAGATGGCAATAAATTTATTGATTATCTTCAAGCATATGGACCAATCATTACTGGTCATGCACACCCACATATTACTGAGGCAATTCAGGATCAAGCTGCTAAAGGTGTTCTATATGGCACGCCGACTGAACTTGAAATTGATTTCTCTAAAAAGTTAAGAGAAGCTATTCCCTCATTAGAAAAAATACGTTTCGTCAATTCAGGTACTGAAGCAGTGATGACGACAATCAGAGTTGCTCGTGCCTATACTAAGAGAAATAAAATTATTAAGTTTGCCGGATCTTATCATGGTCATTCTGATTTAGTTCTTGTTGCTGCTGGAAGTGGTCCTTCTCAATTAGGTTCTCCAGATTCAGCAGGTGTCCCTCAAAGCGTTGCTCAAGAGGTAATTACTGTACCTTTCAATGATATCGAATCATACAGAGAAGCAATCGATTATTGGGGAGATGAAATTGCGGCTGTACTTGTTGAACCGATTGTTGGTAACTTTGGTATGGTTATGCCTCAGCCAGGATTTTTAGAAGAAGTGAATAAAATCTCACATGATAATGGTACATTAGTAATTTACGATGAAGTGATTACAGCATTCCGTTTCCATTATGGTGCTGCCCAAGATTTATTAGGTGTTAAACCTGACTTAACTGCATTCGGTAAAATCGTTGGAGGTGGCTTACCTATTGGTGGTTACGGCGGTCGCCAAGATATTATGGAACATGTTGCGCCATTAGGACCTGCGTATCAAGCTGGAACGATGGCTGGAAATCCATTATCTATGAGAGCAGGTATTGCTTTATTAGAAGTATTAGAACAAGACGGTGTCTATGAAAAATTAGATCAATTAGGTCGACGCCTCGAAGAAGGATTACTTAAATTAATCGAAAAACACAATATTACAGCCACAATTAATAGAATATATGGCTCACTGACATTGTACTTCACAGATGAAAAAATTACGCATTATGAACAAGTTGAAAATTCAGATGGCGAAGCCTTTGCTAAGTTCTTCAAATTAATGTTACATCAAGGTATTAATTTAGCACCTTCAAAATTTGAAGCTTGGTTCTTAACTACAGAACACACAGAAGAAGACATTGATCAAACACTCGAAGCCGCTGATTATGCATTTAGCCAAATGAAAAAATAATCACCCTTCCCTAGTCTTAGATTCAAACCTCTGCTCAATCCGGGCAGAGGTCTTTTTTGTATCACAAAATTTTCAAAAAGAATGTTTTAAGATCATTTGTATTAACTTGAAAATTTTAGCGTCTCGGTGTATAACAATAATGAATGAGAATATATAATTATATGATTCAAAATTAAATCGAAGGAGCGTTATATTTGAGACTAGGAGCTCGGATTTTCAAAACTGGTATAGCCATCATATTAGCTATGTCTATCGCTTCTTTACTTCCGGCAAATATTGGTCTGAAAGCACTCGCTGGTGTCAGTGCAGTTGTAGCGATGCAACCAAGTGTTTATCGCTCTATTAAAACTGTTTCAGAACAAGCCATAGGTAATATTATTGGTGCCATACTTGCCGTGACCATGGTAACTATTTTTAGTAATAACTTCATCATAATGGGCGTTACGGTTATCTTATTAATCGCAATTCTATTCAAATTTAACCTAGCCCACGTTGCTACCCTAGCAAGTGTGACTGCTCTAGTAATTATGGGGCAACACACTGGTTCTTTCTATGTAGCGGCATTCTTTAGATTCGCTCTCGTAATGATAGGTGTACTAAGTTCCTCAATTGTCAATTTAGTATTTCTACCTCCAAAATTTGAAACCAAAATTTATTACAACTCAATGAATATTTCATCTGATATCTTTGTGTGGTTTAAACTTGTGCTTAATGATACTTCAGAATTTCATAATATTAAGCAAGACTGTTCACAACTTAACTCACGTATCACTAAATTAGAGCAAATCTATGATTATTATAATGAAGAGAAACCTTTAACTAAGAAGCATATCTATCAACAGAATAGAAAGAAGATACTATTTAAAGAAGTAGTAAGAACGACTAGACAAGCCTATGAAGTATTAAATCGTATGTCACGTTTTCAAAATGACTTACATCAACTTAACAATCAATTATTATTACAAATTAAACTTGAATTGGATTCGTTAGTTGCAGTTCATGAACAAATTTATAAAAGTCTATCTAAAAAGGCAAAATATGATGTTACACAGCTAGATTACGAAGTAGATAATCCACAAAAGAAAAACTTGATGGATGCCTTCCAACAAGAATTAATAAACAATCCTCATCAAACTCGTTATTCCTATGGTAATATGATGCAGATTATTGCAGCAATCGAGGAATACAGATATCACCTTGAACATTTAGATAGAATTCGATTAAGTTTCTTCACCTATCATCGTTCAGATTCAGACATTGATATTTCCGACGAAGATTTTGATTTGTAACATATGTCAAAACCACCTTTATTCTACAATTAACCATAGAATAAAGGTGGTTTTGTTTATAAATAATTATATTAGCGATAAAGTTGCATCATTCTCATTATAAATTCTGGATGCTGTATAGATGTTCGTAAGCACCTTTTTTCGCAATTAATTCTTGATGTGTACCTGTTTCCACGATTTGTCCATTTTCCATAACAACAATCTTATCAGCATGTGTAATCGTAGATAGACGGTGTGCCACAATTAAGGTTGTTCTATCTTTACTTAATACATCAAGTGCTTCCTGAATGATGGCTTCACTTTCTAAATCAAGTGCACTCGTTGCTTCGTCTAAGATTAATATAGGTGGGTTATTTAAGAAGATTCTAGCAATAGAAAGACGTTGTTTCTGACCGCCGGAAAGTTTCACACCTCGTTCTCCAACTTCAGTGTCGTAACCTTCAGGTAAATTAATAATAAAGTCGTGCGCATTTGCCATCTTAGCCGCTTCGACGATTTCTTCTTCTGTCGCGTCAGGTCGACCTAGCAAGATGTTTTCTCTCACTGTATCTGAAAATAAAATATTGTCTTGTTGTACGAGCCCTATCTGATTTCTTAAACTGCCAGTTAAGAAGTCTTTAACGTTATTTCCATCAATATTTATTTCTCCAGCAGTTACATCATAAAATCTAGGTATTAAACTAATGAGTGTCGATTTACCGCCACCACTCATACCAACAAAGGCCACTGTTTCACCTTTATTAATTGTAAGGTTAATGTCATGTAACACTTCTGATTCATTTTCATTATATTTAAAGCTCACATGTTTCAAATCAATTTGACCTTTTTTAATTTCGATAGGTTGTGCACCGATGCCATTCTTAATATCATAATCTTCGTCCATCAATTGGAATACCCTGTCCATTGAGGCGAAACTTTGAGTCAATGTCGTAAATGATGATACAAGTCTTCTTAATGGTCCAAAAAGTTGTTCCAAGTAGCCTACGAAAGCTGCTAAAGTACCAACAGTAATAGAGCCATTAATCACTAAATAAGCGCCAACACCAATGACAATGATTGGCCCTAAGTCTGTAACAGTATTAATTGCTGCAAAGGAATATGCATTCCATCGTGTGTGCTGGAAAGCACGCTTTAAGAAGTGACCATTTCGATGATCGAAGTTTTTCGCTTCATTATCTTCAATTGCAAAACTTTTTATCACAGACATACCCTGAACACGTTCATGTAAGAATCCTTGAACTTCTGCTAGCGCTTGTGAACGTACGCGAGTTAATTGTCTTAATCTTCCAAAGAAGAAATAGACCGTTAAAATATAGAATGGAAAGATGAATATCGCTGCAATTGTCAATTTCACATCCAAGAAGAACATAATTGATAGAGCGATAATAATTGTTACACAATCTAACCAAATGTTCATTAATCCTGTAAGGATGAAGTCTTTCGTTTGTTCTACATCATTAATGACACGAGAAATGACTTGTCCCACTTGATTATTAGCATAAAAACGTGCACTTAATGCCTGTAGATGATTATATAATTGTTTACGAATATCATATAAAATTTTGTTACTTGTCCATTGAGCTAAATATTGTCTTATATACTCAATGGGTGGTCGAACAATTAAAAATATAAATAGCGCTATGCCAATCGCCACACCGAGATGACTGAATTTCTCACTATTTGAAAGTGAGTGATTATTAATCACGCCGTCAATCGCATATTTAATAAGCAATGGAATTAACATAGGTATACCGAATTTGATAATACCAACGATAATTGTTGCTATAATACGATATCTATACGGTTGAACGAATTTTAAATATCGTTTAATCATGCGTATTTACCCCCTGTGATGCACGCAGATTTTATTTATCAAAAATGAACAGAGGTTGAACACATTTCAATCGCTTACCTCTATTTGTAAGCAACGTCATGATAATGTTTCAACCTCTGATATAAAATACTATACAAGCTTATATTACGATGTTAAGTCATTCTTTATAATGGTGGAATAGTCTCATTGCAAGATTGTAATACATTTAAATCATGAATACGATTTATTGTTTAACACCTTTAACAATATAAAGCATTGCTTCATGTATTACATCTATTTTGCTTAATAATCTCTAATCTTTTTATAACGTTCTTTCCATACTTTAATAAAATCTGGCGCAAATGGCCCCTTCTTCTGTTCTATCCATTGTTGTAAGATATCAACATTTCTTCTTAAAATCACATCAATATCATGAGGATAGTTCATTTGATTCATATGTTGTTCATACTCATCTTCATCTAATAAATGATACTTACCGTTTGGATAAACTTTAATATCCAAATCATAATCAATATATTTAAGTGCCTCTTCATCGCACACGAAAGGTGATGATAAATTGCAATAATAATAGATGCCGTCTTCCCTAAACATGCAGATAACATTAAACCAATACTCTGAATGGAAGTATACAATTGCCGGCTCTCTAGTAATCCATGTACGCCCGTCACTCTCAGTCACTAACGTGTGATCATTTCCACCTATAATCACATGGTCAGTACCCTTTAAGATTGTTGTTTCCGACCACACACGATGAATGTTTCCATCATGTTTGTAACTTTGAATCTTAATTGATTCTCCTTCTTTCGGTATGGATTCCTTAACCATACTCCACACCACCTTTAATATTTTTAGCCATTTAGATTATATCATATTTTAATCTACATGCTTAATAAATAAAGGCGCTTCCATTATAAGTGAATCAACACATCTATCCCACTATGAAACGGTATATTTTATCCATTGAAACTGGAAAAGTATGAGCCTCTCTATCATCTAAATCAAACCATTTCATATTTGAAGGCAATTCATCATCTGGAATGTCATGTGTCTCAGGTACACTATATACTTTAATATTCCATGTCATATGCGTAAAATGATGTCGAAGTTCATAAATAGGTTCTTCTAAAGATTGAACATGTAATCCAAGATAATCAGAAAGTTGCGCATCTGCATCACTTTCTTCTCTCATAGGAAATTGCCACATACCATTTAATAATTTTTCTTGTCGTTTTTCGAGAAGGTATTGTCCTTTACTATTTCTAATAAGTAGAACCTTTTGATTTACTGTTTTCTTTTTAATATTTTTCGTTTTTACAGGAAGTTCCTGTGTGGTCCCTTCGTGGAAAGCTTCACAATTTTCTTGAACTGGGCAAAATAGACATAATGGTGATTTCGGAGTACAAATTAATGCACCCAACTCCATCATTGCTTGATTAAATGTCCCTGAGGCTTCTTGTACATAAGGATTTAATTCCTGCTCGAATGCTTTACGCGTCGATTGTAACTTCGTATCACGGTCATCATTATTCAACCTTGACCATACACGAAAGACATTGCCATCAACAGTTGCAAGCGGTTGATCAAATGCGATACTCATCACTGCCGCTTGTGTATAAGGTCCCACACCTTTTAACTTTTTGAAAAGTTCTGGATCAGAAGGGACTTCACCATCATATTGTGCTTCAACTTCTTTAATAGCAGTGTGGAAATTTCGAGCTCGACTATAATAGCCTAAACCTTCCCAATACTTTAGCACTTCATCTTCATGAGCTTCACTTAAACTTGCAACTGTCGGGAAGCGATGAATAAATCTATAGTAATAATCGATCACTGTATTGACTTGTGTTTGTTGCAACATTACTTCACTCAGCCATATATAGTAAGGGTTTGTCGTTTCTCTCCATGGCAAATCCCGTTGATTCTTTTCAAACCAATCTACAATATTCTTTTTAAAAGATTCGTTATGATACATGCAATTAATCCTTTCTTTACTCTTTCAATTTTGATTTATTTGATGTTAGTCTTTACTTTTAAAAACAATAATCGATTGAAGTAAGTTAATTTTGTTATTGTGACTTTTAGATTATAATATATATTAAATAAAGATGAAAAGAGTGAACAATTATGGACACAGCCACGCACATTGTTATGGGTGTGGGTCTCACTGCGTTAGCTACTCAAGATCCAGTTATGGCAGGCTCATTTGCAGCTACTGCTACAACATTAGTAGCAGGTTCATTAATACCAGATGGCGATACAGTATTAAAATTAAAGGATAACGCGACCTATATCTCCCATCATAGAGGAATTACACATTCTATACCTTTTACCATTTTATGGCCGATTTTAATAACATTTCTAATATTTGTGATTTTTAATCATACTGAGCCACTACACGTGTGGCTATGGGCACAACTTGCCGTCTTTTTACACGTATTTGTAGATATATTTAATTCATACGGCACCCAGGCACTAAGACCTATTACAAATAAGTGGATACAACTAAGTGTGATAAGCACCTTTGATCCAATTATCTTCACTCTACTATGTATTGGCGTCTTACTTTGGATTGTTGGTGTTCATCCTTATCTTGCTTTCTTTCCTATCGTCGCAATTTTAGTCGTTTATTATATCGTGCGTTTCATGATGCAAGCAACAATTAAAAAAGAAGCGCTCAAACGTATCGATCGTTCGCATAATGCTGTGAAAGTCTTTGTCGCCCCTACAATCAAATTTCATGTTTGGCGTGTTGCGATTCAAACTGAACAACATGATTATGTAGGTACTGCACGTTGGAAAGACGTTGAATTTACTGATAAAGTAAAACGTCAATCTATGACGCCAGACACATTACTATGGAAAGTAAAAGGAAACAAAGATATCTTTACTTTCTTAAACTTCTCTTCTATTTATCGTTGGCAAACGACACCTTTAGAAGATGGTGCAACAGAAATACGATTAATGGATTTAAGATATCTTAACAATGGTCGATACTCATTCGTCGCAATAGCACATTTAACGCGAGATAACGAAATCGACCACTCCTACATTGGCTGGGTCTTTAGCGAAGACAAACTACAACGCAAACTATACTCACAATAACATACAAAGAAACCAAGGCACCCCTTCCTCCAACCAATGATAAGGGGTGCCTTGGCTTTGATCTAAATTTATCTAAACACTTATAGTCTAAGTTTTTTCAAACTGTAAACAAATATTATGATTAACCTATCTTCAATACGCTAACAAATTACCGTTAACTTGCAAATGATCACATCCCTCAAATGACCAATGACCACTTACCTTCAAACCACCATTCACCTTAACGTTAACGGTTACCATCATTATCATTTACGTTACGAGCGGTATGTCCTTTCACGCTACCATCATGACGTCCATTTTCACCTTTGAAATGCTCATCTTTCTTCTTGTCTTCATCTTCATGTTCGATAGCTTTTGAAGTGTCATTATCACCCAAAGTAACTTGACTATCATATTTATCAAAAGCAATGTGACGAACTAGCGCATAATTTATCACACACATGATTGCCAGAAGGAAAATAAAATAAATATGATACGGAATATTATTCATACTTACTGCTCCAAATACCACCGACTCTGCACTACCATTCACAAGATAATAAACTGGATTCAACATTAATATATGTTCAATTATTGTTGAATGTGTCTTAGGTATAAATAATATCGGCACGATAAAGAAACAAATCGCACTAGCAATTAAGTATAGCAGATGAAATCGTTTAACAATGAATTGTAATAAACCACACATGACAGCTGCAATTACAATAAATATACTTGCCATGACGCTATAATAAATAAACGCAAAGATTGAAGTATCAAAATTGACTGGCTTTAAAAATGCGATAATTAAACCAAGAACTAACATCGTCACTAAAGTCATCAATGCAATGACAATTAACGGTGTGACAGCTGAAATATGGAAAGACTTTATTACCATATAATCTTTTCTATAATATTTATAGCCTAAGTATATAGAAAACACTATAAGCCCAAAGACAACAAGCGCTGTTACTCTGAATAACCAACGCACTTGTACCAATTCCGTATTATGATTCAAATTGAAGATGCCTTCTAAACCTAAAATAAACACAAGACCTATTACAAAACTAATGACAAACCAATGCCAAGTTTGCTTTATCCGTTGAGTACAGTAACCTATCAGATGTGGCAAGTTTTTAAAGTATAAGATTATATTATCTATCATTTTCACACCTACAATTCAATATATATCCATTTGTTATCTTTCATATCTGCTATGAAATAACCATTGCCAGATTTCGTAATCCATACATCTTTTTTTATATTATATTTTTTCTTCAATTCTGTTTTATGTTCCATAGGTACCACAAATCCTGAAAGTGTATCTTCATCTCCGAAAATCATTTTAATCGGTTGTTGAGTGATTGGTACGACATAACGACTATCTTTCTCTGGAACAAGGGTCTTCGTAACTTTGTCATGCTTTTGGTGTAAATGACTATTAAAATACTCTATGTATGTACTATAGTTGGTTTTAATATAAGGTGAAAGCTTTTTAAAACTGTGTGATTCATATAAACCAGCAGGATTAAAATAGAATAAGTCACTTTTTCCAACCGTATACGTCTTTTGGTTCATTTCTATTCGATATTTTTTACTATTCTCACCTGTAATTGTCGCTAATCCATATTTAGGTAATTCCGTATTCTTTGTACCTTTTAATGTGGTAGAACCATCAAGCGCAAGGCCATAAGCTAATTTATCTTCATATGGATCTTTGCTTTGGTTTTGTATTGCGGCTTGGGTATTACTTTCAGAAATATGAACTTTGCCTAAATTGTTGAAGAGTAATACCCCCATCAATGCTAGACCGATTAAGAAACTCGCAAATAATGTCCAGAACCTTACTAAAAAGACAGGTGGCTTAGCATGATTATAGCGCTCAATTCTCTTAAAGTTATACGTCATTTCTGGTATACGTGTACGGCTTTTCTTCCAGTCTAAATCGAAGCTTTCCAATTGCGTCTTAGAATCAATACTTTGACGGTCCTTTCATGTTCTCTAAACACAGGTAAAACTTGATTTAGCGAACCCTCTTTACGAATTTGTCCATGAGACACCCAAGTGATATAGTTAGCTGTTTCACTAATCTTGTCTATATCATTATCAATCAATACTAATGTTTGGTTACTTTGTATGTAATCATCTGATAATTCAATTGCTCTTTTGAAGAATACATCATCTAAATGTGTCAATACGTGGCTAAGGATGATGATTTTATTTTGAGAAGAACGGGCGATACTCAGTAATAATTGAGCATACTCAGTTGGAGATAAATTTGAAATACTTGTCTTCGCTTTATCTCCTAAATGTGCCCATTGAATAATTTGTTCTGCCTTGTGGTCATTTACTTTGTAAGGAAATAATTGCACAGCGCTGTCTACAAAATCTTGAACAGTTTGATATGTAACATGACGGTGCTCCATATCTCCGTAAAATAGATTCTCAGTACGAATGACTTTCCCTTTATCAGGTTTAACAGTCCCACTCAAAATTCTACCAATTAACGTCTTCGAGGAGCCTGGTTCACCAATAATACCAAGTGATTCACCTTGATAAATATGTAAAGAGATATTGTTTAAATTGATATCTTCTGCATCATATCCAAAGGGCAAATACCATTTCTTTGAACTTTTATTTCTATAGTAATGTGTCACTTTAAGTAACCTTAATACAATTGAGCTTCCCATTGATTAAACATCCTTCTAAATTTTTAATAATGCTAATGGTAGACCTTCTTCTGGTTCACTACTTTTAATTCTGAACCCCCAAGCAAAAACACCTTTCAGTCTTTCTACTTTGAAGTATTGTTCACTGCCATCGTTTAATTTATAAATCTTTCCTATTTCAACTTTATTACGATCAACCAGATAACTTTCTGCAATGATGACTTTACTTTGGTACACATCGTATTCATTCATAATGCCATTCATTTCAGCTTTACGCATTTTTTCTTTATATGTCTGAATTTCATGTCTTAATTCTTGTTCTGACATCTCACTCAATTTCTTCTGTACCATTTGTAATACCACTTTCTTCTAATTTTGTTTTAATTTTATCATACTTATAACCTTTTCTCATAAGCGCTTCAATGGTTTTCATCATTAATTTTTGACCATCGTATTTTCTACAATTTTTATTATAGACTTTCTCTAAATCACGTTGCAATAAATTATCTAATGTCTCTTCATCTTGGGAAAAGTTGAGCTCAGACATCGCAACCTGGATTGTCTCAAATGTAAAGCCTTTTTGCATTAAAGCTTGTGAAACTTTTTGTTTTACTTTAACTTCAGGCCCCTTCTTCGTTTTCATTATTTTATTGCCTACTTTAATGACATCTTCAAGAGGTTGTTCTTGTTCATAAAGCGCTGTATAGTGATCAATGATTTTAGGTTCAATACCTAATTGATAAAGCTTTTGTTTATAAATCTCTGGTCCTTTATCTGTCGTACGAATCATTGTGTTTTTCAAACTTTCAGCATAATCTTCATGATCAATAAACTTTTCTTTATAGCAATAATCAATCACTTGCTCAATTGCATCTTCAGAAATTTCATTTTTTTCTAGGTATTGCCGAACTTCTTTTTCAGTACGTTTTTTATAAGATAAATACTGAATCGCCATATTTACACCACGTCTATAGTGATCGTATTTTTGAATTTGTTCCATATCAGCCGCTTCTAGTATTTGATCTTTTTTTAAATTAAATTTAACGAGCGTATCGATATCAATACCCATTTCAAATACACCGTCTAAATATAAGTTAAATCGTTCTTTGTTCTTTTTCTGAACTTCAAGTTTTGTAACTTTAGGCACGTCTCACCCTCCCTTTCCTGAAAATGTTTTAAACATGAATTACCATTATTATGGCACATTTATTACATGTTCATAAACAACTATGCCTTTTTTGAGAACCATTATGTAACGATATAAATAAACACCTGCGCTCTATCATTTTCTGTAGAAAGCAGGTGCTTGATTTTGTAATTAATTTCCTAATTGTGACATAGCTTCTTTATATTGTGCGTCTGTAATATAATCTTGCTGTTTCATCTTTTCCAAATTAGCTTTAACACGGTTTTTAAAACTCTCAGACATATCATTGACATCATATACACTTGGCGCGTTCACTTTACTCGCTAAAATGGCACTTTGTAATACACTTATTTGTGGCATACTTTGATTATTTTTATTCACTGTTGTACCAAAATAATGATTTGCTGCACTTTCAACCGTATATTGATTGTCACCATAATAAATATTGTTCACATAAAAACTTAAAATTTCATTCTTGTTATATTGTTGTTCAACTTTATGCGCAACAAATAATTCTTTAATCTTTCTCATAAATGAACGTTCATTGTCGTAATAATAATTTTTGACTACTTGTTGTGTAATTGTACTACCGCCTTGAACATCCCGGTCACTAATGGTTGAAAACAATGCACGTGTTGTTCCTTTTAAATCAAAACCATGATGTTTATAAAAACGTTCATCTTCCATCGATATAAATGCGCCCTTAACATAATTAGGCATGTTATCTGCAGGTACGAAACTATTTTTATTTTCAATTGACTTCAAATCATCAACATTCGCTCTTGAAGATAAGAAATACATCAAACCTACAAATAAAACAAACACGATAATGATGACGAACAATATTTTTAATATGATTTTATTAGTTTTCTTCTTTTTTGGTGGTTTACCTACTGGTTGATAATACGTATTATAATGAGGTCTTCGCATTTCACTACGTTGATCATTATAAGAATCCGCATATTTTTCGCTTCTTTTCATGCGTTTGCTCCTTTTTTCTTAAACTCACCCTCTTAAAGTGAGTTTACCAGTAGTTTCATCGTTTAGCTATAGCTTATGATAAAAATCAGTCCCAAGGTGTATCCGTGTCTGGACCCGTTGGCTTAGCTATATTCCAAAATAGCTAAGGATGCTTATTTCAATCACTTTTAAATAAAAATAAAACTGCCAACAGAGTGAATACTCTGTCGACAGCCTCATATCTCATATTAAATAATTTAGAATACTGAATTATGCTTCTAATTGTTTAACAATTTCTCTATTGAAATCGTCTAAATCATCAGGTGTACGGCTTGTTACAATGTTGTTATCAACAACTACTGATTCATCAACAACTTGCGCGCCTGCATTTGATAAATCTTTACGTACATTTAATACACCAGTTAATGTACGGCCATTTAAGTCATCAGTATCGATTAATACTAATGGACCGTGGCAAATTGCAAATGTTGGAACATCATTTTTAGTGAAGTATTTAGCAAATGTGCCATAACGACCTTCAGCATCGCCACGTAAGTGGTCAGGTGAGAAACCACCAGGAATTAATAATGCATCATAATCTTCTGGTTTAGCATCTGCAATGCTTACTTGAACTGTCGCTTTTTCACCATGTTTATCTACAACTTCATGTTTTGCAGTATCCCCAATGATTTCAGTTTCAAATCCAGCATTTTCTAAAGCTTCTTTAGGACTTGTTAATTCAATATCTTCAAATTCATCTGCAAGAATGATTGCTACTTTTTTAGTCATAATTAATAATCACCTTTCTCTAATTAATTCTAATCTATATATAGACAAGATGATTAATGTTTAAACATAAGATGTTAAGTCCTTTCATTTCCCACTTTTCTTAAAATAAAAAACAAATCCTCGATTTAGAAATTAAAATAAGAGGATTTGTTAAATCTACATCATTATTATAGTATGAGCCTTATTTTGAAACTTGTTTTACTTTCTCTTCTAATTGATCTAATAGACCAATCCATTCGTCAATATCTTCTACACGTACTTCATCAGGATTCACATGGTCAATATCCTCTATAAATTTATTTAGACGTGTTTTAATCTGATCAATTGTTTGTTGTTCATTCATTTAAAATAAGCGCTCCTTCTTTAAATATTTTTTTAAGATACTCATATCCTAACAGAATTTGACAAAAAGCGATATAATCTTAATAATGTTTACTGTACTTTTTACGTAATAAACAAAGTAGATGGAAAGTTTATATTTAGGAGTAATAATTCATGTTGATCACAAATAAAAAACCTATTTCTATCCAAAATGACCCATGGGAAGCGTATAACGATATCATTGATCATGGTGGATTAACACTAAGTAATATAGAATTTACAACAACCAATCTGTGTAATATGCGCTGCAGTCACTGCGCAGTAGGCTATACACTTCAAACAAAAGATCCAGACCCTCTACCAATGGATATTATTTATCGAAGACTGGATGAAATCCCGAACTTAAGAACGATGTCGATTACTGGTGGCGAGCCAATGTTCTCCAAGAAATCGATTAAAAATGTCGTTAAACCTTTACTTAAGTATGCTTACAATCGAGGCATTTACGTTCAAATGAATTCAAATTTAACATTGCCGCAAGACAGATACTTAGATATTGCAGAGTATATCGATGTGATGCATATTTCTCACAACTGGGGAACAATACAAGAGTTTACCGATGTTGGTTTCGGAGCAATGAAGAAGCAACCACCTTTAAAAGCAAAACTTAAATTATATGAACAAATGTTAGATAATTCGAGAACTTTATCGGAACAAGGTATGTTTGTTTCTGCTGAGACAATGTTGAATCAAAGCACGTTACCTTATTTAGATAAAATTCATCATGAAATTGTAAATGATATGAAGTGTAGCCGTCACGAAGTACATCCTATGTATCCTGCTGATTTCGCGAGTCAACTGAATGTTCTTTCTCTTAAAGAAATGAAAGACGCCATTAATTACTTATTAGATATTCGCGATGAAGAGACTTGGATGCTATTTGGAACTTTACCTATTTATCCTTGTATTAATGATGAAAATGACCAAAAATTACTACATAGATTAAGAAACGCGAAGAATGTCACAATGAGAAATGACCCAGATGGACGTAGTCGATTAAATGTCAATGTCTTTACTGGCAATGTTATTGTGACTGACTTCGGTGATGAAAATGGTACAATTTCAAACATTCAAAAAGATAAACTCACTGATGTATTTGATCAATGGCTTCATTCAGAATTAGCACAATCACTTAACTGTCATTGCCCTGAATTCCAATGTCTAGGTCCTAATGTATTAGTTAAAAATATGTACTATCCTCAAACAGACTTCAAACTCAAAGAAAAAGAAATGCATTCACGCCACATTTTTTCTTAAGTAATAACAACATACAAAGACGTTAGAATAAGTAGCATTATTCTTAAAAGATAAACAAAGTATTGATGGCGACACGCCTGCAGGAATAGCATGCGTCTTGAGACTACTTGTAAGTCAGTTGATTTTTAAAAGACAGGCTACGCAGTAGCTGATTGATATTGAGCTCATAAAATGGCTCAACATCTAATCATCCTTGCGGGGGTGATAATACGAATTCTTAAATTCTAGAATTCTGTATCACTCCCAAGCCATGCCCGCGGCAAGGGAGCCAAGCAATACGAAGTATAAAATATAAAAGTAGCAGTAAGAAGTTTCTAACTGAAATCCTCTTACTGCTATTATTTATGAGAATGATGACTCTGACTGATTGTTTATTTTTCAATATGTCTAACTCTGGATAGATATTCAATCGTTTTCTTGCTTTCTGAACGACGTTCTTTGCGTCTTTCAACACGTGAAGGTGCACTTTCATGGAACCACTTTTCAACATCAGTTTCAGGATAGACACCTGGAACATTTATAGGTTTCCCGTCTTCGCCTAGTGCTACAAATGTTAGGAAACTTAAGGCTGCGAGATGACGCTCATTATTAAAGACATCATCTATAATAATTTGCACACAAATTTCCATTGAACTTGTTCCAGCATATGACACCATCGCTTCATAAGAAAGAATGTCTCCTGTTTTAATTGGTCTTAAGAAATCTACTGAGTCTGTGGAAGCAGTCACCACTTGTGCGCCCGCATGTTTTGTAGCTGAAATAGCTGCTATTTCATCAATATTTGCCATCAAAGAACCACCAAACATTGTATGATGATGATTCGTATCTTGTGGAAATACTTGTCTATGTTTGATACATTTTGCTTCAGACATTGCTTTCATTTTTCTATTTTCATTAGACATACTCTATTTCTCCCCATCTTTATATACCAGAACTTTAACTCCCAGTAAGCTAAATTCATTAATTATTATTTTACTTTTTTAATTTTGAAAAGTAATATGCATACTTTATTATTAGGCCCAATTACCATTCTCGAAGACTAACTCTTTCGTACCATCTTGTAGAATGCCATAAATCGTTAAATCAGAACTACCAATCATAAAGTCTTCATGGACGTTCGAATCATTTAATCCACTTGCAATTTTTTCTTCTGTCGTCATTTCGGTACCACCTTTAACATTGAAACCATATGCAGAACCGATAGCGAGATGGCAAGAAGCATTTTCATCGAATAGTGTATTGTAAAAAATAGTACGACGATTTGAAATTGGCGAATCATCAGGTACTAAAGCGACTTCGCCTAATCTTCTTGAGCCTTCGTCTGTGTTAATTAAATCTTTAAGAACTTCTTCGCCTTTTTCAGCTTTAACTTCAACGATTTCACCATCTTTGAATGTTAATGTGAATC
This sequence comes from Staphylococcus sp. HMSC62A08, assembly GCF_001839105.1. NCBI lineage: Bacteria > Bacillati > Bacillota > Bacilli > Caryophanales > Staphylococcaceae > Staphylococcus > Staphylococcus sp. HMSC62A08. Next base: position 105,943 of record NZ_KV840052.1, on the reverse strand, counting down.
CGTCGATAATATTACCATTATAACTTAGAGGTAATTTGTTTGTGACATAACCATTCACATTATTTCTATCAGGTGCAGTAAACACTTCCTCTGTAGGAATATTGGCAATAAACGGTTGTCCATCTCCATTGACATAACTTGTCGCATCTTCCCATAAGTGTCCTTTAGGTAAACCAACTGTTAGGTCTGTACCTTCAGAGATATAGTGAAGTGCTTTATAATTCTTTTCTTGAAGTCTTTTTGCATGAACACTTAAAGATTTTACATGGGCATTCCAGTTTTCAATAGGATCATTGCCATCCACTCGCACAATATCGAATACTTCATCCATGAATTTTTCATATGCTTCTTCTTCATCCAAGTCTGGATAAACACGGCGTGCCCAATCTCTTGTTGGGAATGCTGCAACTACCCATGGGAACTGATTCTTTTGACTCGCTTCCATATATGGTTTAAAGCCTTTAGAATACTGAGCTTGATATGCTTTTAATTTATTCACATCAATACCATTAAGTAAATCTGGATCTTCAGCAATTAATGCTAAATTAGCTGCACCACGTTTAACATAATCTAAACGTTCATCAATATCGTATTGCTTTAATTCATTATTTTCAAAGTGCTCAACAGATTCATGTTCGAATTTAAGACGTTTCAAACGCGCATCAGCATATTTTACTCGAACATCAGATGCACCTGCTTTATAAGCTTCTTCAACTATTAAGTGCGTTAATTCTAAGGCATCAACTGAAGAGCGAATAAATACAGGTTGATTCTCTTGAACATTCATGCCTACTTTAACAAGTAGTTCCGCATATTGTTGTAACTTTTCATGATAATTAGCCATACTGTAGTCCCCCTAATCTTGTCTAAGTTGTCCTAAATGGTCTGCAATCGCAGTGACCTCACTCGGAGAAAACGAATCTTTAGACATTACAAATTCATATATTTCAGTGATTTCTTCGTGATTAGAAGATTTGAACTTATCTGGATTCAGTAACCCTTGATTGACTATATTTAATTTCTTTCTGATTTCTGCAATCATTTCTTCATTTGATAATGACATGGGATTCACCTCTTTAATTCAATATTCTATCAAATTACCATACTTTATTAAACTTTAATAGAATTTGAGGTTAAGTACTTTCTTATTGTTTAAATACTCTATAAAATGGGGATATAGTTACATAGTTTGGAGGAATAATTATGGTAGACGTAGCATTTGTATGTCTCGGTAATATATGTCGTTCTCCAATGGCTGAAGCTATCATGAGACAAAGGCTGCAAGACAGAGGCATTTCAGGTATTACAGTTCACTCACGAGGTACAGGACGTTGGAATTTAGGCGAACCACCTCACGAAGGTACCCAAGCGATATTGAAAGAACACAATATCCCCTTCGATCATATGATTAGTGAACTTTTTGAACCAAATGATGATTTTGACTATATTATAGCAATGGATCAAAGTAACGTGGATAATATTCGCCGAATCAATCCAAATCTACACGGACAATTGTTCAAATTGCTAGAATTTAGTAACATGGAAGAAAGTGATGTGCCAGATCCGTATTACACAAACAATTTTGAAGGTGTATTTGAAATGGTACAATCATCATGTGATAATTTAATTGATTACATCGTTAAAGATGCAAATTTGAAAGAGGGGTAATCACTATGGAAAATAAATTAGTTCCTGGTATTCTAATTGGTGCAATTATCGGCGGCGCTGCTACTTTAGCCGATAAATCTACACGTAACGCTTTAAAACAATCATTCAAAGATGCTAAAGAAGGCAATCGTTCACGTAAACCTTCTAAATTTAATAGCATTAAAGATGAAGTAATGTACTGGAAAGATACGATTGAAGAAATTCGTCGTAACAATCCGGAATTAGAACGTTCTATCAAAGATGCTAAGGATACATTCGTTAATCGTAAAAACCAACGTTTAGGTAAATAATCGATAGAATAAGCACGACTTAGCTATACTTTATAACAAGACGCCTTTATTGTTAGAGATTGTATATCTCGCTTTATGGGCGTCTTTTTATATTGACCCATCATGAGTGACTATATATTTAAACCTAATTGTCTTCATATATTTCATACATTGAATTGATTTGAAAGATATTCTATTTAAAATTCACTTTATAGCTATTGCCTTTCCTATCAATTTAAGACAAAATATTGAATGAAATATTAATTTACTTAAAACTTTAAGGTGATTATTAAAATAAATGACATAATTTGCCATTTATTGTTTTAATTCTAACTTAACTTGGGAATATAACAGTCATACATTTTTCGATTATACAAAGCAAAGGAGATTGTCATGTCAAAACAAGAAAAAACGACTTCAAAGTTCCTTAATTCAGCTAAGGAACAAGAAGAACGTCAACACAAAAAAATGACGATAAAGACAAACAAATTAAAGTCGATCGTACATACATTGAACCTCAAGAGTTCAAGTCAAAGTCACCTAAGAAAAAGGACCAAGTATTCTTTCTATCTCGTTTAAACAAGCCAGCAAAGTACACAAAAGATTCTAATTTCCTAAAATACTTAATTTATAGAATCGGTAAAGACGATGCATCAGGTCTAGCGGCTCAAATGACTTATCATTTCGTGCTCGCAATGTTCCCTATGCTCATCTTCTTACTTACTTTATTAGGACAATTTATAACTATTAACACTGACCAAATCAACCACAAGGTCAGTCAATATATACCTGATCAAAGTACTGCTGATGTTGTCACTAAGATATTTAGTAGTATTTCAGATAGTGCCAATGGTGGCGTTCTATCCATTGGTTTAATCTTAGCCATTTGGTCTGCGTCTAATGGTATGTCTGCCATTATCAATTCATTTAATGTCGCTTATGACGTAGAAGATGCAAGAAATGGCATTGTGCTTAAGATTCTAAGTGTCATTTATACACTCGTTTTAGGTATCGTATTTGTAGTGGCGATTGTGTTGATTACATTAGGACCTGTGATTAGCAAATTCTTATTTGGACCTTTAGGTTTAGATAAACAAGTAGAATGGATCTTCGATGTAGTGAGAATCGTACTACCTCTGATTATCATCATTCTTCTATTCACAGTATTATATTCTGTTGCACCAAATGTTAAAACAAAATTACGTTCAGTACTTCCTGGTGCTTTATTTACATCTATTATTTGGTTAGTTGGTTCATTCTTATTTGGTTGGTATATCTCAAACTTTGGTAATTACAACAAAACATATGTTATTTTTGCCGGTTTCATTATCTTATTCTTATGGTTGTACATTACAAGCTTCATAATCATCATTGGTGCAGAAATCAATGCGCTTATTCACCAAAGAAAAGTCATCAAAGGTCATACTCCTGAAGAAGCTGCGTTACTCCATGATGACAACAATCAAAATCATTATAATGAAGACACAACTTATGAATACAACAATGACACACCTCAGAATAAAGATGAAAATTATAATATAGATCAAAATGCTGATAATGAGAAACCTGAAGATCAGGAAACACTTAAAGATAAAATCGTTGATAAATTTAAAAACAACCATGACAACGATGATAAAAATCAAAAATAAACCACTAAAAAAAGGCGAAGGACACGTTTTCACCGTGACTTTCGCCTTTTATTTTTTGTTATTTTATTGTATAAGATTGTGTTGGAAAGCATAGATAACAGCTTGTGTTCTATCTTGTACTTCTAATTTACTTAGAATATTACTCACATGCGTTTTAACAGTTTTAATTGTAATATGAGATGCACTCGCAATTTCTTGATTTGAATACCCTTTTGCGATTAATAATAAGATTTCCATTTCACGTTCTGTTAACATTTCATATAATTCCGCACGTTTTTTCATTCGATTTCTCATTTTCACAAGTACTTCAGGTTCAAACACTGATTCACCTTGATATGTTTTACGTACTGCTTCAGCAATATCACTTGCGCTTGTTGTTTTTAAAATATAACTATCCACACCGGCATCTAACGCACGATAAACTTCTTTATCTTCAATAAAGCTTGTTAACATCACGACTTTAATATGTGGTAAATCCTTTTTTATTTCGGTTGTGGCTTCTACACCATCCATATCATCCATCAGTAGGTCCATTAAAATTAAATCTGGCTTTAATTCGTGTGCTTTCTCAATGGCTTCTTTTCCTGAAGCACCCTCACCTACTACCTCAATATCTTCTTGTGTAGAAAGATAACTAGAAATACCTATTCTAACCATTTCGTGATCATCCACAAATAATACTTTAATCGCCATTTGATTCATCCTCCTTGTTCAATGGTGCTTTGACTTCTATACGTGTACCTGAATCTGGTAACGATACGATATGGAATGTGGCACCAATCTCTAATGCGCGTTCTCTCATATTTTTTAAACCATAACTTTGTTCAAATTTTTCATCTACATTGAAACCTTTACCATTATCTTGAACTCTTAACAGTAAATAATCTTCTTTATTGAATAATTCTACCGTTACTTTCGAACCATTCGAATGTCTTAATGTATTGGAAATCGCTTCTTGAGTAATTCTAAACAAATGATCTTCAATACCTTTAGGTACTTTGAAATCTTGAATTTCATGAACCACTTTCATAGGCACTTTCTTTTGAAGATCAATGACTAAATCTTTAATTCCTTCACCTAGAGACTTATCTTTTAATCCTATAGGTCTTAAGTGTAGAAGTAACGCCCTCATTTCAAGCTGTGAATCTTGAACCATTTTCTCTAGAACAGGAATTTGTTGGTCTAAAGGCGGTTCTAATTTAGATTCTTTAATCGCTGAAAGCATCATACTTGCGGCAAATAATTGCTGACTTACCGAATCATGCAATTCTCTAGCCAAGCGCTGGCGTTCATCTTCTATGATTTTTTTCACTTTCACATCATTTAGATTATAGTTTTCATTCGTCATATTTTGCGTTTTCATTCTCAATCGATGCAATTCTTGATTTAAGGGTACCAATGTATGATAAATATCTAAAGTCTCACTATATAACTCTAAATTTTGATCGTTAATACCAACTGTTTCCCCTTCAATCGATCTTTCAATTTGAGATTTAATCCAATCATTTTGTTGATTGATTTTATACGCTAACACAGACCCTACAATGATGCATAATAAGATAATTAATATATTTAAGAATAAAAATACGGGAATTCCAAATATTTGGGTGTAAAACATCCCTTGAAAATAAATAATATTAACAAAAACTTTGTCAATGAATAAAAAAGCAGTGAGCATGCTATAGACAAGTATTAGCATCGATCCAATTGCTCTTAAGTAGTGATTCATTTATAAATCACCTCAACGTCTCCAATAAATGTTGAAACGTAAACATTGACTGTATAGTTGTCATCTTTAGTTTTTTCCTCAACTTGAATATGATTATTCTCAATTTTATATGATTTGTCATTTACATATGCCGTTCCGTAAAAAGCAGCTGTATGTAAATTAATGTTGTAATTTAATGGCACAACCACTTGTACTTTACCTAAGATGTGACGAACAACAATTGTATTAGTTTCTTTAATATTAGCCGCTTTGGTCATATCAATATGGATATCGCCAATCCCATGTTGAATTTGCACATCTTCCCATTTATACACATATACGGGTGTACGTTGTTCACCGAACCATTTTTGCTTTATAAAAATAGGTGATGTCACTTCTTCATCTGTTGCAACTACCTTTAAAGGTTTAAATTTATAAATTAAATAGCGGATAATGAGTACAACTAAGAATATAAAAAGAATGATAATCGTGTACTTATTTGATAATAAAGTAAAGGCGATAAGTAACGCACCTATCCAGAATGACAGTAAACCTCTTACTTTATGAAAGAATACATACCCCACATACACGAGCACGCATCCTAATAATAAGACGAGAAGAAAGCCAATTTTTTCAAAGAATATATAATAAAAATTAGCGATAATCATTAAAGCTGTAAAAATTATCAACATCTCAGTTGATATATATTTATGCGTCATGTTTCGCCACCTTTCTATGCTACAGCACTCATATGATAAATTAAGTTACATTCATTTTCTGTAGTAATTTTTTCTTTAGATTGTTGATGAATATCCGCTTCTATTCTCGCATAATACGCTTCTATATCATCAAGTTTTGTTTTAATACTTTCAATTTCTGTATCATGAATTTCCTCAGCACAATAAATGTCATGATTATTTACGATGTCGATATATTTATTTTCTAATGAGAGTGTTAAGCTGTCAATTAACTTCTTGAGTTGCGTTCTTTTTTCACTTAAATAATTAATATAACTCTCAATACTTTTTAATTTTTTATCGAGTATCATTCTGTATTCATTGATACTATCTTTAATTGTTGATTTTAGAAAATGTTGTAAGTATAAATCCATATAATTCATAGTACCACCTCGTCACTGATTAAGCTTTATTATAAAACAATTCCGAAACCTAACGTAATAGGCTCCGGAACCATATTGAGTTCATACTTTAGTCCGACGAGGATTTCATATGATTATTTTAGTTACTTCATTAAATCTGAAAATGATGCAACGATTAGTCATCAATTTTAGTTGTTAATACTGGACCTTCTTTTGTAACAATGACTGTGTGCTCTATTTGAGCCACAAAACTTTTATCTTTTGTTTCGAAAGCCCATTCATTTTTACCTTCAGTCACATATGTAGCGCGTGATGAAATAAAAGGTTCTACAGCGATAACAAGACCTTCTTTTAATAACGTTTTATCCTTAGGATCATAATAATTCATGACATGTTTTGGTGATTCATGTAATGATTGTCCAACACCATGTCCAGTTAAATTTTTAATGACAGTTAAGTCATTTTGACGTGCAGTAGCATGCACAGCTTTACCAATGTTGCTTAATTTCGCACCAGGTTTCACTTTAGTCATTGCATTTTCAAATGCCATCGTTGCTACATCACACACTTTTTGTTTCATAGGATTATCTGATTCACCAACGACAAATGAGATGCCTGTATCGGCATAGTAGCCATTTTTTAATGCTGACACATCAATATTTACTAAATCGCCTTCACGAATCATACGTTTACCAGGAATGCCGTGTGCTACCTCTTCGTTCACACTAATACATGTTTGACCTGGAAAGTTCTCATCGTGGATTGGCGCAGAGATTGCACCATGTTCTTCGAATAATTCTTTGGCGATATTGTCTAACTCTCGAGTTGTGACACCAGGTTTTGTTGCTTCTCGCATTGTGTCTCTGACTTTAGCACAAATGTATCCTATTTCTTTTAACGCTTGTAATTCTTCATCAGTTTTAACAATCATTTTATCCCGTTCCTTTATAAATTTTATTACATCTTATTATAGCAAATTTTTTTTGATATACTAAACATGAATCATATATCACGTTACATTGTAAAATTATTTTTAAGATAAAGAGAATTTGTATAAAGTATTAGCTTTTCGAATTCCCTTTTACTGCAAAGGGGTCATATAAGTATGAACGTAAAATGGTATAAACATATTATTGGGGCTAGGACAATTAAAACTGGTCTTGCAACTTTCCTAACAACGGTGTTTTGTATGTTGCTTAACCTCACCCCGATATTCGCAATATTAACTGCGATTGTAACCATTGAACCTACTGCTAAGGCTTCCATCAAAAAAGGATATAAACGTCTTCCTGCAACGGTAATAGGTGCGTTATTTGCGGTAATCTTTACATATATTTTTGGAGATCAATCCCCTCTAAGTTATGCGCTAGCTGCAACATTTACAATTTTAGTTTGCACTAAGCTCAATTTACAAGTGGGGACAAATGTTGCTGTACTTACATCAGTCGCAATGATCCCAGGTATCCATGAAGCGTACTATTTCAATTTCTTTTCTAGATTATTAACTGCCCTGATAGGACTTGTGACGGCTGGCTTAGTTAACTTTATCATCTTACCTCCCAAGTATTATCATCAACTTGAAGACCAATTATCACTTTCAGAGAAAAAGATGTACGAGTTATTTTACGCCCGTTGCCAAGAGTTATTACTAGGTAAGTTCAGCTCAGAAAAGAGTAATAAACAACTCACTAAATTAAATATTATCGCTCAAAAATTGAAACATTAACAAGCTATCAAAGAGATGAACTCCATTATCATAAAAATAAAGAAGATGACTGGAAGTTGCTAAATAAAATAACAAATCGTGCATATAATAATCGTTTATTTATTTCACATTTATCTAATATCATCTATTTACCTAAGAACACGCACGTTGCTTTTACACCTAATGAAAAAATGGCAATCATTAATATTAGCAATAGTATCAATGAAATTATTAGTAATGGTAGCTTTAAACGGCAGAAGAAATCAGCTTCAACTTTGAAGACATCTGTGAAGCGCTTAGAGGAATTTGATCAAAATCAAATGAAAAGTCATCTCATATATGAAATGCTACTGATTTATAAAATTTTAGATTCACGCTATGCCAAATAAAAAGATATTAAAAGGAGTTTTTTGGGGGGCAAAATGAAATAGCATGATTAACAATGAAAAGCTCTGAACATACAAATACCTCAGAAAGACTGAATCATTATACGTCTTTCTGAGGTATTATTTTATGATTTACTAGTAAAATTTATTCTGTTTCGCCTTGACCGATTGTAACTGAAGTTACATAACCGTCTTCAACTTTGAATTGTAATTTGATTTGATCACCGTGATATACGTATGTACCGTCATCAGGTTGATCTGCATTCGAACTTGTGTGTGGGATATGATTTAATTTATCACTAGGATAAGCATCTTTCATCTGATCTAAAGTGACTGATTGATCTGTTACTTTAAAGCGAATACTCACAGCAGTATCGTCGCTTGTTGCTCTAACTTCTTGGTCATAAACTTTTTTGTATTCTACATTGTCGTCGTTATCTTGATCGATAGAGTAGCCGTTAAAATTCAACTGTCCACTATCTAATGCGTTAACAAAATCTGAATCTACAAGGTAAGATGCGTTTTGTCCAGCATTACCTTTATGTGTATAACCGCCTTCAGCTTCGTTCATGTGAACGCCATAATGTGTTTCGTTATTTTCCCCTTTAACCATTTGTTCAGCGTGTGCAACTTGCGAAAGTGAAAAAGCAATCGTTGATGCAGCGAGTGTCAGACCCATCAATTTTAAACCTTTCATTTTCTCACTCCTATTTTAGTTGTATAAATTTAAAATTCTCCCTTACGAGTTCAGTATATCAATCGATTAATTTATAATTAATTATATTTCTTATATTAAGCGTTTTAGCACTTTACTGTCTAAATATAAAATTTTTAGGACATCTAAGCATCCTAAGTGTCTCATAAAAAAAGAGTTAAATTGAAAACCACAATTGGTCATTCAACCTAACTCTCTATACAAATATTCGATTTTCACTTTATTTACACATTAGTGTTTGTTTCCTTTTGCTCTTTCGATGAGGACGCTTTTAGCTGCTTCTTCTTCGGTGTTATCTAATTCCTTAGGTTCAAAAGGAATACCTTTACGTTCGCATGCTTTTTCAAGGAGATAATCTGTCATTTCATGGTTCTTAGGTAAAATAGGACCATGTAAATAGGAGCCTAACAAGTTTTTATAATGGATACCTTCTTCACGGTCAGTGTCATTATTACCATAACCATGTGTCACATGTCCTAATGTACCAAAGTTATGATATGTTCTTCCACCGTGATTCTCAAAGCCTACAATCGTTCCGAAAGTGTCACTCTCAATGACAATATCACCTGTTAAACGATCCGTTTGAGATTCAGTGTAAAAATCTAGCACACCTAAACCTTCAAGCTCAGTACCATCTGGCGTAATATATTTAGTACCCAAGAATTGGTATCCTCCGCATATCGTAAGTCCTGGCATCCCATCTTCAATCGCTTCTTTAAGAGACGTTTTAATCTTACTTAATTCTTTAGTAGCAAGTGCTTGTTCTCTGTCACTACCTCCGCCAATGAAGAAGATATCGCAATCGTCGAATGTTACGCCTTCAGTTTCATTAATTTCTTTGACGTTAAGTTTAATATTTCTTTTTTTAGCGCGTTGTCTTAACGCAATAATATTACCAATATCACTATATAAATTTAATTTATCTGACATAAAGTAGTAAACCGTTAATTCATTCATTTACGACTGCCCTCCTTCAAATGAGCGATTGAGTTGCTCTAACATAGGTGCTAGAGATGTATAGTTTGGTATAGCCACCGTAAACGATGTATAGTTCATTGTTTGAGCAGTTGCTTTATAAATGTCCTTTTCAACGATAATAGGTACATTGACTTCAGCTAGCTTTAAACGCAATTGAAGTTCTTCGGCACGCGTACCTGTCACTATAATTGCTTCAATATCTTGATTGCTTAACTTTTCAAAGTCAGCATCATATATCCATGAAGTATCACGGCCATCTGCAGCATTGTCATTCAAACTAATCACATAGACTTTCTTGCCCTCTAGCTGTTCTCCAACGGATAAACTTGCATTCATACCAGCCGGATTCTTAGCTAAATTAATCATCGCTTCTTTATTATCTTTAGAAAAATACTGCATCCGTCCATTATCTGAAGTGTACGTTTCAAAACCTTTTTCAATTGATTCATCACTAAGACCTAATTCTCGTAATACAGTATACGCAGCGATTGCATTATATGCATTAAAGTCTCCAGCAATCTTCATATTAAATAAATGATTATTAATTGTCATATTTAAAAATGGTGAAACTTCAAAAGATGATACTTCATATGTAGGATCTTCACGTTTGAAACCACATTGACAATGATAATGGCCGATTTGATTGTAATGTATATAATCATATTGCAATAGACGACCACAATTAGGGCAATATTTACTTTCATTCATCGTACTTTGTTCGAATTCGTGTGCATGTGCTTTCATACCATAATATACAAGTGAATCACTTGCGATTTTTAAACGACTAACAAATGGATCGTCGGCATTTAACAATAATTTAATTCCTTTATTACTAATTGATTTCGCAATATTGTTAACCATAATATCTATTTCACCAAATCTATCCATCTGATCTCTGAAGAAGTTCGTAAACACCATCATTGACGGTGTCACTTCTTTTAACACACGCGGAATTGAACCTTCATCGATTTCTATGATAGCGATTTTAGTTTCTTTAGAAATTTGCATAATGAAGGCAGATGTAATCCCAGCAGCCATGTTTGCGCCTTCGTTATTATGAATAATCTTAATTTGATTTGCTTTTAAAGTATGTCCGATTAAGTTAGATGTTGTTGTCTTTCCATTTGTCCCACTAATAAACACAATATCATCTACTTGTTCAGACAATTTTCTTAATATATTTTGATCCACACGACGTGCAATTTGCCCAGGTAAGTCCGTTCCCTTTTTACCAACAGCGATACTTGCCTTACGAGCCAACTTAGCCATGTGGGTTGCAGTCCATTGTCTCATGCGTTTCCTCCTCTTAATTCCACTCGCATAATTATAACATGTAAAGGGTATAACAAAAAAGATTCTCAATTCGTAGGAGGCTATCTATTTACATATTAGAATAATTATTATCTGTAATTGAGAATGGTTATCTCTAGATTAGAATAATTATTATTTACTATTGAGAAAAGGTCTGTTATACTTATAAGTGTTATTAATTAATTAAATTTTTATATGAGGTGAAAAAAGATGTTAAGTAAAGATCTACTCAAAGCATTAAATGAACAAATGAACCACGAATATTTCGCTGCGCATGCTTATATGGCAATGGCTGCTTATTGTGATAAAGAGTCTTATGAAGGTTTTGCGAATTTCTATATTGAACAAGCTAAAGAAGAACGTTATCACGGTAAAAAAATCTATGACTATATCAACGACCGTGGCGAACATGCAGTATTTGATACATTAAAAGCACCTAAAGTTGAATTCTCATCTATTTTAGAAACTTTTAAAGATGGTTTAGATCAAGAAAGAGATGTAACTAAACGTTTCTATAACTTATCTGAACTTGCACATAAAGATAAAGACTATGCTACAATTTCATTCTTAAATTGGTTCTTAGATGAACAAGTTGAAGAAGAATCAACTTTTGAAACACACATTGATTATCTAACTCGTATTGGCGATGATTGCAATACACTTTACTTATATGAAAAAGAATTAGCTGCACGTTCTTTTGACGAAGAGTAATTTTAATTTAATAATCGTATTTTTATGAGAGAATGATTTAACTAAACTGTTAATGAAGTGATACGCTTCGTTGACAGTTTTTTTAATTTTATAGCGCGTTGTTATGGAGTTCCCTTTCTGTGATGAAAATGAATTGATGATGTGAATGTGCAATTGTTTTTACTATGCAGGTTGTAAGAAGTGTTATAAAATATATAATTAAAACGTTTAATCACAAAGTATTAAATGGTTATATTGAAAGGAATGTTGCAATGAATCATAATGCATTTGTAGCGTTAGACTTTGAAACAGCAAATGGAAACGCACGAGTATTTGTTCTGTTGGAATGGTAAAGGTCATTGATAATCAAATAACCGAATCATTCTACACGCTTGTGAATCCTTTTGATTATTTTACTGAAACAAATATTAACGTTCATGGTATTAAACCTGAGGATGTTGAAGGTGCTCCAAGTTTCGAATATGTCTATCCGTACATGTTACAATTTATCGATCAATTACCAGTTGTTGCCCATAACGCTGCTTTTGATATGAATGTCTTACACCAAAGTTTAAAGCAACTTAATATAGAAACGCCCTCGATGACTTATTTTTGTTCGTATCAACTTGCTAAACGCACGATTGATGCATATCGTTATGGTTTGAAACACCTGATGAATCATTATAAATTAGATTTTCATGGTCACCACGATGCACTAAATGATGCGAAAGCTTGTGCTATGATTACATTTAGATTGCTTAAACATTATGATGATCTTCCAAGTATGCTCAATATTTATGGGAAGAATCTTAAAGATAAAGGCTGATTTACCACTATATTCAAGTGATAATCAGCCTTATTTTTTATATAAAATCATATATTGTCATGTTTCGATAACTCGATTGTTCTAAATTGCCGACAGTTACGCCGATAAGACGAATCGGAACATCAGGATCTTTTAACTCATTATAAAGTGAATAAGCAATGTTATAAATATCTGTTTCAGATTGAACAGAATCTCTTAAACTTGTTTGTTTTGAGAGTGTTTCATATTGAAATGTTTTGATTTTAACAGTTACAGTTTTACCAGATTTCTGCAATTTATTGAGTCTTTCTGCTGTCTTTCCAGATAGCTCCCAGACCTTTTTCAAGATTTCATCATCATCATTTACATCAGTTGAAAATGTACGCTCGGTACCCACGGATTTCCGTACGCGTGTCGCTTTAACTTCATTATTGTCAATGCCCCGCGCTTTGTTATATAGACCTCGCCCCCTTTTCCCAAATAAGCGAATGAGTTCAAATTCATCTTTATTATATAAATCTTGTCCTGTAAAGATTCCATTATCATGCATCACTTTCTTTGAAGCCTTACCCACGCCAGGAAAATCTCCAATATCTAAATGCATGAGAATCTCATGCACATTCTGATAATCAATCACCGTCATGCCATTAGGCTTATTCATACCACTTGCTAATTTAGCTAAAAATTTATTATATGAAACCCCAGCAGATGCTGTAAGTTGCGTTTGTTCATATATATCACGTCGAATATAATTAGCAATTCTTGAAGCTGGCATATCGGGTCTAACTAGATGCGTAATATCTAAGTAAGCTTCATCAAGTGACATGGGTTCTACAATTTCTGTATAGCTACGGAATATTTCCATAATTTGTTGAGAAGCTTCTCTATAAGCACCAAAGCGACTTGTGACATAGTATCCATTAGGACAAAGTTTGTGAGCTTGAGACATTGGCATTGCGGAATGTACACCGTATTTTCTTGCTTCATAAGATGCCGTTGATACGACACCTCGATTACTTGCTTTACCTCCAACTATGACCGGTTTACCTTTTAATTTGGGATTATCTCGCATTTCAACTTGTGCGAAAAAATAATCCATATCAATATGAATAATCCTTCTTTCTGCCATTGTCTCACCCCACTTTCCACGATTCTCAAAATAGCTTTATATTATTATACGCTTTAAATAGATATTTTACATGTATTGTGCACACTTTAAATACCATAACTCAACTTTAATTTTAAAAAAAAACGAATAAGTTAAAGCCAAACCTTATATTCTTAACAAATGAAGTATGGATGGCAAGACTCCTGAGGGAACAGAACAAACTGAAGACTACAGGCTGAAGTTGTCCCCTAGGAAAGCGCGGCCATCCAATACGAAGTAATTATATAAAACGAATATTTCTATATTTCGTATTTTAACTATGATTATCATTCCATTATTTTCGAAAACTAAAAACCACTTATCCGCTTCAATGGATAAGTGGCCTATTGATTATTCGTGATTGGCTTGGGTTGGTTTATTTTGATATAAATATAAACCTTCATCATATTTTTGAATATATTTAAATTTACTTGTAAGCGCAAGTGCGACTAAAAATACATCAATCATGCAGTAACTAGTATGTATACTAAACATAAAGATTAATGAAGAATAGGAATAGAGTTGTATCAAAGTGAGTAATGCTACACTGATAATTACAAGTGGTGCTAATAGAATCGTTGTAAATTGCCATCTATTAAAACAAGTATTAGAGAATTGTACGATAATAGTGCTTTTCTTATATTTCAATATAGGCTTTTCACCTTTTGAAAACACGATAAATAATACACGATGAATCAATTCGTGAACAATCAATAGAACAATAAATCCTATAAAGCCATATAGCAGATTCATTACTAAATTTTGTTCAATCACGTGCGTGACTTTATATGCCCATTTATAAGTGAATAGTACGACAAATAATCCTAAAACAATTTGCAATAAAATAAATCGCTGAAGTTGAAATTTATTTTCTGATAAATCTATTTTATGCACAACCAACCCTCCAATACTCTATTTTTCAACCATAGTATACAACTTTTATTTAGGTTAAAAAAGACTCTTTTCAAGAAAGTAAGTTTCTTGTAATATAACCTTAACATTCAATATACATTTGCAATTAATTGCATTCTATTTATATAATCTTTTACATTCGCTCAAACAATGCCACGGTCTCAATATGTGTGGTTTGCGGGAACATATCTACTGGCGTTATTTCAACTAAATGATAATGACTCGCTAACATTTGTGCATCTCTTTGTTGAGTAGATGGATTACAAGATATATACACGATACGTTTAGGGTTCAATTTGAGTAATGTTTTGATAAACGTCTCATCGCAACCTTTTCTTGGTGGATCAACCATGACAACGTCTGGTTTAATTCCTTGTGCTTTCCATTCTAGAATAATATCTTCTGCTTTCCCACATTCAAAAGTCGTATTATTTAATTGGTTTTTAGTCGCATTCTCTTCTGCGTCTTTAATTGCAGAAGGTACTACTTCGACGCCATAAACATGTTTCGCTTGTGGTGCCATATATAAACCAATTGTACCAATGCCACAATACGTATCTAATACAATTTCTTCACCAGTTAACTGCGCGTAATCGATTGCTTTTTGATAGAGCTTTTCAGTTTGGGCAGAATTAATTTGATAGAATGATTGGTCTGAGATATTGAACGTCACTTCACTCAATTGATCGACAATTTTCTCTTTACCATACAATGTCACAGAATGACGGCCCATAATGACATTTGAATGACTGTCATTGATATTTTGTTTGATACTCGTAATATTAGGAAAGGCATTTTTAAGCTTTTCAACAAGCATTTCAGAATGCTTAAATTTCTTACCATTTGTTACAAATATAACCATCATTTCATCAGTATGGTGCCCAGTTCTCACAACGAGATGTCTGATTAATCCAGTTTTAGATTGTTCATCATAGATACTAATATTCAGTTCATTAAGCCATTGTTTAACATGATTCATTACTTCTTGGTGTTGTTCATCTTGAATTAAGCAATGATCCATATCGATAATGTCATGACTTCTTTGACGATAGAATCCCATGATCACTTGCCCATCTTTATTCTTGCCTACAGGTATTTGAGATTTATTACGATATCTCCACGGTTGTTCCATACCTACCGTGGGATTTATTGGCGTATCTTTGAAAGGTCCCTTTCTATGAAAAAGGTTGACGACTTGTTCTTTCTTCATATCAAGTTGTGCCTGATATGTCATATGTTGCAGCTGACAACCTCCACATTTGTAATAATACATACACGGTGGAGTTATTCTATCTTTGCTCTCCTTTTTAACTTCAAGTAACTTCCCTATCGCAAAGTTCTTTTTAACTTTAATGAGTTTAAATTCGATCTCTTCATCTATTAATGCGTTCGGTACAAATACTGGATAACGATCAATTTTCACTACACCATGCCCTTCGTGTGTTAAATCGACAACGTTCCCAATTCTCACATCGTTCTTTTTTAATGTTTCCAAAACGTTTCCCCCACATGCAAAAAGGTTAGGACAGCAAATTCTGGGTCTCCTAACCTTTTGATTTATATTCTCATTGCTCGGTCGTTGTTTGTTGCTTTTCAGAAGTAATATCGGGCGTCGTACCGTTATCTAATAATTCTTCATTGAAAACGTCTTTCGGTGTGAAGACTTCAATATGACGCTCTAGATTTAAGAAGTTGGCAGGTAGTTTACCACCATATTCTCCATCGACATTAAGTTGCATCTCTGTATAGGATGAGATATTAATTGATTTAGCCTTTTCATAGATCACTTTCGGATGTTTTGTATGTTCTCCTCTTGAAGCTAATGTCATGATATGACCCAACTCTGCTAAGTTGGCCTTTTCCACAATAATTAAAGTAAAATGACCATCGTCTAATTTCGCATCGGGTACTAACTTTTCAAAGCCAGCCATAGAATTTGTTAAACCAAGAAGGAAGAGTAATGCCTCGCCTTGGAATACTTTATCATCATATTCAATACGAATATCAACTGCCTTCATTTGTGGCAACATTTCAAATCCTTTAATGTAGTATGCGAATGGGCCTACAATAGACTTCAGTTTACTTGGCGTCTCATACGATACTTGAGTTAATCGACCGCCAGCCGCAAGATTAATAAAGTAACGATTATTCATCTTACCAATGTCTACTTTAGTTGTATGACCATCAATGATGACATCAACTGCACCCATAATGTCGTTAGGCAAGTGTAGTGCACGTCCAAAGTCATTGACTGTACCCATTGGTATAATTCCTAATTTAGGACGATTAGGTTGTTCAGCAATCCCATTGACGACTTCATTTAACGTTCCATCGCCACCTGCAGCAATAAGTAAATCATAATGACTACTTAACGCTCTTTCTGCTTCAATTGTAGCGTCTCCAGCCTTTTCCGTTGCATATGCGCTAGTCTCGTAACCAGCTTTCTCCAATTTAATTAATACATCTGGTAATACGCGTTTAAATAGTTCTTTCCCTGATGTCGGATTATATATAATTCTTGCACGTTTTCTCATTGTTAATCCCTCGACTTCATATACTCATACATTATATTAAATGATTTAAACATCAGTTGAAAGTATTTATTACTAATTCTCTTAACTAATCTGCTTTGCCAAGTCTTTTTAATTGGAAAATGATTTCTTTTTTCAATTTTTGTATTATATTATGATGATTTTTTAGAAATAACTTAATCTCTACTTTTCAAAAAATAAAGCTTCTACCACATGTTTTTAAACATACAGTAGAAGCTTTAAAGTAAGTATATGATTGATTAACGTTTATCTAGTTCTTGTTTTAATAAGCCATTTACTTTTTGAGGATTTGCTTGGCCTTTTGAAGCTTTCATAATTTGTCCAACTAAGAAGCCCATCGCTTTCCCTTTACCATTTTTATAATCTTCAACAGATTGAGGGTTATTATCTAAAGCTTCATTAACAAATTTTAATAATGTCGCTTCGTCAGAGATTTGAACTAAACCTTTGTCTTCCATGATTTGTTTAGCATCTCCACCATTTTCAGCAAGTTCTGGGAAGACTTTCTTAGCAATTTTACTACTCATCGTACCGTCTTCAATTAATTTAATCATGCCGGCAAGGTTTTCAGGAGTTAACTGAGTATCTTGTAATTCAACTTGATTTTTATTTAAATACTCGTTTACGCCACCCATTAACCAGTTAGAAGTTAATTTAACGTCGGCACCATGTTGGATCGCACCTTCGAAGAAATCTGACATTTCTTTCGTAAGTGTTAATACATGTGCGTCATACTCAGGTAATCCTAAATCATTTACATATTTAGCTTTACGTTCATCCGGTAGTTCTGGGATTGTTTGACGAACACGTTCTTTCCATTCTTCATCAACGTATAAAGGTACAATGTCTGGTTCTGGGAAGTAACGGTAATCATCAGAACCTTCTTTTACACGCATTAAAATTGTTTTACCAGTAGATTCATCGAAACGACGTGTTTCTTGACCGATTTCTCCACCATTTAACAATTCTTCTTCTTGTCGTTTTTCCTCATATTCTAAACCTTTTCTTACATAGTTAAATGAGTTAAGGTTTTTCAATTCTGTTTTTGTACCAAATTCTTTTTGACCATAAGGACGTAATGAAATGTTGGCATCACAACGAAGTGAACCTTCTTCCATTTTACAATCTGATACACCTGTATATTGGATAATTGAACGTAATTTTTCTAAATAAGCATACGCTTCTTGAGGAGAACGAATGTCTGGCTCAGAAACAATTTCAATTAACGTCGTACCTTGACGGTTTAAGTCAACTAATGAATAACCATCTTTATGTGTTGATTTACCAGCATCTTCTTCCATATGAAGACGAGTGATACCGATACGTTTAGTTTCTCCGTCTACTTCGATATCGATATAACCATTTTCACCAATCGGTTGATCAAATTGTGAAATTTGATATGCCTTAGGATTATCTGGGTAGAAATAGTTTTTACGATCAAATTTAGAATTCGTAGCGATATCCATATTTAATGCCATTGAAGCTCTCATAGCCCAATCTACTGCGCGTCTATTTACGACTGGTAATACACCTGGATATGCTAAGTCGATAACATTTGTGTTTGAGTTAGGTTCAGCTCCAAAATGCGCTGGTGATGGAGAGAACATTTTTGAGTCTGTTTTTAACTCAACATGAACTTCAAGTCCTATAACTGTTTCAAAATGCATGATTTCCACTCCTTATAAATTTTCGTATGCGTCATGTAAGTTGTATTGTGTTTCATATTGATAAGCTACACGATATAACGTCTTTTCATCGAATGGTTTACCAATGAATTGTAAACCAATTGGTCGTCCGTTAGATTGTCCGCAAGGAACAGAAATACCAGGTAAACCAGCTAAGTTAACTGGTGTAGTTAATAAGTCGTTAGCGTACATTGTTAATGGATCATCAATTTCTTCGCCGATATTAAATGCAGTTGTTGGTGTAGTTGGTCCTACAACAACATCATATTCTTCAAATACTTTATCAAAGTCATTTTTAATTAATGTTCTTACTTTTTGAGACTTTTTATAGAATGCATCATAATAACCAGAGCTTAATGCGAAGGTACCAAGGAAAATACGACGTTTAACTTTTTTACTAATTCCTTCTGATCTAGACATTTTATATAATTCTTCTAATGATTGCGCCTCTTTTGAGTGGTAACCGTAACGAATACCATCGAAACGAGCCAAGTTTGCTGATGCTTCAGATGAAGCAATCACGTAGTATGAAGGAATGCCATATTTAGTATTTGGTAGTGAAACTTGTTCTACTTCAGCACCTAAAGATCTTAAAGTTTCAATTGCATTTTTAACAGCGTCTTTAACCTCTTCACTTATACCCTCACTTACATATTCTTTAGGGAAAGCAATTTTAAGCCCTTTAATATCTTTACCGATATCAGAAGTGAAATCTACATCTTCTACAGGAGCACTCGTTGAATCATTTGCATCTACACCTGAAATCGTTTCAAGTACAAGTGCGTTATCTTTTACATTACGAGTGATAGGTCCGATTTGGTCTAATGAAGATGCGAATGCTACAAGACCAAAACGTGACACACGACCATAAGTAGGTTTCATACCTACAACACCACAATAAGCTGCTGGTTGTCTAATAGAACCACCAGTATCAGAACCTAAACTGAATGGCACTAAGCCAGCTGCAACCGCTGCTGCAGAACCACCAGAAGAACCACCTGGTACTGCTGTATGGTCAAATGGGTTTAATGTCTTTTTGAAGTAAGATGTTTCTGTTGAACCACCCATCGCAAATTCATCCATGTTTAATTTACCAATTAATACAGCATTTTCATCGTATAATTTATTCATTACTGTTGATTCATAAATAGGTACGAAACCTTCTAACATTTTACTTGCGCAAGTTGTTTCAACATCTTTTGTAATAATATTGTCTTTGATACCCATTGGGATACCAAATAATTTACCTTCCATTTGGTCTTTCGCTTGTAATTCATCTAATTCTTCTGCTTTTTTAATAGCATTATCTTTATCTAATGCTAAGAAAGATTTAATCGTAGGATCAGTTTCTTCGATAGCTGCGTAAATATCTTTAACCACATCAGAAGGTTTAATTTCTTTGTTCTTAATCATTTCTGTTAATTTCTCAACAGATTCATAACGAATACTCATCTTAAGCGTCCTCCTCATTCATGATGGATGGCACTTTAAATTGCCCATCTTCTGTTTCTTTTGCATTTTTCAATGCTAATTCTTGAGGAATGCCCTCGATTGCTTTGTCGTCACGTAGCACGTTTTGTAAATCTAATACGTGATAAGTTGGCTCAACACCTTCAGTATCAGCACTGTCATTTTGTTTTGCAAAATCTAAAATACTTTCTAAAGTGTTAGCCATTTCTTCTGTTTCTTCAGAAGTAATTTGAAGTCTAGCTAAATTAGCAATGTGTTCAACTTCTTCACGTGTAACTTTAGTCATTAAATAATAGCCTCCTTAATACTCATTCATCACCAAATTGTATCAAATTTCGCAATAAAAATCTAAGTATTTCTGATTATCATGCATAAAATCAATGCTTGATATATCAGCATTTATACTCATTATTATATTAAGTTACATATTTATATATTTTGGATTTTCTTATAGTGACTCAATTCAGTTAATAATTAAATAATGTGATATATATACAGTTATATTCATTTTCAAGAATTCTAACATTTAAATAGAAAGCGCTTACTTAATTGTTACAACAGTTTATATTTGCATTATAATTAAAATTTTACTTTTCTGAACATTTAGTTATATTGTATAATATTACATGTAACTAAATTAAAACTACATAAAGGGAGTGTTTACGATGCTGACATTAGGTTCCACACTTAGTAATCAAGTCGACGCAAACTGGCAAACCTATATAATGATTGCCGTTTATTTTATTATTTTGCTAATTATCGGCTTCTATGGTTATAAGCAAGCTACAGGTAACTTAAGTGAATTTATGCTTGGAGGACGTAATATTGGTCCGTATATTACAGCTTTATCAGCAGGTGCTTCAGATATGAGTGGTTGGATGATTATGGGGCTTCCAGGTTCTGTCTATAGCACTGGTCTTTCAGCTATATGGATTACGATTGGCTTAACATTAGGCGCATATATTAACTATTTCGTTGTAGCACCAAGGTTACGTGTATACACAGAAATTGCTGGAGATGCCATCACTTTACCTGACTTCTTTAAGAACAGATTAGACGATAAACAGAATATTATTAAGATTATCTCTGGATTGATTATTGTGATCTTTTTTACGTTATATACGCACTCAGGATTTGTTTCAGGTGGGAAATTATTCGAAAGTGCATTTGGTCTTAACTATCACTTTGGATTAATTTTAGTTGCAGTGATAGTCATTTTTTACACTTTCTTCGGAGGATATTTAGCCGTATCTATCACAGACTTCTTTCAAGGTGTGATTATGCTTATTGCAATGGTGATGGTTCCTGTCGTTGCTTTAATGAAATTAAACGGATGGGATACGTTTAGTGAAGTTGCACAGATGAAACCAACCAACTTAGATTTATTTAGAGGTACAACTGTATTAGGGATTATCTCATTATTCTCTTGGGGATTAGGATATTTCGGTCAACCACATATTATCGTACGCTTTATGTCTATTAAATCACATCGATTACTTCCTAAAGCAAGACGATTAGGTATTAGTTGGATGGCAATTGGTTTGTTAGGTGCAGTAGGCGTAGGTTTAACTGGTATTGCTTTTATTTCTGAAAAGCATATCAAAATGGAAGACCCAGAGACATTATTTATCATTATGAGTCAAATTCTTTTCCACCCTCTTGTAGGCGGATTCTTATTGGCAGCCATTTTAGCAGCTATTATGAGTACCATTTCTTCTCAATTACTCGTTACTTCTAGTTCTTTAACAGAAGATTTTACAAATTGATTCGTGGCGAAGATAAAGCTTCAACGCATCCGAAAGAATTCGTCATGATTGGACGACTTTCAGTATTACTTGTAGCAATTGTTGCTATCGCTATTGCTTGGCAACCTAATGATACAATTTTAAACCTTGTAGGTAATGCTTGGGCAGGTTTTGGTGCAGCCTTTAGCCCGCTTGTACTCTATTCACTTTATTGGAAGGGGCTTACACGTCCTGGTGCTATTAGCGGTATGATCGCTGGTGCTTTAGTCGTAATTATTTGGATAGCATGGATTAAACCTCTTGCATCAATCAATGAAATTTTTGGTATGTATGAAATTATACCTGGTTTTATCATTAGTGTATTAGTGACTTATATTGTAAGCAAACTCACTAAGAAACCTGGTGCTTTCGTTGAGAATGATTTAAATAAAGTAAAACAAATTGTAAAAGAATAACTATTTCCTAATATTCATATATATATAAAGGCGTCTTCGACTAGATTGTTCATTTTAGTCGAAGACGCCTTTTCATGTATTAATTATGATAGATGTGAACTTGAGGTTCTTTGTCATCTTTGGATTTACTTATAAGCGCACGAGGTGTATTACCATCTTTGATACGAATTTCATATTCATCAATGTTATCAAAATATTTTTCAGCTTGTTCAGTGACATATTGTGTAATACCAATTGTTTCCGCTTGACCATAATAGTCAATTGGTAAGTCTACTGTTAATTGTTTCGCTTTTTTATTTACAAATTTAACCTTTCCTACTGCTTGTGTAAAGTTAGAGAAGTACGATTGTAGGTTATCGTTAAATTGTTTGAAATTATTATTCAGTGTTTCATTATAATCTTCTGCTGTTGAGGATGGAAGTAAAGCAGATTTCTCTTTTATCGTATCCCATCCATTGATTTTTGTTTGACCATCGTCTGCAGTCGCTCCAGCAATGAATTCTCCTGGTGAAATAGAGTCTTGTCCAGACTGTTTATAAATTGCAAAATGAATTGGAATATCTTTTAAATCACTATTTTCACGTAATCGAGATAATATTTCACTTGCCATTTGTTTACCTTGTTTCTCTATGTCTTTATCATTTAGATTTTTACTATAAGTCTCGCCATCTTTTTCTTTTTGATAATAATAAACACTATTCATAGCTAAACCAATTGTCATACCTTTAATGTTTTTACCTTTTGAATCACTATTACCGTAAAAATCTTGTTCTAAAATATTTGATAGATAAGCTGGTGAGTTGTCGGCAATTTTTTCCTGATTCGTTTCACCATTATGAGAAGGATTAAGTCCTAAGTTTTCATTTGCTTTTTTACTTTTCTTCTCTTTTTCGCTCATTTTATCAATTTCTTTTTTCGTATATTTCGGATCTAAATACGCATTAATTGTTTTCTTATCTAAATACTGTCCATCTTGATAAAGGTATTTATTTGTAGGAAAGACTTCTTTACTTAACTCTAATAAGCCACTTTCAAAGTCTTCACCGTTATAGCTATTGGCCATATTATCTTGCAGTAAACCTCTAGCCTGACTTTCCTTAAAAGGTAAAATCGTTCTGTAATTATCACCTTGAACATTTTTGTCAGTTGCAATTTGTTTAACTTGGTTTGAATTTTTACTATCTTTACTCTCACTTTGATCTTTGTTTGATTGATTATCTTTTTGTCCATTATTACAAGCAGCTAATAAAAATATTGTCGAAATGAGTAATATAAGTGTTCGCTTCATCGACGTACTCCTCTAATTATTTAATTCTTTTTGTTTGTTAGCAAATTCTTCCTCTGTCCAGATTTCTGTTCCAAACTTCTCAGCTTTGGTTAATTTAGAACCCGCATCGGCACCTGCAATGACGATATCCGTGCTCTTAGTTACACTGTTTGTTACTTTAGCGCCTTGCATTTCTAGCCATTGTGATGCTTCACTTCTAGTCATTTGTTCTAATTTTCCTGTTAGTACAATTGTTTTACCGCTAAATTCTGGATGTCCTTCAATCTCTGTTGTTTTAATTCCTTTATAACTCATATTAACATTTTTGTCTTTTAATTTTTGAATTAAAGCACGAATATCTTCATTTTCAAGATACGTAACAACAGATTGTGCAAGTTTATCGCCAATATCATGAATTTCAACCAATTCAGCTTCAGTGACTTCTAATAAGCGATCCATCGTTTCATACTTCTCAGCTAATACTTGGCTCGCTTTCACACCGAGATGTCTAATTCCTAGCCCAAATAGTAAATGTTCGAATGAATTATCTTTAGCCTTTTCAATTGCAGCTAATAAATTCTCGACTTTTTTAGTTCCCATACGTTCTAATGGAAGTAAATCCTCTTCTTGAAGATAAAATATATCAGCAACATCTTTGATAAGCTCATTTTCATATAATTGTTGAATGATTTTTGTCCCTAAACCATCGATATTCATCGCTTGTCTTGAAACAAAATGAATCAGACCTTCAATGAGCTGTGCTTGGCATTTAGGATTAATACAACGCAAAGCGACTTCGCCTTCAATGCGAACTAACTCGTGACCGCAACTTGGACAATGTGTCGGCATATGGTACGTTTCTGCATCGTCTGGACGTCTATCTAGAATACTTTTAACTACTTCAGGTATGATGTCACCTGCTTTTTTAACGACGACGCTATCACCAATACGTATATCTCGTTCATGTATCAAATCTTCGTTGTGTAAAGACGCTCTTGAAACTGTCGTACCAGCTACTCTGACCGGTTCTAATATAGCTGTAGGCGTAACAACACCTGTGCGTCCAATACTTAATTCAATATCTAATAATTTAGAAACCACCTCTTCAGCTGGGAATTTATACGCAATCGCCCATCTTGGTGATTTCTGTGTGTAACCCATTTCTTCTTGTTGATCTAAATCATTGACTTTAATTACAATCCCATCAATATCGTAAGAAAGTGATTCTCTTTTATCGGTCCATTTTTCAATGTATTTAAGAACGCCTTCGATGTCTGAAACACGTTCTCTCTCCTGATTCGTTTTAAATCCTAGTTGATCAAGTTCGTTTAATGCACCACTTTGGGTCGTAGCATTAAAATCGGTAAAGTCATTCACACTATATAAGAACACACTTAGTTTTCTTTTCGCTGCCAATTTAGAGTCGAGTTGTCTCAGAGAACCTGCTGCTGCATTTCTAGGGTTTGCAAAAGGTTGTTCACCATTCTCTTCTTTCTGCTTATTCAAATTCATAAATGAACGTCGCGGCATATAAGCCTCACCACGTACTTCAAAATTGAGTGGTTCTTTTATTTTTAATGGAATCGCATGTATGGTTCTTAAATTTTCAGTAATATCTTCACCTGTCGTACCATCACCACGCGTTAGTCCTTGAACAAATTTACCGTCTTGATATTTAAGTGAAACAGCTAAACCATCAATCTTAAGTTCACACATATATTCGACGTTACCAATATTTTCCCTAATACGTTGGTCGAACTTTCTTAAATCTTCCTCATTAAAAGCATTGCCTAAACTTAGCATAGGTGTATCGTGGTTTACCTTCTCAAACGAGGACTGAGCTTCTCCACCTACTCTAACAGTAGGTGAATCTGCAGTTTTATACTCAGGATGTTCTGTTTCAATCTCTATAAGTTCATGTAATAGTTTATCGTATTCACTGTCTGGTACAGACGGATTATCCTGTACATAATATTCATAACTATACTGATTTAATAAGTCATGTAATTCATTAACGCGACGTTGTAAATCTTCCATCCCCCATTAATCCTCCTTCTTCTCTATTGGCGCAAATTGTGCAAGTAGACGTTTAGGTCCTTCAGATTTAAAGATAATATCTAGCTCTACTGAACCATTTTTCTCATTGACGTTGCTCACCATACCTTCGCCCCATGCTTTATGTGTAACCTTATCTCCAACTTTCCAATCAGAAGAAGAAACTTGTTTCTTAGGTGACGTTGTGCGTTTACTAAATCCACGTTTTTGTTGTGGTTTAGTCTGTGGAATAGTTTGACGTTTCGTTCCAGTATGACTTTCAAGTAAGTCCTCAGGAATTTCCCTTAAGAATCGTGAAGGCATATTTGATTGAGAACGTCCGAACAACATTCTTGTCGTAGCATTCGTAATGTATAAAAGTTCCTCTGCACGCGTAATTGCTACATAACAAATTCGACGTTCCTCTTCCATCTCGTGATCATCATCACTTTTGATTGCACGAATATGAGGAAACAGTGATTCTTCCATACCCATAATGAAGACAATTGGGAATTCTAAACCTTTAGCTGAGTGCATTGTCATGAGCGTTACACCGCTTTGCGTATCCGCTTCATCTATATCGGCAACCAATGATAAATCAGTTAAAAAGTTAATTAATGATTGTTCTTCTAAAGGTGTATTTTCTTCGTAATCTTTTGGTACTGACATAAATTCATCTAAGTTTTCTAGGCGACTACGAGATTCTAGTGTTTGTTCTCTCTCAAGCATGTCACGATATCCAGATTTTTGTAATACTTCATCTACAATGTCACTTATTTCAAGAAACTCTTGTTCTTTAATTAAATTAGTGATGGTTTCATAAAAATTGATACATTCTTGAGTGACCTTTTTAGATAATCCAATAAAATCAACTTCACCAAGTGCATCAAACATACTAATTTGATTTTGAACAGCATAGGTTTGAATTTTTTCCACTGAAGAAGGTCCGATACCTCTTTTCGGCACATTAATAATTCGTTGTAAACTAATGTCATCATTGCTATTAGCAATTACTCGTAAATAGCTTAGCAAGTCTTTAATCTCTTTACGATCATAGAACTTTTGGCCACCAACCATCGTATATGGGATGTTCGATTTCATGAATGTTTCTTCTAACACACGTGATTGTGCATTTGTTCTATAAAGAATAGCCATATCACTATATTTCTTACCATTACGTTGATGCTTCATAATTTCCCTAACAACGTATTCCGCTTCATCGCGTTCAGTCATTGCTTCATAGTATTGAATTTTATCTCCGCCGGTATTGGCAGTCCATAAACCTTTTGGCTTACGTTCTGAGTTATTTTTAATGACTTCATTTGCAGCATTGAGAATATTTTTAGTTGAACGATAATTTTGTTCTAGGAAAATGGTTTTCGCTTCTGGATAATCTTCCTCGAAGGATAAATATTTTGAATATCAGCGCCACGCCAACCATATATCGATTGGTCAGAATCCCCTACGACACATAAATTTTTAAATTTACTAGCAAGTAATTTCACTAAAGTATATTGCGCTTTGTTTGTATCTTGATATTCGTCTACGTGAATGTATTGGAATTTATTTTGATAATATTCTAGAGCATCAGGCACACGTTCAAATAAATTGATAGTAGTCATAATTAAATCGTCAAAGTCTAATGCTTCGTTACGAGACAGTTGTCTTTGGTACCCTTTATAAACTGTCGCTACCATTTGTGAATGAAAATCATTTGCCTCTTTTTGAGCATCTTCAGGTGTTTTTAATTCATTTTTTAAATTACTAATTGCGCCAATAAACATTCTAGGTTCAAAGCGCTTGCTATCAATATTTTCATTTTTCAAAACATCTTTAATGACAGATTTTTGGTCAGTAGGATCAATAATCGTGAAATTTCTTTCTATGCCAATTCTATCCGCATCTCTTCTCAATATTCTTACGCACATGGAGTGAAACGTTGACATCCAAATAACTTGGGCTTCTTCACCAACAAGTTGTTCAACACGTTGTTTCATCTCTTTAGCAGCTTTATTAGTAAAAGTAATCGCTAAAATATTGTAAGGAGAGACATCTTTTTCATCTAATAAATAAGCGATGCGATGTGTTAATACACGTGTTTTTCCTGATCCCGCACCTGCCATTATTAGTAGTGGCCCTTCAGTCGTTCTTACGGCTTCACTTTGTTCGGTATTCATATTCTTGACTAGCGAATTCATTAATTAGACTCCTTTATTTTTACTGTTTTTAGCGCTTTTTTAATATCTGTATATATGATATTTCCTACGATAATCGTATCGGCAATATCAGCCATCTCTTGTGCTTGTCCTAAACTTGTGATGCCTCCACCGTAGAAAAGTTGTGTTTCTGTAAGCATGTTAGATACGGCTTTGACTTTATCAATATCACCGTACTCCCCACTATATTCTATGTACATTACTGGGAAATGAAAGAGTTCATTAGCCATTTGCGCATATGCCTCAACATCTTCCATATCAAGTGCCGTATTGGCATTGGTACTTTGAGCTACTTTACTATTTGAATTTAATACTAAATATCCTTCAAATATTACTTCTTCAAAGTTGATCACATGTCCATATTGTTTCAGTGCCTCTAGCAAAATACCGTTGTGAAATCTCGTATCGTTGCTATTCATCACTGTCGGTATAAAGTAAAAGTCAAACCCGGACATGACACTTTCAACATTTGAGACTTCTAATGCAAGTGGTAATGGATAACGTCTTACTCTACTCATTAAATGGATGACATTGTCTTCAGTTACATTATCAGTACCACCAATTATAATTGCATCTGTATTAGACATACATATTGCCTCTAAATCATCATCAGAAATTGACTTAGCAGGATCTAATTTGAATATATGTTGCCATTTTTTTATGTCATACATTTTTCGTAACTCCTTTAATTAACATACCCTAAATTATAGCATTTTTAAGTACTAAGTTCTAAAGAGTAAATATGAAAATAATACATTATTTAAGTAATAACTTTATTTACTCTAGGACGTGTCTAATTTTGAATTTGTTGAGAATTGAATCAATCATTTTTCCTTTAAACTAATCATCATTGCGAACTTTTATTTTCAAATATAAAAGGCTTCGAAAAATGATTAAACACTTTTCAAAGCCTTAGGTCATATTATTTTATAAAAATTAAAACATCAAAACGAGTCAGCGTCAGACTGTAAATCAATTTTAAATCAACATTGTCTTATGACTGTGTTTCGATATTAAGTCTATCTAAAATCATAGTGTACGCATCGTTACCCCATTGTAATGATCGTTTCACTCTAGAAATTGTTGCAGTTGATGCTCCAGATTCGTCTTCAATTGTTGCATACGTATAACCTTGTTTAATCATTTTAGCAACTTGAAGCCTCTGAGATAATGACTGTATTTCATTGACAGTGCATAAATCATCGAAAAACTGATAACATTCTTCTCTATTTTCTAGCGCTAGGATCGCATCAAATAATTCATCTAATGCTTGACCACGTAATTTTTCAATTTGCATCTCGAACAACCCCTATACACGTTTTCTTTCATCATTTTAACGTACTAATTAGTTAAAGTGTAGTAGTTTCAATGAAAAAAGTATAGGAATTTAACCGCTTTTCTAACATGATATTTAAGATTTTTATTCTAAACCTGCACGTTCAAATATTGTGTCGACTTGATTAAGGTGATGTTCTGGATTGAAACATTCATCTAATTCTTCTTCAGTTAAGACATTAGTAATTGTTTCGTCTTGTTCAATCAATTCTCTAAATGGTGTCTTAGTTTCCCATGATTCCATTGCTTTAGGTTGAACCTTATCATATGCTTCTTCACGAACCATGCCTTTATTAATAAGTGCTAATAATACACGTTGTGAGAAGATTAAACCAAATGTTTTATCAATATTATTTCGCATATTATCTTCAAAGACCGTTAAGCGATCTACAATATTAGTAAAACGATTCAATGCATAATCAAGCGCTATGGTTACATCTGGTAACATAATACGTTCAGCTGAAGAATGAGAAATATCGCGTTCATGCCATAAAGGAACATTTTCATAAGCAGTAGTAATATAGCCACGAATAACGCGAGATATTCCAGTAATATTCTCAGAACCAATTGGATTACGTTTATGAGGCATTGCAGATGAACCTTTTTGACCTTTAGCAAATGCTTCTTCTACTTCACGTGTTTCAGTTTTTTGTAGATTACGAATTTCTACTGCAAACTTTTCTAAAGAAGTCGCAATCAATGCTAGCGTCGCAATATAATATGCATGGCGATCTCTTTGCAATGTTTGAGTTGATACAGGAGCAGTATCAATACCTAGATGTTTACAAACATATGCTTCAATTTCTGGAGGAATATTCGCAAATGTACCAACTGCACCACTCATTTTACCTACTTCAATTTCTTTACGTACTTCCTTGAAACGTTTAAGGTTACGTTTCATTTCTGTGTACCATAATGCCATTTTCACACCAAATGTAGTTGGTTCAGCGTGAACACCATGTGTACGTCCCATCATAAGCGTATATTTATAATTCTTAGCTTTTTCTGCTAATACATCAATAAATCTTTCTAAGTCTTTTTCAATGATTTCATTCGCTTGTTTAACTACGAAGCTTAATGCAGTATCTACTACATCAGTTGATGTAAGGCCATAGTGGACCCATTTTCTTTCTTCACCTAATGTTTCAGAAACTTGTCTTGTAAATGCTACGACGTCATGACGTGTTTCTAATTCAATTTCTTTTGCACGTGCTACATCAACTTTTGCATTGTCACGAATTTTTTGGACATCTTCTTTAGGAATATAACCTAATTCGCTCCATGCTTCACATGCTAATATTTCTACCTCTAACCAAGCTTCATAGCGATTTTGATCCGTCCAAATATTAGACATTTCTTCTCTTGAATAGCGTTCAATCATTCTTTATAAACTCCAATCGTATGTATTATTGTAGATTTAAAACCTGTACATTAAATTATTTTTTAATCTAAAAGTTCGTGTTTAAGCTTTCGTCTTTAGTTTAACAGAACTGTTTCAAAATGTATAAATCTTTTTTCTTTATATTCCTATTTTATTGTAATTACCTTAGAAACTCAATTAACTATAAGAAAGAGTAGGATAGAAATTCTACTTTAGTATCATTTCGATATCCTACTCTTAGAACATATTTATATATGAAATTTTATAACTTGTTACTTGATTGGTTTACCTACAAAAATAATTTCTTGTCTAAGGACTTCAATACTTCCGTCCTTATTCTCTTTATAGACTGGTTTCTCCATTCTACGCGTTGGCATAAATCCTTCATTTCGCATTCGATTTAAGCAGTCTGAAATGGTCTCATTATCTTCTACTTTAAATTTTTTGCTCATTTGACCTTGCACTTTCTTGTTCTTCGTATTCTACTACTACATCAAGGTGTTCTGGTTCATAAGCTTTAAGTTTACGTCTACGTACACCTTTAACCCAGAATCCACCATGAATATTTCTAGGTTCATATGCAATAATAAACGCTTTAGGATCTAAATTTTTGATTGTATCCATAAGCTTAAGTTCGTATTTACGAGGGGTTAAGATTTGCATCACCATTCGACTGCCATCACGACCAAATGCTTCATAGTGTGTAACTCCATAACCAAGATTTCTTTTTTTTTTTGGTAATTTCAATTCATATTCTGAAGATGTTACATTGACAACGGTATAACCTAATGCCAATTTTTCTTCGATTTTCATACCGACGATGATTCCCACTGAAAATCCTAATGCATATGCGAAAATATTTTGAATTTGATCTAAACTAGACATAACTAAACCTAAACCAACAACATATACGAGAACTTCAAGGAAACTCACTGCAGCAGCAATATATCGGTAACCTTTTAACGTTAGTATCGTTCTCATTGTTAAAAATGTGACATAACATACGTTGATTACAAATATAGCAAAGACCATTAACCATGGATTGTGAGCAATTGCTGACATATTATTCCTCTTTTCTTACAATTAAATCCAAATCATTTTATCAGTCATGCATCGATTTGTCACTTAAATTTTTACGTATTAATCATTATTAATTTTTAGGCCATGTATATCTTGTATAAGCAAGCTCACGTTTATGCGCATTTCTTACATAATGTTTTTCGATTGTTTCGCGTGCTTCAGCAGGTATTTCTTTACCTTCTAAGTAATCATCAATTTGATCATATGTCACACCAAGCGCTTCTTCATCAGGTAGTTGAGGTTTATCATCCTCTAAATCTGCTGTAGGCACTTTTTCATATAAATGTTTTGGTGCTTTCAAATATTCAAGTAACTGTTTACCTTGTCTTTTATCTAAACCGAAAATAGGCGCAATATCAGCTGCACCATCACCATATTTAGTATAGAAACCTGTAATATTTTCGGCAGAATGATCCGTTCCTACGACGATGCCGCTTTGATTTGAAGCAATAGAAAATTGAACTTTCATGCGCT
>NZ_KV840052.1:67166-73107 GCF_001839105.1 Staphylococcus sp. HMSC62A08 | reverse complement strand
TTGCTTTTTCATTGCCTCTTTGGAAATCAGTGAGGACTATCCCCGCTTCTTTTAAAGATTGAACACTTTGATCTACAGCAGGTTTAATATTGACCGTAATGATTTCATCAGGCTCAATAAATTTAAGTGCATCTTCCACCTCGTCGGCATCTTTTTGAATACCATAAGGTAGTTTAACTGCGATGAATTTACATTCTCGACCTTCTTCTCGTAATTCATTCACCGCTAATTGCACTAACTTACCTGTTAACGTTGAATCTTGTCCTCCAGAAATACCGAGTACTAATGATTTGATAAATGAATGTGATTGAACATACGATTTTATAAAATGTTTGATTTCATTGATTTCTTTTTCGCTATCAATTTGTTTTTTTACTTTCATTTCTTTAACTACAATATCTTGTAACTTACTCATTTTCTTCCTCCATTTCCTTAACATGTTCAGCCACTTCAAAAATGCGTTTGTGTTTGTTTTCCCAACATTTTGCACTTAAATCAACAGGATATTCTTGTGGGTTTAAATAACGTTTATTTTCATCCCAAAGTGTGTTTAAACCTTGCATTAGATAAGTTTGAGCTTCACGTTCACTTGGAAGTTGGTATACAAGTTTGCCATTATCAAAAATCGTATGATGTAAATCTTTTGCTTCAAAAGACTTAATAAATTTCATTTTATAGGTATGAACAGGATGGAATAATTTAAGTGGTTTCTCAGCTGTAGGGTCTTCCCCGTCAAGTGTAATATAGTCACCTTCCGCCTTACCTGTTTTTTTGTTGATAATACGATAAACGTTCTTTTTACCTGGTGTTGTGACCTTTTCCGCATTATTAGATAACTTAATTCGATCGCTAAACGTTCCATCTTCTGTTTCAATAGCTGCCAATTTATAAACAGCTCCAAGAGCAGGTTGATCGAAACCAGTAATGAGTTTCGTTCCGACACCCCATGCGTCAACCTTTGCGCCTTGCGCTTTTAAACTTGTGATTGTTTGTTCATCTAAATCGTTTGAAGCAATAATTTTCGCATCAGTAAAGCCTGCTTCATCTAGCATTCGTCTAGCTTCTTTAGATAAGTATGCAATATCACCTGAGTCTAATCTAATTCCTATAAAGTTGATTTTATCTCCCAACTCTTTCGCAACTTTAATAGCTGTAGGTACACCTGATTTAAGAGTATGGAAAGTATCGACTAAAAAGACGCAATTTTTATGTCGTTCTGCATATTTTTTAAAAGCTATATATTCATCACCATACGTTTGCACTAATGCATGCGCATGTGTTCCAGAAACTGGAATATCAAACAATTTACCTGCACGTACATTACTCGTTGAATCGAAACCACCAATAAAAGCTGCTCTTGCGCCCCATAATGCAGCGTCAACTTCTTGACCTCTTCTAGTGCCGAATTCCATCAAAGTATCATTCATTGCAATTTGACGTATTCTACTTGCTTTGGTCGCAATTAACGTATGGAAATTAATGATATTAAGTAAAATCGTTTCTATTAGTTGCGCTTGAATCAAAGGCGCTTCAACTCTAATTAACGGTTCATTACCAAAGCATAATTCACCCTCTTGCATTGAGCGAATATTACCTGTGAACTTGAGTTCTCTCAAGTATTCTAAAAAGTCATCCTTGTAGCCTATTGTTTTCAAATACGCTATATCACTATCGGAAAATCCGAAGTTCTCTATAAAATCAATTACACGTTTTAACCCATTAAAAACCGCATACCCACTATTAAAAGGCATACTTCTAAAATATAAGTCAAAAATGGCAATTCTTTCGTGAATGCCATCATTCCAATAACTTTCTGCCATATTAATTTGATATAAGTCGTTCTGTAACATTAAGCTGTCGTCTTTAAATTGATACACACTTATCTCTCCAATCGACCGATTCATTTACAATTAGTTTATCATAATTCACATACTGTAGGTAAATGAGTTACTTGATTAATCTGAATCTTTTAATAGTTTAGATTTAATCATTTACAAAATCATTCTATACGACAAATTCATGACAATTGAATATTTTAACTGAGTATTTTTAAAACCTCGATTATAATACGTGTGAGGTGTTTTTAAATGTTATTAGATGAAGCTAGATCATTTATTCAAACTATGTATACCGAACTTAATTATGATTCAAGTAAAATAGCAGAGAGATTGAATGAAATTGAGAATGAAATCACACGTACAGGAAGTTATACGCATACTTATGAAGAGCTATCTTATGGAGCAAAACTAGCATGGAGAAATTCTAACCGTTGCATTGGGAGACTATTCTGGGACTCATTAAATGTAGAGGATGCGCGAGATATAGATAATGAAGAAAACTTTTTAGAAGCAATTTATCGTCATATCGATATTGCAACTAATGGTGGCAAAATCAAACCACTTATTACAATTTTCTCATCTCAAAATGCGCCCAAAATCTATAATAACCAATTAATTCGATATGCAGGTTACGATAACGCGGGAGATCCATCTGAAAAAGAAATCACACGTTTAGCTCAACATTTAGGTTGGAAAGGCGAAGGCACGAATTTCGATATTCTACCACTTATTTATCAAATATCGAATGGAAGCATTAAGTGGCATGAATTCCCAAATCACATCATTAAAGAGGTCCCAATTTGGCATGACCAATATCCAAAATTAGCAGAATTAGGTCTAAAATGGTATGCTGTCCCAATTATTTCAAATATGGACTTAAAAATTGGTGGGATTACCTATCCAACTGCACCTTTTAATGGATGGTACATGGTTACTGAAATAGGCGTACGTAATTTCACAGATAGTTATCGATATAATTTATTAGAAAAAGTTGCAGAAGCCTTTGATTTTGGTACACTTAAAAGTAATTCATTTAATAGGGATCGAGCACTCGTAGAATTAAATTATGCAGTTTATCATTCTTTTAAATCTGAAGGCGTTTCAATCGTCGATCATCTCACCGCTTCAAAACAATTCGAAATGTTTGAGCGAAATGAACAAAAAAATGATAGACACGTCACTGGCAAATGGTCTTGGTTAGCACCACCATTGTCACCAACTTTAACATCAAATTATCATCATGGTTATGATAATACTATGCGTTCAACAAATTTCTTTTACAAAAAAGAAGAACCTATGAAGTGCCCTTTTCATTAAGTTTTTAGAGGTGTCATCATGCGATTATATTACCTAGGTCCAAAGGGAACTTTTTCTTATTTAGCTTCACAAAAATTTATATCTGAAAATGAAATCGAATATTCAGCAAAAACTAATCTTCACGAGGTCATTAAAGCAGTGTCTAGTAACGATCGCTCTGTAGGCATTGTACCTATAGAAAATTCAATTGAAGGTACTATTAATATCGTTGCGGATTCATTAGCTCAACAACAAATTTATGCACATGGAGAAATTCACTTAGACATCAATTTTGCATTGTACGGTAATGGAACAGACAGTTTGAAGGACATAAAGAAGGTTTACTCGATTGCGCCAGCTATCAGCCAAACAACCAATTATATTCATCAGCATCACTTTTTATATGATTATACTGACAGCACGATTCAAAGTTTGGATAAGATTGATAAAGGTATAGGGGCGATTGCGCCGCTGGGTAGCGGAGAGACATATGGATATCAACCCATAGACAAACATATTCAAGATTACCCACATAATGTCACTCGCTTTTTAATAGTTAAAAATCATACACATTTCGACAAAAATGCGAATACAACGATGTTTTTAATTACACCACAATATGATAAACCAGGTTTACTGGCAAGTGTGTTAAATACCTTCGCACTATTTAACATTAATTTATCGTGGATTGAATCAAGACCATTAAAAACGCAATTAGGTATGTACCGTTTCTTCGTTCAAGCAGATACACCTGTCACACATGATATTAATAAAGTTATTACAATTTTAGAAACTTTAGATTTTAAAGTAAAACTAATA
This sequence comes from Staphylococcus sp. HMSC62A08, assembly GCF_001839105.1. Lineage (NCBI taxonomy): Bacteria > Bacillati > Bacillota > Bacilli > Caryophanales > Staphylococcaceae > Staphylococcus > Staphylococcus sp. HMSC62A08. Next base: position 69,154 of record NZ_KV840052.1, on the reverse strand, counting down.
GGTTCTTTTAATAAAGAACAATAAATTTATAAGTGTTGGGAGTGGGACAGAAATATAATTTAGCAAAATTATTTTCGTTGTCCCTCTCCCAACTTGCATTGTTTGTAGAATTTCTTTTTAAGAAATTCTCTATGTTGGGGCCCGCCGGCAAGGATGGCTAGGATTGAAAGAAGCTTGATATAAGCGCACTTTCAATTCAGACATCTACTGCCAATATGTTAAAGAAAGCTGAGACAATTAATTATGTCCCAGCTTCTTTATATTCTTCCTTTTTGTTCATTCTTCAAAAATATGTGTGCGTTTTATTCTATATTGATTTTTTCTATTTGAAGAAATGGCTCTTCTTGGTTTAACGTAAGATCTTTAATATCTTCTAAATGTAACGTTTGAGAGGCGTCATCAAAATAATTACCAGCAATAAATACTTGATGATGTTTAACATTATTGTAATTTCTGATATGAATTGCGTCTCTTTCCATTTTTCCGATAAATATATTTCCGATGACGTTAAAGTTCTCACCTGCTTGCGTTTCCATCACTTGTCCTGTCACAGGATCAGCCGCATTTTTTCCATCTTTAACACCAAGGAAGCGTATTCCTCCATTACACATTCTAAATTCATTATTTGTAATGAATGTATTTTTAGATTTTAAAGGTGTTAACGCAAATTCATTCAGTTGGTCAAATATGTTATTTCTAATATGAATATTATCGTAAAATCTGTCATATCTGCTCGCGTGTGAACCAATCGCTCGGTTCCATGCTTTCATTTTCGGGTTATCGGAGTCACCAAAATAACAATTCTCTATAACTACATTCTTAGTAATCGTTCCATCTGTTGTGCCAAATTTAGGAAATGCGCCTGGGACTTGAATATCTAATTGCACCGCTTCAGAAAATGAACGGTCACCATCAATATCAAGAAATCCTTCAAATGAACAATTCGTAATATGTAATCCATTTAAGCCACATGCGTCTAGGGCGTGGCCACCTACAATATTTTTAAATGTCACTCCATTTAGTTGAATATCCTCTGCGTGCCCTATACTCATAGCAGTATTATTATATGGATAATCTCCCCCATTCATATCGAAGGTACCACCTTTAATATAGATATGACTATTACCCGAATAACCATAGTATAAAATATATGATTTTCCATTTTTTAGTAATGCATCTTTACCTACGCGCAAAAGTACCGCTTCATCATCAAGTAATAACGTCGTAGAATCATAAATGACTAGCGCTTTTCTAATATGGTAAGTGCCTTTAGGTATAAATACGGTATGTTCCCCGTGCTTTGCATAGTTTAACGCCTTCTGAATTGCTTTAGTATCCTTGTATTTACTTTCTCCTTTGAGTCCAAAATCTGCAGCATTAATTAACATAACAGTATCCTCCATTTTAATTGAAAATAAAGATTGTGCGGTTAAGGCGAACTCTATATACTAAAGTTAGATTTTATTAATGATATGTTATTTAATTTCAAAAATGAGTCAAACTGTCGATAAATTTTATCGCTCTTTGTCGAAATGCTCATCATTTTTTAATTACATATCAAAAAGTCTTAGTTATATATAAATATACCAATCTAATACTTTTTAAACACATTAGAGAGAGGATGTTTTTATGAGTAAAAATGCATTAATTATAGTGGATTATTCTGTGGATTTTATTGCTGATAATGGGAAACTTACATGTGGGAAGCCAGGTCAAGAAATAGAGAACTTTATCGTTGATCGCATTCATTCATACATTGATCATCAAGATGAGGTCATCTTTACAATGGACTTACATTATGAGAATGATCAATATCATCCTGAAACACAATTATTCCCTCCTCATAATATTTACGGTACGGAAGGTCGTAATTTATATGGAAAAGTAGGCAGTTTATATCAAACAATTAAAGATAATACACACGTGCATTATTTAGATAAAACAAGGTATGATTCTTTTTATGGCACTTCATTAGATAGCTTGCTAAG
>NZ_KV840052.1:0-67066 GCF_001839105.1 Staphylococcus sp. HMSC62A08 | reverse complement strand
TTGGTGTATGTACAGATATTTGCGTACTTCATACCGCTATTTCAGCATATAATTTAGGTTATCATATTACGATACCTAGTAAAGGTGTCGCATCCTTTAATCAAGAAGGCCATACTTGGGCACTTTCGCATTTCAAAAACTCACTAGGTGCTAAGGTAGAAGATTAAACTTAAATCATGCTAAAATATGATTAAATATAAAAGAATAAGGAGATATTGAAAATGACAAAAACTTATATATTCGGGCATAAAAATCCAGATACTGACGCAATTTCTTCAGCAATTATTATGGCTGATTTTGAACAACAAACAGGAAACACTGAAGCTAAAGCATATCGTTTAGGCGAAGTCAGCGCCGAAACACAATATGCATTAGATTACTTCAAAGTGGATGCGCCAGAATTATTATCTGAAGACTTAAATAATGAAGAAGTTATTTTAGTAGACCATAACGAATTCCAACAAAGTGCAGATTCAATCAACGATGCTACAGTAAAACACGTGATTGATCATCACCGAATTGCTAACTTCGAAACAGCAGGTCCTCTTTATTACAGAGCAGAACCTGTTGGTTGTACTGCAACGATTTTATATAAAATGTACAAAGAACGTGGCTTTGAAATTAAACCTCACATTGCCGGCTTAATGATTTCAGCAATCATTTCAGATAGTTTATTATTCAAATCACCTACATGTACTCAAGAAGATGTAAATGCTGCTCAAGCATTAAAAGATATTGCAAATGTCGATTTAGATAGCTACGGTCTTGATATGTTAAAAGCAGGTGCTTCTACTACTGATAAATCTGCTGAAACTTTATTAGACATGGACGCTAAATCATTTACTATGGGTGACTATGTGACTCGTATTGCACAAGTAAATACTGTAGATATCGACGAAGTATTAAACCGCAAAGATGAGTTAGAAAAAGTAATGTTAGAAGTGAGTGCAAATGAAAAATATGATTTATTTGTACTTGTAGTTACTGATATTATTAATAGCGATTCTAAAATTTTAGTTGTTGGTGCTGAGAAAGATAAAGTCGGTCAAGCATTTAATGTACAATTAGATGATGGTATGGCATTCTTATCAGGTGTAGTATCTCGTAAGAAACAAGTCGTACCTCAAATTACTGAAGTATTATCTTAATTCCATCTAAATCTTTAATATAGTGGCTAGGACTTTCCTAGTATGTATGCTCCTAAATGAATTTTAAGTAAATTTATTTAGGGGCACATTTTATATCCATACATAGTACATCTATTAAAAATTAACTTTTTCTTACTCTTTTTTAACTAAAGAATTGCATTTAAAAATTAATATTTGGGGTATAAATTTATTAAGTGAATTAATGTTTTTAAGCGATAGATTTCTGTGTTGTATCCCCCCTCTTGCATATAAATAAATAAGGAGGTCATTTTGATGAATAATATTGAACAAAAATTTTACCAAAGTAAACAATTCTTCAAAACCAATAAAACCAAGGAACTTAAATTTCGTAAACATCAATTGAAAATTTTACGCAAAAGTATTAAAAACCATGAAAATGAATTACTTGAAGCACTCGAAAAGGATTTAGGTAAAAATAATGTAGAGGCATATGCTACAGAAATTGGCGTACTTTTAAAAAGCATTAAAATTGCTCGTAAAGAATTAAAAAATTGGACTAAAACAAAGCAAGTTGACACACCACTATATTTATTCCCGACTAAAAGTTATATCAAAAATGAACCTTATGGTACTGTCTTAATCATAGGACCTTTCAATTATCCTGTTCAATTAGTTTTTGAACCTTTGATTGGCGCTATAGCTGCAGGAAATACTGCAATTGTAAAACCATCAGAACATACACCTAATGTAGCATCAGTTATCAGAAATGTAATTGAAGATTCTTTTGACTCTAATTATATCTCTGTTGTCGAGGGCAGGATTAATGAAACTCAGACTTTAATCCATCTACCTTTTGATTATATGTTCTTTACGGGTAGTGAAAAAGTTGGCAAAGTTGTTTATGAAGCTGCAGCTAAAAATTTAGTACCTGTAACTTTAGAATTAGGTGGCAAATCACCAGTAATTGTTGATGACACTGCTAATATCAAAGTAGCTAGTGAGCGAATAAGTTTCGGTAAGTTTACAAATGCAGGTCAAACTTGTGTTGCTCCAGATTATATACTGGTTGATCGCAAAGTTAAAAATGACCTCATTAATGCATTAAAACAAACTATCACTGAATTTTATGGAAAAAATATTAAAGAAAGTCCTGACTTTGGAAGAATTGTTAATGAAAAACATTTTAATCGTCTAAATGAGTTACTAGAAATTCATAAAAACAACATAGTATTTGGAGGAAAAAGTTCAAAAGAAGATTTATACATTGAACCTACAATACTTGAAAATACCAATGTTCAAGATAAAGTGATGCAAGAAGAAATTTTTGGCCCTATACTTCCTATTCTTACTTATGACAGCTTTGATGAAGCAATTGAAATTATTCAAAGCAAGCCTAAACCTTTAAGTTTATATTTATTTAGCGAAGATGAAAATGCGTCTCATCGTGTATTAGATGAACTATCATTTGGTGGTGGTGCAATTAATGATACGCTCATGCATGTCGCTAACCCTAATTTACCATTTGGTGGTGTTGGTGCCTCAGGTATAGGACAATATCACGGTAAATATTCATTTGACACATTTAGTCATATGAAATCATATACTTTTAAGTCAACTCGATTAGAATCAAGCGTCTACTTCCCTCCTTATAAAGGTAAATTTAAATATATCAAAGCCTTCTTTAAAAATTAAAAATCATTTGAATTAAGCTCCACATGTACATGGTCGATTCATTACATGTGGAGCATTTTATTAGAAGAGCACACATACTCCCTCAGGCGCACTTTCGTGATCATCTATGAAAGTGAGTTTTCCTGTAACATCATTTCGTTTAAATACTGTGACTTTGGAATCCCCTTCTTGATGTGCACAAACGATATATTTATCATCTGGAGTAATATTAAAATCCCTTGGGAACACATCTCTAGTTGTTTGTATATCAACGATTTTCAATGATTTACCATTATCTACAAGTTCATAAATAGCTATACTATCATGACCACGATTACTTACATATAGATGCTTTTGATCGTGAGACAATCTAACAGCAGCTAATTTTGTTTCCTCTTTAAAATCTTGCGGAATTGTTAGATGGCGTTCTATTTCTTTAAATTCACCATCATGATATTCTGTTACACTAACATAATTCGATAATTCATGAACCACGTAAGCATATTTACCATTATCATTGAAAGTAATGTGTCGTGTACCATCCGCTTCTTGAAATTGTGAAACTGCATATTCTTTAAAGCCATTTTCTCCATATGTATAAGTGACAATTCTATCTGTACCTAAATCCGCCGCCACAACATATTTATTATCTGGTGTTTCACTTAAAAAATGGACATGTGAATCGTCTTGTCGCTCATGTGGTCCTGTAGGATAATCATGTTCTAATTCTTCAATCAGTGTTTCGATTTCTCCAGTATTTTTATTTAATTTATATAATCGAGCGATGCCAGCACCATATACTGCTTCAAATAAATAATTACCATCTTTAGAAACCTGAATATAGCAACCTGTTCCATTCTTAGATGCTAAGCATTTATTAATTAATTCTAATTCACCGTTATTTTTAATTTTGAAACTTGCAATGCCACAATCTTCTTCCTCTTTTGTTATTGCATATAAGAAATTTTCATTTCTAGTAAGATAGGTTGAAGCTTCAATTTCATATCCTGTTTCAACGTTTTTAATAGTCCCCTCTAATTCATTTAATTCAAAACGGTAAATACCTTTACCATTTTTCTTTGTATAAGAACCGATGTATCCAATAGTCATATTAACCCCTCCATTAGATTGATGTTGTTTAATTTTAACTTTAACTATGATTAATTTACAATTAAAACTTGTTCACTGGTAATAACTCTAGATAAAAAATTCAAGTATTGATATTCTTGATTATGTTATTTAAAACAAATCATTTATTTACTCTTATAAAGAAAGTTGAGTGAACCTTTATGGTTTTTCTAGCAATAGCTATTTTTGTTATAACGTTGCTCTTTGTTATTTGGCAGCCGAAAGGTTTAGATATAGACATTACTGCTGTTATCGGTGCCATTATAGCTATAGTAACTGGTGTTGTATCATTTTCCGATGTTATTAAGGTTACCGACATAGTTTGGAATGCTACATTAACATTTGTAGCGATTATATTGATATCTTTAATTCTAGATCGAATTGGATTCTTTGAATGGGCTGCTTTACATATGATTACCGCTTCTAAAGGTCACGGTTTTAGAATGTTTATATTGATCATGACTTTAGGCGCTATAGTTGCAGCTTTATTTGCAAATGATGGTGCTGCACTTATACTCACACCCATTGTATTAGCCATGGTGAGAAGTCTAGGATTTGATAAAAAAACTATATTCCCATTTATCATAGCTAGTGGTTTTATCGCAGATACTACTTCTCTCCCACTTATTGTGAGCAATTTAGTAAATATTGTTTCTGCTGATTATTTTAATATCACATTTATTCAATACGCTTTAAAGATGATGATTCCTAATATTTTTTCATTTTTTGCTAGCGTTCTTGTACTTTGGCTTTATTTTAGACGTTCACTTCCAAGATCTGTAGATATTAATCATTTAAAAACACCTCAATCAGTCATCAAAGATAAAAAACTTTTTAACATCTCATGGATTGTGCTCATTGTTTTATTATTTGGTTATTTAGTGAGTGAGTTTATTAAAGTACCTGTAGCGTTTATTGCATTAGCTGTTGCCTTTATTTTCTTACTTCTAGCAAGTCGTTCAGAAGCCGTTCGTACTAAAGAAGTTTTAAAAGGCGCACCTTGGAATATTGTGGTATTTTCAATAGGAATGTATCTCGTAGTTTATGGATTGAAAAATGTAGGTATCACTTTAGTATTAGGAAATATTTTACATTCCTTTTCAGTTCATGGACTATTGAGTAGCATTATGAGTATGGGATTTATAGCAGCGTTTCTTTCATCGATTATGAATAATTTGCCAACTGTTTTAATTGATGCAATCGCTATTTCACAATCAAATTCTACCGGTTTAATTAAAGAAGGTATGATTTATGCAAATGTTATTGGCTCTGATTTAGGTCCTAAGATTACACCTATTGGATCTTTAGCGACACTATTATGGCTCCATGTGTTAACTCAAAAAGGTATAAAAATTTCTTGGGGAACCTATTTTAAAACAGGAATTGTTGTTACCCTCCCTGTACTATTTATAACGTTACTAGGACTATATTTTACTCTAATTATTTTTTAAAATTTAACATTCACCTCTTGCTGACTATAAAACTCAAAAATATAGTCAGCAATTTTGTATTGCAAAACAGAACAAGTGTTCGTATAATGATTTATATCGGATGAGGTGATTGAAAATGACGTATATAAATAAAGAAACAGATTATCGAAACATTCCACGTGAAATGTTAGATAAGAATATACCAGCTGGTCGAGGCATGGTTAAGTGGGCACCTTTTGTTATATGTACTAATCTCATAAAAAAATCTAATTTAATAGGGTTCAAACATAATATATATGTAAATTATGTTTGAACCCTATATCTATTTATTTTTTACTAATATCATTTAAAATGGCTCGCAATTCTTCAATTTCTTTGTTATTTAATTCTTCATTTTTCGCAAAATTTAGCACTAAACTTTTCATGTCCCCTCCATACAATTTATTAAGAAAGGTTTTAGCAGTTTTCATTTTAATATCATCTTCTTTAATAATTGATGAGTAAAAATAAATATTATTATATTTATAGCGTTTTATAATCTCTTTTTTATATAGTCTTGTAATTAATGTTCTAATCGTCTTATCGCTAACTTCTTTATTTTTTTGAATCTCAACTACAATTTCATTAGCTGATACTGATTTTTTATTCCATATTATATTCATAACATCCCATTCAGCCATAGATATTTCAACTTGCTTATTGGCCATTTAAAACACCCATTTCTTTTAATATTTTTTCATTTATGAATTTAGCATTTTCACCAGAGGCTTTTTCATCTGATAAATGTGTAGAAAAATAATACTTATCATGATTTGTAATTACGTAACCTACAAACCACCCATTATTATATTTCCCGTTTACTATACCTGTACCTGTTTTCCCATACAATTCATAATTTTCATTTTTTCTAATCAATAACGAAGAAGATAATTGTTTCTTTTCATTTTTACTAAAATGGTTATTTTGTTCCATCATATTTTTTAAAACTATTACTTGTTCAAGATTAGATATTTTCAAACTATCTTCCAACCAATAGGCTTTATAACTTCCCAAATTTTTATTACCATAATTTAATTGCTTGAGTTGATCAGAAGTATAGTTCTTTGATAATTGATTACTAATACGTTCGAAGTACCAATTAACTGAGTTTTGTATTGCCGTATTTAAATCTTGATCCTTATTCCAAGAATCGAAAGGATAATGATTATGATTCCATGACATACGTGAATTTTTATCACTTATAATATGACGGTCAAGTCCAAACAGTGCTAAATAAATTTTGTAAGTTGAATCAGGAGAATATCTTTTTCTACTTTCTTTTTCATTATAAATATAGTATTTGTCTTTCTTCATGCTGTACATAACGAAAGATCCACTATTTGAACCAAAATTTTTACTTTCATCTAAATTTGGTAATCGCTTTGTAAGGGCTTTTTATAATTATAATCAGTTAAGGATTGCCCCATTAAAAACTGGCTTTGAATTATCATGATAAAAAAAGTAAAAATACAAATAAAAATTAGAATTAATTTTGACTGCTTCTTCAGATTGCCTTCTTTTATATTAATTAATCTTCTTTTGAGTAATGATTTTTTACCATTAAATGAATGGCTTAATATATTTTTGTTGAAAAATGAGGTTTTTAATACGGAATCCATAATAGCTTCCGCATAAGACTTAAATTCATTTTTGTTAATATTATTAAGGACAAATCTATCGGCTTCTACTTCATTGTCATGAATCATCTTTCTTTTTACAATTTGTATTAGTGGATTATAACTCATAGCAATAGAAAAAATATGAAAGATAATTAAATGCAAAGTATCTCTGTTTTTAGCATGAGCATACTCGTGCAATATTATATATTTTAGTTTTTTGTCATTTATACTTTTAAAATATAAACTGGGAATCAAAATAATATATTTTCCATACCAAAAAGTTATTGGAGAATGAATAGATTCTGCTTTTCGAATCACAATATTTCTTTTATATTGATGATTGAAAAGTATCTTGTTTATTTTATCTTTTTCTTTTTCATTTAGATAAAGTGACTGTTTCTTTAAATACTTAAGATATAATAAAGAATTTAAAAATTTAAAACTTAAAATAATAACTAAAACTATCCAAATAACTGTGCAGATATTATCTATTGAATCCCAATTAAACTTATGGATGTCTGTTGTAAACTCATGAACAGGTTTAGTGGTATTTATGTTAGGATTCAAATTGTGTGAATTACTTTCAACTGTGGGCTCTTGATTATTCAAATTATTAAATTTAAAAAAAGAGAATTTAATAGGGATGAAAGGAATTAATCCTGCAAGAAGAGTTAGATACCAAACTTTATAATTTAACATATAATTAAAATAGCGTTTTAATATGTACCTAAAAAATAATAACAATAGAAATATAAAACAAAAGCTTACTATGCTCATTATTAATAACTTAGCCATTTCAACACCTTCTTTCAAATATTTATAATAAACTATTGACGCGAATATTACAATTGTAATATTATTGATTTATAGAAATTACAACTGTAATATTGGAGGGTATATTTTGAAAAAGTTAATACTTTTAATTGCAATTGCTTTAGTTTTAAGTGCATGTAATTCAACCAGTTCACATGCTAAAGAGTTAAATAATTTAGAAAAGAAATATAATGCTAATATTGGTGTCTATGCATTAGATACTAAAAGTGGTAAGGAAGTAAAATTTAATGCCGATAAGAGATTTGCCTATGCTTCAACTTCAAAAGCGATAAATAGTGCTATTTTGTTAGAACAAGTACCTTATAATAAGTTAAATAAAAAAGTACATATTAACAAAGATGATATAGTTGCTTATTCTCCTATTTTAGAAAAATATGTAGGAAAAGATATCACTTTAAAAGAACTTATTGAGGCTTCAATGAAGTATAGTGATAATACAGCAAACAATAAAATTATAAACGAAATCGGTGGAATCAAAAAAATTAAAAAACGTTTAAAAAAATTGGGAGATAAAGTAACAAATCCAGTTAGATATGAAATAGAATTAAATTACTATTCACCAAAGAGCAAAAAAGATACTTCAACGCCTGCTGCTTTCGGCAAGACTTTAAATAAACTTATCGCAAATGGAAAATTAAGCAAAAAAAATAAAAATTTCTTACTTGATTTAATGTTAAATAATAAAAACGGAGACACTTTAATTAAAGATGGTGTTCCAAAAGACTATAAGGTTGCTGATAAAAGTGGTCAAGCAATAACATATGCTTCTAGAAATGATGTAGCTTTTGTTTATCCTAAGAACCAATCTGAACCTATTATTTTAGTCATTTTTACGAATAAAGACAATAAAAGTGATAAACCTAATGATAAATTGATAAGTGAAACCGCCAAGAATGTAATAAACAAATTTTAATAGTCTAAATGTACTACAAAAACTGATATAATTCTATCTTTCATAAAACTTCATAATATCGAAGAACATATATATTATTTATAATTATATATGTTCTATTTTTTTATGTTCACATTTTTTAAAAGAGAAAATACTATTAACATACCAAACATCATAATTCCAGTTACTATAATTATAAATGCTCGATAATCTTACTCAACTTTTCCATATAGAAAATAACTTATTTTAAATTAATTAATTAATCACATTAAAAAATTATATAATCCTTGCCAAAAAAGAACATACGTTCTACAATGATGATGAGGTGGTAAACATGATTCCAAATCCTAATGCGCCAGATGAATATAAATATGAAACTGATTATAGAAAAATACCAAGAAAATATTTAAACCCTAAAATCCCTCAAGGGCGTGGAAAAATCAAATGGCAAGCTTTTGCGACTCTCCCGCAACAGTTTGAAATTTTAGAACAAATTATAAAGGATCAAAATAAAATAGAAAAACCATTGCTAACACATGATTCATTAGATAATTTAGATCAGATTTTTCAAATAAAAATTCAAAATGATGAGTTATGTACAATCTCATATTGGGAAGACGGTAACATTTCAAAATATACAGGAAAAATTTTAAAAAAGGATGAAATTAGTAATACATTTTCCTTTTCTGATACTAACAATAATATATATAATTTAAATAATGCTAACGTTTGTAGTATCACTTAACACTATTTAAACTTTTAAAAAGTTTAAATAGTGTTCTTATAATTACCTTTTTCGAAATACTTCTAGCAAAATCATTATAAGTATCATACTGATATTAAATATATTATTTTTATCACTGAAAAAAATTTCTACTACTTGGAAAATTGATAAAAGACTTATTATTAACAAAAGTTTATTTAATTTTTCGCTTCTTTCTTCTTCCTTATATGACTGCTCCAATTCAATTAGTGATAATTCTTCTTTGTTTAATTCTTCAATATATTGTGGAGATTTAAAATCATTATTATTCTTTAGATACAAATATAAATATAAACTAGGTAAAAGCTCTGTTCTATAAATAATTGCAATAGATCTCTTGAAATTTAGTATCCATTGTCTAAAATATAGGGCTTCTTTTTTTCCATTTAAATTATATTGTTGATACCCATACAATTGTAATTCATTTAACATAGTTTCTAAGAAAAAGAAATAAGCAGAACTATTGAAATTAGCAGAACTATTGAAATAAAGTGCCATTTGAGAACATTTTTCTAAAACATCTTCTTCTTGCTCATCCATCCAAACTACAAAAACAGATGCTTTATTCAAGAAGTTTATATAATTATCGCTATAACCATCTTGCCTAAAATGTTTACTTTTTCCTTCAAATGAAAAAATAGGCGCATTTACTAACCACTCTTGAATCTTCACGTCCTCATAGAAAGGATCATCAGTAAATTCATTTTCATTAGCTAAATAATAAACTTCAAAACCCATATTTTTAGATACTTTATATTCAAAAATATCCTTACTATTAATTTTTATAATTCTATTAATTTGTCTAGAAACATCTCTAATATTTTTACAATGTCTATTACCATACAATTGATACTGTCTTTGTCTATTATTTTTTTCTTGATTAATTAGAGGATATATCTTATCTTTTACACATGAGAAAGTACTATACAAGTCGCTTCCAAAGTTTATACTCTCTAAGTCTTCAATGATTTCTATAACAAATGTACCATTGTTAAATATAGTTAAGGTTAAAAAAAATAAATTCAAAGTGTTCTCATGAGTAATTTCAATATGTGGAGTGAATATATATTTTTTATATTTGTATCCATGTATATTATTTTGATCAAACAATCCATCATTAATATTTGCATTAGTAGCAAATTTTTCTAAAAATTTTTCTAGTTTTTCGTGATATTCTTTTGTATGTCTTTTATATCTTCCAGGTAAAATCCAATAATCATAATTTACCGGGGGGTTGTCAGGAGATAAAATGCGTATAACTCCTTTTACATTCAATAGAATTTCCTCAATTTTTTCAAACCAAGGGTTCATGTTATTATCTTTTATATTTATAGCAGTAGCATATTGATATGTTACTTTATAGCCTTGTAATTTATTAATATCTTCTAGAATCTTTTCAATTTTATTGTCCATTATTTTAAATATCCTCATACAGCCTAGAATATAAAACGCTAATTTCTTCTTTCAACATTTTTTTCTCTTTTTCTAAAGAATTTACTTTTCTTTTTAAAGAGGAGATTAACGCATCTTTACCGTCATTTTTATTTTTATGAACAAATATTTCTCTGTTTTGTTCACGTAACTTCTCTATTTTCTTTCGAATTTTATTATTTTTATATAATGTAGCTTTCGAAACTTTTGAATGTTTAGAAACGATGTTAAAGTTAATTTCTTTATTTTTTGAACTAAATCATTTATTGCTTTATCAACTTTTTTCTCGGTTTTAACTTTTCGTTCTGCATGCAACTGTTTTAATTGTTCTTGTCTATTAAATTTTTCCATCTTAACCTCTATACTTTTATTCTATTACTTCTCCCGAATATAATGTTTCCATCTTTTATATTACCTAGTATTTCTTCATATTTATTTAATATATTTATATGCTTTTCAACCATATCTTGTCTATTATTATTTTTAGCTAATTCTATAGATTTGACCGTTGATTTGATATGTAATTCATATTTTTCAACATCTAAATCAGAAAATCCAATAGCTAAATCCTTACATGGTTTCCCAGAATTACAAGTCAGGCATGGCGGAGCTTCCATGTATGGACAATCACCACTCAATCTAGCATGACAAGTGCCATAAGGATTGTCCATTGCGTTTAATTTATGTTCTTGCCATAAAGAATTCAATGCTTTTTCAGATAGTTCACTACTATGCTGTATATTTTTAATTTTACCGTCAACATCAAAACTAAAAGCTCCTTGATCAATAACTGATTCAAAAGCCTTTCTCTTTGTATCATCAAGTAACTTAGCATATCTTAGAGTCATTTCTGGTGAGGAGTGTGCTAATAATTCTTGTATCGTTAATATATCTGCTCCACCATTTAACAATTTTACTGCATAGGTATGTCTAAATTGATGAGTTTTGAAATGGAAGATTTCTCCTTGTTCATCAATAATATTTTTAGTCTTTGATAAATGATTTAAGTGTGCTCTGACCATATGTTGTGTAAAGGGCATTCCCTTTCTTTTTCCTTTATAAATAGCAAAAATATAATTATTAGGATTATTATCTTTTGTACTTTTACTTTTAGAATCGGCTATTAAAACTGCTATTATATCAGCTAATTTATTATCAATTGGTATTCTATGTCCTTTAACAAAAGTTTTAGCAATATCTGTGATTATTGAATACTTTCCATTAACTTTTGCAAGGCAATTATTTTGTAATGTCAATACATCAGAAATTCTTAATCCTGTTTTAAAAGCTATCCAAACTACAGGTATTAAATCTTTATGCAAATCATTTATATGCTCAAAAAGCTGTTCCAATACAAAATCTGGGATATAATCAATTTGGCTACTATTTTTCTTTTCGTGTTTAGGTAAGTCTTGAGGATAAATTAAAAATCGTATATCTTGGTACGGTGCTATAGCATAGTTTTGAGTTATAATATCGTTTAAGAACCTTCTAATTGTTTTTAATTCTTCTCTCACAAAATTCTTAGTACTTTGCAAATGTTTATTAGCTGCATATTCAAACAAAAATTCTATATATGCTTCGATATGACATCTATCTAGTTCATTTAAACTATTCCTTGTTTCTTTATTTTTAGATATATTTTGAAAAAACCTAGTTAAAACTCTTATATAAAACCTTGCTGTAGCAAATGCTATATCACCAGTTATCAAACGATTTTTTAAATATTTTTTTGCTAATTCTCGCATTTTAATTGACTCAATTTTTTCAAAGTTTAAATAATTGCCAGTTAGTGTTTTATTATAACTCAATCCATATTTTTCTAAATTTCTAATATCCCATTTATCTTTTTCCCATTCTTCTCGCTTATCAATGAACTTAATTAGATTAATGTACATATTCTTTAAAAAAGAAGCCAGTCCGCTTTTGTATTCATAATCACCAAAAACTATTGTTGATGATCTTCTTTTTATTGGTATATTATTTTCAGTCAGCCAATTAAACCAGTGCTTTTCTAATGTATTTATATCACAATCAAGTAAAGAATTTAAATTTGGATAAACTTCATTAAAGAACTTAGCAATCTTATTAAGCTTTACTGCTCCAGTATTAAATAAATTAGATAAGGACCAATCCTCTTTAACTATCAGTTTCAAAAAAAGGTATTTAAATTCTAAATTCAAATTTTTACTTTTAATCCTAAAGAAAACATTTTTTCTTTTGTCTCTATAGTTCTTGATACTATCTTGAAATTGCTTGAATTTGTTAAAAGCTGTAATGTGCCACTCATCATTTTTAAAAAAGTAATCATCATATATTTCAGTTATTAAAACCTCTCCTTTTATATTGATGGTTCTACTTTGTAATGTACATAATTCATTAATCATAGTACTGTTTGTAGGTAAATTAATTGGTATTGACATAGTCATTCCCCTTTATTAAAAACTTGAAATTGATGCTTTACTTTATTCCAATCTTCACGTATATCTTCTTCAGTGGGATGAACATATAAATTAATAGTCGTTTGTATATTACTATGACCAAGTCTTTCTTGAACTTGTTTTATATCCTTAGTTTCATTATAAAAAACAGTTGCATGTGTATGGCGAAATAAATGAGGATAAACATTTATAGATGTTTTATGTTTTAGCCTTTTAAATAATGAATATATATCACTATAATTCATAGCTTCTCCTACATTTCTCCCCTTTATTTTTACAAAAAGATAATCAGAACATATTGAAAGTTCGTCAATTATTTCGTAGACATAATCATCGTATAAATCAATTAACGATTGGGAAATAAATATTTTTCTTTCCCCAGTTTTCAAATAAGTACCATTATCATTAAATCTATTTTTCAAAACTATTTGATGGCCTTTTCTAAAGTCAAATTTAATATCATCAATACGTAATGATAATACCTCACCTATACGTAATCCGGTTTCATATAGTAATTGTATTAAGAATTTATCTCTAATATTATTAGCTTCCTCTAATAATTTCTTAACCTCCGCATTAGTTAACACTTCTATTTTTTTCTTTGGTTCTTTAACTTTCAAAATATTTTTCAACGTTCTATAGTCCTTATTTATGTGATGCATGAAACTTTTATATTTTTTAGAGTATTTACTTTCCATATGCATAAAATCATAGAAATTAACATCTAATTTTTTACTCCTATAGAGATAATCATAAAAATTAGATACTACAGTCATAGTCAGATTAATTGTCTTAGGACTAATGCTTTTTTCTTTTCGGTGATAAGAGAGGACATTCTCATATTCAAAAGGTGTTTTCATCCATCTTATAAAATCAACAAAGTTATCAAAACTAACTTCTTTATAGCATATCTTTTTACTTTCTAAGTAAACAAAAAAATTTTTTAGTGCATAGGCATAGGTTTTCTTGGTATTTAAACTTTTCTTAACACTATCCAGATACTTCAAATATCTTACTGCATCTACTATAGGTTCATTATTACCATCTAAAATCATAAAATTGGTACCATTCTTAGATTTTACTTCTACTATTTTCATAATAATCTCATTTCTAATTTTAATAGTATAAGTATACACTATTCAAATTCTTTTTACATCATACATATTAAACTTATTACACGTAATAAAAAAAGACTATTTAATATTTTTACTTTGTTCATTTTTTCTTAAAATATGATTCATTTTAAACAAAATAGTCTATATTCTTCAACATATATATAACCCTTTGCTACATTACCTGAGCAGTTTGAAACAATTCATCAATATATGCTCGACCAAAATAAGATAGATAGACCTGTGCTTTCAGATGATCAACTGGCTCAATTAAATATACGCTTACATGAGGCTTTACAAAGATCCCAACCTGTTAATATCAAATTTTATAAAGAAGGCTATATTGATTTTGTTCAGCTTAATATACATCGCATAGATTCATTGAATTTTGAAATTGAAGGTATAAAACCTAATACTACATACCATCAAAAGGTTTCAATCTTAGATATTATTGATATTACCTTCGCATAAAAAAAGTTGGCAATAGCTTAACTTTGAGCCATTGCCAACCATTATTTAAAAATCAGCTAGTATACACTTAACTAATTAATTATTGTTTTCGATATCTGAAACAATTTCTTTTGTTTTTCTTTCAATATCTTCGAAATCTTTTTTGAAAATATAAGCAAAGGCAACAACACCTACGCCTACAACAACTGTAGTAATAGCTAATAAGCTAAATACAAATTTAAATAAACCTTTAATAAAGTTCCACATTACTTTTCACCTCTAAAATTAATATGCATATCTACAATACAATATGATAGCATACTTATCTTCTTCGATAAATAAATACCCGTTTCAAAAATGATTATTCTCAATATAAGTAAGAATTATGGTAATATGACAAATAAAGATTAATTTAATTATTTTAAATCTAAATAATAATAGCTTAAATAATAAAGTATCATGCGTATTAACTTAGCCACCATGATTTAACTGAATCAGCAATTGCTCTACAACGATCTGTAAACATAGAAATCACTCCCATAAATATTAAAAATTCCCCAACTAAAATACAATTCGATTGTATTATTTCAACTAATGTAATGCAATTAACATTAAGTTAATTTCCTATTACATTAAAGTAAACATTTGAAAAGAGAGGATGTTCTGAATGCAAAACGTACAATCTGATATTATGACTCATCGTGGTTCCCACTACGATTTAGGAGTTGAAACAGCAAAATGGTTACAAACGACTCCCCTTTTAAAAAATCGTGAAAAGGAATGGAGAAAAAGAAATCCTCGCTTTGATATAGATGTAAAAGAAACATATCATATCTTTCAAACATATGCTCCGAAAATATGGGATGAGCTCATTGGTATGCAAGACGTGCTTAACCTTCCAACTAAACAGATCATCCTAAATTTTGGTCATTACCGCTTTACAGATTTAAAAGACAGTGGTTGTACAGTTTTTAAGGGGACAGACTATTTAATACGTAATTATGATTATCACCCAGCAACATATGATGGAAGATATTTACTTTTCCAACCAAATGATAGTGGTTTGGCTCAAATAGGTCCTACTTCGAGAGTGACAGGCAGAATGGATGGGATGAATGAATGTGGACTAGTAATGGCTTATAATTTTATGCATCGTAAAAAGCCGGCCAACGGTTTTGTTTGTTATATGATAGGCAGACTTATTCTTGAAAATTGTAAAGATGTTCATGAAGCTATTCGACTTTTAAAAGAAATCCCTCATAGAAGTTCATTTAGCTATATTTTAATGGATAAGAATTTAAACTATGCGATAGTTGAAGTGACACCACGTTCAATTAATGTGAGATATGACCCAATATGTACAAATCATTTCGAATTATTAACCCATGAAAATCGCAATTACACAAAAGAGTCTAAAGAGAGATTAGAGCGAGTTATCAAACATACGAATCACACTATTACTAAAGAAGATGCTTTCAAATTATTTAACGACCCACAATATGAGATATACAGTAAACTCTTTAGAAGTTGGTCTGGCACCATTCATACATCTATTTATGAACCAAATACATTAACTGCTTGGATGGCACTCGGTGAGAATAACCATGCTACTGAAATAAACTTTTCAAAATGGTTAAATGGCGAAGATTTAAACATTGATTATTTCAGAGGTGAAATTGACACTTCTTTGACTTTCGCAACTTATTAAAGTTTTATTTCGGGCTAATGCGTGATGAATAAATATGAAAATAGCCCTTAAAATGAACTTTTAAATACATTCATTTTAAGGGCTATGATACTTAAAAAATGATACTGTCCGACTAAAATTAATCAACAGTGATATCACCATCAACAGTATAAAACTCTAAAATATTATTACTTTTACCTACTTTGCCTTCTTTAAAGTACTTATTGTTAACAACTTTTTTACCTCGACCAGGATGTAATTTGAGTAATGTGTCTTTAGGGTTTTCTCCGAAGTTATATTTAATATCACCTTGTTTCGTGGAGGCTTTAATATCATTTGAAGATTTCATATTCTTCATAAGAATATCACCTTTATTCAATAAGAATATAGAATCTTTCAATTGGCTATGATTAACTAATATTTTGCCTAAGTTCATTTTTATATTACCTTTTTGAACAGTAGAATCACTAATATTGGCTTTTCTACCAGAGCTCCCAAAATTTAAATTATTCAAATTTGAATTATCCATTGAAAAAAGACGGTGATTGATAACAGTTGTATTATTTACCTTCAAATTTTTTAAATGTATATCACCGATAAGCGAATCTACATTCAAGTTTTTCAGTTTTTTATCTGGAACTTCTAAAGTAAGTTTTTTCTTATTTCGATGAAAAGGATTAAAATTTAAACCATAGCCTCTGTTAGTCGCTCGCTTTTCTGTTACTTTTAGTGTATTTCTTTTTTTGGAGACAAAAATATCATTATCTCCTTTATAGTCGATTTTAAATTTTTTACCTTTTATAACATTTATTTCTGAACCTATCGTATTTACAGATACATTACTAAAATTGTTACTAAACGTTTTGTAGTAATTTTGCTTTTCATAAGTAGCTTTATCAAAAGCAAACCATGTTATCGTTCCACCAATAAAAAACACAATAAATATAATTAAACCGCTAATGAAAAGCTTCTTCATTCTCTAACGCTTCCTTTAACTGTTTTTATGTACCATAGTAAATATCTTAAAATCAGTTTATGTACTATATGCATAATTTTAAAGGTTAAAACAATAAAAATAATTCCTAAACCGGCCAATGAAATCGAAAATAATATATTACTTATTGAGTTATGAAAACCATTAAGTAATGAATAAACGATTAATATTATAGGAGAAAATAAAAGACAAATTGATAAAAACAATAAAATCAAAAGAAGTAATGCGATAATCACGACAGGTATCAATATAATAAATATCGATAAGATTCCCAAACTTAAAGATGCAAAGATTGCCCTAGCTATATTTTGAATCGTAGGTTTAGAACTAGCGTAACTAATAGCACTTTTTGCCTTAATTTCTTTAGCTATGTCATAAGGGTCCTTTAATTTTTTTACAATTTGCTCTTCATTATTGCCCTTGAGTTCCTCTTCATAAAAAAGATTTTCATACTCGTACATCTTATTATCCTTTTCATTTCTAGGAAGCTCATCCAAGGCTAATTCTAATTCATTTAAAAAAGTAATCTTATCCATATATTGTCACTCTTCCTGAATTTGAATTAAAGAATATGCAATAGCGTACATTCCTCAACTAAACTTATTTACTGAAGAATTCTATTCTTTTTACTACTTCATCTTTATAAAGTATGCTTAGCTTCATTTTATGCTCACGATCTATATATGTAATTGATTTATAATGCTTACCAGCAATATTTCTTTTATAGCTGTCTCCGAGTTCGTCTATTACTTCATCAATCGAATCGCCAATTTTAATGCCAAAATTTGTTTTAACATTTTTATCTTTGACTAGAACAATACCTTTTATAGTATGGTTTTTATTTTTTACTTTAACTGTTAAATCTTTATGATTTTCATCATTATAAAATTTAAATCTATCTAATTTAACCTTCTTATTTAATACATATCCTTTTTCTTTAAAATGTTCATTCAAACTAATGTTGTTAATAGTATAATTGGATAAATCTACGGTCTTAATACTTTTATAGTACATAATTCCGAATAGTAAAATGATTGCTCCAATCAAAAAAGGGTTGAAATCACCCATCGATTTTGTATTCGCACTTGAGTCACCACTTTCACTCTTGTTCTAACTAATATAGCATAAGGAATTTTGAGTTTCATCTAACAACTTAGTCACATTGTGAATCACGTTCGAATTAAGTTAATTAATATC
Organism: Staphylococcus sp. HMSC62A08; assembly: GCF_001839105.1. Lineage (NCBI taxonomy): Bacteria > Bacillati > Bacillota > Bacilli > Caryophanales > Staphylococcaceae > Staphylococcus > Staphylococcus sp. HMSC62A08. The sequence goes on along the minus strand of NZ_KV840052.1, from coordinate 48,269 downwards.
TTTAAAGTTTAAAAATTGTTATAATATTCTAAATTATCAAAGGAGGTTACTTATATGACAAGTTTACAAACATATTTTAATAGAAGTCAGTCGCTAGAACAGTACATTGAACAAATGAAAGACAACAAAGAGAATTTATTGTCAATTTACAAATCCTTTAGCCCCCCTACAGATGATGATCGTATAAAGCAATTACAACAAACAAATTATTCCAAGGTATTAGTCATCACTGAAGACTGGTGTGGAGATGCAATGATGAATCTCCCAATATTAAAACAAATCAGTGAAATATTAAACCTTGAAGTTAAATTTTTTCATAGAGATGATGACACAAATCTCATTGACCAATACCTAACTAACGGCAAATCAAGATCTATACCTATATTTGTATTTATGAATGATTCATATGAACAAATCACTGTATGGGGTCCAAGAGCTAAAGAAGTTCAAACATTCGTCACTGAGCTTAGAAATGATAAATTGCCAAGTAAAGACCACCCTGATTATGATGACAAAGTAAAAGAAACGCATCTATTAATTTCCAATAGATTTAAAACTGATTCTTCATTTTGGAAAGCAGTATATAACTCAATCATTACTAAACTTTTGTATAAATAGAAATACTGAGGCATGTGCCTCAGTATTATCTGATTAAATATCTCTTTTAGCAGCATATAGAATGTCAGCAATAAATAATACAACGATTGAAGCAATTGAAATAAACCATTGCCAATGTGAGAATTTAATGTCTTCTGTCATTTTCTCAGTTAAGTAAGTGAATGGGATATACTTAAATGATTTTTGGATATCGTCACCAATGTGCGGGATTAAACCTATGAAAGGTTGTACGAATGGGACGATAAGTAATAAGAAAATCCCTAAAGTAAAGATTACTGCTGGCTTTTCAATAATTAACGTTAGTAATAATAAGAATAGTCCAAAGAATAGGAAGAATATAAGGTAAAACCAAATATTATTTAAGAATTTATCTCCATCAACGTTTGAACCTTTAGTAAATGCTTGAATAATAATGATTACAAGATAATGAAGTAACGTAAATAAGAGAGAAATTAACACTATTGAAATTGTTTTAGCAATAATGTATCCAATTCTACTACTTACCTTACTCATGTATAACTGAATCGTACCTTGAGAGTAGTCTCTAGTGATAGTTTTGATGATAAATAATAATCCAGCGAATAAGAATAACCAGTTTGCTAATATGAATACCATATTATTATCTACTTGGTGAGTCTTAGCGAATGCAGCTTGCATACTTGCTTGGAAGACAGTCATTCCTATAACTAGTATCAATGCAAGGTATGTTAAAGGACTTTTCAAAATACTAATTAAATCATATTTGACTAGTTGTAAAATTCTCATTATTTATCACCTCTCTGATTAATATTAAAGTAAGTATCACGTAAAGAGCTTTTGCGTGTTTCAATATATTTTGGATAAACCTCTTTTTGAGATAATGATTTAAGTAGTGGTTTATAATCTTTTTGAGCTTTAATCATTATTTCACCAGCATCTTTTTGTGACTGTTGTACTTTATAATGTTCAGTTAGATATTCTAATGTTTTGTTGAAGTCTTCATTTTCGACAGTGATAATTGTAGTGTCTTCAGGGCCACCATCTTTCATGTTCACATCTTGAACAAAATGACCATCTCTTAGGAATATCGCTCTATCACAAATTAACTCAATATCTTCTAACTTATGACTAGAAATTAAAATTTTCATTTCTAATTGTTTTACTAAAGATTGAATTGTTTTTAATACATCGATTGAACCATCAGGATCCATGCCGTTAGTAGGTTCATCTAATATTAAATATCTTGGTTTATTCATAAGAGATACAGCTATTGCTAATTTTTGTTTCATACCCATTGAATATTTTTTTACTTTTTTCTTAATGTAAGGTCTCATACCAAAAGCATCGATAATATGATCTGAGTACTCTTTATCGAAACCTTTTCCTAATACTTGAGCAAAAAGTTTCAAATTATATAAGCCAGACTTATTATCATAAAGTTTAGGATGTTCAATTAAGAAACCTACATTTTCGTCTTTAGATAAATCTACTTTACCTTGATAATTGATGATATTACCATTCATAATTTTCATCAAAGTTGTCTTACCTACACCATTTTTACCTATAAGACCAACAATTTGACTGTTTGCAAAATCAAAGTTGACATCATCTATGACTGTATTTTGTCCATATTTTTTAGTAATACGTTCTAATTTCATAATAGACCTCCCTCTAGTGATTAGTTTTTAAATTTTTTTATTTGAATCACGTAATTAATAATTAAACAGATGATGCTTATCATCAATAATCCATAATTTAAAAAGTATGAATAAATAGTAGGGATATGACTATCATTTCGAGTAATATAATTAATCAAAATGAATATAGCAGAAAGAATAATCGGTAATACAATCATAATTCCGAATACATATCCTATATAAGGTACGTCCTTATTCTTTTGTTCTGTACTTTTTCTAAAAGCGATTGGAATAGAAAAGAAATTCGCTATTATAAATGAATATGTTGTTGAAAAAGATATCGAATCCGTTTTAATCGTATTCGTTTCATATCCATATAGACTAATGATTAAAGCACCAATCAAAGTTAATACTATGCAACTGATGTAATTGGCATTGAGTAAATCTTTTTTTGAAACTGGCAAACTACCAAAGAACAAGTAAGACTGTGAACCACCTAACCTGCGATTGATTCTAAATAGATGTCCAGCATCGACTAAACAAATAATCGTTAAAATGACACCCATCGGACCAGATATAACAGAAAAGACTAGATGGTGTTTATCAATTAAATGATAAAAAGGAAAGAATAGTAATAATAATCCATAAATTAAAAGTGTCCATCGTCGAAGTTTAATGTTTCTTATTAGAAGTTGTTTCATAAACTTTTCTCTCTTTGTTGATAATATTTAAAGTCTTTTTTCTTTTTATTTTTCTCTAAGTAAATCATTAATTCTTCGATTGTAGGATTTTTAATTTCTATTCTATTTCCAAATAACTCTTTAAACGTTTGATAGTGTTCAGTAAGGCCTATGTAGCCAGTTTTTCTTATTTCTTTATATATTAATAATTCCTCCAACTCTTGATCTAGGTCTTCATTGGAACCACTAATCACTTTATATTTCTCAAACAATTTATCTCTAGACTCATTGAAAATAATCTCTCCATCTCGTAGATAAACAATATAATCTGCTATTTTCTCTAAATCTGAAATAATATGTGTAGATAAAAACACTGTTTTATCATCATCAATCAATTCTTGTTGTATAATCTCAAGTAATTCATTCCTTACAAGAGGATCTAAACCAGATGTAGGTTCATCTAGAATGAATAGTTCTGCATGATGGCTAAATGCAACTGCTAATGATAACTTCATTTTCATTCCAGTTGAGAATGTTTTTATTTTCTTATTGTAAGGAAGTTGGAAAAACTGAAGATAATTAATAAATAATTCATGATCCCAATCTTTATAAAATGGTGCGACTATATTTTCTAACTTTTTAGCTGTCCATTTATCATTAAAATACGTCTCTGAATAAACAAAACCTATTTTATTTTTAATTTCAACAGGATCTGTCTTCATATTTTTTTCAAATACAGAAATTTGACCATTTTTAGATTGAATTAAATCCATAATTAAGCGAATAACTGTTGTTTTACCAGCGCCATTCCCACCTATAAAACCTGTTACAAAGCCCTTAGGAACTTCAAAGGAGATATCTTTTAACTGAAATTCGCTCGTTTGATAACTTACTTTTTTAAGCTCAATCGCGTTCATCAGTCTTCCTCCTCATAAATTAAAGTTAATATTTCTATCAATTCTTCTAAGGGCATCCCAATTGTTTTCGCCTCTTTAGACATTGTTTTCGCTAAATTCTCAATGACAAAGAATTGTTTCTCCTTAAGAATTGAATTATCTTGCTCCTTAACAAAGGTTCCTTTGCCTCTTATAGTAGTCACAAATCCATCCTTTTCTAAATCTTCGTAAGCTCGTTTAGTAGTAATTAAACTCACTTGCAAATCTTTAGCTAACTCACGCATTGATGGAAGGTGTTCGCCAGGAGCAACATAACCTTTTAAAATATTTTCTTTAATTTGTTGCTTAATTTGTTCATAAATGGGTTGTTCACTGTTGTTTTTCAAAATTAATTTCATTGATGTCCCTCTTTTCTTTCTGTATATACATAATATATACAATATACACAGATTTGTAAAGTATATATATCAAATTACTTACAAATAAGTGCTTTCTAATGAAAAATTGAGTATAAAGTATATACACAAAAAGGCTTAAGCGAAGTAAACACTTCACTTAAACCCATTTATTTCAATCAATTATTTCTTTCGACGATCATTACTTCTATTTAGAAAAGCACAAATCATAAACATGATTGCTGCAAGTAGAAGTTTAACCCCTTGCGATTCGTGTCCTGTTGCTTGTAAATAGTAACCTACTACAAAAAGCACAACCGCTAAACCTACTAATATTTTAGTTAAGTGCTTCATCATTTCACCTCAATACAATAAAAATTATATCAAATAAAAGTTTATCAATGAAGTTATCTAGAAGAATTTATTGCTTTAGGGTTTAATGTACCAATATAAAACAAGCCTTATATTATCGCTTTATAATTAGGATTAATAAAATATTGTTTGCTGTATATTTAGTGCAATGTTATAATTTAATTGTATCCACGAATTATACTACACAACCCCAGGTCTGGTACCAGCAGACTTGGGGTTTTTTGTGTTCGGTCATCTCTTGTCTTTCCATTTAATTTCTAACCATATTCGAAAGACAACAAGTACGCCACCTGTAATCAATGTTATTAAACCGTCTTGCCACCACGTCATTATACTACACCTCCCAAATTGATTAGTGTCATATAAGATGATGACCTAACAATATTCTAACATAAAAACAGAACGTATGTTCGATTACGATTAGAAATTTTTCTTTTTTCATTCTTTGTAAACAATACTTTATCTTTAACCAAATTAAAGATAATATATATATAAACACTTTATTAAAGAGAGGTTAGAAAATGACGAGCCCTTTAGCCGAAAATCTAAACAACGATTTAAAACAGTCAAGCCTAGAAGTATATGAGATGTTGTCTAACTTAGGAAAAGAAATGTTCTATCCTAAAGGCATCTTATCTCAATCTGCCGAAGCTAAAAGTACGAAATACAATGCAACAATCGGGATGGCAACTAATAATAACGGTAAAATGTATGCTAATTCATTAAATCATATGTTTAATGATTTAACTCCTGATGAAATTTTTCCATATGCACCACCTCAAGGTATCGAAGCATTGCGCGACTTATGGCAAGAGAAGATACTTAAAGAGAATCCTGATTTGACTATGGATGTTATCAGTCGTCCAATTGTAACTAATGCATTAACTCATGGCTTATCATTAGTTGCTGATTTATTTGTAAATCCAGATGATACGATTCTTTTACCTACTCATAATTGGGGTAACTATAAACTCGTATTTAATACTCGACATAATGCAAACATTCAAACATACCCTATTTTCGATGATGAGGGTCATTTTACAACAGATTCACTTGTTGAAACCTTACAAAACTACAATAAAGATAAGGTAGTTATGCTCTTAAATTATCCAAATAATCCAACAGGTTATACACCTAACGTTGAAGAAGTTAAAACAATCGTTAGTGCGATTCAAGACCTTGCTAATAAAGGTACAAAGGTCATTGCAGTTGTTGATGATGCATACTATGGTTTATTTTATGAAGATGTATACACGCAATCTATTTTCACTGCTTTAACTCAAGTGAATTCTAAAAATATTCTGCCTGTTCGTCTCGATGGTGCAACAAAAGAATTCTTTGCTTGGGGCTTCCGCGTTGGTTTCATGACTTTTGGTACTGAAAATGAAACTACAAAAAATGTTCTCGAAGCAAAAGTGAAAGGTCTAATTAGAAGTAATATTTCAAGTGGCCCACTACCTTCTCAAAGTGCAATTAAGCACGTGTTACAGCATCATGATCAATTTGATAAAGAAATCGACGATAATATACAAACACTTAAAGAACGTTATGAAATTACAAAAGAAGTTGTATATAGTGAACAGTATGCAGACTATTGGAAAGCATATGATTTCAACTCTGGATACTTCATGGCGTTAAAAGTTAATCACGTAAATCCTGAAAGCTTACGTAAACATTTAATTGATCACTACTCAATAGGTATTATTGCATTAAATGACACAGATATTCGTATTGCATTTAGCTGCGTTGAAAAAGAAGATATTCCACATGTATTTGAATCTATTGCCAAAGCAATTGATGATTTGAAATAAATGAAAGAAGAGTTACTCTCATTAAAGCGATTGAGAGTAACTCTTCTTTGTTCTTATATAGTATCTTTTTTCTTACGTGACTTACGAATTAATATCAAGCCGATTAACAATATACTAGATATTAATGTTCGATTTGTTTCCTTAGTCTCTCCCGTATCAGGTAAAGTTTTATTTGTTTTAGGTTTTGATTTTGTTTTTGATTTTTCTTTTCCTTTTTCAGAGATATGTGCTTTCGTTTTTACTTTTGAGGTGTTAGTTTTATTTTTTTCTTTATTTATTAATTTTTGAGGCATTTTAATATTAATTACCTTACTTCTATCACTATTACCTCTATATTCAACTGTAGATATTACACTACCTGCTTCAACCGTCTCACTACTTATTGTTACTTTACCTGTAATGGAATCAAGAGAAATACCATTTATGTTTTTATTTATAGACCAAAGGGCTTCTTTTTTATTTACAGTAATTTGAATCGCTTTTCCTTTTTTATCTATAATTTGAATTTCAACTTTTGTTGCTCCATCATTTGGTTTTACTGTAACCGTTGCTTCTTTTTCATTTGCACTCACAATTGGTGGCTCAGGTGTGGCTTCTTTTCGTGGCATTGTTACTTTGCTTGATTCACTAGCGTCGCTATTACCTTTTGTTTCACTCGCTGTTACTTCACTTTCTTGTTGTACCGCAGTGTAACTGATTGTGACTTCACCTGTGTTTGGATTGATGGAGATGCCTGGGACTTCTGTATCTAGGATCCAACTTGTCCCCTCTTTTGTAACAATAATTGCGCTTGCTTGCCCATCCTTATTTGTGTAATGAATTTCTAACTTTGTTGAGTCATCATTTGGAAGGATACTCACATTCGCTTGCGCTTCGTTAGCATTGACCGTTGGCGCTTCTGGCGTTGACTCTTTACGAGGCATTGTTACTTTACTTACTTCACTTTCGTCACTATTAGCTTTGGTTTCACTCGCTGTTATTTCACTTTCTGGTTGGACTGCTGAATAACTGATAGTTACTTCACCAGTGTTTGTGTCTAAAGTGATGCCTGATTCTTGTTTGTCTAATCTCCAAGTAGAACCCTCTTTAGTTGCGATTAATATACTTGCTTGTCCATCTTTATTAGTATAATGAACTTTTAATTTGTCAGATTCAACTGCAGGGACGATACTCACGCTTGCTTGCATTTCATTTGCACTAACAGTTGGCGGTTCAGGTGTTGACTCTTTGCGTGGCATAACTGTTTTACTTTCTCCACTTTCATCACTATTGCCTTTTGTTTCTGTTGCGATAATGTCACTTTCTGGTTGTGTTGCTTGATAACTTATTTCCACTTTACCTGTATTTGGTTCAATAGTGATTCCTTGAACCTCCTTATTTAGAGACCATTGATGATTGATTTTACTTGCTGTAATAGTACTAATTTGATCTTCTAAATCTAAGTATTTAATAACTACTTTAGTAGATTCGTCGTTAGGAATTACACTCACACTTGCTCGATCTTCATCAGTAACGATTGTTGGAGATGTTGGTGTTTGCTCTTTGCGTGGCATATTTACTTTACTTATTTGACTCGCATCGCTATTGCCATTGGTTTCACTTGCAGTTATTTCACTTTCTGGTTGAACTGCTGTATAGCTAATTGAAACTTCACCAGTGTTAGTGTCTAAAGTGATGCCTGGAACTTCTTTATCTAGGATCCAATTTTGTTCTTCTTTTGTTGCGATAACTGTAGTTGTTTGGCCTTCTTTATTTGTAAAATTAATTTCTAACTTTGTGGACTCACCGTTTGGAAGAATACTTACATTTGCTTGTGCTTCATTTGCATTTACAGTTGGCGCATCCGGCGTTGATTCTTTTCGTGGCATTGTTACTTTATTTAATCCACTTGAGTCACTATTACCTTTGGTTTCGCTCGCAGTTACTTCACTTTCCGCCTGAACTGCTGTATGGCTAATAATTACTTCTCCTGTGGTTGTGTCTAAAGTAATTCCTGGAACTTCTTTATCTATGCTCCAAATTGCTCCCTCTTTAGTTGTGATCGCTGTTTCCAGCTTGCCATCTTTATTTATGAATTGAACGATTACTTTTGTAGATTCATTGTTTGGAAGGATACTTACATTTGCTAAACTTAGATCAGCTTTAACAGTAGGTGCTGATGGCGTTGACTCTTTGCGTGGCATCGCTACTTTACTTACTTCACTTGCCTCACTGTTTCCTTTGGTTTCACTTGCAATTACTTCGCTTTCAGGTTGAACTGCTGTATAGCTAATTGTAACTTCACCAGTAGTTGGCTCTATAGTAATCCCCGGAACTTCTTTATCTAGATTCCAAATTCCCCCTTCTTTAGTAGCAGTAATTTTACTTGATTGGCCTTCTTTATTTTTAAAATTAATTTCTAACTTTGTGGACTCATCGTTTGGAAGGATACTTACATTAGTTTCTACATCATCAGTATTAACAGTAGGCGCCTCTGGCGTTGACTCTTTACGTGGCATCTTTACTTTGCTTAGTGCACTTGCGTCACTATTTCCTTTGATTTCACTTGCAGTTACTTCGCTTTCAGGTTGAACTGCTGTGTAACTGATTGTGAGTTCGCCAGTATTTTCATTGATAGTAATTCCCTCTTCTTGTTTATCAAGCCTCCATGCTGTTCCTTCTTTGTTAGCGTTAATCGAAATGATTTGGCCCTCTGTATTTGTATAATTAACGATCACTTTTGTAGAGTCATCATTTGGCACCACATTTACATTTGCTTGTTCTACATTAGCGCTAACAGTTGGCGGTTCAGGTGTATCTTCCTTTCGTGGCATAACTGTTTTACTTTCTCCACTTACATCACTATTGCCTTTTGTTTCTGTTGCGATAATGTCACTTTCTGGTTGTGTTGCTTGATAACTTATTTCCACTTTACCTGTATTTGGTTCAATAGTGATGCCTTGAACCTGTTTATTTAGAGACCATTGATGATTGATTTTACTTGCTGTAATTGAATTAATTTGATCTTCTAAATCTAAATATTTAATAACCATTTTTGTAGAGTCATCGCTCGGTGTAACAATCACACTTGCTTGTTCTTCATTAGTACTAATTGTTGGTGCTTGCGGTGTCGATTCTTTGCGTGGCATTTTTACTTTGATTTCCTGACTCGCATCGCTATTGCCTTTGGTTTCACTTGCTGTTACTTCACTTTCCGGTTGAACTGCTAAATGACTGATAGTTACTTGTCCTGAATTTGAATTTATAGAAATTCCTGATACATCTTTATCCAAACTCCAAGTTGTTCCCTCTTTTGTTGCAGTAACTGTGCTTGGTTGGCCGCCATTATTAATATATTGAACTACTACTTTTGTGGATCCATCGTTCGGTGCGATATTCACATCCGCTTGCGCTTCATTGGCATTTACAATTGGTGAAGCTGGTGTCTGCTCTTTACGTGGCATATTCACTTTGCTCTCTGGACTCACGTCACTATTACCTTTTGTTTCACTTGCTGTTACTTCACTTTCAGGGTGTACTGCTGAATAACTGATTGTAACGTCGCCTGAGTTTGCGTCAATAGTAATTCCAGTTTCTTGTTTATTTAGTGACCATGTTGAACCTGTTTTAGTCGCGATGATTTCGCCAGCTTGATTTTCTTTATTCTTATATTTAATGACAATTTTTGTGGATTCTCCAACAGGTATCACTGTCACGGTCGCATTGGTTTGATCAGCTTTGATTGTCGGTGCCCCTGGTGTCGTCTCTTTTCGTGGCATTGTTATTTCGCTTAGTTCACTATTATCGCTGTTTCCTGTCGTTTCTGTAGCAGTTACTAGACTCTCAGATTGAACTGCTGAATAACTGATTGTAATTTTGCCAGTATTTTCATTAATTGTAATACCTTGGACTTGTTTATCTAATGACCATGTAGCATTTGATTTAGTAGCTACGAGAGTATCATTTTCATTATTTGTATTATGATATGAAATATTCACTTTATCTGCTTCTAGTGCAGGGCTGATAGTTACGTTAGCCTCTTGATTATTAGCATTCACAATAGGTTTACTAGGTGTAGCCATCTTAAGTTCACCTTTTAACGTAACTAATTCATTAGTAACGGTATTAATCGTTGCTTGAGACGCTCTATTATCTAAAGCAACATTATTGTTATCTTCATTTATGATAGTACGTGCTTCTGCAATTTTTTCTTTAAGCGCATTCCATGATTGATTTATATAATTAGATTCTTTTAAATCACGAATATGAGCTTCAACTTCAGTCAATTTGGATTCTAAGTCAGTTTTATTCATTTTCAACGTGACTGTTTGAGTATTAACAGAATTGTTGCCTGTTTTTTGACTACCGTCACCACGGAAAGGCGCATTGGTCTTATATGATATTTGTCCATTTAAATCAACCAGTTTTGGTCGCATTGCCTCGAACTCTACTGTATAAGAAATATCTTTCGTATTACCACCGTGCATATTACTTATATTCAAAGTTAAAGTATTCGTATTCGCATTATAATTACCGTTAGCGCCATTCGCTGAAATAAATTTTGAGTTTGAAGGAAGTACAACTTTATAAGTTGTCTCTTTTGATTGAGTGTGACCTTTATTTTCAACAGTTAAGGATACTGTTGCGCGTGCTACATTAGAAGTAGGAGTAGAAGCCACGGCATCATAGTTCACTTGGTTAATTCTTGACACTACATATGCCCCCGTATTGGCTGTTACACGGCTTACCGTACCTCCATAATTATAATTAGGATTATCACCAAATCCATGCCCACTGTTCGACTCACGGGTAGTTAAAGCATTATTAATCGAAATAGGGAGGAAAGAAATACGTACTTGATTCATATTATCAGGAATATTAACCATAGCCTTAAGCCAACCAGTAGGAAAATTTTGCATCGCATCAAGACGTTTATCAAATAGTGTTTGCGTTCCCTCTACATTTGATATCTTTAATTTAGCTCCAGTTACCCCATCTGTAAAGGTAGGGCTCGTTGATATAAAGTTAATGACTAACTCTGATCCTGGTGTAACATCAATATCTTGATAAATACCCGCTACTCGAGGATCGAGTACTGAACGGTCCCATCCATTAGTTGTACGTGCTAAAACGACACCATAAGGATCTGTGTTATCACTCATAAAATTTGCATAGTCTTTAGCGGCTGGAGTAAAAAGTATAGGATATTCTGGATTAGGGTCCTTTGATAAACTATGCCAATGATCTACTCCTTTGACGATTGTTAATTTATTCGACCTCGTAGGTAAATTTCCTACTGATACTTGTCGAAAGTTTCCATTTTTAATCGAAGCATCCGTTTCATTTTTACTTAATGGATCTATGGAGGCTACTGTATTTGCTGCTGTATCTACTGCTCTAAAATATGAACCATGTGGTAAATGTTTAGGTTGACTATTTGTATTGATTCTAGTGCGTGGAGGTGTATGGATAGTTTCTTTATTTTGAGTTCTTTGGTTATCATTATTAGTTAAATCATTTGAATCCATTGTAGTTTTATTTCGTAATTTACCGGCACTATTTAAGAATTTATAATAAAATCGATTCACTTCTTGTTGCGTCATATTACTATTAAGTACACGTTCAGCTTCATTTACATCCGCTTCAAAAGCTTTAATAGATTCTTCTGTTTTGGGACTTAAATCAATTGCTTTATATTGTACAACAAGTTGGTTTAACTTACTCTTGTCTACAGAATTTTGCGTAGTAACTGGTTCAGGGTTCTTTTGTTCATTGTTCACATTATTTACTTTTGTAATAGGTGTAGATTCATTTGTTAAATCATTTGTTTGATTTAAGTTAGGCTGTGTTTGAATTTGAACGTTAGTTTCTTTACTGTCACTCACGACATCAGCTTTGGCAAAATGGGTGTTTGCCATCATAAAAAATGCAGCTACAGCTACACTTGCTGCTCCAAAACCTTGATATTTTCTAATAGAAAAACGAGTGATTGTGTTATCTAAGTTGTATATTCTATTGTTTTTCTTCATGTTGTTGTCTCCTTATGTCTCTAGTTGTATAATAGAAAATTTTCTATCCAGTTATAGCCTATTCTAAAAATTAAATAAAATATCTTATAATTTCTAAAACTTTAAGTTAAAATATAACACTTAGCCCGATTTTTTACAATTAGAAAATTGATAGTTTTGATGATTTTTTTGACGTAAATTAAAAGAGTACAAACAATAATGTCTGTACTCCAAAAATTTTATTCTTTTGTTCTATTTCTATATAATCCTAATAATCCTAAGCCAGCAAGTAACATTAATGCAGCAGGATTAAAACCAGTTTGTTCTACCCCAGTTTTTGGCAATTCATCTTTATCTTTTTGATCTGATTTTTCTTCACCTGTTTCATTCTCTGAATTGTTATGTCCTTTGACTTTCGTAGTAGCTTTTTTATTCTGGTTTTGCTCAGGATTTTTTGTTTTACCTGTAGGTTTCTTTGTCATCTCTTTTTTGAAAATGTGTTTTGTAATACCATCTTTTACAATTGTTTTTTCAAAAGTATAACCGTCAATTTGTCCAGGATTTCTATTATTAGCTGTAGTTTTACTATCTTCTACTGCATCTTTAAGAATGTTCCCATTTTCATCTACCCAAACTGTAACGTGTAGTAATGGTTTCTCTTCAGTAGTTTGGTTATTTTCATCTTCATTTGAGTTTAAATGAGTTTGTCCATTATTTTTAGCTTTTTGTTTATCTTTATTTTCTTCATCTTTTTTAGTGTTTGAAGTTGTTGTTTCTTCTTTCTTTGTTTCTGTAGGTTTCTTTTCTTCTTTTTTGTCACTAGGTGTTGCTTGTGTTTCTTCTTTGTTACTCTCTTGATTCTTATTTTGTGATTGAGTTGCAGTTGGTGTTTCTTCTTTTTTTGTTTCTATAGGTGTGTTTTGATTCGTGTTTGTAGCGTTTCCAGTGGATGGAGTAGTTTGGTTATTACTCACTTTTTTATAAATATACTTAGTAATACCATCTGACATTGTCATTCGTGTATATCTATAACCTGGAATTTTAACAGGTCCTCTCTCTGATTCTGGAGTTTTCGCATCTTCAACTGCATCCTTCAGAATATTGCCGTCTTCATCCAACCAGACTGTAACATGTAGAATTGGGACTTCGTAAAAACTGCTATAATCTTCTTCATCCTCATTAGTTGAAGTATCAGCAGGTTGTTGATTATTTGTATTTTGTTGATTACTCGCATTTTGAGTCGCAGGTGTTGTTTGTACTGTTTTATCACTCTTTTCAGTGGATGTTGTCGCTACCTTCTTATCTTGCGGTTGGTCACTATTATTTTGTTCAGCATGTGCGCTCGCATTTCCTGAAAATAGGTATAGAGCTAAAGTTAATGCGCTTGCGGTACCATAACCTAAATATTTTTTGCTGGATAATTGTTTTAATTTGTTTACATCTTTAGGTTTGTTGTCTTTCATTGTTGTTAAATCCTCCTAAAATTATTGAACAATAACGTTTTTAAAAATTGAAACGATAGTAAATATTATGAATTGATATATGCTCGTCTCACTAACATTATAGTTAAATTAATTATAATATATTATTTTAAATAAAAATACTCGTTTCGACATCGTTTTCAAAAAAATGATACAAAAAATCTCCCTTCAAAGGGAATTCATCACTTTGAAAGGAGCTAAACTTTAATCATTAATCATTGATTCAATTACATCATACCTGGCATGCCGCCCATACCTGCTTGATCGTTATTGTCTTTTTCAGGGATTGTAGCGACTACCGCTTCAGTTGTTAAGAACATTGCAGCAACACTTGCAGCGTGTTGTAATGCTGAACGAGTAACTTTCGTAGGGTCTACAATACCATCTTCTAGCATATTTACCCATTCATTTGTAGCAGCGTTGAAGCCTACACCAGCGTCTGCGTTTTTCAAGCGTTCTACAATAATTGAGCCTTCTAAGCCAGCATTTTCAGCAATTTGACGTACAGGAGCTTGAAGCGCTTTAAGTACGATATTTACGCCTGTTTCAACGTCGCCTTCTGCTTCGATTTCGCTTACCTTTTTATAAATATTAACTAAGGCAGTACCACCACCGGCAACAATACCTTCTTCAACTGCAGCTCGAGTAGAGTTAAGCGCATCTTCAATACGTAATTTACGTTCTTTAAGTTCAGTTTCACTTGCAGCACCTACTTTAATGACTGCAACACCACCGGCTAATTTAGCTAAACGCTCTTGTAATTTCTCTCTATCGAAGTCTGAATCAGTTTCTTCGATTTGAGCTTTGATTTGACGTACACGTGCGTCGATATTATTTTCATCACCATCGCCATCAACGACAGTTGTATTATCTTTAGTTACTTCAACTTTATTAGCTGAACCTAACATATCGATTGTTGCATCTTTTAATTCTAAGCCTAAATCGTCCGTAATCACTTGTGCACCTGTTAAAATAGCTAAATCTTCTAACATTGCTTTACGACGGTCACCAAAACCAGGTGCTTTAACTGCAACTGCTGCGAATGTGCCACGCATACGGTTTAAGACGATATTAGTTAATGCATCGCCTTCAACCTCATCAGCCACGATTAAAATCGGACGACTTGATTGAACCACTTGTTCTAATAAAGGAAGAATATCTTGGAATGATGAAATTTTCTTATCAGTTACTAGAATGTAAGGTCTTTCTAATTCAGCAATCATTTTGTCTGAATCTGTAACCATATATGGAGATTGGTAACTACGGTCAAATTGCATACCTTCAACAACTTCTAATTCAGTATTGAAGCCATTTGATTCTTCAATTGTAATAACTCCGTCATTACCTACTTTATCCATTGCCTCTGAGATATATTGACCGATTTCTTCATCTGCAGCTGAGATAGCACCTACTTGAGCAATTTCATTTTTATTTTCAACTTTTTGAGAAATATCATGAAGTGCTTCAACAGCAACTTTTACTGCTTTGTCGATGCCTTGTCTTAAACCAACTGGATTGGCACCGCTTGTCACGTTTTTCAAGCCTTCTTGAATCATAGATTGTGCTAAAACAGTCGCTGTAGTCGTACCGTCACCAGCGATTTCGTTCGTTTTATTAGCAACTTCTTGCACTAATTTTGCGCCCATATTTTCATAAGGGTCTTCTAATTCAATTTCTTTAGCAATTGTAACCCCATCGTTTGTAATTAATGGTGTTGTATATTCTTTATCTAATACTACATTGCGTCCTTTAGGACCAATCGTCACTTTTACAGCGTTTGCTAATTTATCTACACCTCTTAGCATCGCTTGACGCGCGTCTTCTGAGAATTTAAGATCTTTTGCCATATTTTATAATACCTCCAATTTTAGAAATTCTTTGATAGTCGTTTAATGTTTATAAATTTATTTTTAAAATTATTGAATTACTGCTAAAATATCTTCTTCATTTAAAACTAAGTAAGTATTGTCACCACGTTTAACTTCTGTACCTGCGTATTGTTGGAAAACGACAGTGTCACCTTCACTTACTTCAGGAGCAACTCGTGAACCATTGTCTAGTAAACGTCCTTGACCTACTGCGATGATTACACCTTCATTTGATTTTTCTTTAGCGCTATCTGTTAACACGATACCACTTTTAGTTGTTTGTTCTTGCTCTTTCTTTTCAATAATCACACGATTTCCTAATGGTTTAAGCATGATTGTTCCTCCTTTATTCGCATGTGATTTAGCACTTAGAATATTAGAGTGCTAACCTAATTTTTATATTAATCAAAGTTGGTCAACTTTTCAAGTGAAAAGGTAGCCGATTAAATTTTGTACATCACAATTATTTACGATAAAATAAACTATACTTAAATATAGATGGAGGTAAGTTATGAGAAGATTTTGGGTATCTTTATTAACGGTGCTCATATATGGCTTGGCTCAAATGCTACCTGGTTTCATTCTTAGAAGCAATTGGCTCGGTCACATGTCAAAAATAGAAAGCACTCAATTTATGATTTATACTCAAGTTTCTTTATTTATTCTAGCTGCTGTTATTATTATTTTAATCAATTTAAAGGTAAAGAATCCTACTACACTAGAAGCTAGTAAAAAAGAACCTAAAAGATATATTGTGCCATGGGCATTGCTCGGTTTCTGTATCGTTATGATCTACCAAGTGATTGTGGGTTTAATTTTCTTTGCAATTAATGGTAGCCCTCAAAAGAGTCCAAATACAGAACGTTTAATGGTAATCGCAAAACAAATGCCTGTATTCATTATTTTAATTTCTATTGTAGGACCAATATTGGAAGAATTTGTCTTCAGAAAGGTATTTTTCGGAGAAATATATAATGCTATTAAAGGGCCTCGTGTCGTAAGCTTTCTCATTGCTTCGATAGTCAGCTCGCTTATTTTTGCTTTAGCTCATAACGATTTTAAATTCATTCCTATGTACTTTGGTATGGGTATGATATTTTCAATTGCTTATGTATATACTAAGCGGATTGCTGTTCCAATCGGTATTCATATGTTGCAAAATGGTACAGTGGTACTGATGCAAGTGTTTGGTGGCGATGCGTTGAAGAAAGCTCAAGAACAAGCAAACTTTATTCTACATTTTATTTTAAAATAAAGAGCATCTAATCATGTATAATGTTGTGGATCGTACATGATTAGATGCTTTCTTTGTTATTGTTGATTGTTCTTTCTATTATATAAGAACATACCTACTACACCTGCAAATATGACAACAATCACACTACTTAGTGTAATGAGGGTGCGATTAAATTTCTTCTTATTTTTATAGTCATCCGTTTGTTCTTCATCATTGGTTGTGATTTGATCTTCGCTGTGATTTTTAAAGGCACTATGATTTGAATCCTCTTTATCAGTAGGTTTTTTCAAATCTGGCATTGAACCGATTTCGCCAGTGATAAGTGCTAAAACTTGCTCATCTAGATTTTCATAATATTTACTAGCATTTAATGGATTAAAATATTGGAATCTAAAATAGTTAGACCCTTTTTGTAAAGAATTTAAATACTCATTCCCACTAAAATTTTGTTTTCTAAATAAACTGTAAATATCACTATCAGTAATTTCCCCATTTTCAGTGTTTAAATTTCTCACTTGGTTAATTAAAAATGGATTGTATTTATACGCACCACTCGCTAAATTTTTAAAACGGTTCAGAATAGAGTTGTCGTCAGTTTTTTCATTACTAGTATTATAATGATTGTGATTTACGGCTGAACCTGATCTATTCCAAATAAATTGATTACGATCATAGTGCTGCGATTGATGATTCGATTGTGGATAGTCTGAACTATTGTTTGTGTTCGGGTTTCTTTTATATGGAGGGCCACTATCATTATTACTATTATGGCTTCCATAGTTTCCATTCCCTGGACTATCCGTTCCTCCATTATTGTTATCAGATTTAGGTGGTTGATTTGGATTATTCTGGTGAGACCCATGTGAGTTACCTGATGAACCATGATTGGAATGACCATTATTGTTGTTACCATCCGAACCGTTTGAACCATGGTTATTATTTCCATGAGATCCTGAATCACCACCACCTGGATGATGCCCGCCACTATCTGATGAGTGGTCATGATCTGAACCGTGATTGGAGTCGGAGCCGCTATCTGAATCGGAATCGCTGTCGGAATCCGAACCTTGATCTGAGTCTGAACCATGGTCAGAACCCGAATCGCTATCTGAGTCTGAACCGTGATCTGAGTCCGAACTGTGGTCTGAATCGGAGCCTGAGTCACTATCTGAATCGGAATCACTACCGGAATCGGAACCTTGATCAGAATCGGAGTCACTGTCTGAATCTGAGTCTGAATGACTGTCTGAATCACTATCGGAATTATGATCAGAATCTGCATCGCTATCGGAATCTGAATCGCTGTCAGAATCCAAATCTGAATTTACCTCACTCGTTGTATTTGCATCAGAATTATCTGCACTTTCATTTTCAGAAGTAGAAACGTCATTTATATTGTTTTGAGGTTTTAGTGTATCATCATTAGAAGATGAATTGACAGAGTCAGTATGATTCAATTCCGTATTAGAATTTGCATGGTTTGCGATTTCATTTTCAGCTGCGTGAGCTTGATGATCTAACATAGACGTACTTAGCATAAAGGCAAAGCCTGTTAATACAAACGAATGCTTTAATTTAATATTTTTCATCACCCAATCACCTCCCCTTTTCTTTTTCTTATCATCCTTAGTATATATAAAATAAAAGACTTTTGCATTTAAATAAGTCTTTTGAAAATGAATATTAATATAGTTGAAACTTCATAGTAATTATTTGTTTACTTTGAAAAGTATAATTATTATAGTGAATATACATCATAAACAAAGGAGTATTTTAAAATGGGCTTTTTAAATAAAAATGAAAAAGAACCAACATTTAGTGAAGCAATTGAAAGTAGAAGAACGATTTATAATTTAGAAAAATCGATTTCTATAAGTGATGAAGAACTTGAAAAAATTATTTCACATGCTGTTAAACACGTACCTTCAGCATTCAACTCACAATCTACGAGAATCGTTTTACTTTTAAATGATAAAAATGAAAAGTTTTGGGAAACAACAAAGTCAATACTGAAAGAAACAATGGGACAAGATAGAAATTTTGAACCAACTCGACAAAAAATTGATAATTTTAAACATTCACATGGCACAATTCTTTATTATGAAGATCAAAGTGTGATTAACGCTTTACAAGATAAAATGCCTAATTTCTATGAGAATTTTGAAATCTGGTCTAATCAAGCAAATGCTATGCATCAATACGCTATATGGACTGCATTGGCTACACAAGGTATTGGCGCTTCTTTACAACACTACAATCCAATCGTGGATGAAGCAACTGCAAGTGAATTCGATATTCCTAAAACTTGGAAATTAATTGCACAAATGCCTTTCGGTGATGTACGTGAAGAAGCTAAAGAAAAAGAAATTAAACCTATCGAAGATCGTTTTATCGTAAAAAAATAATCTTTGAGTTAGCGTCTGTGTAAATCAACCACAGGCGCCTTTTTGCGTTTAATAGATAACTTTAGTATCTTATAGATAAACTCAAATGAGGAGTGAAGAATATGAAAATTCAACTTTTTCAATTTCACGTGGCTTACGGTAATACGGAAGAAAATGAAACTAAAATCACAAATTGGTTTAATGAATACTTAGATGATGATACTGATGTCGTTGTTTTACCTGAAATGTGGAATAACGGTTATGCGTTAGAAGAACTTGAAGATAAATCTGACACTAATTTAAAAAGAAGTTTTCCATTTATATCTCAACTTGCTAAGGAATTTAATGTAGATATTGTCGCTGGATCTGTTTCTAATATTAAAAATGAAAATGTATACAATACGGCATTTTCAGTCAATAAAGACGGCGAATTAATTAATGAATATGACAAAGTACATCTTGTGCCAATGTTAAGAGAACCAGAATTTCTTTCAGATGGAAATATCATGCCTGAGCCTTTCAAATTATCAGACGGAACACTAGCAACTCAAATTATCTGTTATGACTTAAGATTTCCAGAATTATTAAGATATCCTGCTAAAAGCGGTGCTAAAATCGCATTCTATGTAGCTCAATGGCCAAGTGCTAGACTTAATCATTGGCTTTCACTCCTCAAAGCAAGAGCAATTGAAAATGATATGTACGTTGTAGCGGCAAATGGTTGTGGCAATGATGGAAATACTGAATATGCAGGTTACTCTACAGTAATTAACCCTAATGGAGAAATCATACAAGAATTGGGAAATGACGAAGGTATACTTACAACTACAATAGACCTAGAATTAGTGGATAAACAGCGAGAAACTATTCCTGTCTTCAAGAATTTAAAACCTCATTTATACAAATAAAAATAAGCCGTGAGCTTGGGAGGGACTCACGGCTTTGATAACTTATTATTAAGGGAATGTTTTTACAGTTATTTTTTCAATCTATTTTTTGGGGATGTTATTAATTATGAAAAAATTTTAGTGAATTTATCTATTTTATTAATGATAAATTGAATGTTGTTTACGATAGCTTACATGCTAGAAATAATTACCTAATTAAAGGTAGCTAAGAATAATACGTAACACTGAGTCCAAGGAAACTACAGCTTTATAGCAAATGTTGCTCACTTGCTATTCAAGAATTCTGGATTGTTAAGTTGGGATGGCTTAACAATCCATTTCTTAGTCATACTATACGAAGAAAACAAAGTTACAATGAAAAATTCAAAACTTATTTTTTGAATTTTTTAACTGTATCAATGATCCATTTGATTAAATCACTGATTGTAGAAATGATATCTGATGCCATGTCAACTTCACTCCTTCCGACTAAATAATGGATTTGAATGATTAGGGAAAATCATTCAGTTAAGATTAAGCAAATTTTTCAACTATCTTTCCATCACATCTCTGTGATATGAGTCTATTAAAACATGCATTATACATAATGAAACAAATATTTCTTAACTCGCAAAAAAACATACGTAACTGTAAATTTTTTTATGCTAAAATATCACTTAGGAATTAAAAATAACACTTAGGTATATTTATATAACAGTTAGGCATATTTCTTAAAATGAGTTGCACAAAATTGTATAATGAATTATGAGGAGAGTAGTAGATAAGTGAAAATAATTGATGAAAAAATTGAACAATTTGCTAACTACCTACGAAGAAAAAATAATTTAGATTATATACAATTTTTAAAAGTTCGTTTAGGTATGCAAGTTGTTGCAAGTAATATTGAAAAAACAATAGTTGTTTACGGGTTAACATTGATTTTCCACACATTGATTTACACACTTATAACACATTTAAGTTACTTTTTAATAAGAAGTAATGCTCATGGGGCGCACGCAAAGTCTTCTTTATTGTGTCATATACAGAATGTAATTCTTTTTATTTTCTTTCCTGTATTAATAATAAAATTTAGTGTCAGCTATTTATTTTTATTATTATTGGCATCAATTGGTCTTATTATTGTATTTAAATACGCTCCAGCAGCTACTAAAAAGCAACCTATACCTAACAGATTATTAAAGAGAAAAAAAATACTCTCCATTGTTTTATATAGTATCATTACAGTTATTTCATTAATAACTCCAGAGCCAATAAATAGATTAATATTATTTGGCATCTTTTTAGAATCTTTAACATTATTACCTATATTTTTTCCTAAGGAGGATTAATTTATTATGGAAGGATTATTTAATCTATTTTTAAAATTTTTCACTTTAATTTTTGAATTTATCGGATTTGTAGCGGGTGCAAATCCATGTCAACTATATTACGATGAACCTGAAGTACCTAAAGAATTAACAAAGATTTATGAATAAATAATTAGAAAGTGTGTTATGAATGGACGCTTTAAACTATCTTCCATTTGCAGGCGTGCAAACACTATTATTATTTCTTATTATTAAAATTATTTTAGATATCAAATTCAATTTTAAGGATTATTTATTCACTAGCGTGATAATAATCCTTTCTGTTATTATGTTTTATTTTTTTAATAATAAAATTCTGCCTGTATTAGTTATAATCTTATTTTTATTCTTTTATAAAAAAATTAAGTTATATTCCTTTTTAGCAGTCTTAATTAGTAATTTAGTATTATATTTAACTAATTACTTATCAGTAACTTTATTCTTATATACTAGGAAAATTATTAAAAACGATACAATTTCACTAATGATTCATTTCATAGCTTTCGTGATTATTGCAATTTTATTAGCTTATTTTTTAAAATTTCTATTTAAAAAACTTAGAGAATCATACTTATCTCTAAATAAAAATTATATTACCATAATAACTGTAGTTTTATTTTTATCATTTGTTTTCTTTTACATAATCTCTCAAACAGATTTGAGTGCGAGTGATAGTCTTAGTTTATATGCCTTTATCCTGGTTGGTTTAATAATATTTCTAAGTATTCTTATTTTTGTATTATCTTCATTTACCCTTCGTGAAATGAAATATAAACGTAATCTTGAGGAAATTGAAACGTATTACGAATACACTTTGCGAATCGAGAGTATTAATAATGAAATGCGTAAGTTCCGTCATGATTATGTCAATATTCTTTCTACCCTTTCTGAGTTTATTCGTGAAGATGATATGCAAGGGCTTAAGAAGTATTTTAATGAACAAATTGTTCCACTCAAGGATAATATGAAGACACGTTCAATCAAGTTGAATGGGATTGAAAAATTAAAAGTTAGAGAAATTAAAGGGTTAATTACAACTAAAATTCTTCAAGCTCAAGAAAAAGAAATACCTATCAGCATTGAAGTACCTGATGAAATAGATAAAATTGATATGAATACGATTGAATTTAGTCGTATTACAGGCATTATTATAGATAATGCCATTGAGGCATCAGAGGCACTTGAAGATCCACTTATACGAATTGCCTTTATTGATAACGAAGAATCTGTTACATTCATTGTGATGAATAAATGTAGCGATAATACCCCTAAAATTCATGAATTATTTGAAGAAGGCTTTTCTACGAAAGGTGATAACAGAGGTTTAGGCTTATCTACGCTTAAAGAACTGACTGATGAAAACGAAAATGTTTTATTAGATACCGTTATCGAAAATGGTTATTTTGTTCAAAAAGTAGAAATCATCAATACTAAGAACGAAGCATAAGGATGTGATAACAGATGAAGATATTCGTTTGCGAAGACGATCCAAGACAAAGAGAAAATATGGCATCAATTATCAAAAATTATATTATGATTGAAGAAAAACCGATGGAGTTAGCGCTCGCAACTGATGATCCTTATGAGGTTCTTGAGCAATCTAAAGAAATGAATGATATTGGTTGTTATTTTTTAGATATTCAATTAGAAGCTGATATGAATGGCATCAAATTAGGTAGTGAAATCCGTAAACATGATCCTGTAGGCAATATTATCTTTGTTACAAGTCATAGTGAACTCACTTATTTAACTTTCGTTTATAAAGTGGCTGCTATGGATTTTATTTTCAAAGATGACCCTTCAGAGCTAAAGACAAGAATTATTGATTGTCTTGAAACGGCACATACACGACTTAAATTATTATCTAAAGAGAGTAATGTTGAAACAATTGAATTAAAACGTGGTAGTAATTCAGTTTATGTTCAATATGATGATATTATGTTCTTTGAATCATCTACAAAGTCACACCGACTCATTGCGCATTTAGATAATCGCCAAATTGAGTTTTATGGTAATTTGAAAGAATTAGCGCAACTCGATGATCGCTTCTTTAGATGTCACAATAGTTTTGTTGTTAATCGGCATAATATTGAATCCATTGATTCTAAAGAGCGTATGGTTTACTTTAAAAATGGCGAAAATTGTTTCGCGTCCGTACGTAATGTCAAAAAAATCTAATACACACATAATGAAACCCAGCTTTCTCATCTCCATCAGTTGCGAAAGCTGGGTTTCTTCATTGTAATCGAATTATTTCTTTAATTCGTATTTCGTAAATTGTAAATAAACTTGTCCTGATTCTGTGGATGCTTTGATACCTGTCGCATTTTCACTTGGGAAAATTCTTGAAGTTAACACACGTTCCCCATCATTACAGAATATTTCAATACTTGAAGTATCGACAAAGATGTGTAATTGATTGAGAGGTGTATCTAACCTAGTTGTGCGTGTTGTCCCGGCTACATTTGTTGGCAATAAACCACTATCAGAACGATCAAGCGTAATAGTATTTTCACGTTGATTATAAATAATAAGTGTGGATTCATTTCTTGAACTTCTTAATTCGAAATATACTTCTGTTGCATCATTCTCCAAAATATCAATAATCATTTCATATTGCTTTCCTTCGTAAGGATGCAATTTGCGATTAAATTTATTTGCATAGCCCAAAGCAGTTTCTTTATTCGTTCTTAAAGTTTCTAACGCCTTGAGTGGACGTTGCTTTAATTTACCATTTTCTATTGTGAGTTCTCGAGGAATTGTTAAACAATGCGCCCATCCTTCAGAATCAGTTGGATAATCAATGTCTGGTAGTCCCATCCAACCAATTAATATGCGTTTTCCATGTTTATCCACAAAAGTTTGCGGTGCATAGAAATCAAATCCTCTATCTAATTCTTGAAACGCTTGATGGTCAAATGTCATATTTTCAATATCTAAATTCCCTATCATATAACCTGATTGATAAATATTTCGATACTTTTCACCTTCCGCTTCAACCCCTTGTGGGCAGAAAAGTATAACATCATGACCGTCTAACTCGAAATAATCTGGACATTCCCACATATATCCGAATTGACTTAAATCTGTTTGAATCTCACCTAAGAATGTCCAATTCACAACATCTTCACTACGATATAAGACCAATCGACCTTGTTCATTATTGGTTTGGGCGCCTAATATCGCATATAGTTTATCGTCCTTTTCAAATACTTTAGGATCTCTGAAATGACTTGTGTAACCCTCTGGTTGACCATGAATAACCGGCTTAGGAAATTTCTCTACGGTACCGTCTTCTTTAAGTCGGGCAATCATTTGACTAGATACACGATTCCAATGATGGTCGCGATGATTACCAGTATACATATAATAGAGATGACCATTATATTCGAAGGCACTACCGCTATACACACCGTGACTGTCATATTTCGTATCCGGCTCTAGTATAGGCCCTTGAGATTCAAAGTGTACCAAATCATCACTGGTATAATTAAACCAATATTTAAGTCCATGTACTGCTCCTAATGGGAACCACTGATGTGATATGTAATAACGCCCATCATAATAGATAAGGCCGTTAGGATCATTTAGCAATCCTGTTTCAGGCTGAATATGATATGTCTGTCTGTATGGAGAAGCATCGACTCGTTTTTTTAGTTCCATAAACGTCTCTGTATCAACATCTTCTATACGTTGATAACGTGCTTCACGTGTCCATTCCGCCATGTTTTCACTCCTACTCTCAACTCATTTTGCTTTCTTCTTAACTTTAATATTTTAACATATGAGCTACGTATATAGATGTAGATTTTTAGTTTTAATCATGAGAATTTTATGGAAAATGAATCGACATTCAAAAATCTGGAAACGATACGTTTAAATACATCTACGCACTTAGCGATATCGGAAATATTTTTCAAAAGAAAACTCACCTATCATGTATGTATTAACTTGAACATATTTCATCACATATAACCACTTTAAATAATTGAATAAATTAGTTGAGTGATAGTTCAAATGATATCGACATGATAAGTGAGTGAGATTAACTTTCTATATGTTGGACTAGAATTTCATACGACGATTAAATTTATTTAATTCACCATAGAAGTAGGCTTTTTCACCATGAACAATTGCATCGAGTCCAGTTTTGTCTTCTTCTTCAGTAGTTGCTAATGGTGTAAATGACTTAATTATTCTAGCAATCATGTATGTAACAATTGCACTGAATACCACAGTGGCAAGCGCTGCTGCTAATTGTATTAAAATAACTTTGAAATCGCCTGTGTATATGAGACCATTTTCCACGGCATCATTTACCTTGTGAGACTGAAAGACACCTGTAAGTACTGCACCAAGCACACCTCCAACGCCATGAATACCAAACGCATCGAGCGCATCGTTATATTGTAATTTCACTTTAATTAAATTGATAACAACGTAGCATCCGATACCACCAATTACAGCGATAATGACTGCACTAAGATAATTGACATAACCTGCAGCTGGAGTAATGGCTACAAGCCCAGAAAGTGCACCAGATAAAAGGCCTAATAGACTTGTTGTCTTTTTCAAAGCATATTCTAAAATCAACCAGCCAAATGCACCGGCACTTGCAGCGATGACAGTATTGACAAACGATACCATCGCGATTTGATCAAATGTGAACGCACTGCCGACATTGAATCCGTACCAACCTAACCAAACTAAAATACCTCCAATTAGCGTAATGAGTAAATTATGAGGCGTATGCTTTTCTTGTTTCTTTCCTACCCCAATCATAATCCCTAAAATTAAACCAGACACACCTGAGGTAATATGTACAACTGTTCCACCAGCGTAATCGATGGCACCAAGTTTACTAATCCAGCCTCCACCCCATACCCAGTGTGCAACTGGACTATAAATAAATACTACCCATAAACCAACAAAAATAAGATAAGGGATAAATCTCATTTTTTCAGCTATAGAACCTGATAAAATCGAAACCGCGATAGTACAAAACATCATTTGGAATAACATGAAAAGTGCGAGAGGGACATGTGGACTAATAGTTTTAGAAATTGCAAAACCGACGTGATTTAAACCTAGAAATTTAAAACCACCAAGCCAGTCGTTACCTTGGTCAAAACTAATTGAAAAACCAATAATCATCCATGTGAATGTGACAATAACAATTGCTGCCATACTTTGCATAACTGTATTTAATGCATTCTTCGATTGGACAAGTCCTCCATAAAATAAACTAAGACCTGGAGTCATTAACCAAACTAATAATGTACATAAAAATAGGAAAATTGTATCATCCATATTCATTCTTACCACTTCCTTTATCAACATCATAATGAGTGATTGATGGAAGCGCAAAAATCGGTAAGGTAATATTACACGTGGCGTAAGTTTATTTAACATTCTAACTGATATAATTGTATTGAAACGATACAAAAAAGCTAGCGAAATCACACGATTCCGCTAGCCTCACTTCATATATGATTTAAGCTTTCTGAACAGTGATTGTCCATGAAGCATCATCTAATTGTTCATAATTCGTTACTGGGTAGCCATTTTCAGCCGCCCAATTAGGCAAAGCTTCAGTAGCTTGTGTACAGTCAAAGTCTATTTTTAATTCATCGCCTTGATTTAATTCTTGCATTTTCTTTTGTGCTTCTATAAGTGGGAATGGACATACCATACCTACTGTACCTAATTCATGTACCATAGAATAACCTCCTTATGTCGTTTGAGTACGTTGACTTACTGTATTATTTTGAGATTTATTATTTGTCGTTTGTTGCAACCTTTTCATAGGTTTAACGAAAATAAAGTAACTCATAAACCATACTCCAATAATCATTGATCCTAAGCCTATCCATCCTTGCCAACTCATTGTGGCAGTTTCTACAAGGCCGTTACCGATTGAACAACCTCCAGCTACAGATGCACCAAACCCCATCAGTATTCCACCGAAGGCACTATTACGAATGGTCTTTTTATCTGGAAGGCGCCATTTAAATTCTTTTGAACCTCTTGCGGCGATATAAGAACCTACAAAGATACCAAGTACTAAAAGTACGCCCCAATCGATAAATTTAGAATTACCTGAGACTAAAAAGTTTATTAAATTAGCAGATGGTGTCGTAATCCCAAGTCCATAAGGACGACCAGTGGATTCGCTCATTGGCCATGCAAGTAGTGCGATTAAACCTACAACAATGCCTGCAACAAATGGATGGTATCTTCTTTCGAATAAATAATGTCGAATACCCGTATGCTTTTGCTTTAATTTAGGCACCATTACCTTAGGTTTACGTATAGTTCTTACAACTAAAGTGATTGTAATCACTGTTAAAATTAAAACAAGTACCCAGTTCGGAATGCCTGTTGAATGACTTACACTCGCATTCACGTTAGTAGGTCGATTGATTACATTCATCAATGGAAGTAATACACCCGTTTTTGTAATTGCAGAAGTCACTGCGTATAAGATGAGGGCAACCCAACTACCTATGAGTCCTTCACCAGCACGATACCACGTTCCAGTGGCACATCCACCTGCGAGTACTATACCTATGCCGAAGATAAACGAACCTATAATGGTTCCAACTACAGGAAATGTATGAGTCGGCACTTTAATAGCTCCAAAGCTTGTCAATATGAGTAGCCCTATACTCTGAACTGTGATTGCTACCAGTAAGGCATAGAACATTTTATTACTTTTTTGAACATACATATCTCTGAACCCGCCTGCGAGACAGAATCTTGTACGTTGCATTACAAATCCTAGTAACACACCGACGATGAGTCCACTAATTATCATCCAAGTCATTTAATCACCTATTTCCGATATAAATAATAAGGTATTATAATGGAAATTTTCAATTTTTGCAAACTTATCATTTTTTGACTTTTAAAATTAGAGCCCATACAGATTAAATAACTTTATTTTCAATAAACTTCAAAAATATATGCACTAAATCCCGAGGGAGAAATGCCAGTCGAAGACTACAGACGGAGACGGCACCCTAGGGAAGCATACGCATATAATTTGAATTACTAATTTTTCTCGGATTATCAATGGTTTTTACTATATTTTTAGAAATTAATTTATTTTCAATACTACATTGATTGCTTTTAAATCCTCTTTTGAAAAATGTCTAAACTTATACCACTCATGGTCATTGTAATAAATGAATAATTTACCACCTAACAAGCCTTTAGATTGCTTATATCGAACAACTTTGTCAGTATCAAACTGCAAGTCAAATGGTGTATGATCTTTGCCATAAGCTTTAAATATTATTGTATGATCATCTAATATTAATTTTCCTGGAACAGTTAACATTTGAGGTATGTGTGCTTTATAACTACAATTTGCTTCAACTCTCATTTTTGCGTGCACCCCTTTGTATGATTATGTATACTATATCATTTTTTTCATAACAAAAAAGCACCCTTTAACGGATGCTTATCAATGTATTAATTGCCATTACTGTAATTTTTCATAAAGAATAATAATGATTGTAGTTCAATACCTAAATCGATGTGATGAACTTGTACATGTTGTGGTGTCTTGATTCGACTTGGAGTGAAGTTAAGTATCCCTTTGACGCCCGCTTCTACAAGTTGATCAGTAACTTGTTGTGCTACATTTTCAGGCGTAGTTAAAATAACGACATCGATTTCTTCAGCTGCTAATCTAGATTGAATCTCATTATTATGTTTAACTACAACTTTACCAACTTGTTCTCCAATTACATCTTCATTAATATCAAACGCTTCAGTAATTGTCATTTCATCATGAATTGAGAAATTATACGTAAGTAATGCACGGCCTAAGTTACCTACGCCTACAATCGCAATTTTGATTTCGTCACTTTCACTAATCTCTGATTTAAAAAACTCAAGCATACTATCAACGTTATAACCATAACCCTTTTTACCCAATTCGCCAAAATATGAAAAATCACGACGTATTGTTGCTGAATCTATTTGTAAAGCTTCACTAATTGCTTTGGAATTCACACGGTCAATACCCTTAGATTTTAATGTACTTACAAATCTATAGTACAAAGGTAAACGCTTTAATGTAGCACGAGGAATTTTAGTGTGTTCTGGCATATCATAGGTCCCCCTTAAAGTTTGAATGAAATATATTTATGTATTCAAACATTTTAACGTGCAAGTTGTAAGGCGTTTAAATATACAAATAATTGCCTACAATGAATACTTAAATATTATACATTATTGATTTTTAAAAATAAATATCCCAGTTTCATGTGATGCGGGAATGCTGTAAAATAAAGATAATTGAGTTAATTATAAGCTTAATCATAAGGTCTCTTTAGGCAAGCGAATTTTATTTTGGAGAATAATAAAGTTTAACAATTAAAAATTCGCACAAAATTAAAAAATTTGAAATCTTATTGTTTATGTATAGTCTATAACTATTTAATTGAATTAGAAAGGTGAGAATCGAATGATACTTTTACAACTTAATGACATCTCTAAATCGTTCGATGGTGAAGATATATTTACTGATGTAGACTTTGAAGTTAAAACCGGTGAGAGAATCGGTGTTGTTGGTAGAAATGGTGCTGGAAAGTCTACACTTATGAAGATTATCGCTGGCGTAGAAAGTTATGATAGTGGTCACATTTCTAAGATAAAGAATTTAAAATTAGGTTATCTTACCCAACAAATGACACTTAATTCAACGGCTACCGTTTTCGAAGAGATGTCAAAACCATTTGAACATATCAAAAATATGGAAAGTCTAATTAAGGAAGAAACTGATTGGCTTGCACAACATACACATGAATACGAATCAGAAACATATCAAGAACATATGGAACGTTATGAATCGCTAACGAATCGTTTTGAACAACTGGAAGGTTATCAATATGAAAGTAAAATTAAAACCGTACTTCATGGCCTAAACTTTACTGAGAATGATTTTGATAAACCTATTAATGATTTTAGTGGTGGTCAAAAAACACGCCTCTCGCTTGCACAAATGTTGTTAAACGAGCCTGACCTACTCTTACTTGATGAACCAACCAACCATTTAGATTTAGAAACTACAAAATGGTTAGAGGACTACTTAAAATATTTTAAAGGTGCCATCGTAATTATCAGTCATGATAGATATTTCTTAGATAAAATCGTCACTCAAATTTATGACGTCGCACTTGGAGATGTGAAACGTTATGTAGGTAATTATGAACAATTTATTGAACAACGCGATCAATATTATGAAAAGCGTATGCAAGAATACGAAAAACAACAAAAAGAAATTAAGCGTTTAGAAACATTCGTAGAGAAAAATATTACCCGCGCATCTACCAGTGGTATGGCAAAGAGTCGTCGCAAAACATTAGAAAAAATGGAACGCATAGATAAACCAATGATTGATGCAAGAAGTGCGAATATACAATTTGGTTTTGAAAGAAATACCGGAAATGATGTCATGCACATCAAAAATTTAAAAATTGGTTATGACGCTCCTATTACTGAACCCATTAATATTGAAGTTTCTAAAGGCGATCATATAGCTGTGATTGGTCCTAATGGTGTTGGAAAGACTACGCTAATTAAAACAATTGCCCAAAAACAAGACAATCTTGGCGGTAGCATCACCTTTGGTGCAAATCTTCAAATTGGTTATTATGATCAGAAACAAGCAGAATTTAAATCGAATAAAACAATTTTAGATTATGTATGGGATCAATATCCTACGATGAATGAAAAAGATGTACGAGCTGTACTAGGTCGCTTCTTATTTGTTCAAGAAGATGTGAAGAAAATTATTAATGACTTATCCGGTGGCGAAAAAGCACGTTTGCAGTTAGCTTTATTAATGCTACAAAGAGATAATGTCTTAATTCTCGACGAACCGACCAACCACTTAGATATCGATTCTAAAGAAATGCTAGAACAAGCATTAAAACATTTTGAAGGAACAATTATCTTCGTCTCACATGATCGATATTTTATTAATCAACTTGCAAATAAAGTATTTGACCTCAATTATCAAGGTGGACAAATGTATCTCGGTGATTATCAATATTACATTGAAAAAACTGAAGAAGCTGCTGCATTAAAGGCACAACAAGAGTTAAAAAATGATGCTGAAAATGTGAAAAATAATAGCACAACAAAGCCTTCATCATATATGAACCAAAAGCAACAAAAACGAGATCAAAGAAAAATAGAACGTCAAATTGAACAATGCGAAGCTAAAATTGAAGCGTTTGAAACACATATTTCTTATATTGAAGAACAATTGACGCAACCGGAAGTATTTAATGATCCTATTAAAGCTGCTGAATTAGCTGAAGAAAAAAATGAAACCGAACAAAAATTAGAACAAGTAATGTTTGAATGGGAAGAATTACAAGAAAAATTATAAATCACTAATATCATCGAAGGCACTGAGAAGTAGAATTTCTTACTTTTTAGTGTCTTTTAGTATGTTATTACACAAATATTATTCACACCGTTTATCGTGGATATGATGGCTATCCACAGAGATATCCTAGTTATCCACAGGTAAATTAACACTTTTCCTTTAAATCATTCGAGTTATTCACCCCTATATCCACACTTTTCAACAGTGTTTATCCACAAGTTACGCACATTTTGTTGATAAGTACGCACGTTCCCTATTGACATTTTTATTTCAGTAAGAAGGTTTGAGTCTAAAATTTATTTATGGAATAATTTAAATATAAATACATAAGGGAGAATTCTATGACTAACAACTTAACTTTAGCACTAATCATTCTCATATTTATTTTACTTGTAGCAATCGTAAATATAGTTGTATCTATAATAGAAAGACGCAAACTTATCACTAAAATTAATACACTTTGGGATAATAAATCAAAATTAGAATCGTTTATACGTCCTAACTCACGATTTGATGCTCAGTATCAAACGTATAAAGACGAATTTGAAAAGAAACATCCACTTATCGATGATAAAACTTGGTCCGATTTAAATTTGAGCGCATTATTTCATAAAATCAACTTTAATTTTACTGCTATAGGAGAAATGAAATTATATGCCACTTTAAGAGGTATGTTTAAAATAGAGGATCAATCACTCATACAACGCTACAATGATGATAAATCATTCCGTTTAAATGTATCTTACATACTTTCTAAAATAGGAAAAAATGTTTATCCGTTATTTCCAGACCAATTAAGTCCTATTTCTCGAAATAATTTATAAATGTTTTGTCCATTATTACCTATCGTTACTTTGCCGATAATGTTTATTTCACCTGGGTCAGGCCTGTTTTTATTCATCGGTGCTTTAATCTTAAATGTAACGTTATCGATGAATCTTAAGAAGACCTATGATCAAGACTTAAAGTCGATCTTCTATACTGCGAATGTCATCAAGCAATGTCTTGCATTGAGTAAATTAGAGGGCACACCTGAACTAGATGTTAATTTTAATCATTTTAAGACGTCTCGTAGGTTTAGTGGATTTCTAGCTAAGATAGAATCACCTGATTTTGTAACCAGTTCAATTCTCTTTGTAAAATTAATTTTTATGATTGATTACGTACTGTTTCATCTTATTCAACATAGTTATTTCAAATATCAGGATGAAGTAATGAAATGTTATGACTATATAAGTACGCTTGATAATCACTATTCTCTTGCCATGTATAGACGTACATTATCTTATTACTGTGAACCAGTTATAGATGAGTCAGTTGATGGTGTGCATTTTCAAAATTTAATACATCCATTAATTGACGAAGATGTAGCGGTACCTAATGATTTAAATCTCGACAATCACATACTGCTCACTGGTTCCAATGCTTCAGGGAAATCAACATTTATGAAAGCCGTAGCGTTAAATATCATAATGTCGCAATCCCTTCGAACTGCAACAGCTAATATGTTTAAATGCAAACCTGGCTATGTTTACACTTCTATGGCCAATGCTGATGACGTATTGTCAGGCGATAGTTACTTTATGGCTGAATTGAAGTCCATCAGACGCCTATTTAATATTGATACACAAGGTACAATTTACTGTTTCATAGATGAAATTTTTAAAGGTACAAATACGACAGAGCGTATTGCTGCTTCAGAATCTGTACTCAGCTATTTGAATGCATTACCTAACTATCAAGTTGTAGCTGCGACACATGACATTGAATTATCGTCATTATTGGAAAGGGATTACCACAATTATCACTTCAATGAATCTATTAACAATAATGAAATTTACTTTGATTATAAAATTAAACCCGGCAAAGCCAATACGCGTAATGCCATTGAATTACTTAGAATCACACAATTTCCTAATGCTATTTATGAACGCGCTAAAGAACAAGTTAAAGAATAACTACATTATCCTAATAAACTTTCTATCTATATTAAAAGCTCCATTCAACGTATGACTACAGTTTCATGTTATACGTTAAATGGAGCTTTCTCATTTACTTATTCAATTGAAAAATCTTCGATATCGATATTATTTTCACCGTTAAGCGACAAATCGCCACGTAAGCCTGCTTGATATAAATAATGTCCAGCTGAACCAATCATAGCCGCATTATCTGTACATAAAGATGGACTAGGAATCGTAAGCGTAATCCCCTCATTCTCACATGCAGTTTTAAGTGAGGCTCTTAACCCCTTATTGCTCGCTACTCCACCAGCAACGATAAGACGTTGAACACCATATGATTTACATGCATGCATCGCTTTATACGTTAATACTTCAACTACACTATTTTGAAAACTCGTCGCAACATTTTCGGCTACGATTTCTTCATTTTTTTGGCGTAGATTATGCAATTTATTAATAACAGCACTTTTAAGTCCGCTAAAGCTAAAGTCATAGCTGTCCTTTTCCAACCAAACCCTAGGAAAGTTATATGCATCCTTACCTTTCGCAGCTAGCTGATCGATTTGTGGACCGCCTGGATAAGGTAAATCGATTGTACGTGCTACCTTATCGTATGCTTCACCGACCGCATCATCTCTTGTTTCACCTATAACTTCAAAGTTTAAATGATCTTTCATATAAACTAATTCTGTATGTCCGCCAGAAACGATAAGCGCCATTAAAGGAAATGTAAGTGGCTGTTCTAAATGATTGGCATAAATGTGTCCAGCGATATGGTGTACAGGAATAATAGGCTTATCATAAGCAAACGCGAGCGCTTTCGCTGCGTTAATTCCTATCAGTAATGCCCCGATTAAGCCTGGACCTTGCGTTACAGCAACCGCGTCAATGTCTTCCATAGTCATATTGGCTGTTGTTAGCGATTCTTCAATTGTCGCTGTCATGCCTTCAACATGGTGTCGACTTGCAACTTCAGGAACGACGCCACCGAATCGTTTATGACTATCAATTTGGCTCAGTACTGTATTAGAAAGTATTTCAGTACCATTCTTAATCACACTTACACTAGTTTCATCGCAGCTTGTTTCTATTGCTAGAATTAATGTTTGTTGAGTCATTTTAAGTTCACCCACATCACTAACGCATCCTCACCTTCACCGTAATAATTTTTTCTTTTTCCACCATATTGAAAACCTAAATTTTTATATACATGTTGTGCGACTTCGTTATCTAAACGCACTTCTAAGCTCATCACTTCACACGTATGGCTAGCATAGTTTTTAACATATTTTAATAATAACTGCCCTAGTCCATATCCTCTAAATTGCTCTTTAATCGCAACAGTAGTAATTTGTGCTTGATCAATCACAATCCATAAACCTAGGTAACCTATAATCTTATCGTCATATTCAATCACGAAATAATTCGCAAATTGATTGTGTTCAATCTCATGATAAAACGCATCAATTGTCCATGAACTGTCATTGAAACTTTCCCGTTCTATATCAAAGACTTGAGGTACATCTTTTACGCTCATTTTCCTAATATTTAATTGTTCTTCTGTTGGTTTAACCAATTTCGTTCCGCCTCTGATAATTTATGATATTTAGGTGCAAATGTATGAATATCTTCAGGTTCTTGAATGAGCGATTTCATGACTGCTGCACTTGGTAAATTCTCAATAACTTCACTATCTAATAGGTGCGCAATGTTTTCAATATTGAATCCTACATATACATAATCTTGATTCAATGCGTGAAGTTTATCTTTAAGTTCACTTATTGGTAAATAGCCATCTTCAATGACCGTTTCAAGCTTTTCATCAACATTCCGATAAACACCTGTATACACTGCTTCTCTACGCGCATCGAAAATAGGAACCAATAACCTATCATCATCTTTAACAGTAGCAGCAAGTGCTTTTAATGAAGACACACCATATAATCGTGTTTGTAACGCATAAGCAAGTGTTTTAGCTACAGTTACACCAATTCTTAAACCTGTATAAGAGCCCGGTCCTTCTGCCACAACAATATCCGTAATATCTTGTTTATCGATCTGAGATTGTTCAAATAATTTTTGAATTTCAGGCATCAATTGAACTGAATGATTTTGTTTAATGTTGGTCGTCTTCTCCGCGATGACTTGATTATCCTGCATTAATGCTACTGATAGGGGCTGATTAGATGTATCAATGAGTAGATAATTCATTTACCAACACCTCCTTCATCATGTCGTAATGGTCTCCATGAGATTCAATTGTTAACACACGTTCATTTTCATTTTTGACTTTAATATTAATGATAAGATGTTGTGGTGGCAGTAAATCTTTGATAAATTGACTCCACTCTATAACAGTAATTGCTTGATCTTCAAAATATTCATCAAAGCCTAAGTCTTCTTCTTGGTCTTCTAAGCGGTAACAATCCATATGGTGTAACTTTAATTCATCACCTTTATACGATTTTATAATATTAAACGTTGGTGAATTAATTGTTCGTTTAACACCTAGTGCTTTCCCAATAAATTGAGTTAATGTCGTTTTACCTGCACCTAAGTCTCCATTTAATAAAATGATATCTCCAACTTTTACATTTTTAACTAGAAATTCAGCAAATTGTTTCATCTCATCCAAATTGTGTATCGTAATCAACATTCATTCTCCTATTTTTGATGATATGTTTTGTAATCTTTTATCTTTAATTTTGTATCTCTCATTTATTATTAATACGTCCATTGTTAACTCATTTATTGTAACAAATTTTATTGTAAATTTCTTTGTGAAAATTCTAAGTCGTAATCAAAAATAAATTGTTAGAAAATTCTAAATTATTATTGACACGATTCACCTCATGTAGTAAATTGGGTTTATCAAATTTTAAAACAATTCAAACTATTAAGAATAATTAACCATTCATCGAAAGGAGTATAATAAAATGACTTATCATACTACGCTCAATCAACCGACAACTACAAATGCTATTATCATTTTATTATACTCGTAAGGACTCGAACTTTAGTTAGCATGACCTACTAAATGTTTAAGTCCTATTTCTAGTTGAATGGGACTTACAAACGTCCCAATAATCATTGGGGCGTTTTTTTATTTTCTTAATACAAATACGGGGGAATCAAAAATGCGAAGCGACATGATCAAAAAAGGAGATCACCAAGCTCCAGCAAGAAGTCTTTTACACGCTACGGGCGCACTTCATCAACCTACAGATATGAATAAACCTTTTGTGGCAATTTGCAATTCCTACATAGATATTGTGCCAGGGCATGTTCATCTTAGAGAACTTGCTGATATTGCTAAAGAAGCAATTCGTGAAGCAGGTGCTATCCCATTCGAATTTAACACGATTGGTGTAGATGACGGCATCGCGATGGGACACATCGGAATGAGGTACTCGTTACCTTCTAGAGAAATTATTGCAGATGCAGCCGAAACTGTGATTAATGCCCACTGGTTCGATGGCGTATTTTATATTCCAAATTGCGACAAAATAACGCCTGGCATGATACTAGCAGCTGTGCGTACAAATGTACCTGCAATCTTTTGTTCAGGTGGCCCTATGAAAGCAGGATTATCTGCTCAAGGTAAGGCTCTCACTTTATCATCAATGTTTGAGGCGGTTGGTGCTTTCAAAGAAGGTTCAATTTCTAAAGAAGAGTTTCTAGATATGGAACAGAACGCTTGCCCTACTTGTGGTTCCTGTGCAGGGATGTTCACCGCAAATTCAATGAATTGTTTAATGGAAGTTTTAGGACTTGCCCTTCCATATAACGGTACTGCTTTAGCAGTGAGTGATCAACGCCGTGAAATGATTCGTCAAGCAGCCTTTCGTTTAGTTGAAAATATTAAAAACGATATCAAACCAAGAGACATCGTGACGCGTGAAGCGATTGATGATGCCTTCGCATTAGATATGGCCATGGGTGGTTCAACAAATACAGTGTTACATACTTTAGCAATCGCCAATGAAGCTGGTGTGGATTATGACTTAGAACGTATTAATGAAATTGCTAAAAAAACACCTTACTTATCAAAAATTGCGCCTAGCTCATCATATTCTATGCATGATGTACACCAAGCTGGTGGTGTACCAGCCATTATCAATGAATTAATGAAGAAAGATGGTACATTACATCCTGATCGGTTAACAGTAACTGGTAAAACGTTAAGAGAGAACAATGAAGGTAAAGAAATTAAAAATTTCGATGTCATTCATCCTCTAGAACAACCTTATGATCATCAAGGTGGCCTTTCAATTCTCTTTGGTAATATAGCGCCTAAAGGTGCAGTGATTAAAGTAGGCGGTGTAGATCCTTCTATTAAAGTATTTAAAGGTAAAGCAATTTGTTTTAATTCACATGATGAAGCCGTTGAAGCTATTGATAATCATACTGTCCGTGCAGGCCATGTGGTTGTCATTAGATACGAAGGTCCTAAAGGCGGCCCTGGTATGCCAGAAATGTTAGCCCCTACTTCATCAATTGTTGGAAGAGGATTAGGTAAAGATGTGGCGCTTATTACTGATGGTAGATTTTCTGGTGCAA
The DNA here is from genome assembly GCF_001839105.1 of Staphylococcus sp. HMSC62A08. Classification (NCBI taxonomy): domain Bacteria; kingdom Bacillati; phylum Bacillota; class Bacilli; order Caryophanales; family Staphylococcaceae; genus Staphylococcus; species Staphylococcus sp. HMSC62A08. The sequence continues at coordinate 9,738 of NZ_KV840052.1, read as the reverse complement.
CGAGAGGTATTGCAGTTGGACATATTTCTCCAGAAGCCGCTTCTGGAGGTCCAATCGGCTTAATCAAAGATGGAGACGAAATCACGATAGATTTAATAAATAGAAAGCTAGATGTCGATCAACCACAAGAAGAACTCTATCGTCGTCGTGAAGCACTCAAACCGTTTAAAGCTAAAGTTAAAACAGGTTACCTTGCAAGATACACTGCGTTAGTTACAAGTGCTAACACAGGTGGAATTATGCAAGTCCCAGAAAACCTTATTTAAATTGGAGATGATAAAAATGTCTAATCAAAAAGAAAGTCCCTCATTTACTACATTAGACACAGATGCAACTGACACTTTAAAAGTTGCTAAATCTACAGAACCTGAATATTTAAAATCGCAAACAGTGAATCAAATGCGAAGTGGTTCTAAACTTTTGGTCGAAGCATTACAACACGAAGATGTGGATTTCATTTTCGGTTATCCAGGCGGTGCAGTGTTACCGCTGTATGATACATTCTATGATGGTCAAATTAAACATATTTTAGCTAGACACGAACAAGGTGCGACGCATGCTGCTGAAGGATATGCACGTGTTTCAGGTAAGACGGGTGTTGTTGTAGTAACCAGTGGTCCTGGAGCTACGAATGCTATTACAGGTATCACTGATGCTCATAGTGACTCGTTACCATTAGTAGTCTTTACTGGTCAAGTTGCGACACCTGGAATTGGTAAAGATGCGTTCCAAGAAGCTGATCTACTTTCAATGACTACCCCGATTACTAAGCAAAATTATCAAGTCAAAAATGTTGAAGATATACCTAGAATCGTACATGAAGCCTTTCATGTGGCCAATTCAGGAAGAAAAGGTCCAGTAGTGATCGATTTCCCAAAAGATATGGGGATTTTATCAACTAACGTGGGACTATCCAATGAAATCAATTTGCCAGGATATGATGTAAAGAGCGAGCCAGAAGCTGAAGATATTCAAACATTAGTTTCTTATATTAAAGAAGCAGAAAGACCTGTCATTCTCGCCGGTGCAGGTATTAATCATTCTAAATCTAATCAACGATTAACAGAATTTGTCACTAAACACCAAATTCCAACCGTCACGACACTTTTAGGTTTAGGAGCTATTCCGTACGAACATCCCCTATTCCTAGGTATGGGTGGTATGCACGGCTCATACGCAAGTAATATGGCTCTTACAGAATGTGATTTACTCATTAACTTAGGTAGTAGATTTGATGACCGTCTTGCTAGTAAACCTGATGCATTCGCACCTAATGCTAAGATTGTGCACGTGGATATTGACCCTTCTGAAATCAATAAGGTCATTGATACAGATTTAGGTATTGTCGCTGATTGTAAACGCGTTTTAGAAGCTTTATTCTCTGAAAATGTCTCAACAGCCCCACATGAACAATGGATTCAATACTGTAAAGCCAATAAGCAGAAACATCCATTTAAATATGACAACGACGATTCTACGTTCAGTAAACCTCAAAAAGCCATTGAATATATTGGAAAGATTACTCACGGAGAGGCCATCGTTACTACAGACGTAGGACAACATCAAATGTGGGCAGCACAATTCTATCCATTTAAAAATCATGGACAATGGGTCACTAGCGGTGGTTTAGGAACAATGGGATTTGGCATACCTTCAGCCATTGGTGCACAACTCGCTGAACCAGATAAAACAGTGGTTTGCTTTGTTGGTGACGGCGGTTTCCAAATGACTAATCAAGAGATGGCGTTATTACCTGAATATCATTTAAATGTAAAAATCGTTTTAATTAATAACGGTACTTTAGGTATGGTTAAACAATGGCAAGATAAATTCTTTAATCAACGTTTCTCACATTCCGTATTTAATGATCAACCCGATTTTATGAAAATGGCTGAAGCATATGGCATCAATGGATATTTAATTGATACACCTGATAAGCTCGAGTCACAAATTGACGCAGCATTTGCTCATGAAGGACCAGCATTGATTGAAGTGCGTATCTCCCCTGTTGAACCTGTTACTCCGATGGTGCCAAGCGGTAAATCGAACAATGAGATGGAGGGATTATAATGAAACGCACAATTCAATTCGTTGTCGCTGATCAAGTTAGCACATTAAATCGTATTACAAGCGCATTTGTCAGATTACAATGTAACATTGATGAATTACATGTTAAACGCTCAGAACAAGATGGTATTTCCAATATGGAACTTAAGGTCAATATTGACGATGACACTGCTTTCAATATTCTTTTAAAGAAATTAGAACAACAAATTAATGTATTAAGTGTTACAAGTATATAAAAAATGATTTGATGCGCTAGTGTTGTAAAAAGTTGAATATTTAAACATAACTAACATCTTACTCATTTTTACAATATAAATATTTTGAAAATTTCGAATTTATATGAAGTAATTGGAGGAATTTACTATGACAAAAGTTTATTATGATGGATCTGTAACTAAAGACGCATTACAAGGTAAAAAAATTGCAGTAATCGGATATGGCTCACAAGGACATGCCCACGCGCAAAACTTAAAAGATAGTGGCTATGATGTCATCATCGGTATCCGTCCTGGACACTCATACGATAAAGCTAAAAAAGATGGTTTCGATGTGTATCCAGTAAGTGAAGCTACAAAACAAGCAGATGTCGTTATGGTTTTATTACCAGATGAAATCCAAGGTAACGTATACAAAAATGAAATCGCACCTAACTTAGAAGCTGGTAATGCCCTAGCTTTCGCCCACGGTTTTAACATTCATTTTGGTGTTATTCAACCTCCTGCTGATGTAGATGTATTTTTAGTAGCTCCTAAAGGACCAGGCCATCTTGTAAGACGTACATTCGTTGAAGGCAGTGCAGTACCTTCATTATTTGGTGTACAACAAGATGCTACTGGAAATGCACGTGATATCGCTTTAAGCTATGCCAAAGGTATTGGTGCTACACGTGCTGGTGTTATTGAAACAACATTTAAAGAAGAAACTGAAACTGATTTATTCGGTGAACAAGCTGTACTTTGTGGTGGTATCCATAAATTAATTCAAAGTGGTTTTGAAACTTTAGTAGAAGCTGGTTATCAAAAAGAATTAGCTTACTTCGAAGTATTACATGAAATGAAATTAATCGTTGATTTAATGTATGAAGGCGGTATGGAAAACGTTCGCTATTCTATTTCAAATACTGCCGAATTTGGTGATTATGTATCTGGACCACGTGTCATCACTCCAGAAGTTAAAAACAACATGAAAACTGTATTAGAAGATATCCAAAACGGTAACTTTGCTAATCGTTTTGTTAAAGATAATGAAAATGGCTTTAAAGAATTCTATCAATTACGTGAACAACAACATGGTCATGAAATTGAAGCGGTGGGTCGTGAGCTTCGTGAAATGATGCCATTTATTAAATCTAAAAGCATTGAAAAATAATTATTAAATTCAAGAGGTGTTTTAAAATGGAAGACCATATTCAAATTTTTGATACAACACTTAGAGATGGAGAACAAACGCCAGGTGTCAACTTTACATTTGATGAAAGATTAAAAATTGCAAAGCAATTAGAAAAATGGGGTGTAGATGTGATTGAAGCTGGATTCCCCGCTTCAAGTACAGGTAGTTTCAAATCTGTTGAATCGATTGCAAAGGCATTAACTACAACTGCTGTTTGTGGATTAGCTAGATGTAAAAAAGCAGATATAGATGCAGTATATGAAGCTACAAAGTTAGCAGCTAAACCTCAAGTTCATGTCTTTATAGCTACCTCACCTATCCATTTAGAACATAAATTAAAAATGACTCAAGCGGAAGTATTAGAATCTATCAAAGAACATGTATCATATGCTAAGCAATATTTCGAAGTCGTACAATTCTCTCCTGAAGATGCGACGAGAACTGAAATTCCGTTCTTAATTGATTGTGTTCAAACTGCTGTGGATGCTGGTGCAACAATCATCAATATCCCAGACACAGTAGGATTTAGCTATCCTACTGAATATGGTCAAATTTTTAAAACATTAACTGAATCCATTCATTCAGATAATCCAATCGTATTTAGTGCACATTGTCATGATGATTTAGGAATGGCGGTTTCAAATAGTTTAGCAGCTATTGAAGGTGGTGCAAGACGTATTGAAGGCACAGTCAATGGTATCGGTGAGCGTGCAGGAAATGCTGCACTCGAAGAGGTAGCGCTAGCACTATATGTCAGACGTGATCATTATGGTATAGAATCTCAAATTAAACTCGGTGAAACGAAAAAAACATCTGATCTTATTTCACGTTATGCGGGCATACGAGTACCTAGAAACAAAGCCATCGTAGGACAAAATGCGTTTAGTCATGAATCTGGTATTCATCAAGATGGTGTACTGAAACATCGTGAAACGTATGAAATCATGACACCTCAATTAGTCGGTGTCAGTACTACTGAATTACCACTTGGTAAACTTTCTGGTAAACACGCTTTTGCAGAAAAATTAAAAGTACTAGGATACGACATTAGTCCTGAAGATCAAATTGCGCTATTCAAGCAATTTAAAGAAGTTGCTGATAAGAAGAAAGCAGTATCAGATCGTGACATCCACGCAATTATTCAAGGTTCTGAACATGAACAAAATGCAATCTATCAACTCGAGAATTTACAACTTCAATATGTATCCAAAGGATTACAAAGTGCTGTTGTAGTTATTAAAGATAACAACGGACAAACTTATCAAGATTCAAGTATTGGTACTGGTTCAATTGTTGCCATTTATAATGCTGTTGATCGCATTTTCAAACGTCAAACAGAGCTCATTGATTATAGAATTGACTCCGTTACAGAAGGTACAGATGCGCAAGCTGAAGTACATGTGAGCTTAATTATCGAAGGAAAATCTGTCAATGGTATTGGTTTCGATCACGATATTTTACAAGCATCATGCAAAGCTTATATTGAAGCCCATGCTAAATATGTATCTGAAAATCAAGAAAAGGAAGGTATTCAATAATGCGTTATCACATCGTTGCACTTCCGGGAGATGGGATTGGTCCAGAAATCTTAAATGGTACTTTAGAACTTCTCAAGTTAATTAGTGAACTATATGATTTTGAATATCAACTTGAAGAACATCATTTTGGAGGGGCGGCCATAGACAACTATGGCACTCCCCTATCTGATAAAACATTAGAAGCATGTAAAAATGCTGATGCAATCTTATTAGGTGCTATAGGCGGTCCGAAATGGACTAATCCAAACAATCGACCAGAGCATGGGTTACTGAAATTAAGAAAATCATTAAATTTATACGCAAATATCCGTCCTACCATTGTCACTGAGGGGACAAGCCACCTTTCTCCTTTAAAAGAGGAACGTGTCAAAGGAACTGATTTAGTTATTGTTAGAGAGTTAACTAGTGGTATTTATTTTGGTGAACCGAGTCACTATGATGCTACTTCTGCTTTAGACTCTTTAACTTATACGCGTGAGGAAATTGAAAGAATTGTAAGAGTCGCTTTCGACTTAGCACAAAATAGAAGAAAAAAATTAACTTCTGTAGACAAAGAAAATGTTTTATCTTCTAGTAAACTATGGCGTCAAACTGTTGAAGAAGTTAAAGCAGATTACCCAGATGTAGAAGTCAATCATCTTTTAGTAGATGCCTGCAGTATGCATTTAATCACTCGACCTACGCAATTTGATGTCATCGTCACCGAAAATTTATTTGGGGATATTCTAAGTGACGAAGCATCAGTGATTCCTGGTTCTCTTGGATTATCACCTTCAGCAAGTTTCAGTAATCAAGGAACTCGCTTGTATGAACCCATCCATGGATCTGCGCCAGATATTGCAAATCAGGACATTGCAAATCCATTTGGCATGATTTTGTCATTAGCGCTTTGCTTAAGGGAAAGTTTAAACCAACCTAAAGCTGCCAAAGAACTTGAAGACCATGTCTTTGCTTTAATTAAATCTGGTAAAACGACTGCTGATTTAGGTGGTCAATGCAACACTTCAGATATATTTAAACTACTAAAGAATCAATATTCATAAAAGGGAGGAGAAGTATGATGGGACTAACACTATTCGATAAAGTATGGAATAAACATGTTCTACACGGAAACGAAGGTGAACCTCAATTATTATATATAGATTTGCATCTCATACATGAAGTTACTTCTCCTCAAGCATTTGAGGGACTCAGAATTCAAAATCGAAAACTTAGAAGACCAGATCTTACCTTCGCAACATTAGACCATAACGTTCCTACTATTGATATTTTCAATATTAAAGACGAGATTGCTAATAAACAAATTACGACATTACAGAAAAATGCTAAAGATTTTGGGGTACACATCTTTGATATGGGATCTGATGAGCAAGGTATTGTTCATATGGTTGGACCGGAAACTGGATTGACACAACCAGGTAAAACAATTGTATGCGGTGACTCACATACAGCTACACATGGTGCATTTGGTGCAATTGCGTTCGGTATTGGTACTAGTGAAGTTGAGCATGTCTTTGCAACTCAAACTTTATGGCAAACAAAACCTAAAAATTTGAAGATAGATATTAATGGCCAATTACATACAGGTGTTTATGCTAAAGATATTATACTCTATTTAATTAACCAATATGGTGTAGATTTTGGTACTGGATATGCCCTTGAATTTACAGGAGAAACAATAAAAAGTTTGTCTATGGAAGCACGTATGACAATCTGTAATATGGCTATTGAAGCCGGAGCAAAGTATGGCATGATGCAACCAGATGAAATTACATTTGAATATGTTAAAGGCCGTCCTTATGCAAGTAACTTTAATCAATCTATTGATTGGTGGAGAACACTTTATTCAGATGAGGATGCACATTTTGATAAAGTCATTGAATTAGATGTTTCTAACCTTGAACCTCAAGTAACTTGGGGAACAAATCCTGAAATGGGTGTTAATTTCAGTAGTCCATTTCCTAAAATCAAAGATTCAAACGATGAACGCGCATATCATTATATGGGCCTCAAACCTGGTCAAAAAGCCGAAGATATTGAATTAGGATATGTTTTTCTTGGATCATGTACCAATGCAAGATTATCTGATTTATTAGAAGCAAGTCGTATCGTTAAAGGAAATAAAGTTCATCCTAATATCACTGCTATCGTTGTTCCTGGTTCAAGAACAGTTAAGAAAGAAGCTGAAGCTCTCGGTCTCGATGTTATTTTTAAAGAAGCTGGATTTGAATGGAGAGAGCCTGGATGTTCAATGTGTTTAGGGATGAATCCTGACCAAGTTCCTGAAGGTGTTCACTGTGCTTCAACAAGTAATCGAAACTTTGAAGGACGCCAAGGTAAAGGTGCACGAACACATCTTGTCTCCCCTGCAATGGCAGCTGCTGCAGCTATTAATGGAAGATTTGTAGATGTAAGAAAGGTGGTCGTATAAATGGATATTCAACCTATAACAACATATACAGGTAAGGTTGTCCCCCTTTTCTATGACAATATTGATACAGATCAAATAATCCCTAAAGTACACCTTAAACGAATCTCAAAGACAGGCTTTGGCCCATTTGCTTTTGATGAGTGGCGTTATTTACCTGATGGCTCAGATAATCCAGAATTTAATCCTAATAAGCCACAATACAAAGGGGCATCTATTTTAATTACAGGAGATAATTTCGGATGTGGCTCTAGTCGTGAACATGCTGCATGGGCATTAAAAGATTACGGCTTTAATATTATTATTGCTGGCAGTTTTAGTGATATTTTTTATATGAACTGTACTAAGAATGCAATGTTACCTATTGCTCTTGAAAAGGAAGCTCGTGAACATTTAGCTCAATTCGAAGAGGTAACCATTGATTTACCTACTCAAACTGTTTCATCTCCTGAACAAACTTTTAACTTTAAAATAGATGAAACATGGAAGAATAAATTAGTAAATGGACTTGATGATATTGCCATTACTTTACAATATGAAGATTTAATAGAAAAATATGAAAAAACATTTTAAAGGGTGTGGAATATTATGACAGTAAAAACGACCGTTTCAACTCAAGATATCGATGAAGCCTTTTTACGTCTTAAAGATATCGCCAAAGAAACACCATTACAACTTGATCACTACCTTTCCCAAAAGTATGATTGCAAGGTTTATTTAAAGAGAGAAGACCTTCAATGGGTACGTTCGTTCAAGTTAAGAGGTGCCTACAATGCAATTTCAGTATTATCTGATGAGGCTAAAAATAAAGGCATTACATGCGCAAGTGCAGGTAATCATGCACAAGGTGTTGCTTACACTGCTAAAAAATTAAATTTAAAAGCCGTTATTTTCATGCCGGTAACCACACCACTTCAAAAAATCAACCAAGTACAATTTTTTGGTAGTGACAATGTCGAAGTTGTATTAACTGGTGATACGTTTGATCATTGTTTAGAGGAAGCGCTCACTTATACTAAAGAACACGAAATGAACTTCATTGATCCATTTAACAATGTTTATACAATTTCTGGCCAAGGTACACTTGCGAAAGAAATCATTGAACAATCTAAAGCAGATGGCGTGAAATTCGACTATTTATTCGCTGCTATTGGCGGTGGAGGCCTAATTTCAGGTATTAGCACATATTTTAAAGCGTACTCCCCACATACTCAAATTATTGGAGTGGAACCTGCTGTGCTAGTAGTATGTATGAATCAGTCGTTGTGAATCAACGTGTCGTTACTTTAGATCATATAGATAAGTTTGTAGATGGTGCGTCAGTTGCAAGAGTTGGAGATATTACATTTGAAATTGCTAAAGATAACGTAGATGATTACGTTCAAGTAGATGAAGGCGCTGTATGTTCTACTATCTTAGATATGTATTCTAAGCAAGCTATTGTAGCTGAACCTGCAGGCGCATTAAGTGTAGCTGCTCTTGAAAATTATAGAACGCAGATTAAAGGTAAAACAGTCGTTTGTGTCGTAAGTGGTGGTAACAATGATATCAATCGTATGAAAGAAATAGAAGAGCGCTCACTTTTATTTGAAGAAATGAAACACTATTTTATATTAAACTTCCCTCAAAGACCTGGTGCTTTAAGAGAGTTTGTAAATGACGTGTTAGGTTCGCAAGATGATATTACTAAATTTGAATATCTGAAGAAAACATCTCAAACTACGGGTACAGTCATTATTGGTATTCAACTTAAGCATCATAGTGACCTTATTCAATTAAAAGAACGTGTGAACCACTTTGATCCTTCTAATATATATATTAATGAAAATAAAATGCTATATTCCTTACTTATTTAAGCTAATAATATATGCTTTAATTAATATTGCTCGAAAATGATTCTGTGACGTGCAGGTAATCATTTTCGAGTTTTTTATTTGAAATGAATTGTGTAATTATAATTTTATTATTGGGCATAAAAAAAGAGACCTTACGGTCTCTGACTTGCCTGGCAATTGCTTCAGCGGTTCTTAATGGCTTTATGCCATTAAGTAAGAAAAATTAAGGATTAATATCCTTATTTTTCTTTAGGACGTAAGCCGGGCTACCATCTGTCGCTAAGGTGCTTCCTCTGCTTGAGTCAAGCGTTCGCATCTTTCTTCATTCGCGTCTCTCGCTGACTCATTTAGCTCGACTAAACTCGTTGCGCTCTTTCCTTAATTCATCAGCTTCAATCGCTTTCTCTTCGCAGAGAATCATTCTTTCTCCATAGCTAATAGACTACGTACCTTCGGGGCGCCGATTGATTTTTAGGCATAA
>NZ_KV840051.1:0-263 GCF_001839105.1 Staphylococcus sp. HMSC62A08 | reverse complement strand
TCAAAGATAACGATGAAGTTGTACAAAATAATGACCCTGAATATTTAAAACAGCAAGTTGAGAATAGTTTAAAACGTCTCCAAGTAGATTATATTGATTTATATTATATTCATTTTCCTGATGAAGAGACGCCAAAAGATAAAGCTGTAGCAGCGTTAAAAGAACTCAAAGACGAAGGTAAAATTAAAGCCATCGGTGTATCTAATTTCTCATTAGAACAATTGAAAGAAGCCAATAAAGATGGATATGTTGATGTCGTGCAA
>NZ_KV840050.1:0-278 GCF_001839105.1 Staphylococcus sp. HMSC62A08 | reverse complement strand
TGTAAGTAAGCGTTGATCCAGAGATTTCCGAATGGGGGAACCCAACATGAGTGATGTCATGTTATCGACATGTGAATTCATAGCATGTCAGAAGGCAGACCCGGAGAACTGAAACATCTTAGTACCCGGAGGAAGAGAAAGAAAAATCGATTCCCTGAGTAGCGGCGAGCGAAACGGGAAGAGCCCAAACCAACAAGCTTGCTTGTTGGGGTTGTAGGACACTCTATACGGAGTTACAAAAGAACATGTTAGACGAATCATCTGGAAAGATGAATCAA
>NZ_KV840049.1:0-1182 GCF_001839105.1 Staphylococcus sp. HMSC62A08 | reverse complement strand
CTTGCGCTTGTCGACGTTTATTTTCATTTCGTTCTTGTTCTGAAACCATTGCTAATATTTGTATGATTAAATCTTTCATAAACTTATCTAATAAAGGATTGCCAATGACTTCATTCATCATAGGTAAACTAGTAATCATCAATTGAACTTCTTTATCCTTTAAATAATTAACTGTGTTAATCACTTCATCATAATTACGACCTAAGCGATCAATCGATTCTACTACAAATCTATCGCCCATTCTCACAAAGTTAAGTGCTTCTTGAAATACGGGTCTATTTTCTACTGACTTTCCCGACTGTTTCTCTGTAAATATTTTCTCTACGCCAAATGTTTTCAAATTATCTATCTGTCTCTCTAAATTTTGATCTATCGAAGATACTCTTGCATAACCTATAATCATTCATTTTCACTCCAAATTAATATACACCCTAATCATACGTTCAAGTTACTATAAATTCAATAACTTATTTTGTGTGATTAGGGTGTACCCTAAATAACATAAATCAGTAGCTTGCAAAAATTTAATTAATAATTTATGGTTAATACATCAAAAAAAGTTGATTTATTATTTTTAGTATTTTATAAAGGAGTTCAATTTTATGAGAATAAATCATGCGAGTACATTATCTATTGATTATTTTGTTAGTTATTTAAACCTAATTATGATATCAAGAGAAGTTTCTTTAAAAGAAGCTGTATCATATATGAAATACTCTTTCTTTAACAACAAGATTGAAACATATGGTGAAATAACTGCACATAACTTTAAACAAGCAGTTGAAAGACTTAAATAATTATCTAATATAAGAATGGAAGTGATTAAATGGAAATAATCAAGACCAATCCAGATGTACATAAAGAAGAACAATTAGATTTTTATGAAAAGATATTTGATGCACTTGCAGATAAGATTAGACTTAAAATTTTACAATCAATACGTCAAAGTGATACAAAGTCTTTGTGCGTGTGCGATTTGGAAGAAATGTTAGGATTGAAACAATCTAAACTTTCGTACCATTTAAAAAGATTGGTAGATGCAAATATATTAAGTGCTGAAAAGCATGGTACTTGGAATTATTATCAAATTAATGAGCAACAAATACAGATAGTTTTAAATGAAGATACTTGCTGTAAGATACTTTAAGTATCTTTTTTATCATAATATTAATCAATTTTTTT
>NZ_KV840048.1:0-3095 GCF_001839105.1 Staphylococcus sp. HMSC62A08 | reverse complement strand
ATATCAACTAATAATTCTTTGCCATGGTTATGCGCTTCTTCGATAGCACTTTTAATTGAAGCATCTTCAGAAACACCCAGAATTGTTACGATGTCAGCACCGAATTTTACAGCTTGACTTACTTCATAACTAGCAGCATCCATAATTTTTAAATCTGCTAATACTTGTGTGTTAGTGACTGATTTACTCATATGTTCAACAGCAGATAGTCCTTCATTTATAACAATTGGTGTTCCAATTTCTACGATATCAATGAATTCCTCTACTTTTTGAGCTAATTTTGCTGCTTCTTTTTGGTCTAATAAATCGATTGCTAATTGTAATTTCATTAAAGTTTCTCCTCTCTATCTTTTATAATGCTATTATGTTATTGGTTGTTTCGAATAACAATACTGACATTTTTGTCACTATATGAAAATGGAGGATTCGTATTGCTAATTGAATATAATAATAAAGAATTTTATACATCGAAAGATTTAGCCCTGTCTGTCATTGGTGGAAGATGGAAGATTGCCATTGTTTACCATCTTTTGCAGAGTAATCGTTTAAGGTTAAGTGAATTACAAAATAAACTACCTGATATCAACCAGCGAATGTTAATAAGACAACTTAGAGAACTAGAACAAGACAAAATTCTCGAAAGGACGGTCTATCCAGTAGTCCCTCCTAAAGTAGATTATAGATTGACTGAAATAGGACTAAAGCTTGATAAAGTAGTATTTTCAATTTGTAATTGGGGAGATGATTTTCTAGATACAGTTAGAAAGTAATAATCATAGATAATGAGAGAACCTACAATTATCAGAAGTTTTTACCTAAAAAAGATATATTAAAGTTTTATAAATCTTTAATGCATCTTTTAGAGTTTTTTAGTTGCTTTTAAAACTATTCTTTTATGGAATAAGTCAGATTAAAAATGAGTATTTTTATTATAAGTTGAATTGTATTACACTAATACTTAGTCACAAAAAAGGAAGAGGAATTATTTATGAATACTAAAGAGTCAAAAACAGTTGTCATTATTGGTGCTGGGGTATTAAGTACTACTTTTGGTTCTATGCTTAAAGAAATAGAACCTAATTGGAATATTAAACTATATGAACGTTTAGATCGTCCAGGTATTGAAAGTTCTAATGAACGTCATAATGCCGGAACTGGCCATGCTGCTTTATGTGAACTGAACTATACAGTAAGAAAGCCTGATGGTTCAATTGATATTGAAAAAGCAAAAGAAATTAATGAGCAATTTGAAATTTCAAAACAATTTTGGAGCCACTTAGTTAAAAATAAAAGTATTTCTAACCCTAAAGAATTTATTCAGCCTTTACCTCATATTAGTTTTGTGAGAGGTAAAAATAATGTTCAATTTTTAAAAGATCGCTATTATGCGATGAAAGATTTTCCGATGTTTGACAATATTGAATATACGGAAGATATTGAGGAAATGAGAAAATGGATTCCTTTAATGATGAAAGGGCATAATTCGAGTGATATTATGGCCGCTAGTAAAATTAATGAAGGTACAGATGTTAATTTTGGTGAGCTTACTCGAAAAATGGCTAAAAATATTGAACAACATCCGAATGCTAATGTTCAATATAATCATGAAGTCATAGATTTTAATCATCGAAAAGATGGTAAATGGGAAGTTAAAGTACGTCAACGCAATAGTGGTGATGTGCAAACAGAACTTGCTGATTATGTATTTATTGGTGCTGGTGGTGGAGCCATTCCATTATTACAAAAAACAGGTATTCCAGAAAGCAAAAATTTGGGTGGTTTCCCAATTACAGGTCAATTCTTAATTTGTACTAACCCTGATACCATAGCCAAGCATGACGCTAAGGTATATGGTAAAGAGCCTAAAGGTACACCACCTATGACTGTACCTCACTTGGATACACGTTATATTGATGGTGAACGTACCTTATTATTTGGCCCATTTGCTAGTGTAGGCCCTAAATTCTTAAAAAATGGTTCGAATTTAGATTTATTTAAATCGATTAAACCATATAATATTTCAACACTTTTATCTGCCGCAGTAAAAAATTTACCTTTAATTAAATATTCGTTTGATCAAATATTAATGACTAAGGAAGGGTGTATGAATCATTTACGTACGTTTTATCCAGAAGCACGTGATGAAGATTGGCAGTTGTATACTGCTGGTAAACGTGTACAAGTCATCAAAGATACACCTGAACATGGAAAAGGTTATATTCAATTTGGAACGGAAGTAGTTAATTCTAAAGATCACTCAATTATTGCTTTACTAGGAGAATCACCTGGGGCTTCAACTTCAGTTTCTGTAGCTTTAGAAGTACTTGAAAAAAACTTCTCAGAATATGAATCAAAATGGACACCAAAAATCAAAAAAATGATACCATCTTATGGCCAATCATTAGTTAATGATATTGGATTAATGAGAACTATTCGAAAACAAACATCTAAAGATTTAGAATTAAATTATTATGAAAACAAATAGAGTAAAGGAATGACAAATTTGAAAAAATTATTTGTAGCAATAGCTATTTGTACTATTGGTTATAGTGTACTTAAACGTTATCAAAAACATGTAAATAAAATACCAAATATTGAATACTAAATTTATATATAATCTCCAAGAGCATGATATTAATAACATCTTTTTTATATTAAAAAATGGATGGACAAATCAAAAATACCAGATTCTATTTAATATAGAGTCCGGTATTTTTTGTCATTGTTAATGATGTGATATATTAAAATAGTGTAAATTAAGTTTACAAATCATTCTAGAAATGTTAGAAATTTATATGGTTACATCATTTTAATTTGTATAAAGGAGTGTACATTTATGTCAGGTATTGTTGAGTCATTACATAATGCAGTAAATTCAGGTTTACATGTCAAACAAGACTGGGTAGACATGGGCTTTGGCATTGCTAATACAATTGCTAAAATCGTTGACCAAGTACTTAAATTTGTTTAATAAATTAAAATTTAATTTTAAAACAGGGTATTACTTTAAAGTAGTATCCTGTTTTTTGTTTGTATAAAGAATACCATACGCATAGCGTATGGTTCAGAACAGTTTCTACCGTTGTCACAAAAAA
>NZ_KV840047.1:0-522 GCF_001839105.1 Staphylococcus sp. HMSC62A08 | reverse complement strand
TTTTTTATTTAAAGTGAATAAAATAAATAATAGGACACGCATTTATGACGAGAAAATTTATTGATCGTTGAGAAGAACCCTTAACTAAACTTGTAGACGAATGTCGGTATAGCGTGAGCTATTAAACCGACCATTCGACAAGTTTTTGGTGGATGATTTTGAAATGCGTTTCTTCTTGTCTAGGTACTAAAAAAACAAAGTTATATAACATAAGACGACTTATCGGAAGTACATATGCTTCAAAAGATACAGATGATATAATAATGGAGTCGCCTATCTCTCAGGCGTCAATTTGACGTAGGGAGGAGGTGTTATTCATGTTGGAAATCCTTGTTCACATCATGACCACAGTCATCAGTGGTTGTATTATTGCGTTATTTACGCATTGGCTGCGTAATCGCAAAGACAAATAGGCGACAATAGCCACACCTACAAAAATCCCCTCACTATTTGCGGTAGTGAGGGGATTGGTGTATCCATGCTGGATTCCTTGTTAAGTGCATTATAACACTGGTTAGTAGA
>NZ_KV840046.1:0-281 GCF_001839105.1 Staphylococcus sp. HMSC62A08 | reverse complement strand
ACATATTGTCATTCAGTTTTCAATGTTCATCTACATATTAAGAGTAAAATATAAATGGTGGAGACTAGCGGGATCGAACCGCTGACCTCCTGCGTGCAAAGCAGGCGCTCTCCCAGCTGAGCTAAGCCCCCAAAGTATTTAGAAAGAAGTCGGGAAGACAGGATTCGAACCTGCGACCCCTTGGTCCCAAACCAAGTGCTCTACCAAGCTGAGCTACTTCCCGTATGTAGTTAAATAATCAATAATAAAATAGCGCGCCCGATAGGAGTCGAACCCATAAC
>NZ_KV840045.1:0-61429 GCF_001839105.1 Staphylococcus sp. HMSC62A08 | reverse complement strand
ATTAATTTCCCTACTTAATCGTTTAATAAGGTTTTCTACAGTCTAAATAAGATACTTTTATTGTTATGAAAACAGGCATTGCCTCACTACGTGCGAAGCAATGCCTGTTTTTTCTTTAATTTAATTTATAACTTCTCATGAGCGTAAAGCATAGACCTTTTCCCAAAATAAAAGTTGCGTCAGGCGTAAGCTAATGTTTGGCCATCTTCTTCTCACCTGGTTTAACAAAGCACATTGCTACAATACTAACGATTGAAGCGACAACTGCTGAGATAAACATCGTTGAATAACCATGTGTTGCAACGAGATACCCCGTTAAAGTTGGTGCAATCACAGTAGCGGTATTAACAAAGAAATGTGTAATCCCTCCATATGTGCCTGTCTTATTTGGTGCTGTATCAATAATGACTGCCCAATAAACAGCGTTTGGTAGGAAGATAAATGCGTTACCGAGCATCATCAGTATCATGACAGCAACAATACTATGTGTGAATGGAATAATTAAGAAACAGATTGCCGCACAAATCATGCCTGCAATTGAAAAATATGATCGTGCGATTCTTAAACTACCCGTCTTTTTACGAAGCCAATCGGACATTTGCCCACCGAAATAGGCAGTAAAACATGCGCCAATCCATGGAATCATTCCTAGATACCATAATGAATGGATTTGAAAATGATATTCATCTTGGAGATACTTTGGTGTCCAAGTCAAAATGAGAAAGTTCACATACTGGAATCCAAAGTAGCCAATCATATTCCCGACAAGTGTTGGACTTTTGAAAAAATGATACCATTTTTCACTTGCGTCTTCTGTTTCGACTGTTTTCTCGACATTTAGACTATCTTCCGTGGATCGGATTTCGTCTAACTCTTCTTCTGAAACCTTTTTATTATCTTCTGGGTAGTCTGTAAAAACCTTTGCCCAAATCACAACCCAGACTAGACCGAGAACCCCTAATAAAACAAAGAGTATACGCCAGTTCGCGACTGTAAGGAAACCTGACACAATCGGTGCAGTAATGAGTGCGCCTAATGGAACACCAATTAATCCTAAGGCTGATAATACACCACGTTCTTTTGGCGCTGCCCAGTTGGCATTTGTTTTACTAATTGTTGAAAAGATTGGTCCTTCTGAGATACCGAAAAGTACGCGCAGTAAACCAAAACCTGCAAGTGCTGAACCTCCAAATACAGCTATACCGAGTTCGCCCGCAAATGCCATGGCAATTTCAACAATAGACCATGCCGCTCCTGCTAAAATCCAAACAAATTTCGGTCCTTTTTTATCTGCTGTAATTCCACCTAGTAATGAACCAAACATATAACCATAACCGAAATAGCCTAGGATAGACCCCCAAGCAATATTGTCAAAACCAAATTCCTTTATGATATCTTCTTGTGCATAAGAAATTGCGCCACGATCGATGTAGTTAATCATTGTCATAATAACAATCATCGTAATAATAAAATATCGATAACGTTTCATTGTATCCCCCACCCCTTTATTTGAAACATCTCTTCCGTGTAAGTCTATCATAAAAATGTGTGTAAGCGCTAACAATATTTTAAATTTTCTGACTGTTAGGTCGGTTTGATTACATGCAAATCGTTGATATTAGTAGGATTAATCAATTTTTCTATTTTTTTATTTTTAGTTCATTTTATATTTAAAGATTTTATTATGTTACAATATTTGTAAAATAAATTTAAACTTAAGAGGTATTGAATGTTTTATTTTGTAGGAAATAATATAGGTCAAAAAATAACTGGTATAGAAAAAGCTATTATTAATCGTTTAAATCTTTTTAAAGAATATCATTATTCAGCAAGAATTGTTCTACTAGCATGGAATCGTTATTTAACAGATACGGCTTCAAATTATATAACTAATGAAGATTACATTAATATGTATGATTATTTCCAAGAATCAACAAATGTGATGTCTATATTTAGTAAAAATTGGTTACATTATTGGGAAGAAGAATGTGGCTATACTGTTAGAGATGTGCACCAAGCGAACGATGTGCGGGTGTATGATGGTGAAAACTTTATTATGTACGCTCATTTTAGTGATGACACACTACGAAAAATTGATTATATCAACTATTTTGATACATCTCGTAGAAAAATTAAACGAGAACTCTATGATACGCGCGGATTTTTAAGTTGTACAAGAATTTTATCAACAGATCAAAAAATACAATCAGAGTTTTATTATTCTCCAAGTGGCGAAGTAAAAATTGAAAAGTACTATGATATTGATTCAAATGAACCTAACGTAGCAAAGAAAATACTATTGAATTACTGTGAAAGAGTCTTATTTTTCAACAATGACAATGAATTAGGTGCATTTTTCATAGAAAAATTATATCAAAATGGCGATGTATTCTTTAGTGATAGAAATTTAATTACATCACATGTTTTCAATTCAGTATCAAACACTATTCCTGTAGTCGCTGTTTTACATAGTACGCATGTCAAAGATATCAGCGATTTAGAACACTCTCGTATTAAAAATGTGTATAAAGGTGTGTTCGATCATTTAGAGCGTTATCGTGCAATCGTTGTTTCGACACAACAACAAAAAGAAGATGTGAGCCATAGAATTCGTGATGTGATTCCTGTTTATGCGATTCCTGTAGGCTTTTCAGAGGAGGCAACTGAGTCTAACTTCGGTTATCAGAATCAAAAATTAATATCAGTGGCGAGATATTCTCCTGAAAAACAATTAGAACAACAGGTTCGACTTGTAAATAAATTAAAAGAAGAATTCCCTCATATTGAATTACATTTATATGGATTTGGTGCTGAAGAAAGAAAACTAAAAGATTTAATTCAAGAATATCATTTAAATAATCATGTATTCCTAAGAGGTTTTATTAATGATTTGACTGACGAGTTCAAGACAGCATATGTAAGTTTAGTAACAAGTAATATGGAAGGTTTTTCATTAGCGTTATTAGAATCGCAATCACATGGTGTACCTACGATTAGCTATGATATTAAATATGGACCAAGCGAATTAATTATCAATGATTATAACGGATTACTCGTTAATTTTAATGATGAGAATCAGCTATATGAAAAGGTTAGAAATTTACTTTTAAATCCTGAATTACAAAAAATGTATTCCAAAAACAGTATTGAAACGTCACAAAATTATAGTAAAAACGCCATTATAAAAAGATGGGAACAGCTATTAAGTTTATTTAACTAGTTGTATTGGACAGTCGGCTAAGGCATTATTTATAGTCTTAGCCTTCTTTAACATATGGGCAGTAGATGGCTAAATTATGTTTCTATTCCACCCTTTTTTAGAGGGATACTATTGGGAAATTTATGTTACAAAAAACACTGCCAACAAAAGCAAAAGCTTTGTCGACAGTGTATGAGGGATCTCTAGGAAATGACGATTGTAATTAATAGAGGATCCGTTCGCTATGATACTCTTTATTTCAAATGTTCATATGGACTATTATTTACAAAATGAGACGATTTGGTCTACGAATAATTTTGCACGTAATTGGAATTCATTATCCTCTAAATATAATGTACCATCGTCCAATTTAGCATAATCTGAATCATGTGTAGCGATTTGCGTTGGCACGGCAATACCTAATAAACTACGTACAATCACTCTTAAATGAGATAAAGGCTCTGAGCTTACTATGCCTCCACTATTTCCAATTAGACCCACGGGTTTCATTTTAAAGTAATCCATATTGAGATGGTCGAGTGCATTTTTAAGAATTCCAGAATACGAACCATGATAATTAGGCGTTCCTAGAATGAAGAAATCAGCATTCATGGCTTTTTCTTGAAGATCTTTCACATTCTTCTTAATCTCATCAACCGCTTGAGTTGTACCTGAAAAGTCTAATTGATGAATAGGCGTTTCAGCTAAATCGAATATTTCAACATCCACCCCGTGTTCGTCTAATTGACCTGTAAGGTATTTAGCTAACGCGTTCGTATGTGAACCTACTCTAGCACTACCTACTATAATTAATCCTTTCATTATTTACACCTCTTGTTTATGATAATTGATTTTCATCTTTTAAAAATTTCATAATTGCTTTACCGACGCCACTATTTTCATTTGAATCAGTGACATACTTAGCCACAGCTTTCACTTCTGGTGCAGCATTATCCATGGCTACAGGGTAGCCTACTCTTTCTAGCATCGAAATATCATTTAAGTTATCTCCGAGTGCCATGACATTCTCTAAGTCAATACCAAGTTGTTTAGCAATGGTAGCTAAGGCAATCCCTTTTTGCGCATCTGAATGCGTAATTTCTAAATTACCTCTTGAAGAAGTAGAAACGGCAAGATTAGGTGATTTGGCTAGTTCTTGACCTACAATATCAATTTTTCCTAAATCAGAATCGAACGCTAAAATTTTCATAATCAATTCGCCAGGGATCTCTTCAATTTTGTCATAGTTATCTACAATTTTTAAAGTTCCATTATCGATACGTTTTTGAATACTATTTTTAATTTTTTCAACATCTGCTTTTTGACCGGCACGTTCAGCGATATCAATATATATTTCTAAATCTCTTTGAGGATCTTCTGTATAAATTCCTCTATTTGTATAGACTTGATAATAAATGTCTTCCTTCTTCAACGTAGTTGTAATCTTATTTACTAAGGAATGATTGAGATGAGACGTGCTCATGATATTGAACGTTTCGTCGCGAACTTCCGCTCCGTTCAGGCAGATATATGGTACTTTCAAATCTGTTTCAGCAACGGGTGTATTCGCTTCGTAAAAGGCACGTCCTGTTGCGATAACGACTGTAATACCGTGTTCTTGCGCAAATTTAATAGCTGCTTGATTTTCTGGAGTGATTTCATGTGCTGCATTAAGTAGCGTTCCATCCATATCTGTTGCAATTAACTTTATCATTCATTGACCTCGTTTCTTCCTGTTTGAAGGTAATATTTATGTTTTATTTTTTGAAAAGGCGAACGTGAATAGTCACCTTTAATTTACACAGTTATTCTAACAAATTTGTGTCATTTTGTATCTTGGCTTGTTTGAGGGCTCTCTTTTGTTGGCGTATGTTTTTGAAAAATTCACGTAGCAGTGTGCTGCATTCATTTTCCAAAATACCAGACTCAACTATCGCTCTGTGATTAAATTGCGGCTGTGCTAATAAGTTCATTAAACTCCCTGTACAGCCACCTTTAGGATCAATAGCACCGTAAACGACGCGTGGAATACGACTCATCACAATTGCACCCGCACACATCACACACGGTTCCAAAGTGACGTACAACGTGCAATCTTCTAAACGCCAACTCCCAATCACTTCTGACGCTCGTTCAATAGCAATGTGTTCAGCGTGAGCCGTGGGTTGTTGTAAAGTTTCTCTCAAATTATGAGCGCGAGCAATAACGTGATTATCTTTCACGATGACAGCGCCAATTGGAACTTCCCCTAGTTCTTGAGCCTTTCTTGCTTCTTTAATTGCTAAACGCATGTAATCATTATCAGTTCTCATATGTGTTGCAATACCTCACTTATGGTACAATACTCAATGTCTATTTTAACATTTGGAGAAGTGAATATGAATAAACCATTTATTGCAATTGAAGGACCTATAGGTGTAGGTAAATCCTCACTTGCACACAAGCTCAGTCAGACGCTTAACTATTATGAAGAACGAGAAATTGTTGACGAAAATCCATTTCTCTCAGATTTTTATGACGATATTGAAAAATGGAGTTTCCAAACTGAAATGTTCTTTCTGTGTAATAGATATAAACAAATTAGAGATCTTGAAGCGTTAGATCAAGGTGTTGTAAGTGATTACCACATACATAAGAATAAAATTTTTGCGAGCAATACGTTAGATGAGAAAGAATTTGATAAATTCAGCCGTATTTATGATATTTTAACTGAGGATCTTGAAATGCCTAATATGATTATCTTTTTAGATGCAGATTTAGATATTTTGAAATCTAGAATAGCCAAACGTAATCGTGACTTCGAACATACGATTGAAGATGATTATTTATTAACATTGAAAAAAGATTATAAAGCATATTATGAATCTTTAAAAAAGGAAGGCGCAAACGTGATCCTTATTGATACAACCGAGAAAGATTTTGTGGAAAATGATAACGATTATAAAGAAATTTTAGAATTAATAAAACCCATGATTGGAGATAGCAAAGATGAATAATTTTGGCATTCCTCAAAATGCAGTGATTACGATTGCAGGTACTGTAGGTGTAGGTAAATCTACATTAACGCAAGCACTTGCTGACAAATTAAATTTTAAAACTTCTTTTGAAAATGTTGATCATAATCCTTACTTAGATAAGTTTTATCACGACTTCGAACGTTGGAGTTTTCACCTACAAATATACTTTTTAGCGGAACGTTTCAAGGAACAAAAACGTATGTTTGAATATGGTGGCGGGTTTGTGCAAGACCGCTCTATCTATGAAGATGTTGATATCTTTGCGAAAATGCACGAAGAACAAGGTACAATGAGTCAGGAAGATTACCATACATACGCAGAATTATTTAATGCTATGGTAATGACACCTTATTTTCCAAAACCAGATGTACTGATTTATTTAGAATGTGATTATGACGAGGTCATTGACCGTATTAAGCAACGTGGTCGTGACATGGAAATCAATACAGATCCAGAATATTGGAAGAAGTTATTTAAACGTTATGAAGATTGGATTAACAATTTCAATGCGTGTCCTGTCGTGCGCGTCAATATAAATGAGTATGATATTCATGAAGATTTCGATTCATTAGACCCAATTATTGAGAAAATTGCACACATCATACAGACACATCGAAATGTAGATACAAGATCGTAAAACGACTTGAAACATAGTTCATATCCTATGTTTGACAACCATTTAAATTAAATATACGTTAATATTGCAAGTTAATTATTTGCACTAGGGGTGTTTTTTAACTGAGATGGAGACAATCCAAACCCTTTGAACCTGAACTAGTTCGAACTAGCGTAGGAAAGTGTGGACATCAATCTTACCATTAAACTGTTTTAATATTTAATCACTAAGATGCACAACTTTTCTTACGGAAGGGTTGTGCATTTTTATACCTAATTACAATTATTTTATTGGAGGATTATTATGTCAAAAACAGCAATCGTTACAGGAAGCAGTCGTGGTCTAGGCGCTAAAATCGCTCAAACATTAATTGAGAAAGGTTATAATGTCGTCGTCAATTACAAGCAGAGTAAAGAAAAAGCCGAAGCGTTAATTGAACATATAAGTGATGAAAAAGCCATCGCAATTCAAGCAGATGTAACGTGTCGTGATGAAGTTAACCAAATGATTGAAACAGCTACAGCACACTTTGGAAACATCGATATTGTGATTAATAATGCGTTAGTTAACTTTAAATTTGATCCTAATCAACAAAAAAGTTTCAAAGATCTAACATGGGATGATTACCAACAACAACTAGATGGTACTTTAAAAGCTGCATTCAATGTCACTCAAAGTGTCATTCAGCAATTTATCAACCAGCAAGATGGCAGAATTATAAATATTGGAACAAATTTATATCAAAACCCTGTAGTTCCTTATCATGAATATACTACTGCAAAGGCTGGCTTGATAGGATTCACACGTAACATTGCAGCAGAGTTAGGACAATATGGGATTACTGCAAATGTCGTTTCTGGAGGATTATTAAAAACAACAGACGCAAGTGCAGTCACGACACCTGAAGTGTTTGATTTAATTGCTCAAACTACACCTTTAAAAAAGGTAACTACACCACAAGATGTAGCAAATATGGTGGCCTATTTGGCATCAGATGAAGCTCGTGGCATCACTGGTCAAAATATTACAGTTGATGGCGGATTAACAATGAATTAATGTCTCAATTTTTCAAGTCATTCTTTATTAAAATAGAGAGACAAAGAGGTGTCATAATTGGAAGAATCACGTGAACTTAACATCGGTGTTTTACTTTATGGATGTGGACATCATCAAGCAGCATGGCGAATGGATAATTCTTATATAGAACAAATCGGAGACATATCGTACTATCAGCATCTGGCTCAAATTGCTGAAAGAGGATATTTTGATGTTGTATTTTTTGCAGATAATCAAGCTTTTAATGCAAGTGATGATACAACGTTGCCTGCGTTTTGGTTTGACCCTATCATTAATTTAACCGCAATTGCTCAAGTGACCTCTCATGTTGGTTTGGTACCCACAATCTCTAGCACCTTTTCAAATCCATTTACAGCAGCACGACAATTACTCAGTCTAGATCATATAACTCAAGGTCGAGTGGGATGGAACTTAGTCACATCTATGACCGATGCAGAAGCTCAAAATCACAGTCTTAAAAAGTTACCAGAAAGACCTGAACGTTATAAAAAAGCGGATGAATTTGCGTCAGTCATGAACCAATTGTTTACATCATGGTCAACATCATCTTTCGTTCCTAACAGACAGGACGATAAAATACTAGAATCTAGCGCTATTCAACCTTTCAATCATAAAGGGGACAACTTTCAAGTGCGTGGGCCATTAACAACGCCGCAAAGTCCTCAAGGAAAACCAGTATCCATGCAGGCTGGCGCCTCTAAAGAGGGCGTCGCATTAGCTGCAAAATATGCTGATGCTGTTTATTCTGTGTCTTGGAATATTGAACAAGCACGGGCTTACCGTGACAAATTGTCTGATGCCGTTGCTAAAAGTGAAAACCCAAATAGAACCATCAAAATTTTTCCTGGTTTAGTTACGTATGTGGCAGAGACACACGAGCAAGCAATGGCTAAAAAAGCAGAATTAGATCGTTACCTACCTATTGAAGAAGCCTTAAAGCAATTGAGCTTTTTCGTTCAACAAGATTGTTCAAATTGGGAACTGGATCAACCTGTGCCAGACTTACCACCTGTTGAAGCGTTCAAAGGCCCCGTTGGCCGTTATGAAACAGTGCTCGCCATTATTGAAGACAAGCAACCTACTGTACGCGAATTACTAGGATATTTGAGTGCGGGAGGTGGCCATCTTACTCTAATAGGTACACCCGAAGAAATTGTAGATACCATGGAGAAATGGATAGATGAAGGCGTCGCTGATGGTTTTAATCTTATGCCACCTTCTTTACCTTATAGTTTAGAAGATTTTGTGGAATTGATTGTACCTGAATTACAAAAACGTGGACGATTCAGAAGTGCTTATCAAGATGAAACTTTCCGTATGCGTTTAGGATTAGAATAAAGCAAAACGTTAAAGCGCAACTAAGATATTTTAAAAAGCGTGGTCTTTTTCTTGAGTCTGTACTGTACCCAAAAGTTGTACTTTGGTTTAGTATAGTGATTCAAGTTCCCACGCTTTTCTATATCAATTTGATTCATTTTTGTACTGGTCTAAAATTTGTTTCACATCTTTAGCACTATCAATAATGACATCCGCTTCATGCAATTCTTCTCTTTTAGCAATCCCAGTGAGTACACCAATACCTAGACCTAGTTTAGCATTAATTGCCGTTTTCATATCGTTGGCTGTATCGCCTATCATCGCCACTTGATTTGGTGAAACATCATATGCATCAAATAAGGGTGCCAAGACTTTTGGATTAGGTTTCTCTTCGGCATGTGTTTCTGTAGAGATGATGAGATCGAATAATGCTTTAGACTGTGTTTCCTCTAAAAATTGATTCACGCCTTTTTTCGTATCGCTTGTGACAATACCAATTTTATAGCCTTCATTTCTAAGTTCTTGAATCACATCTTGAACGCCTTCAATCCAGTTATTTTCAGGAACTCTCGTATCAACAAGTTCTTGACTTGTATCTCTTGTCCAGTCCGTTGTATCTTGACCCGTCACATCATTAAAAGATTTAATCATATCTCCTAGAGATCCTGAACCCATCACTGAATCAGGAACAATTTTGTCATCGATAATTCCAAGTTGACGATGCGCAACCTCTTTGTCATGAACCGGAAATGTTTCTAATAGTTTATCAACGAGACGGACACCAATTTTCTCCCAACTTTTATCAAATTCGATGAGCGTGCCATCTTTATCAAATAATATCCATTCCATCTTTACTTCTCTCCTGAAAATGATTTTATTAGTTTATACGTTTATTTATTATTGTAATATAGAGACATCGATAATTATAGAAAAGAGGATTGTTATTGAAAAGATGGTATTTAAAAAAGAGCCCTCTCATATGAGAAAGCTCTTTCTGAAAAAGACAAATTAATATTTAGGGACTTCTACTCTCCAGCCGTATTTATCTTCTAATTTGCCACTTTGGATTCCTGTATAAGTATCGTAAAGTTTTTGTGTAATTTCACCAGGTTCGTTATTATTGATAACAATTTCTCTGTCTTCATAGCGAAGTGTACCAACAGGTGAAATAACTGCTGCTGTACCTGAACCAAATACTTCTGTAAGTTCACCTTTATCGTAAGCATTGAATAATTCTTCGATAGAAACTTTACGTTCTTCAACTTCATATCCTAAATCTTCAGCTAATTGGATAATTGATTTTCTAGTGATACCTGGTAAAATACTACCATTTAATGCTGGCGTAACTACTTTTCCATTTTCAACGAAGAAGATGTTCATGCTACCCACTTCTTCAACATATTTCTGCTCAACACCATCTAGCCATAAAACTTGGTCATATCCGAGCTTGTTAGCATTGGTTTGTGCAAGTAAGCTAGCAGCATAGTTACCAGCAACTTTAGCGAATCCTACACCACCGCGAACGGCACGTACATATTCATCTTCAACATAAATTTTTGTTGCTTTCAATGTATCTCCGCCGTAATAAGCGCCTGATGGTGATAAGATAATTAATAATTTATATTGTTGAGACGCGCGTACACCAAGAATACCTTCTGTTGCGAAGACGAACGGACGAATGTATAGAGATTGTCCTTCTCCTTCTGGTACCCAATCACGTTCAATATCAATAAGTTGTTTCAATCCTTCAAGTAAAGCCTCTTCATCTACTTCAGGCATTTCTAAACGTGCTAATGAATTATTAATACGTTTGAAATTTTGGTCTGGACGGAATAAAACGACTTCATCATTATGTTTATATGCTTTAAGACCTTCGAAAACTGCTTGACCATAATGTAAACCTTGTGCAGCTGGCGAAACTTCTAATGGTGCATAAGGCACAATCTTCATATCATGCCAACCTTTATCTGCGTCATAATCCAGACTTAACATGTAGTCTGTGAAATATTGACCGAAGCCTAAATTGGATGGATCTGGCTTCTCTTTTAAGTTATCTCGTTGTTCAAATTTTACTTTTTCTGACATGATTATTGCCTCCTAATAATTTCTCCCAATCGAATAGTTATACTAGATTATATCAATCGTATATTTACTATTCAATAAGTTTTCTAAATATTCAAAATAAATACCCAAATGTAATTATGTATTCTTAATTAGTTAAACATTACCATACTAAAGTTACAAGTTTCGTTATTTATATTATACAAAATACTTGAATAAGAAATTAACTTCGCAACAAATTAAAAGAGGTTGGGACATAATCAATTGTCTCAACCTTCCTTAACATATTGGCAGTAGATGTCTGAATTGAAAGTGCGCTTATATCAAGCTTCTTTCAATCCTAGCCATCCTTGCCGGCGGGGCCCCAACATAGAGAATTTCTTAAAAAGAAATTCTACAAACAATGCAAGTTGGGAGAGAGACAACGAAAGTAATTTTGATAAATTATATTTCTGTCTCACTCCCAAAAAATAAGTGAACTTCGTTGTAAATAGTGAGTGGTTATTTAGCAACCTTTTCTTTCTCTTCGATAGCCTCAAGCATTACCTTTGTCATTGAAGCTAAATCATACTTAGGATCAAATCCCCATTCGCCACGAGAACAACTTGTATCAATACTATCTGGCCAAGTTGATGCAATTTGTTGACGGTCTGGATCAACATCATAATCTAATTCAAAGTCTGGATAAAATTCTTGAATCGCATTCTTAACCATTTCAGGTTCAATACTCATTGCACTTAAGTTATATCCATTGCGTGTTTCTAATTTAGCACCATCAGCTTCCATTAATTTAATAATGGCATCGATCGCATCATCCATGTACATCATATCCATGTATGTGTCTTTATCGATATAACTTGTATAACGACCCTCTCTCACTGCTTTAAAGTATATTTCTACTGCATAGTCTGTTGTACCTCCGCCAGGCTCTTTCACATGTGAAATAAGTCCAGGGAATCTTACACTACGAGTGTCTACACCAAACTTAACGAAATAATACTGGCATAATAATTCACCTGCGACTTTATTTACACCATACATCGTTGTAGGCTGTTGAATTGTTACCTGTGGCGTATTGACTTTAGGCGTTGACGCACCAAACGCCCCAATAGAACTTGGTGTAAAGAATTGCAAGTGATATGTACGTGCCGCTTCTAAGGCATTCATTAACCCACCCATATTTAAATCCCATGCAAATAATGGGTTCTTTTCAGCAGTCGCAGATAATAATGCTGCCATATGCATCAATGTATCTGCTTCAAAGTCTTTTACTAATTCAAACATATGATCTTTATCTGTAACATCTAAAATTTCGAACGGTCCATTTTGAACCGGAGAATCGACTTCAGGTTCCCTTATATCAGTAGCCAATACATTTTCAGTACCGTAAATTTCCCTACATTTCACAACTAACTCGGTTCCAATTTGGCCTAATGCGCCTGTAATCATTATCTTTTTCATCACGAAATCTCCCCTTGTTCATTTATAAAAATGCGATGTCCTTCTGATATGTACATATTCTTAATTTACATCTATATTATATTATAAAAGCGCTTTCTTGTATATGTAGTGAGCACATAATTGTATGAAAATAATATTTGGAGTTTTAAAATTTGGAGTTATAACCATATTAGTGATTGTGCTTTATACTCAGTGATTTTACTTTTTGTTAAATAGGTCTAAATTTAAAGTTAAAAATTTTAATAAAATAATTATCTATTCTTTTTATATGGTAATATTACATTGTAAATCCATTTTTATAAAGGAGGAAAATATGAAGAGAATACTTTTTAGTATCATCATTATACTACTCGTTGGTCTAGGTATTGTACCTAACGTAAATGACGCCTTTGCAGCTGAACATACTAGTACGAGTCACTCAAATCAAGAGCAGTCTCTAAGTAAACATAAGATATTACATACAAATGATATTCACGGTCGCTTTGTAGAAGAAAAAGGTCGTGTGATAGGCATGCCAAAATTAAAAGGATTAAAAAATAAAGAAAATCCTGATTTAGTTTTAGATTCAGGAGATGCCTTTCAAGGATTACCTGTTTCAAACCATTCAAAAGGTGAAGAAATGGCTGAAGCGATGAATAAGGTTGGTTATAATGCCATGGCTATCGGTAACCATGAATTCGACTTTGGCTATAACCAATTATTAAAGTTACAAAGTAAAGTGAAATTTCCGATGCTTTCTTCTAATATTTATAAAAACGGCAAAAGAGTTTTCAAACCTTCCACAGTGATTAAAAGAAACGGCGTACGTTATGGAATTATTGGCGTCACAACTCCAGAAACCAAAATTAAAACTTCTCCAGACGCTGTTAAGAATGTAGAGTTTAAAGATCCTTTAAATAGCGTTAAAAATGCTATGAAACACATTGACGGCAAAGTTGACGTTTATATTGTTTTATCTCACCTTGGTATCGATAAAAATACGAAAGAACAGTGGCGAGGTGATTATTTAACAGATCAATTATCGAAGGACAAATCATTTAAACAACCTATTATTGTATTAGACGGTCATTCTCATACAGCTATTAAACATGGTATGAAATTTCATAATAACATCTTAGCTCAAACTGGGACTGCTTTAGAAAATGTTGGTAAAATTGATTTCACTTTTAACCATGGTAATGTTTCAGATTTAACAGCGAGTTTGATTAATGTTAAAGACACAAGCAATGTGAAAGCTGACCCAGCTCTTGAGAAACAAGTCAATAAAGCAAATGATGAATTCAAAAAACAAACTTCCACTGTTGTCATTCCTAATAATAAAGTCGAATTCAACGGCGAAAGAAATATAGCTCGCAAACAAGAAACAAATCTAGGCAATTTAATTACGGATGCAATGGAAGATTATGCAACTAAGAACTTTAAACATAAACCTGATTTCGCTATCACAAATGGTGGCGGTATTCGTGCATCAATTTCCAAAGGCAAGGTTACAAAATATGATATTATATCTGTTCTTCCTTTCGGTAATTTAATATCTCAAATTAAAGTTAAAGGTTCAGATGTGAAGAAAGCTTTTGAACATAGCTTAAGTGCACCAACTGAAACTAAGAATGGCAAGAAACAACTCTCATCAAACGGCGGTTTCTTACAGGTTTCTAAATCCATACGCGTTTATTATGATATCAATCAAAAATCTGGTTCAAGAGTGAAAGACATTCAAGTGGTTAATCACGATACTGGAAAGTTTGAAAAATTAGACCCTAATAAAACATATTATGTAGCTACGAATGACTTCACTGCTAATAAAGGTGATGGCTATGATATGTTTGGAGGAAAACGTGAAGAAGGTATTTCGTTAGACGAAGTTGTAGGCAGTTATATCCAAAAACATGATCTAAGTAAATATAATACTACTCATCCTGTAAGAGTGATTAATGGTAAACCAAGCTCAGCTAAGAAATCCACAAGTGATTCTAATCAACATACTCACTCTAAAAATTCAACATCAAAAACAGCACAACCTCATAAGAAGTCAGCATAAAAATAAAGTGACTCTGAGTTGAACCTCTATTCTCAGAGTCACTTTCAAAATTTAATGATTGTTCTATACTTCCATTAGTTTACCCACATTGCGCATAATTCTCGCTTTTTTATAACCATGTATGTCATGAAGTTCTTTATACGCACTAAATAACTTTTTGTAACGTTTCACTTTCTCTGGTGTTGGCTCAATTTCATATAGTACAGGTTCTTTCATTGCACCAATTGCCTGATTTAAATTACTATGTGCCCCACCACATAACGCACCTAGTATTGCTGCTCCTATAGCAGGTGCATACTCACTATCAATGATTGTAATTTTTTTATTTAACACGTTAGCGTAAATATCCATCATTAGAGGATTCTTTTTAGGAATACCACCACAAGCGAAGACTTCTTCTACATCCATATTCCAACTTTGATACTGTTGCATAATCATTTTAGTACCGAACGCAGTAGCTTCTAAATAAGCACGATATATTTCTTCATGCGTTGTTTGTAAAGACATTCCAAATATACAACCTTTAAGATTGCTATCACTAAGTACACTTCTATTACCATTGTGCCAATCTAACACAACCAACCCACTCTCACCTGGTAATTGATGTTCAACTTTTTCATTTAATAATTCAAATATTGAAATGTCTCTTTGTTGTGCTTCATCTACATATTCTTTCGGTGCTTGTTTCGCAACGTATTCAAACAAATCTCCAACTGCTGATTGACCAGCTTCGTATGCATACAATTCCGGAATAATTGCGCCTTTTACCGAACCAGAGATACCTGGGACTTTATGTTGTTCCTCATTAAGCATCAAATGACATGTGCTCGTACCGATAACCATCGTCGTTTGTTTATCTTTTTGTGAACCAATACCTAATAAACTAGAATGGGCGTCGATAATAAATGGGCTGACCTTTGTTTCTTTACTCAAACCTAATTTCTGAGCCATTTCTTTAGATATTGTACCAACTGTTTCTCCAATTTTTACGATTGGCGCATCGACTTTGTCACGCACGATTGCAGATAATTCATCGTCGACTTTATCAAATAAATCATAATGGAATCCTTCATTTTCTTCCCAAAATGATTTGAAACCAAGCCCACAATTCGATCTCACATTTTGACCAGTAAGTTGGTTAACAATCCAATCACCGGCTTCCATAATATTCTGAGTCACATTCATAACTTCAGGCGCTTTATTTTTCACTTCCATAATTTTTGGAATCATCCATTCACTGCTCACATTAAATCCATAATATCCTAGCCAACGATTTTGGTTATCTAGTGCTGTTTGAAATAGTAAATCTGCTTCAGCTTGAGCTCCATGATGTTTCCATAATTTGACGTATGCGTGCGGATTATTTTCGAACCCCGGCAGGTTATGAATCGGTGTTAAATGTTCATCTGTAAACATGACCGTAGAAGATGTGAAATCTATTCCAATTCCTACGATTTCACTCGCATCGACACCAGATTCTTCAATAATTGCTGGTATCCCTTCTTCTAAAACTTCCATATAGTCATTACTATTTTGTAAAGAAAAACTTTGAGGTAACTTTGTACCATTTAATGATCGTTCTATTGTGCCATGTGTATACGGCTTTACATACTTAGCAACAATGCTCCCATTATCTGTATTCACTAAAAAAGCTCTACCTGAGCCTGTACCATAATCTACACCTATACTATATGTCATTCGTAATACCCCCGATAGTATCTATCTTTAACATCTCTTTATCAATAGCTTAAGAAAGCGTTTTCTTAAATAATAAGCATAAATAAACAATAAATCAATGATAAAGTTTCCAACGAAACATAAATGTGCAGATTTTGAACAAAAGTGATTGACAATTACAATTGTAAGCGTTTACTATTATTCACATAAACAAAAAAGAGCAATCGAATTAAGGGGAGTTGAACATAAATGAGCATTAATGCAGATGCATATCGTTTAGTAAAACCGGGAGAATTTGAATTCACTACTATCACACATGAATTTAACGATGGAGATGTCATCGTAAATCCTAAAAAAGCAAGTGTGTGTCACGCAGATTTACGTTATTACACAGGTAATCGTCGTAAAGAAGCGTTAGAGAAAAAATTACCTATGGCATTATTCCATGAAGGTATTGGCACAATCGAAGAATCGAAACATCCTAATTTTAATAAAGGCGACAAAGTAGTGATTGTACCAAATATTCCATCTCGTCTTAGAACAGGTGATTTCGCAGAGACAGATTTATTAGATAATTACGATGAAAATGCCGTGTTTATGGGTAGCGGTTATGACGGTATTTGCCAAAATAGAATGGTCGTACCTGGAGAAAATATCGTAAAAATTCCTAATCATTTGGATGAAGACGTCGCATTATTAGCAGAACTTTGTTCTGTATCACTATTTCCAATTAATCAACTTAAAGAAGTCACAACTCAGTCTTCTCCTCAAGTAGCAGTCTTTGGTGACGGCCCTGTAGGCTATCTTGCTGCTACTGCACTTCACTACATTTATGGTATCGATAAAGAAAATTTAATTGTCTTCGGTGCGATTGAAGAGAAATTAAAATCATTCGAAAGTTTTGCTACTACGCATCTTGTTTTTGATTATGACTTTAACAGTCATAGAGGTGTACACACAGTGTTTGAATGTTGTGGTGGTAAATTCTCAGAGTCAGCAATTAACCAAGCGATTGATTTAATCGATCGTCAAGGCCAACTCGTATTGATGGGTGTCACTGAAGAACTTGTTGGAATAAATACTAGAGATGTCTTAGAAAAAGGATTAACTCTATCTGGTAGTTCTCGAAGTACAAAAAAAGAATTCGAACAATTAATTCAAGCATTTGAAAACGAGGAATACCAAGAAGCATTAAAAAAATTAATTCCAGAAGATTACTATGATATTTATAGCACTGAGGATCTTAAAAAAGCAATGGATGACACTGCAGCTCATAAAGGTTGGAAGAAAACATATCTTCAATATCACTGGGCTTAGGTTGATTACATCTAAGGAGAGAGTCATATGATAAATCAAAACACTATTTTAGGTATGCCACGCAAAATTGTTTGGGGATATATAGGTATACTTGTCTTTATGATGGGTGATGGCTTAGAAATTGGATGGCTAAGTCCATACTTACAACATAATGGTTTTAATAGTCATGAAGTAAGCTGGTTATTCAGTTGTTACGGTATAACAGTAGCCATTGCAAGTTGGTTCAGTGGTGTACTTGCGGAAGCGCTTGGCGGAAAACGTACGATGTTTATTGGGCTCATTTTATATGTGATTGGAACTGTCTGCTTCGTAGGGATTGCTCTACCATCAGAAAGTTTAGCAATTATGTATCCAGCTTATGCATTAAGAGGACTAGGTTACCCACTATTCGCCTATTCTTTCTTAGTTTGGATTTCTTATCGTTCTGAACAACGTACTTTAGGCGCAGCAGTTGGCTGGTTCTGGCTCGTCTTTACTGGCGGTTTAAATGTGCTAGGTGCGCTATACTCAATTTTCGCGATTAAATATTTCGGACATATTGGAACATTATGGAGCTCACTCTTCTGGGTTATTCTCGGTGCTATTTTAGCGTTAGCGTTGAATCGAGATAAATTACCTACGGATAAAAGTAATGCTAAATCTAAATTATTAGAGATGGGCAAAGGTTTTACAATTGTAGTGGAACAACCTAAAGTTCTTTTAGGCGGTATTGTCCGTGTAATTAACACAACTGCACAATTTGCATTTCCTGTATTCCTACCTCTAAATGGCTTGCTGTATGGTCAGCTATTTTCTTCGGAAATATCGTCTTTAATCTAATTTGGGGAATAATCGGTGATAAAATTGGTTGGCGTAATACTGTTATGATTTTTGGTGGTATTGGTAGTGGTATTTCATGTCTATTAATGGGCTATGTGCCTATTTGGACTCATGGTAATATTATCTTACTTACAGTAGTCGGTGTTGCTTGGGGTATCTTCATCGCAGCTTATGTTCCTTTAACTGCTTTAATCCCTTCACTCGTTAAGAAAGACAAAGGTGCAACACTTTCTATATTAAACTTAGGTGCAGGTTTACCTGTATTCGTAGGTCCTATGATTGTACGATTCTTCTTAGATCCTTTAGGTGATTTAGGAGTCATTTGGATTCTTGGCATATTGTATTTCATTAGTACTATTTTAACGTTCTTTATAAAGATGCCTAAAAGTCAACAATACGGTGAAATAGAATAGGTAATAGGCTGTGGAGAGAATTAGTTTCCTTTCTTTCTACAGCCTTTTCTCTTCGTTTGTTATAATAACGTTGAAGATAACTCTTTTTATTGAAAATTAATATAAAATCTCGAGATACAAATACATATCATACATTTTACACAAATCAATGATATCGAAAATGGAGACGACGCCTATGTTACCAGCAGAAAGAGAACAAAATATAATTTCATACTTGAAAAAACATAAAACTGCAACGGTTCATACCTTAGCTGCAGAGTTCAACGTACATGACGCAACCATACGTCGTGATTTAATTAAACTTGAACAATATAATCAAATTAGACGTACACATGGTGGTGTCGTCTTAAACAGTACTGACGTATCAAGTGAACTTAATTTTGATGATCGAGAAACTACAAACTACTATGAAAAATTAGGAATCGGTCAAAAGGCAGCGGAATTTGTCAATGACGGAGATACACTCATCATTGATACACTCATCATTGATTCTGGCTCAACGACATTACAATTTGCACGAGCGATAGTACATAAACAGAATCTCACTGTCATCACTAATGATATTCATATTGCCTCAGTTTTACGTTCCATGAATCATCGTGTCATCGTAACAGGTGGCGTATTATATCATAATAACTATGTACTCAACGGCTTTATAACAACTCAAACATTACAATCCTTTAATTCTATGAAGGCATTTATAGCGACGCCTGCTTTAGACGCTGTCAAAGGTATGACGCATTATAGTGAAGAATTTATTGCTGCAAAAAGACAAATGGTCGAACAAGCGCATGAAGTCTATTTACTTACTGATAGTACGAAGTTAGATAAAGTTGCATTCTATCAAGTGAGTCCAATTGAAAAGATTCATACACTTATTACAGATAACCAACATGATTTAAGTGCATATCGTGAAGTATGTTCGAACGTTGTAGCAATTGATCCCAAAGATTATGAATAGTTTATCATGTTATTTGGAATTAGTATTTCTCGGGAAATAACTTGAAGCATTAATCTCTTCTATTCAGTCTGAGGTTTGTCTGAAGTCAGAGTGAACACCCTCTTTTTTGAAAACATTTGAAAATGATAATTGAGAACGGTATCATTTATTATATAATCGTAAAGTACAAGGATGATTGACATGAAAGAGGCACCAAAAACATATAAACAAGAACAATTGGGTTTAATCATTTCTTTAATCGTGTTTATATGTTTTATCTATCAAGATATACATATCCTTTGCACGAAACAAGAGTTAACTCGTATTCTTCTTTGTAGCTTTAGTTTAATTGGATTTCTGTTTCTTTGTGTGCTCAACGTTATGCGCATTATTTCAAATTATCGTCGCCGACCATAAGTGATTTTAAATAGGAGATCGGGACATAATTCCATTAAAAAAGTAGTAGCAAGATGACTTCAATGGAAAATCATCTTACTGCTACTTTTTGTTTATCTTTTAAGGATAATGCTTTTGTTCACCCTCGTCTGATTATGATTTTTTATTTTCTAGTGACTTTTTATAAAAATACTGTGCAACAACGATATCTACAATTGCTAATCCTACTGATTTAAATAATGTGACCTCTTTTTCGTCTTCACGACCCGCTTTCTTTCCTGAGACGATATCACCTAACTCACTGTATAACATATCATCAGTCAATACACCCTCATCTTGAGGCACTTTTAAGTCACCTGTCTCCTCCATAGCCGCTTCAGTTGATTCAACAACGATCTTATTAGCAACCATCATAGACTCTGAAGGTAACTCTTGCATATCAGGCTTGAATGATCCTACTGCATTAAGATGTACGCCCGGATGTAACGTATGTGAATATACTGGCTTTGAAGCATTTGTAGCTGTTACAACAACATCTGCTCCTTCCATTGCCTCATCCGCTTCATCATAAACTTTTACTTTAACTCCGAATTGTTGTTGAGTTGTTTTAGCAAGTTTTTCAGCCTTTTCCTTTGTCCTACTTGAAAAGTGAATTTCCTCAATATTTCTTACAGCCATTACAGCTTCTATGAGACCTTCAGCTTGTACACCAGCACCAATAACGGTTTATACTTTAGCATCTTCACGAGACAAGTATTTGGTAGCAACACCAGAGATCGCGCCTGTTCTAATTTTAGTTAAATAACCACCATCTAATACTGCCAGCGTTTCCCCTGTTTCATAATCGCTTAATATGACTGAACCAGTAATCGTTGATTTTCCTTTTTTAGGATTGTCAGGAACGAAAGAAACTGTTTTTAACCCAACAATTTTTAATTCATCTGATAATGCTGGCATGACTAAATAACGATTCTCTTCATTAAATGGTATGACATGTCGTAGCGGTGTTTCGGTCTTACCTTCAGAAAATGCCTGAAGCGCTTGTCCTACCTCTTCGATAACTTCATTCATATTTAATAACTCTGCTTGAGTTTGTTCGTCTAAATATCGCATTTAACCCCTCCTTATTAATGAAAAAGCCTCTTTTTTAATAACATTCCCTATGAAAAAAGGATGTAACACTTTAATTAATTTTAAAACAAAATCGGTAGTAATATTGGAAGAAGTACAATGACATTAAAGAGATTAATGAAAATACTGACATTAAGAACATTTTTAATAGCATTTTGACGTTGAAGTAGAAATCTTAAACATAATGAAATGATAAGTAATGTGATACTAAACAAACCAAAAATTGATATAATATCTAGCCCAAATTTACTTATATTGTTGAAATTGATACAAATACAAATGATTAAAATAAGATAATTCAATAGGTTCATTCCATAAATTAAATACTTCATTGTTTGCTCCTATTTATGTGACTTTATTTTCATGTGCTATGGTTCATAAGCATTTAACTTTTCTAGATGATATATTGACTAAATCCGATATTTGAAACAAAAGTGTTGGATTTATTAAATTTATGTTGTGACAATGTAAATTCCGTGCTATTCTTTTATTTATAAATAAAAGGCAATGTGCACTAACACATTACCTTGCGATTTTGCTTTTATATAAGCAAAACTATTTAACTAACTTTTGACACATATCATTCTTCGTTTTCGAAGGATGATTTTTTTATTTTTATTATTTATTCAAAATTTGATATCGATTAACGACTTTCCCATTCTTTTTAATATAGGGTTCGATTTCATAGCCACCGTACTTTTTTATTACATTTTGTGAGGCATAATTGAATGGATTTGTAGTCATGAACACTGTTTCAACATTGAGAGATTTTAAATAATTAAGAGCTTGTCCTAATAAGATTGAGGCATACCCTTTACCTCTATATGATGACGCGACACCGTATCCAACATGACCACCAATATTAAAAAACCTATAAAAAAGAACATGTCTAATATCTACTGCGCCCACGATATTTCCGTCAACAAAATAGAATAGTGTCGTTGAAGGAACACCACCCTCACTCGGCTTTTCTTGATTAAGCTCATCAACCATAGCTTTAAATGATTGATATTCTTTCAAATTTGTATTTCCTGGGACTACTTTCTCATCATTGTCATACCATTCTTGAATATAAACTTTGAATGCTTCTTCGTCTTTATACGTAAGTTGCCTTAATTCTTCCACACCGTCATACCTCTTCTCATCCATTCTTATCACTTTTATTGTAAAATGAATGCCCCATCATATTAAAGCATTTTAAATAGAAAAAATTAAGGAAGTGGGTTAGAAATATAATTTAGTAACATTACTTTCATTTCCCACTCCCTATATAATAGCAATTTATATAATATTTAATTCTTTTCCGACCTTTTCATAAGCAGCGAGCGCTTTGTCTAACATGTCTTTCGTGTGCGCAGCTGTAGGCATGTTTCTTACACGGCCAGTGCCTCTAGGAACTGTTGGGAAGACGATTGATTTAACGTAGATGCCTTCTTCTTTAAGACGTTTACTGAACGCTTGTGTATCTTTCTCATCACCAATTATTACAGGAGTAATTGGTGATTCTGATTTTCCAGTATCGAAACCTAATTTAGAAAGTCCATCCTTTAAGTATTGTGCATTCTCCCATAACTGATCGTGTAGTTCTGTAGAAGCCATTAACTTTTTAACAGCTTCAGTAATAGCCTTCGTATCTCCAGGTGCAAGTGATGTTGAGAATAAGAATGGTCTTGATTGTGCTTTCAGCCAGTCGATTAATTGTTGAGATCCGGCAACGTAACCACCTACTACACCGATTGCTTTAGACAATGTGCCAATTTGGAAATCGATTTTATCTTGTAATCCAAAATGTTTAACTGTACCTGCACCTTTGCCCATCACGCCTGAACCGTGCGCATCGTCAACGTATGTTAATAAACCAAATTCTTCAGCAATTTCAACGATTTCTGGTAGTTTGGCAACGTCTCCATCCATACTGAATACGCCATCAGTGATGTACATCACTTTATTATATTGACCTGACTCTACCGCTTCTTTAGCTTTTGCACGTAAATCATCCATATCTGAATGATTTACACGGATAATTTTAGCTTTAGATAAACGACAGCCATCAATAATAGAAGCATGGTTGAGTTCGTCAGATAAAATCGCGTCGTTCTTATTCATGACAGCTGAAATAGCAGCCATATTACAGTTAAATCCTGATTGATATGCGATAGCTGCTTCAGTTCCTTTAAACTTTGCAAGTGTTTCCTCTAATTCATCATGTAAATCTAACGTACCATTAATAGATCGTACAGCACCTGCACCCACACCATGTGTATCGATAGCTTGTTTGGCTGCTACTTTTAAATCATCGTTTGTTGCTAGTCCTAAGTAGTTGTTTGATGATAAATTAACATATGTTTTTCCATCAATTTTAATTTCAGGTCCGTTGGCACCTTCAATTGAATCAATTTCATTGTATAAGCCATTGTCTTTTAAGTATTGAATATTTTCATCTAAAAACTCATGTAGTGATTGAACCACAATGGAATCCCCCTTGCATTGTCTATTTTCTTTAATGATACCTTAATTTTTGAAATCATGAAAGCCTTATCATTTGAGCATTATAACTGTTTAACACTCTTGAAAATAATTCATATGAAGGTCTACTGTAGCTATGGCAATAATGATATACTTATAACGATAATATGACGGAAGAAGTGATAAACGTGTTTGATTGGTTCCAATTGGCAAGCAAAAAAGAGAAGAGAATGGTTCAGCTGCGACGATATTTACATCAATATCCTGAACTCTCTTTCGAAGAAAAACGTACACATGACTTTATTGTGAATCAATTAAGCCAGTTATCATGCAATATAGAAACGCCAGTTGGCCGTAATGGTATTAAGGCGACATTCAAAGGCGCTGAAGACGGTCCTACAATTGCATTTCGCGCAGATTTTGATGCTTTACCTGTTCAAGAATTAAATGATGTTCCATATCGCTCTAAACATGAAGGCTGTATGCATGCATGTGGTCATGATGGTCACACTGCCATCTTACTTGGCGTTGCTGAGATTGTGAATGAACATCGTCATTTGTTGAAGGGTAATGTGGTGTTCATTTTTCAATATGGTGAGGAAATCATGCCAGGTGGTTCTCAAGAAATGATTGATGCTGGATGTCTTCAAGATGTTGATAAGATTTATGGAACGCATTTATGGAGTGGTTATCCATCAGGTACAATTTATTCAAGACCCGGAGCGATTATGGCATCGCCTGATGAATTTAGTATTACGATCCAAGGAAAAGGCGGTCATGGTGCAAAGCCTCATGAAACGATTGACCCTATCGTTATCATGGCTGAATTTATATTGAGTGCACAGAAGATTGTTTCTCGTACGATTGACCCAGTTAAAGAAGCCGTATTAACGTTTGGCATGGTTCAAGCTGGTTCTACAGATAGTGTGATTCCTGATACCGCGTTCTGTAAAGGAACCGTTCGCACCTTTGATACTGCACTACAAAATCATATCCAAGAAAAAATGGATAAACTTTTACAAGGGTTAGCAGTTGCTAACGACATCACATATAAGATGGAGTATATTAAAGGATATCTTCCAGTGCATAATCATCCTCAAGCATATGAAGTCGTTAAACAAGCAGCAAATGATTTACATTTGAGATTTAATGAGTCTGATTTGATGATGATTGGAGAAGACTTCTCACATTATCTTAAAGTACGTCCTGGTGCTTTCTTCTTAACAGGCTGTGGTAATGAAGATAAAGGAATTACAGCACCTCATCATAATCCATATTTCGATATTGATGAGACAGCTTTTAAATATGCAGCAAGTGAATTCTTGAAGATTTTAGAAATTGAACAGGTATTTTAGTTTTTAGATACAAAGGTAGTGTATGACTCTTACTTTTAAACAAGTGAGCACTCATACGCTACCTTTTTTATTTTTGAAAAATATATCAAGTGGTTGTATTTCGAGTATCGCTTTTTAGAAAAAATTCTAGAAAACAATGTGGAACATGATAGGGTAAATTGCGCACAAAAAAAGAACCCCCAAAAGGGAGTCCTTTGTATCAAATAATAAATATTATTCGAAGATTTCAGTTACAACGCCTGATCCTACAGTACGTCCACCTTCACGGATTGAGAAACGAGTACCGTCTTCAATTGCGATAGGAGCGATTAATTCAACTGTCATTTCAACGTTGTCGCCAGGCATAACCATTTCAGTACCTTCTGGTAAGTTTACAACACCAGTTACGTCAGTAGTACGGAAATAGAATTGTGGGCGGTAGTTACTGAAGAATGGAGTGTGACGTCCACCTTCGTCTTTAGATAAAACGTATACTTCAGCTTTGAATTTAGTGTGTGGTGTGATTGAACCAGGAGCAGCTAATACTTGACCACGTTGTACGTCTTCACGAGCAACACCACGTAATAATGCACCGATGTTGTCACCAGCTTCAGCGTAGTCTAATAATTTACGGAACATTTCTACACCAGTAACAGTTGTTTTAGAAGTTTCGTGGATACCGATGATTTCAACTTCTTCACCAACTTTGATTTGACCACGTTCAACACGGCCTGTAGCAACAGTACCACGACCAGTGATTGAGAATACGTCCTCAACTGGCATCATGAATGGTTTGTCAGAATCACGTTCTGGAGTTGGAATGTAGTCATCAACTGCTTGCATTAATTCTAAGATTTTTTCTTCGTATTGAGCATCGCCTTCTAAAGCTTTTAATGCTGAACCAGCGATTACAGGTACATCGTCACCTGGGAAGTCATATTCGCTTAATAAGTCACGAACTTCCATTTCAACTAATTCTAATAATTCTTCGTCGTCAACCATGTCAACTTTGTTTAAGAATACAACTAATGCTGGTACACCAACGTTACGTGATAAAAGAATGTGTTCACGAGTTTGTGGCATTGGACCGTCAGCAGCAGATACTACTAAGATACCGCCGTCCATTTGAGCAGCACCAGTAATCATGTTTTTAACATAGTCAGCGTGTCCTGGGCAGTCAACGTGAGCATAGTGACGTTTGTCAGTTTGATACTCGATGTGTGCAGTATTGATTGTAATACCACGTTCTTTTTCTTCTGGAGCGTTGTCAATCATGTCGTATGATTGTGCAACAGTGTCACCATTTTTAGCTAATACAGTTGCGATAGCAGCTGTTAAAGTTGTTTTACCATGGTCAACGTGACCGATAGTACCAATATTGGCATGTTCTTTTGAGCGATCAAATTTTTCTTTTGCCATTATTAAATCTCTCCTATTCTTAGTAAAAGTTATTTCAAATTTATCTCTCATGATAGTTTCTCACCATCATGAGAAGATAATTGATTGAGTTTAGCCTAAAAGAATTTATAATTCTTTTATAATGCATTTACCCCTAAAAATCAAATCATAAAAGTGATAGCTTAACAATAAGCTCAACCTGTATTTTAACCTAGCATGGCTAGTCTTAACAAGTTATATTATTCACCTTTATTTTTCTTGATGATTTCATCAGCGATTGATTTAGGAACTTCTGCATAGTGGTCAAAGTACATAGTGTAAGTACCGCGACCTTGAGTGTTAGAACGTAATGAAGTTGCATAACCGAACATTTCTGAAAGTGGTACAAAGGCATTTACAACTTGTGCATTACCACGAGGTTCCATACCATCTACACGTCCACGACGAGCAGTTACGTCACCCATGATATCGCCCATGTATTCTTCAGGCATTTCGATAGTTACTTTCATCATTGGTTCTAAGATAACTGGATCACATTTTTTAGCAGCTTCTTTAAGTGCTAATGATGCAGCAATTTTGAAGGCCATTTCTGATGAATCGACATCATGGTATGAACCATCAAATAATTTAGCTTTAACATCGATTAATGGATAACCAGCTAAGACACCATTTTCCATAGCATCTTTAAGACCTTGTTCAACTGATGGAATGTATTCACGTGGAACTACACCACCGACGATAGCGTTTTCGAATTCGAAACCGCCACCTGTTTCGTTAGGTGTGAATTCAATGTGAACATCACCGTATTGACCACGACCACCAGATTGACGAGAGAATTTACCTTGAACTTGTGCAGCTTGCTTGAATGTTTCACGGTATGAAACCATTGGCGCACCTACATTACATT
Organism: Staphylococcus sp. HMSC62A08; assembly: GCF_001839105.1. Lineage (NCBI taxonomy): Bacteria > Bacillati > Bacillota > Bacilli > Caryophanales > Staphylococcaceae > Staphylococcus > Staphylococcus sp. HMSC62A08. Next base: position 33,842 of record NZ_KV840045.1, on the reverse strand, counting down.
CAACGTTAAATTCTTTCTTCATACGGTCAACTAAGATGTCTAAGTGTAATTCACCCATACCACCAATGATAACTTGTCCAGTTTCTTCATCAGTGTGTGCATGGAATGTTGGGTCTTCTTCTTGTAATTTAACTAAAGCTTGAGTCATTTTGTCTTGGTCAGCTTTAGATTTTGGTTCAACAGATAAGTGGATAACTGGTTCTGGGAATTCCATTGATTCCAAGATAATGTCGTTTTTCTCTCCACATAAAGTATCACCAGTACCTGTTTCTTTAAGACCTACCGCAGCAGCGATATCGCCTGAGTAAACAGTATCGATTTCTTGACGTGAGTTTGCGTGCATTTGTAATAAACGACCTACACGTTCACGTTTGTCTTTAGTTGAGTTCTTCACATATGAACCTGAAGTTAATGTACCAGAGTATACACGGAAGAAAGTTAATTTACCAACGTAAGGGTCAGTCATAACTTTGAATGCTAATGCAGCAAATTCAGCTGAATCGTCTGGTTTAGCAATTACTTCTTCTTCAGGATCATTAGCACGGTGACCAATAATTGGTTTAACGTCTAATGGTGAAGGTAAGTAATCAATTACTGCGTTAAGCATTAATTGAACACCTTTGTTTTTGAATGCTGTACCACAAAGTACTGGGTAGAATTCTACGTCAGTAGTTGCTTTACGGATAGCAGCTTTTAATTCGTCGATTGAAATTTCTTCGTCACCAAGATATTTCTCCATTAATTCGTCATTGTTTTCAGCAACGGCTTCAATTAATTGAGCACGAGCTTCTTCAGCTCTTTCTTTGTGATCGTCAGGAATTTCAATTTCGTCGATTTCTGTACCTAAATCATTTGTATATTTAAAGCATTTCATTTCAACTAAGTCAATGATTGCTTCGAATTCATCTTCAGCACCAATTGGTAATTGAATAGGTGCAGCGTTTGCTTGTAAACGATCATGTAAAGTGCTTACTGAATAGTCGAAGTTCGCACCTAATTTATCCATTTTGTTTACAAACACGATACGTGGTACACCGTAAGTAGTTGCTTGGCGCCAAACAGTTTCTGTTTGTGGTTCTACACCTGATTGAGCATCAAGTACAGTTACCGCACCATCTAATACACGTAATGAACGTTCAACTTCTACAGTGAAGTCTACGTGTCCAGGTGTATCGATAATGTTTACACGGTGTCCATCCCATTGTGCTGTAGTTGCAGCAGATGTGATTGTGATACCACGGTCTTGTTCTTGTTCCATCCAGTCCATTTGTGAAGCACCTTCGTGTGTTTCACCAATTTTGTGGATACGACCTGTGTAATAAAGAATACGTTCAGTCGTAGTAGTTTTACCAGCATCAATGTGAGCCATGATACCGATGTTACGAGTATTTTTCAAAGAAAAGTCTCTTGCCATGTGTTTTTCTCCTTCCAGTATTTACTGAATAAGTACTATAGATATGGCGATGCCCTAAGCATGAGCCATTATTGGTAAACCATATAACGGAACACACTCAGGGTAAAAGCTTTCATCTTACCAACGGTAGTGAGCAAATGCTTTGTTTGCTTCAGCCATTTTGTGAGTGTCCTCACGCTTTTTGACTGCACCACCTGTATTATTTGCAGCGTCTAAGATTTCGTTAGCTAAACGATCTTCCATAGTTTTCTCACCACGAAGACGAGCATAGTTTACTAACCAACGTAATCCTAAAGTAGTACGACGTTCTGGGCGTACCTCAACTGGTACTTGGTAGTTAGAACCACCCACACGACGAGCTTTAACTTCTAATACTGGCATAATGTTATTGATTGCTTCTTCGAATACTTCTAATGCATCACGACCACTACGTTGTTCAACTAGGTCGAATGCAGAATAAAGAATTCTTTGAGCTGTTCCGCGTTTACCGTCTAACATAATTTTGTTAATTAATTTAGTAACTAACTTAGAGTTATGAATTGGATCCGGTAATACGTCTCTTTTTGGTACTGATCCTTTACGAGGCATAATGTAAATCCTCCCTTCCTATTATAGTATAATCTTTAAAAATGTATTTAAAATTTACGTAATCTTAAACTTAATTTTTAGGTTTTTTAGTTCCGTATAATGAACGTCCTTGTCTACGTCCATCAACACCTGAAGTATCAAGTGCACCACGTACGATATGATAACGCACACCAGGTAAGTCTTTTACACGTCCACCACGTACAAGTACTACACTGTGTTCTTGTAAGTTGTGTCCGATACCAGGGATGTATGCGTTGATTTCAATGTTGTTTGATAAACGCACACGTGCATATTTACGTAACGCTGAGTTAGGTTTTTTAGGTGTCATAGTACCTACACGAGTACAAACACCACGTTTTTGAGGTGAGTTTAAGTGAGTAAATTGTTTCTTTTTACTATTGAAACCTCTGTTTAAAGCTGGTGAATCTGATTTTTTAGATTTGCTTTTTCTTGGTTTACGTACTAATTGGTTAATAGTTGGCATTGAATGTGTCCTCCTCTCTTCATTTTTTAATCCCACACATCCAGGTGGTTCATTTTAAGGTTAAATAAAATTTAGTAAGTAAAATACTTACTAATTCTCATTCAATAACGCAACAATCGTTGCATTAACGTTGATACCTACATATTCTCCTAAAGCACGTTGGCTTCGGAAAAATGTAACTGGTATATTTTCTTGATTGATATAGCTTAACACGCGAGTCAATAGATGAACTTCAACGTCTTTAGCAATAATCAATGATGTAACTTGATCTTTCTTTAACGCTTTAAGCGTTTCTTTAAGACCAACTACATAGTGTTGTTTGTTAAAGCGTGCAACTTTTTCATTAGACATGTACATATCCTCCAAAGTTCTGCTTGCATCAACCTTTAATATATTAACATTTTTTAGTACACATAGTCAACATTATATCTATGCTTTTATAAATTAATATAAGAGAGTGGGAAATGGTCTCTCCCACTCTCAAAGAATATCTTATTCAGTGATTTCTACTTCTTCATCAACTTCTGTTACAGGAGCTGATGTTTTCTCATATTGAATATCACTATAACGTCTCATACCAGTACCAGCTGGAATCAACTTACCGATAATAACGTTTTCTTTAAGTCCGAGTAAGTCATCGCGTTTACCTTAAATAGCCGCATCTGTAAGTACACGTGTTGTTTCTTGGAATGATGCAGCTGATAAGAAGCTTTCAGTTTCAAGAGAAGCTTTAGTAATACCAAGCAATACTGGTTTAGAAGTTGCAGGGCGTTTACGATGTTTGAATGCTTCTCTGTTAGCATCTGTAAAGCTGTGGATGTCTACAAGTGAACCTGGTAATAATTTAGTGTCACCAGCTTCGATAATACGAACTTTACGTAACATTTGTCTTACCATTACTTCAACGTGTTTATCGTCAATTTCAACACCTTGCATACGGTAAACTTTTTGTACTTCTTTAAGTAAGTAACTTTCAGTTGCATTCAAGCCAGCAACGGCTAAGTAGTTCTTAGGTTCAATAGAACCTTCTGTAAGAACTTCACCACGTTCTACAGATTGACCTACTTCTACTTTAAGTCTTGAAGTACCTGAAGCTAGATAAGATCTAGTTTCATTAGCGCCTTTAACGATGATTTCTTGTTGACGATCTTTAGCTAATTTAATATCTTCAACGACACCTTCGATTTCAGTAATAACCGCTTGACCTTTAGGGTTACGCGCTTCGAAGATCTCTTGAATACGTGGAAGACCTTGTGTGATATCGCTTCCTGCTACACCACCTGTGTGGAATGTACGCATTGTAAGCTGTGTACCTGGTTCACCGATTGATTGAGCGGCAATTGTACCAACTGCTTCACCCACTTCAACTTTTTCACCAGTTGCAAGGTTTTTACCGTAACATTTTTCACATACACCGTGACGCGTGTTACAAGTAAATGCTGAGCGGATGTACATTTGTTCGATACCAGCATCTGTGATTTGTTTAGCGATATCTGCTGTGATTAATTCATCTGGACGGATAATAATTTCATCAGTCTCAGGATGACGAATTGTTTCTTTAGAATAACGACCTTCGATACGTTCGATAAACGGTTCAATCATTTCTGTACCTTCTTTGATATCAGAAACTAATAAACCTCTGTCAGTACCACAGTCTTCTTCACGAACGATAACATCTTGTGCAACGTCAACAAGACGACGAGTAAGGTAACCAGAGTCAGCTGTTTTAAGGGCTGTATCGGCAAGACCTTTACGCGCACCGTGTGTAGAAATGAAGTATTCTAACACTGTTAAACCTTCACGGAATGAAGATGTGATAGGTAACTCGATGATTTTACCTGATGGTGCAGCCATTAATCCACGCATACCTGCTAATTGCGTGAAGTTAGAAGCGTTACCACGGGCACCAGAGTCACTCATCATGAAGATTGGGTTTGTTTTCTCAAGTGATTGCATTAATTCGCCTTGAATTTGGTCTTTCGCATCAGTCCAAATTTCAACAACAGCGTTATAACGTTCATCTTCAGTGATTAAACCACGGTTAAATTGCTTAGTAACACGTTCAACTAATTTTTCGTGTTCGTCTAAGATATCTTGTTTATCTGGAAGTACCACGATGTCAGATACACCAACTGTAATACCAGCTTTAGATGAGAATTTGAAACCTAAGTCTTTCATTCTATCTAACATCATAGAAGTATCTGTAATACTGAATCTGTTGAATACTTCTGCAATGATATTTCCTAAAAATTTCTTATTAAATGGCTCAATAAGTTCTTCATTTTCAAAGTATTCTTTTAAGCCACCTTCACCTAATTGTGTAGGGTCTACAAAGTATCTATCAGGTGTTGTACTTTCTAAGTTTGTTTGGCTTGGTTCATTTATATATGCGAATGAATCCGGAATAATTTCATTGAAAATAATTTTACCTACAGACGTAGCTAAAATTTTACTATTTTGTTCATCAGTGAACGTTGGATTGTTGAATGAACTTGCATGTACACCAATACGAGTGTGTAAGTGAACATAGCCATTCGCATATGCTTTTAATACTTCGTTTGTATCATTAAAGATAGCACCAGTATTAACAGCATCTTTACGTTCTAATGTTAAGTAATAGTTACCTAATACCATATCTTGAGATGGTGTAACGACCGGCTTACCATCTTTAGGGTTAAGGATGTTTTGAGCAGCTAACATTAACATACGTGCTTCGGCTTGAGCTTCTTTAGATAGAGGTACGTGAACAGCCATTTGGTCACCATCAAAGTCTGCGTTGTAAGCAGTAGTTACAAGTGGGTGAAGACGGATTGCACGTCCTTCAACTAATGTTGGTTCAAATGCTTGGATACCTAATCTGTGAAGCGTAGGCGCACGGTTAAGTAGTACTGGATGTTCAGTAATAACATCTTCTAATACGTCCCAAACTTCGTCATCCATACGTTCGATTTTACTTTTCGCATTTTTAATGTTTGTTGCGATTTCACGTTGAACTAATTCTTTCATTACAAATGGTTTGAATAGTTCAAGTGCCATTTCTTTCGGTAAACCACATTGATACATTTTCAAGCTAGGTCCTACCGCAATAACTGAACGTCCTGAGTAGTCAACACGTTTACCAAGTAAGTTTTGACGGAAACGACCTTGTTTACCTTTCAACATATGTGAAAGTGATTTCAATGGACGGTTACCTGGACCAGTTACTGGACGACCACGGCGACCGTTATCAATTAAAGCATCTACTGCTTCTTGTAACATACGTTTTTCGTTTTGAACGATGATGCCAGGAGCACCTAAATCTAATAAACGTTTTAAACGATTGTTACGGTTGATCACACGACGATATAAATCGTTTAAGTCACTTGTTGCAAAACGTCCGCCGTCTAATTGAACCATTGGACGAATTTCTGGTGGAATAATTGGAAGTACATCTAAAATCATCCATGAAGGATTATTACCAGAATTTCTAAATGATTCAACAACTTCTAAACGTTTGATTGCACGAGTTAATCTTTGACCAGTAGCTGATTCTAACTCGTCACGTAACATTTTTAATTCTTCATCTAAATCAATTTCTTCTAATAGGTCTTTAATTCCTTCAGCACCCATTTTAGCTACGAATTGATTTGGATATTTGTCATAGTATTCTCTGAATTCAGCTTCAGATAGTAAAGTTTTCTTTTCTAAACCAGTTGGACCTGGATCAACTACAACATAAGAAGCGAAGTAGATGACTTCTTCTAATGCTCTTGGAGACATATCAAGCAATAGACCCATACGACTTGGAATTCCTTTGAAATACCAAATATGTGATACAGGTGCTGCTAATTCTATGTGTCCCATTCTTTCACGACGCACTTTTGATTTAGTTACTTCAACGCCACATCTATCACATACCATACCTTTGTAGCGTACACGTTTGTACTTACCACAACTACATTCCCAGTCTTTCGTAGGTCCGAAAATTCTTTCACAGAAAAGACCATCTTTTTCTGGTTTTAAAGTACGATAGTTTATTGTTTCAGGTTTCTTAACTTCACCATAAGACCAAGAACGAATTTTTTCAGGTGAAGCTAATCCTATTTTCATATAATGGAAATTATTTACATCAATCAAGGAGCCTACCTCCTTCAATTTAGATTAGCTGTGCTATTTGATTGATTTACATTCATTGAAATCGAATACCTTAAAGAGGTTGAAATGGCAACCATCTCATAACCTCTTTAGGATTCATTTATCTTAAGTGCTTATTAATCAGTTGTTTCTTTTTGTGATTCGGGAGCATTTTTTTGTTGTAAATCTACTTTGCGTTCAGTTGCATCTTCATCATCAACGTCCGCCATTTCAATTTCGTTGTCTTGCTCGTCCATCACTTTAACATCTAATCCTAAACTTTGTAATTCTTTCATCAATACTCTGAATGATTCTGGAACACTTGGTCTAGAGATATTTTCACCTTTAACGATAGATTCGTAAGTTTTAACACGACCTACTGTATCGTCAGATTTATAAGTTAAGATTTCTTGTAATGTGTATGCAGCACCATATGCTTCAAGTGCCCATACCTCCATCTCACCGAAACGTTGACCACCGAATTGTGCTTTACCACCAAGTGGTTGTTGTGTAACAAGTGAGTATGGTCCAGTTGAACGTGCGTGTAATTTATCGTCAACCATGTGAGCAAGTTTAAGCATGTACATGACACCTACAGAAATACGGTTATCGAATGGTTCACCTGTACGTCCATCGTATAATACAGTTTTACCATCACGAGCCATACCTGCTTCTTCAATTGTTGACCATACATCATCATCGTTTGCACCATCGAATACTGGAGATGCTACATGGATGCCTAAGTTCTTAGCAGCCATACCTAAATGCAACTCAAGTACTTGTCCGATGTTCATACGTGATGGTACACCAAGTGGGTTTAACATGATGTCGATTGGACGACCATCTGGTAAGTATGGCATATCTTCTTCAGGAACAATTTTAGAGATAACACCTTTGTTACCGTGACGACCACACATTTTGTCCCCTACATGAATTTTACGTTTTTGAACGATATAAACACGTACCAATTGGTTTACACCTGGAGATAACGTATCATCGCCTTCTTCACGATTGAATACTTTAACATCTAGAACGATACCGCCTGCACCATGTGGTACACGTAATGATGTATCGCGGACTTCACGAGCCTTTTCACCGAAGATAGCATGTAATAATCTTTCTTCAGCTGTTAATTCAGTTACACCTTTAGGCGTTACTTTACCTACTAAGATGTCACCGTCTTTAACTTCAGCACCAACATAAACGATACCGCGATCGTCTAAGTTTTTAAGTGCACTTTCAGATACGTTAGGAATGTCACGAGTAATTTCTTCAGGTCCTAACTTAGTATCACGAGCTTCAGATTCATATTCTTCAATGTGAATAGAAGTATAAACGTCATCTTTAACTAAACGTTCACTCATGATAACAGCATCCTCGTAGTTATAACCGTCCCAAGTCATGAAACCAACTACAACGTTACGTCCTAATGCCATTTCACCTAATTCCATTGAAGGACCGTCAGCTAAAATTTCATTGTATTCTACTACATCACCAACAGAAACAATTGGACGTTGGTTATAACATGTACCAGAGTTTGAACGTTTGAATTTAGCTAATGGGTAACGATCTAATTCACCTTCATGTTCAGTGCCGTTTTCTTCTACTAAACGACGTACTAATACTTCGTTAGATTCAACGTGTTCAACGCGTCCTCTATGTTTAGCAGTAATCGCTGCACCTGAATCACGTGCGGCTACATGTTCCATACCTGTACCAACAAATGGCGCTTCTGGATTCATCAATGGTACTGCTTGACGTTGCATGTTCGCACCCATTAATGCACGGTTAGAGTCATCATTTTCTAAGAATGGAATACAAGCTGTCGCTGCAGATACTACTTGTTTAGGAGATACATCCATGTAGTCCATTTTCTCTTTAGCCATAACTGTGTTATTACCACGGAAACGACAAACAACTTCGTCATCTAAGAAACGACCATTTTCGTCTAAACGAGAGTTCGCTTGGGCAACAACGTAACTATCTTCTTCATCAGCAGTTAAGTAATCAATTTGGTCAGTGATAGAGTTCGTATCTAAATCTACTTTACGATAAGGTGTTTCAATAAAACCAAATTCATTTACTCGTGCATAACTTGATAATGAGTTGATTAAACCAATGTTTGGCCCCTCAGGTGTTTCGATTGGACACATACGGCCATAGTGAGAATAGTGAACGTCACGCACTTCCATTTGGGCACGTTCACGCGTTAAACCACCAGGTCCTAATGCTGATAGACGACGTTTATGAGTCAACTCAGCTAATGGGTTAGCTTGGTCCATGAATTGCGATAATTGTGAACTTCCGAAGAATTCTTTAATAGACGCAATAACCGGACGAATGTTGATTAATTGTTGTGGTGTGATTGAATCAGTGTCTTGAATAGACATTCTTTCACGAACAACACGTTCCATTCTTGATAAACCGATACGGAATTGGTTCTGTAAAAGTTCACCAACTGAACGTAAACGACGGTTACCTAAGTGGTCGATATCATCTGTATAACCAATACCATTTAATAAGTTGAAGAAATAACTCATTGACGCAATGATATCAGCTGGTGTAATACATTTAACTTCTGAATCTGGTAATGCATTACCAATTACAGTAGTTGTGCGACCTTCTTCATCATTAGGTACATAGACTTTAATTGATTGAATTTCAACAGGTTCGTCAATAACGCTACCTTCTAATTCGAAAACTTCACTGTTAGCGTTTGTTTCTAAAACGTCCATGATTTCGTCAATTTTACGACGATCTAATACAGTACCTTCTTCAGCTACAATCTCACCTGTTTCACTATTAACAATAGGTTCTGCTAATTTTTGATTAAATAAACGGTGTTTTAAATGTAACTTTTTGTTAGCTTTGTAACGACCAACACTTGCTAAATCATAACGTTTAGGGTCGAAAAAGCGTGAGTATAATAAGCTTTTAGCATTTTCAACTGTTGGTGGTTCGCCAGGACGTAAACGTTCATAAATTTCTAATAATGCTTGTTCAGTATTTTCAGTACCATCTTTTTCTAATGTATTACGTAAATATTCACTCTCACCTAGTAAATCAACAATTTCTTGATCAGTTGAGAAACCTAGAGCACGTAATAATACTGTCAATGGTAATTTACGAGTTCTATCGATACGAACGTATACTACATCTTTCGCATCTGTTTCATACTCTAACCAAGCACCACGGTTAGGAATGATAGTTGCATCGTAGTTTTCGCGTCCATTTTTATCAATTTTCTCGTTGAAATAAACGGATGGTGAACGTACTAATTGAGAAACGATAACACGTTCAGCACCATTGATAACGAATGTACCTGTGTCAGTCATTAATGGGAAATCACCCATGAAGACTTCTTGTTCCTTCACTTCGCCTGTTTCTTTAATAATGAGACGTACTTTCACACGAAGAGGTGCAGCATAAGTAGCGTCACGGTTTTTAGATTCTTCTAAATCGTATTTCGGATCACCTAATCTATAATCTACAAATTCTAAAGATAGGTTACCTGTGAAATCTTCAATTGGAGAAATGTCTCTAAACATTTCTAATAAACCTTCTTTAAGGAACCAATCGTAAGATTTAGTTTGAATTTCTATTAAGTTTGGTAATTCTAATACTTCTGAAATTCTCGCGTAATTTCTACGTTTACGATGTCTTCCATATTGGACAACTTGACCTGCCAAACAGATTCACCCCTCAAAAATTGTGTGTTTTACTGATACTTTTTAAAAGGAAACAATAACGAATATAAAAGACAAAAAGAAAACGGCAACACTTATGATGACACCATTTTCGATTTATATTTATACTTAATTTATTTATCCTTTTTACGTAAAAGTACACACTTATTGAACATAAATTTTTACATTTTATAACTATATCAGAATACGATTTTGAAATCAACCTTTTGAACTTTTCAAAATATAATATCCCTTACTCTTATTAACAACTTCTACGTTATTAAAAAGAGCTTCCATCTTTTTCTTCGCAGATGGCATACCTTGTTTCTTTTGAATCACAACGTAAAGTTCGCCCTGTGCTTTAAGCTTTTCATAAGCTTCTTCAAAAATACGATGCACAATATCTTTACCTGCACGAATGGGTGGATTAGTTAAAACATAATCAAATCGTTGATTATCTACATCTGATAAACAATCACTTTCAATAATTTCAGCGTTTTCAATTTGATTTTTTGTTTTATTTATTTCCGCAAGCGCTAGAGCCCTGTTATTAACGTCTAGTAATGACAGCTGATGATGCGGAGAAATCTTTGCAATTGTTAAACCAATTGGCCCATATCCACACCCTACATCTGCAATATGTTTACTAGGACCTGGAGGATGCTCTTTCAAAAAGGTTTGAATCAGTAAGTCTGAACCAAAATCTACTTTATCTTTCGAGAATACTCCTGCATCCGTAGTGAACTCTAGACGTGTTTTATCGAAATGATAGCTAATTTTCTTTTGATTACTTTTCACTTCTGGATTTTCATCATAATAGTGACCCATTTCTCCACCTCGAATCAAATTTATCAAATACGCATGTGCGTGATTACAAAATACTATATATTACCATAAACTAACTAAAAACCCCGTTATCGCAATAACGGGGTTTTAATTTCTCAAAGAATTCAGGTTGTATGCATGTTGACTAGACTAAAGAAGTTGGTCGAACATGACGTTTCAACCTAACTATTTAATTAGAAAGTAGAAACTATTTTAATTCTACAGTAGCTCCAACTTCTTCTAATTGTTCTTTAAGTTTTTCAGCGTCTTCTTTAGGCATAGCTTCTTTAATTACTTTAGGAGCTCCGTCTACTAATTCTTTAGCATCTTTTAAGCCTAAGCCAGTTGCTTCTTTAACTGCTTTAACAACTTTGATTTTTGAAGATCCAGCTGAAGTTAATTCAACATCAAATTCAGTTTTTTCAGCTGCTGCGTCGCCGCCACCAGCTGCGCCTGCTGCTGCTACTGGAGCTGCTGCAGTTACACCAAATTCTTCTTCAATTGCTTTTACTAAATCGTTTAATTCTAATACTGACATTTCTTTAATTGCTTCAATGATTTGTTCTTGATTAGCCATTTTATAATTCCTCCATTAATTTTAATTTTATTATGCGCAATTATTCAGCGCTTTCTTCTTTTTGTTCACCAACGGCTTTAACTGCATAAGCGAAGTTGCGTACTGGAGCTTGTAATACTGATAAAAGCATTGATACAAGACCATCGTGTGAAGGTAATGAACCAACAGTTTTAACTTCTTCAGCTGAGATTACGCTACCTTCCATAACGCCTGTTTTAACTTCTAAAGCTTCGTGTTCTTTAGCAAATCCTGCGATAACTTTCGCTGGAGCTACAACATCTTCAGTTGAAGTTGCGATAGCTGTTGGACCTGTTAAGAATTCATCTAAGCCTTCGATACCTGCTTGTTCAGCTGCACGACGAACCATAGTGTTTTTGTAAACTTTGTACTCAACACCAGCTTCACGTAATTGTGAACGTAATTCAGTAACTTCTGCTACTGTTAAACCACGGTAGTCAACGATAACTGTTGATACTGAATTTTTAAGTTGTTCAGCAATTGCATCTACTTGTTGTTTTTTTTGCTTCAATGATAGCAGACATTCAGACACCTCCATTTATATTTTTTGGTGCTTTTTTTAATTGCAATAAAAAAAGCACTTTCTACCCACGGCAAAAAGTGCTTGAAAGATCATTAATCATCACGTTCAAGTCAATTTTAGCCTCGGTAGGATAAGTTTTAAGTTATAAATAACTCCTACTGTCTTAGGTAAAATAATCACAATTAATAATATAACTGCTTTGATGTAATAAGTCAACAAAAAATTTACAGACTGAAAGATTGCTTCCTTCAGTCTGTAATCGTGTTGACTATTTTAAATTTATAGTTTGAAAGATGAAGTATCAACTTTAACTCCAGGACCCATTGTTGTAGTAACAGCAACAGATTTGAAGTAAGTACCTTTAGCAGAAGATGGTTTAGCTTTTGCTAAAACGTCTTGTAAAGCTTTGAAGTTTTCAACTAATTTTTCATCGTCAAATGAAACTTTACCGATAGAAGCATGTACGATACCAGCTTTTTCAGCACGGTATTCTACTTTACCAGCTTTGATTTCTTCAACTGCTTTTTTAACGTCCATCGTTACTGTACCAGTTTTAGGGTTTGGCATTAAACCTTTAGGTCCTAATACACGACCTAATTTACCAACTTCGCCCATCATGTCTGGAGTAGCTACAACTACGTCAAAGTCAAACCAACCTTGTTGGATTTTTTGTACGTAATCTGCTTCGCCTACGTAATCTGCACCTGCTTCTTCAGCTTCAGTGATTTTATCGCCTTTAGCGAATACTAATACACGTTGAGATTTACCAGTTCCGTTTGGTAAAACAACTGCACCACGGATTTGTTGGTCATTCTTACGTGTATCAATTCCTAAACGGAATGCTACTTCAACAGATGCGTCAAAGTTAGCAATGCTAGTTTCTTTAGCTAATTTAATTGCTTCTTCAACACTGTAGTGTTGCGTACGGTCAACTTTACTAGCTGCTTCTTGATACTTTTTACCTTTTTTAGCCATTTATTGTTCCTCCTTTAGTGGTTTTAGCGGAATTTCCTCCCACATTTACTTGCCTCTTGCAAGTTAAGAGCAGATAACAGTGGAAATTGAGCGAGATAATCATCTTATCTTTAACGAATGATTGCATTATCTCAACCTCATATGAATAGACAATATCAATTGTTTACCTTCTCTGTTACCTGCTTTTATCGTCTAAATTAAGTTCGTTTTAAAAAATTAATTTATAGTTTAACTTCAATTATTCTACAGTGATACCCATGCTACGTGCAGTACCTTCGATAATACGCATAGCTGCTTCTTCGTCTGCAGCGTTTAAGTCTTGCATTTTAGTTTGAGCAATTTCGCGTACTTGATCTTTAGTTACTGATGCAACTTTTGTTTTATTAGGTTCACCTGAACCTTTTTCTACGCCAGCTGCTTTTTTAAGTAGTACTGGAGCCGGTGGTGTTTTAGTAATGAATGTGAATGAACGGTCTTCATAAACACTAATTTCTACCGGAATGATTAAACCTGCTTGTTCTTGAGTACGTGCATTGAACTCTTTACAGAATCCCATGATGTTCACACCTGCTTGACCTAATGCTGGACCAACTGGTGGTGCTGGGTTCGCTTTACCTGCAGGAATTTGCAATTTAACTACTTTTTCTACTTTTTTAGCCACGATGTGCACCTCCTTGATATCGTGATGTGGTCACAGGGCTCAGTTTTGCCCTCCCACTCTTAAACATTTCGTGACGAAATGAACGCTCTAAAAGCGCGACCACATTATTTTAACACTCGCCCTATTGAAAAATCAATAGTAAAATTTCATCTTTTAATCGAAAGTTTTTTATCGTTTTTCAAATGAGCCTTTATAAATTCAGATTACAGCTTTTCTATTTGATCGAATTCAACTTCTACAGGTGTTTCACGACCAAACATATCTACAAGTACAGTTAATTTAAATTTATCAGCTTCAATTTCTTGTACTTCGCCAACTTGATTTGCAAAAGGTCCTGATTTAATGCGAACTTGTTCACCTACGTCAAGTTCAACATCAATTGTTTTTTCTTTAAGTCCCATTTGCTTAAGAATGAAGCGCACTTCTTCAGGAAGTAGCGGGTTCGGTTTTGAACCTGCTCCTGCTGAACCTACGAACCCTGTAACACCAGGTGTATTTCTAACTACATACCATGATTCATCAGTCATTACTAATTCTACAAGTACGTAGCCAGGGAATGTTTTTTTAACAAGTTTCTTCGCTTTACCGTCTTTAACTTGTGTTTCTTCCTCTTCTGGTATGACAACTCTGAAAATCTGTTCTGTCATATTCATAGATTCTACTCTTTTTTCTAAATTCTTTTTAACTTTGTTTTCATATCCAGAATAGGTATGCACAGCATACCAACGCTTTGCGCCCACTTCTTCAGACATGTCTTCACTCCTAACCTAATAATAATTGTTTCAATGCATTAATTCCTATATCTAACGCATAGAAAAAGACTAAGAAGAAAATAACTGTAGATACAACGATTACAGTATATTTGAACAATTCTTCTTTTGTTGGCCAACTTGTCTTTTCCATTTCTGACTTAACGCCTTTAAAGAAGTTCTCTTTTTTAGCCATTAGTAAGACCTCCACATTTTCAGACTCGATTCTAAGTCACATTCAACTTAATATTACTCTATTTTGATTCTTTATGAACTGTATGCACATTACACTTTGGGCAATACTTTTTTAAAGTTAATCTTGTTGCTGAACCTTCTTTTTTAGGGACATTATAATTTCGATTGCCGCAAACTTCACAATTTAAAGGTACTTTCTTCACGTTTATTCACCTTTACTCATTATAATACCAATATACTATACATAAATGTCGTTATAAATGTCAAACTTCCTTTTCTGGTTGAAATTGCTTAGATAATAAGAATTATCATACATATATTACTTCTTTAATTGCCATTTCATTTTAATTTTACAACGTTGTATAGCATTGTAAACGTCTTTATCTCTTAATCTTAATATATGTGCTATTTCTCTCGGTTTATACTCTCTTCTTACTAAATGTATAATCTCCTTTTCCATTCTGCTTAATGTAAATACTTGTTTGTTGAATTCCTTCGACAATTCTTTTCTGAAAAATGACCGCTCAACTTCATCAATTGCTAAAGCACAATTGTAATCCACTACACACTCATTTATAAGTAATGGCTCACGGTGGCGTTCAGCTTTCAACTTTCTCAAATAGTCATATTTAACAGAACGTATAAGAAAATATAAATACCTTTTAAATGGTATAGACCTACTAAAATCAAAATTTTGAAGAGCTAGATACATTTTTATGAGAATATCTTGATACATATCTTCAATATCAAATTGATTTGATGTTAAGTAACCAATCTTTCTAAAAATAAATGGCCTTAATTCTTCAAGTAACGTTATAAATAATTGATCAATGTCTTCATTTGCATCAGTAAAATAACACTTTGATGTTTGCTCGTGATGTTTATTATTCAAACTGATTTACCTAACCTTCCGTATAAATTTAGGTTAGTTTAAATGAAGAAAGGTCAAATTCGCAATAGTACCAAATCAGTCTTTATGATGGTTTCCGCGTCTTATTTTTTCAAATTCTTCTAGTATTTCATTTGATAGCTGAATTCGAGTTCTTGGCTTCTTTTCACTAAAATCATCAATGGATTTACTCACTGTTATTTCATTTTCTTTTAAATCGCGCCACATTTCTCTTGAGGAAATACGGTAGGCACCTGAGCCAAATATTGCATGTTGTTCACTCATATCGCTCGTTACAACAGTAATATGCGTTGTATGTTTGTCATATAGCTCATAGACATAGCGCTCAATAAAGCTATCTGCAGTTTCCTTTTCTTTAGTGAACACTGTTTTTACACCGTGATACACATATTCGCGTTCAATACCTGATTGTTCATACGCATCAAAAACACAAACAATTTCATCTGCAATCAGTGCATTGTAATTCGCAATAGCGTCTAAAAGTTGTTCTCGTGCTTCTTCTAAACTTTCTTTAGCTACCGCACTGAGTGTCGGCGATTGACCTATCATGTTATAGCCATCGATAATTAAATATCTTTCTTTCATGAGGATGCCTCAGTTTCATTTCTTTTACGGAAAACTTCATACATCATCAAACTCGCTGCTACAGAAGCGTTAAGACTATTTACATGACCGACCATAGGTATTTTAATGTAAAAGTCGCATTTATCACTGACTAAGCGACTCATACCTTGACCTTCACTGCCAATAACGATAGCTAAAGACATATCCGCTTGTAAGTCTCTATAATCTGTAGCATTATTCGCTGCAGTGCCTGCAACCCAAAAACCATTATCCTTTAATTCGTCAATCGTTTTAGAAAGGTTAGTTACACGAATAACTGGAACATGTTGTATTGCACCTGTTGAAGCTTTAGCAACAGTTTGTGTTAAGGCTACTGAACGTCTTTTAGGTATGATAACGCCATCGACACCAGAAGCATCAGCAGTTCTTAATATTGAACCCAGATTATGCGGATCTTCTAAACCATCCAAAATCATTACAGTAGAAAAACCATCTTTATCTTTTTGACTTTGTAAAAATTGGTCAAAATCTGCATATTCATATGGGGCGACTAATGCAGCAACGCCTTGGTGAGGTGCATTTGATAAAAAATCTAATTTAGATTTCGGTACTGTTTGAACAATCAGTTTTTGAGCTTTTGCATTTTTTAAAATTTCGTTGATTTGTTGTTTTTTTATACCATCTTGAATCAAAATTTTATTAATGGCATGGCCTGAAATAATTGCCTCTTTAACTGCATGTCTGCCTACTATGACGATATCTTCCACATCCACACTACCTTTCATTTACTATTTCAACAATGTTATGAAGTAATTCTTCTAAACGCGTTTGTTGATGATCTAAATATAAAAAACCTATAACAGCTTCTAATGCTGAACTTTTTCGATATGTTTGAATATCTGTATTTTTAGCTTTTGTGTAACTTTTAGCGTTGCGCCCTCTTTTCAAGACATTCAACTCTTCTTCAGTGAACCAATCATCTGAGATTAATCGTTCTAATGTCTGTGCTTGACTTTTAGCAGAAACATATTGTTTTGATACTTGGTGTAAACGATTGGGTTTACTTTGCAACTTAAGAACAATGTATTCTCGAATATGTTGATCCAAAACAGCATCGCCCATGTATGCAAGTGTAAGCGGATTTAACAATTTAACATTCATCATTTAACCACGCTTAAATCTTACACCTTGTGGTGTATCTTCTAAAATAATGTTGCGTTCTTTAAGCATATCTCTAATTTCATCCGCACGAGCGAAATCTTTATTTTTACGGGCTTCATTACGCTCTTCTATTAATTTCTCAATCTCTTCATCTAATAACTCATCAGCTTCTTTTCCTTTAAGGGGAACGCCAAGAACATCACTAAAGATTTGATATACTTCTTTAAATTTATTGAATACCTTTGTGGAAGTTGTATTTTCAAGAACATATTTATTAGCGAGTTTAGCTAAATCATACCATGCAGTTACAGCATTGGCAGTGTTGAAGTCGTCATCCATTACAGTTTCGAATTGTTTAAGAATTTCATCAATTTGATTCATATATTCTGTGTGTTCTTCTAAATCTGTAGCAATCGCTTCACGTTCTTCTATAAGTTTATAGCTGTTACGTATACGTTCTAAACCGCTTCGAGCTGCACCCACAAGTTCTAAATTATAATTGATAGGACTACGATAATGTACACTAATCATGAAGAATCGAAGCACATCAGGATCTATTTCTTTAATAATGTCATGCACTAAAATAAAGTTACCTAATGATTTACTCATTTTTTCATTGTCGATATTAATAAAACCGTTATGCATCCAATAGTTAGCGAATGGTGCGTGATTGTGTGCTTCTGATTGGGCAATTTCATTTTCATGGTGTGGGAATTGTAAATCGGAACCACCAGCATGAATATCTATCGTTGGTCCTAACTCGTGGTAAGCCATTACAGAGCATTCAATATGCCAACCTGGACGCCCTTCACCGAATGGGCTATCCCAGCTAATTTCACCAGGTTTCGCTTTCTTCCATAAAGTAAAGTCTAAGGCATCTTCCTTTTGCTCACCGGCTTCAATTCGTGCACCTACTTTGAGGTCATCTAACGATTGATGGCTGAGTTTACCATATCCATCAAACTGACGTGTTCTAAAATAAACATCGCCATCACTTTCATAAGCATATCCTTCATCTACGAGTTCTTTGATGAAATCAATAATTTCTTGCATATGATTCATCACGCGTGGATTTGATGTTGCTTTTTTGACGTTTAAAGCACCAACGTCTTCGTAAAACGCTTTGATGTATTTCTCAGCAATTTCTGGGACACTTTCATTTAATTCCTTAGAGCGGTTGATTAACTTATCATCTACGTCAGTAAAATTCGAAACGTAAATAACTTCATATCCTTTATATTCAAAATATCTTCTGACTACATCATAATTAATTGCAGGTCGTGCATTCCCGATGTGTATATAATTGTAAACCGTCGGACCACATACATACATTTTCACCTTACCTGGTTCAATCGGCTCAAATGTTTCTTTCCGACGTGTTAACGTATTATATAATGTAATCATCTTGAATCTCTCCATTCTTAGCTTTTTCAAGTTGTCGTTCTAAATGTTTGATTTGTTCGAAAAGTGGATCCGGTAAATTACGATGGTCAAATGTTTTACCAATTCGTTTGCCTTCTTGCTTAACAATATGACCTGGAATACCGACAACAGTTGTATAACTTGGTACAGATTGTAGTACAACAGAGTTCGCACCAATATTAACATTTGAATCAATTTGTATATTACCTAAAACTTTAGAACCTGCGGCGATTAAAACATTATCTCCAATATCAGGATGACGTTTTCCTTTTTCTTTTCCTGTACCACCTAGTGTCACACCTTGGTAAATTGTGACATTATCCCCGATTGTACATGTTTCACCAATAACGACACCCATGCCATGGTCAATAAATAAACGTTTGCCTATTTTAGCACCAGGATGAATTTCTATTCCTGTGAAAAATCGTGACACTTGTGAAATAACTCTCGCTGCAACATAGCGCTTTTTATTATAAAGTTTATGCGCTACTAAATGACTCCATACTGCATGTAATCCCGCGTAAGTAGTAACAACTTCTAAAGTTGAGCGTGCTGCTGGATCCTGTTCAAACACCATTTTTATATCGTCTCTCATTCTTTTTAACAAGACCTTCTCCCCCTTAGCCTAATCAAATTGATTTTTATTTCATCAATGCTTTTTTTAATACATGTGCCTGATTTAAAAATTCATGATATCAAAATAGCGCCTCTAACAATTCAGTTGCTAGAGGCGCTATCGCACGGTTCCACTCTTCATTCAGCAATGATACTTATAATCGTATTCATTACTCTCATTATCATTATTTATTTAAAGTAGCAAAGGTGCATTCATTAATCTATATGGTATGCTCGCAGCTACCGCACACTCTCTGAGTCATATAATGATTAATTACTAATCCTTTGATTCATTTTATAGTTATAATAATAGGTCGTTAGTAGTGAAATTTCAAGTCGTAACATACGCTTTTTAGAAAAATGAATTCAGCGTATGTAAATGACAATCTTGGAAGCTCTTATACATATTTTTGTAAACGAGATAATACTTTTTCTTTACCTAATACTTCAATTGTATTTGGTAATTCTGGTCCGTGCATTTGTCCTGTTACAGCTACACGAATAGGCATAAACAATTGTTTACCTTTGATTCCAGTTTCTTTTTGAACTTCTTTAATTGTTTTCTTGATTTCAGCAGCTTCAAATGGTTCTAAAGCTTCTAATTTACCATACAAGTGGTTCATTAATTCTGGAACTTGTTCACCATTCACAACTTCTTGTTCTTCTTCATTAAGTTCAGGCATTTCATGGAAGAACATTTCTGATAATGGAACGATTTCACCTGCATAACTCATTTCTTTCTGATAAAGTGCAACAAGTTTGCGTCCCCAATCTTTATCTTCTTCAGAAGGATTTTCAGGGATGAGGTTTGCTTTGATTAGATGCGGTAAAGCCAATTCAAATACTGTTTCAGTGTCTTTCGTTTTCATGTATTGGTTGTTTACCCAAGCTAATTTTTGTCTATCAAACATTGCAGGTGATTTAGATAAACGTTTTTCATCAAAGATTTTAATAAATTCTTCTTTAGAAAAGATTTCTTCTTCGCCTTCAGGTGACCAACCCAATAATGTAATAAAGTTGAATAGTGCTTCTGGTAAGTAGCCTAAGTCACGATATTGTTCAATAAACTGTAGGATTTGACCGTCGCGTTTACTTAACTTCTTACGTTCTTCGTTAACAATAAGGGCCATATGTCCAAAACGTGGTGGTTCCCAACCAAACGCTTCATAAATCATTAATTGTTTTGGTGTGTTAGAAACATGGTCGTCGCCACGAATAACATCTGAAATTTTCATATAATGATCATCTACAGCAACTGCAAAGTTATATGTTGGTACACCGTCTTTTTTCACGATAACCCAGTCGCCTATATTATTAGAGTCGAATGAAATTTCACCTTTAACCATATCGTTAAATGTATAAGTCTTATCTTTAGGCACACGGAATCGAATAGAAGGTTTACGGCCTTCTGCCTCGAATTGTTGACGTTGTTCTTCTGTTAAGTGTGCATGTTGACCACCGTAACGAGGCATTTCACCACGAGCAATTTGTCCTTCACGTTCTTCTTCTAATTCTTCTTCTGTCATATAACATTTATATGCTTTATCTTCGTCAAGTAATTGTTGAATTAGTGGGTTATAAATGTCCGCACGTTCAGATTGGCGGTATGGGCCATAACCTTTATCTTTATCGATAGATTCATCCCAATCTAAGCCTAACCATTTTAAGTTATCAAATTGAGAAGATTCTCCGTCTTCGAGGTTACGTTTGCTATCTGTATCTTCAATACGAACAACAAAATCTCCATCATAATGTTTCGCAAATAAATAGTTAAATAATGCTGTTCGAGCATTACCAATATGCAAGTATCCAGTTGGACTCGGTGCATATCTTACTCTAATGCGTTCACTCATTATATTCACTCCTATGATTATTAATTATGGGCTGATGTAATGGCAGAAGTTGATTAAAAGAAATCATTACATTTTAAAAGCAATTGTAATTTCTTTATTTTTTAGCCACTTTTCAAACCAATTTAAGCATGTAAGCTGCCAAGTTTTTGATGGTTTAATTCAATTTTAAAAAAGTTATTCAAAAGTTAATGATGTGTTGGACCATTCCTTTGTGAATAACTTCCCTCAATAATTGATTATTCATTCTTACATAACATTCAGTAATATTGTAGCACTTAAATCCGTCTTTGATAAGTCTATTGTTTACGTAAGTCTTCTTCAAACTTCTCTTTATATATAAAAAGGTTTCATGTAAAATTCATATTTCAGTTCAAAATATACCGTTTCACATGAAACCTGCTTTTGATTTAATTTTCAGAATTGGGAGTGTCTTCTTCATGATGTTTCGCAAAAACAATCCTACCTGAAGAAGTTTGTAATAGACTCACTACTTCTAAATTAACCTGTTGACCAATTAATTTCTTCGCGTTGTCAACAACTACCATCGTACCATCATCTAGATAACCTACACCTTGACCAGGTTCTTTCCCCATCTTAGTTAAAAGTATATTTAAGCGGTCACCCTGATGAACATTTGGCTTAATCGCCTCTGATAAATCATTGACATTTAATGCTGTAATGCCTTGCACGTGACACACTTTATTTAAATTATAGTCAGTGGTAATGACATGGGCATGATGCTGTTGCGCTAACTTAATGAGTAATGTATCGATATCACTATGAGACTTCGTCGGATGTATCACACGTGTAGGGTAATTCAAATCATAGAGTTGATTAAGGATATCTAAACCACGCTGTCCTTTCTCACGCTTTACACTATCATTTGCATCTGCTACAACTTGTAATTCATTGATGACTCCTTGAGGAATAAGGATATCGCCATCGATAAAACCGCAACGAATGACATCTAATATACGACCATCAATAATCGCGCTTGTATCTATAATCTTTGGTATAGCTTTACGTGTATTATAAGACATGGATCTTGCCATATTTTCCGGCAAAAACATTAACATCTCATCGCGTTTCTTTAAACCAAATTGGAAACCTAGATAACATAAAATAATCGTAATGATAATAGGAATAAAATGATTAAGTATCGAATTTCCTATAAGTTCTAAAATAAAAGAAACCATAACTGAGATAAAGAGTCCTATAATCAGACCAATTGTTGCAAATAAAATTTCCACTGCACTTCGTCGCATAATGACTTGTTCAAGTTCTTTAAAAGCATGGGTCACTCTTTTAATAAAAAATCCAAATATAGCAAAAAATAAAATAATGCCTACAAATCCATCTACATAGTGATTCGTAATAATCGGTGGAACTTTCATACCTATATCAGCTACGACTTCTGGAATAATAATAATTCCTAATGCAGCGCCGATAATAATATAAATAACTAACACCATTAATCTAATGATACTCAACCTTATCCTCCTCTCACGGATGTCTATTCTCTGTATGTATACTTATTTCAGTATTATTGAATCGAGATTTCATACGCGTAAATTTATTGTAGTAAAAAACGACATGCGTTGAATGAAAACATCAAATACATATATACTTCTTTGATACATGATAAACATTTTCATTCTTTTCATAAAATACTTTCTATGAAGAACGGAGCGCATATTTTAAAGCTTCATGGACAGAAGATACACCAATCACTTGGATACCTTCTGGGAAAGTCCACCCTCCTATATTTGTTTGAGGGATAATCGCACGTTTGAAACCAAGTTTAGCCGCTTCTTGAATCCGTTGTTCTATACGAGAGACTCGACGAACTTCGCCCGTTAGACCTACCTCACCTACAAAACAGTCTAAGCCGTCTACAGCTTGATCTTTAAAGCTTGAGGCAGTGGCTACTATAATACTTAGGTCTACAGCCGGTTCTGTTAACTTCACTCCACCTGCAACTTTGATATATGCATCTTGTTGCTGAAGCAAGTAATTTTCTTTCTTTTCTAATACTGCCATAAGTAAGCTTAACCGATTATGGTCAATACCTGTAGCCATACGTCTAGGATTATTAAACGTAGTAGGTGTAACTAATGCTTGTACCTCAATCAGCAAAGGACGTGTGCCTTCCATGGTTGGCACAATGGTCGATCCTGGTACATTAGTTGATCGTTCTTCTAGAAACATTTCAGAAGGATTTAAGACACCTTTCAAACCACTCTGCTTCATTTCGAAAATGCCCATCTCATTTGTAGATCCAAAACGGTTTTTAACCGCTCTTAAAATTCGGTATGCATGATGTTCATCGCCTTCAAAGTAAAGCACCGTATCTACCATATGTTCTAGCAATCTCGGCCCTGCTATCTGACCTTCTTTCGTCACATGCCCAACAATAAATGTCGCAATATCCATTTGCTTCGCGATATTCATCAGACTTTGTGTACTTTCTCTTACTTGAGACACTGATCCTGGCGCTGAACTTATTTCTGGATGATAAATGGTTTGGATGGAATCCACGACGAGTAAATCTGGGCGTTCATCTTTAACGGTTTGGTGGATAACTTCTAAATCCGTTTCAGCTAAAACGTTGAGTTGACTAGAATCTTCTTCTAAACGCTCAGCACGTAGTTTAGTTTGATTTATCGATTCCTCACCAGTGATATATAAGACATTTTTACTTTGAGATAACGCAGCACAGATTTGCAACAGTAATGTAGATTTACCAATACCTGGGTCTCCTCCGATAAGCACAAGTGACCCACTTACAATACCTCCACCAAGCACTCGGTTAAATTCTTTTGAATCTGTGAGAATTCTAGGCGTCGTCTCATGTTTAACACTATTTAATTTCTGTACTTTTCCTGCTGCTTCTTTAGTTTTCACACCATGTTTAGGGTTCGCAGCTTTCTCTACAATTTCTTCCATTTGGTTCCATGCACCGCAATTAGGACACTTCCCCATCCATTTAGGAGATTGATAGCCACACGCCATACATTCAAATATTACTTTTTTCTTGGCCACTTTTGCACCTCCAAATTGTTATGAACAAATCTATTTTAAACTGACAATTTGATTATGACAAATTAAATGTGAATGATTTTGATAACGATTAATTTTATTATGAATTTATGCTTATGCGAGTTGAGAATTATTGATTTTTCGAGAAATTTAATTTCCTTAAGTTTATTTTAATTCTTATACATCGCACTGCATTCTATGAAAAATAAAGATAAATTAGTTTATCTGAACATACGGAAAAATTTATGAATAAAAAAAGGTACCCCTCAATTAAAGAGGAATACCAATAATAGTCATAGATTACTATCGTTGATTCAATTTTACTTTCTATGCGTTATATCAATTTAAGCTTCTGTCGTTTCTTTTTCTGAAGATGTTTTCTCGTGAATATCATATTTAAACTCTTCGCCATTATGATCAATAGTAACTTCTTTACCTTCAATCTTGTTACCATCTAAGATTAATTCACTTAAGTTATCTTCTACAGTTTTTTGAATTGCTCTAATTAATGGACGCGCACCGTATTCTGGATCGTAACCTTCTTCAGCAATTTTTTCTTTCGCTTTATCAGTTACAACAATATTAATATTTTGTTCAGAAAGACGAGCAGTAAGTTTATTTACCATCATAGTAACGATTTCTTTCAATTCTTCTTTAGAAAGTTTGTGGAATACAATGATATCGTCTACACGGTTTAAGAATTCTGGACGGAATGAATTTTTAAGTTCTTTCATCATTGTTTTACGAATTGTTTCATAATCGTTACCTTCAGAAGCGCCACCAAATCCTGCAAATCGTTGGTCTTGTAATTCTTGTGCGCCAACGTTTGAAGTCATGATGATGACTGTATTACGGAAATCTACAGTACGACCTTTCGTATCAGTTAAATGGCCATCATCTAAGACTTGTAAAAGGATGTTAAATACATCAGGGTGGGCTTTTTCAATTTCATCAAATAGGATAACTGAGTATGGTTTACGTCTTACCTTTTCAGTTAATTGACCACCATCGTCATGGCCTACATAGCCTGGAGGCGCACCTACTAAACGACTCACTGCATGTTTCTCCATAAACTCACTCATATCAACACGAATCATTGCATCATCTTCACCAAACATAGATTCAGCTAATGCACGTGCTAATTCAGTTTTACCTACACCAGTAGGTCCTAGGAAGATAAAGCTACCGATTGGACGTTTAGGATCTTTAAGTCCCGCACGAGCACGTCTCACAGCTTTACTGATTGAATTCACTGCGTCATTTTGACCAATTACACGTTCGTGGAGTGTATCTTCAAGATTGAGTAAACGTTCAGATTCAGTTTCGTTAATTTTAGTTAATGGAATACCTGTCCATCCTGCAATTACTTCTGCTATATCTTCTTCAGATAATGCCGTACTTACGCCACCTTGAGAATTTTTCCATTCATTTTTAGCGTCTTCATATTGTTTTTCAAGTTTAGATTGTTTATCTCTTAAATTAGCTGCATTTTCAAATTCTTGTGCATGAACAGCAGCATCTTTTTCATTTTTAACATTTTCAATTTCTTGTTCAATTTCTTTAAGATTGTTAGGTGTTGTATGACTTTTAAGTCTAACTTTAGAACTTGCTTCATCAATAAGATCGATTGCTTTATCTGGTAAGAAACGATCAGATACATAACGGTTGCTTAATTTTGCAGCTGCTTCTAAAGCTTCATCAGAAATATTAATTCTATGATGTGCTTCATAACGATCGCGTAAGCCTTTCAAGATTTCAATTGTGTCTTCTACTGTTGGTTCATCAACTTGAACGGGTTGGAAACGACGTTCTAATGCTGCATCTTTTTCAATGTTTTTACGATATTCATCTAAAGTTGTAGCACCTATACATTGTAATTCTCCTCTAGCTAGGGCTGGTTTAAGGATGTTAGATGCATCGATAGCACCTTCAGCACCACCAGCGCCAACTAATGTGTGTAACTCATCAATAAATAGAATGACGTTACCTGCTTGATGAATTTCTTCCATAACTTTTTTCAAGCGTTCTTCGAATTCACCACGGTATTTCGTACCAGCAACTACAGTACCCATATCAAGTGACATGACGCGCTTTTCTTTTAATGTTTCTGGTACTTCATTATTAACAATCGCTTGTGCTAAACCTTCAGCAATTGCTGTTTTACCTACACCTGGTTCACCGATAAGTACTGGATTATTTTTAGTACGACGGCTTAACACTTCAATGACACGAGTGATTTCTTTATTACGTCCTACTACGGGGTCTAAAGTACCATCTTTCGCTATAACAGTTAGGTCTCTAGCTAAACTATCCAATGTTGGTGTATTATTTGATTTATTTGCTTGAGCATTTTTATTACTCATTTCTGGGCTACCTAAAGCTTTAACAACTTGCGCACGTGCTTTTGTGATATTTAAATCTAAGTTGGCAAACACGCGTGCTGCGACACCTTCATTTTCACGGATTAAACCTAAAAGAATGTGTTCTGTACCTACGAAATTATGATGTAACTTTCTTGCTTCATCCATTGAAAGTTCAATCACTTTCTTAGCTCTAGGTGTGTAATGTAACGTGCCCATTTGTTCTTGACCGTGACCAATCAACTTCTCAACTTCTTCAATCACTTTGTCTTCAGTAATATTAAAACTTTCTAATACTTTAGCAGCAATACCTTCAGGTTCTTTCATTAAACCTAATAAAAGGTGTTCTGTACCAATATTTGAATGGTTCAAACGAATTGCTTCTTCTTGTGCATGCGCTAAAACTCGCTGCGCACGTTCTGTTAATCTACCAAATAGCATATATAAAATACCTCCTATTTTATATGTTCTCTTAATAAATCGGCTCTTTTTTCATTTACTGTTTTATCATCATCTTCATCTATTAAAAATGGTGACTGTATACCTACCATTAATTCATTAAATTTAAAATCATTAAGCGTTATATAATTTAAATCGATACCGAGTTTGACTTCACTTAAGCGATAGGATGCTTCTTCCATTGAGATAATTCTACTATTTTGTAGAATCCCTAGCGAACGATAAACTCTATCAAGCGTTTCTACTGGATTATGCTTATCAAGTCTTTCTCTAATTTGTTTCTCTTCATTGATGATTTGGTTAACGACTTCAGTTAAATTATCAATGATTTCTTCTTCAGTTTTCCCTAAAGTGAGTTGGTTTGAAACTTGATAAATGTGACCATATACTTGTGAACCTTCTCCATAAATACCTCGAATCGTAAATCCAAAACGATTAATCGTCTGTGCAATACGGTTCATTCTCTTCATGATAGAAAGTCCAGGTAAATGTAACATGACACTCGCACGCATACCTGTGCCTATATTTGTTGGACAGGTTGTAAGATAGCCTAAATGTTCGTCATAGCTAATATCTAGTTCTTGGTCCAAGTCATCATCAATCTTTGAAGCTCTTTGATATAAATCATTGAGCGACAAGTCAGTTCCTAACGCTTGGATACGAATGTGGTCTTCTTCGTTAATCATCACACTTAGAGATTCATCTTCGTTAAGCAATACTGCAGAGGCTGGTTGTTTAATAAGTTCAGGACTTACAAGATGTTTCGCAACTAATTTCATTTTACTTTGTTGATCCATTGTATCTAAACGTTGTAACTGTAAGTCTGGAAGCGCATCTTGAACTTCATTTATTACTCGAAATCCTTCTTGCTCGGACGGGAACATCAAAGGATGAACATGATTCTCAAGATTTCTTGCTAATCTTATTCTTGAAGAAATGACTACAGGTGCCTCTTCAGTCATTTTCATCCATTGACTAATGTTAGTATGAATGTCACTCATGACGAGACACCTCACTTTCATCTTTTAATGCTTTAATTTCGTCACGAATCACTGCAGCTTCTTCAAAGTTTTGTTCTTCTATTAATTTATTTAGATATTTCGTTTTTTCTTCGATTTGCTTTTTAATTGCAAGTTTCTTATGTGAAGATTGAGGCGTTTTACCTACATGTTCAAATTGTCCACCTTGTACGCGTCGAACGATATCTATAATGTCGTCTTTAAACGTGGCGTAGCAGTTAGCACAACCAAATTTACCAACATGCGCGATATCTTTCAGTGTCATATGACATGTCGGACATTGCTTCTCCTCTTTAAACGCCATTTCTTGAAAATTAATACCATGTTTCGTAGCGAGATGTTGTAATATTTGTTTGACCACAAATGCTTCTTCTATATCGTCTTGATGCGAATGGTAAGACGTGTCGTCATGGGATTGATGCCAAGGATTATCGCCTTGAGCACATATTGAGCATACCCATTTTTCATGCGTACCGTCTTTACTTTTAACTGTTAATTTTACTTCCGCTTCATTTAAATGGCAATTTTCGCAAAGCACGTTTAAACACCTCACTTCATTTAATAATAGTTAATCACTGGTAATAATCGTTTTAAAATATTAGCTCTTATAATATCTCTTGCAACGACATCCATTTTTAGTGTTTCTCGATCAATAACTGCTTGTATCATTTTAGCTTCTCTGTCATTAATCAATCCTTTGTCTAATAAACCATCTATTATATAATAAGCTTGTTGTTGTGAAATAGAAGGTCCAATCAATTGAAGTAAGTGATTAATATAACCTGTTGCATCTTTGTTTTCAATTTTAGTGATTCGGATATAACCTCCACCACCGCGTTTACTTTCTATTTCATAACCATGTTCGTTTGTAAAACGAGTCTTAATAACATAATTTAATTGGGAGGGTACACAATCGAATCGTTGTGCAATATTTGCACGTTGGATTTCTACCACATCTTCGTTTGTTTCCTCGAATAAATGTTTAATGTATTGTTCTATGATGTCGGACATGTTATGCATGGATATCACCTCTTTTTGACCTTCTTTGACTTTATTATATGACCACCTTTGACCTTTTTCAACCAATTTGATTTTAAAATTTAAATTTTATGATGTTAGCGCGTTCAATTTATTGTATGATAGAGAATAGAAAAAATTAAAGGAATGAAAAAAATATGCATATTGTGATTGGGATTATAGGAATTATTTTCTTTTTAGCACTCGCATTCTTATTTAGTTCAGACAGAAAAAATATACGCTGGAAGTATGTTGGTTTACTATTAGTAATTCAACTTATATTCGCATTTATTTTATTAAAAACACATATCGGAATCAGTGTCATCGGTAGTATTTCGTATGGCTTTAGTTACCTATTAAAGCAAGCAGCGGAAGGTGTCAATTTCGTATTCGGTGGTTTTAAATTTGTAGATCCAAAGAACCCACCATTCTTCTTTAGCGTATTGTTACCTATTGTATTTATTTCAGCACTTATCGGTATATTACAATATACGCGAATCTTACCGCTTATTATTAATTTTTTAGGTTTCTTAATTTCTAAAATTAATGGCATGGGACGTTTAGAATCATATAACGCTGTAGCAGCAGCAATCTTGGGACAATCAGAGGTATTTATTTCATTAAAACAACAACTGCCATACATACCTAAACAACGTTTATATACGTTAACAGCATCAGCTATGTCTACAGTATCGGCATCAATTATCGGTGCATACTTCACGTTAATTGAACCTAAATATGTTGTAACAGCTGTTGTTCTTAATTTATTTGGTGGTTTCATCATCGCGTCAATCATCAATCCTTATAAAGTGAATGAAGAAGATGATAAATTATTAGTTGATGAAAGTGAAACTAAGAACCAATCATTCTTCGAAATGCTCGGGGAATACATTTTAGACGGATTTAAAGTTGCGGTCATCGTAGGCGCAATGTTAATTGGTTATATAGCTATCATCGCTTTATTAAATGGAATCGTCAGCGGTATCTTTAGTTTATTCTCACACGGTGCAATTACCTGGAATTTCCAAACATTGATTGGATTTGTCTTTGCTCCATTTGCATTCTTAGCAGGTGTACCATGGCATGACGCTGTTCAATCTGGTTCTATTATGGCGACTAAATTATTATCAAATGAATTCGTTGCAATGCAAGCACTTGGTAAAACACATGGTTTATCTGAACACGCTAAAGGTGTCACTTCAGTATTCTTAGTATCATTTGCTAACTTTAGTTCGATCGGAATCATTTCAGGTGCAATTAAATCATTAAATGATAAAAAAGGTGACGTCGTCGCACGTTTCGGATTAAAACTATTATTTGGTGCAACACTTGTATCATTTATTTCAGCAGCCATCGCAGGATTCTTTATTTAATTCATACTTAATTATTGCAGGAGTAACTTGGGGAGTTACTCTTGCTTTTTTATTTTTAATTTAGAATTTATACTTTTTTGAAATGCATTTTCCTCAAAATAAAAAACGGCCATCTTCAAGATGACCGCTTTATTAGAAAATGTTCAATCCTTCTTAATCATATGATTAATGAAATATTCAGTTACTCGATAATCATCGGTTAATTCTGGATGGAATGAGACTCCAAGATATTTCCCTTGTTTCACTGCCACAATTTTATCGCCTACTCGGCTTAGCACATCAACGCCTTCTTCAACCTGAGCAATATGAGGAGCTCTAATGAATACACCTTCAATATCTTCTGCAATTCCTTTAATATCAAGCTCAGATTCAAAGCTATCGACTTGTCGACCAAATGAATTACGCTCGACGGTAATATCTAACTTCTTCAGATAACCTGACTCTCCCTCTACATCTTTGGCAAGTACAATTAAACCTGCGCAGGTACCAAACATTGGTAGATCAGAATTCTGTAATACTTCTTTGAATCCGTATAAATCCATTAATCGTCTTAATGTTGTGGACTCTCCACCCGGTAAAATCAATCCATCAATCTCTTCAAGTTGTTCTACTCTTTTCACTGCAATGCCCTCATGACCACTTAATTCTATATGACGAATGTGTTCACGAACCGCACCTTGCAACGCTAATACACCTATTTTCATAAATTACCAACCACGCTCTTGCATACGTTCTTCTAATGAAATTTGGTTAATATCTAAACCTTTCATAGCTGTGCCAAGCTCACTTGCTAATTTACCAATCAGTTCATAATCTTGATAATGTGTTGTAGCTTGTACAATTGCTTTAGCAAATTTTTCAGGATCTTCTGATTTGAAAATACCTGATCCTACGAATACACCGTCGGCACCTAATTCCATCATTAAAGCAGCATCTTGGGGCGTTGCTACACCGCCTGCTGCAAAGTTAACTACTGGAAGACGACCTTTATCCTTAATTTGCTTTAATATTTCAAAAGGCGCACCTAATTCTTTCGCAAATGTCATGATTTCATCATCGTTCATAACAGTCAGACGACTCACTTCAGCATTTACACGGCGCATATGACGAACAGCTTCAACAATATTACCTGTACCTGGTTCACCTTTAGTTCGTAACATTGCTGCTCCCTCACCAATACGGCGTGCAGCTTCGCCCAGGTTACGACATCCGCATACAAATGGTACTGTAAATTGATCTTTTCTTAAGTGATATTCTTCATCAGCTGGAGTTAATACTTCAGATTCATCAATGTAATCGACACCCATTGCTTCTAATACTCTAGCTTCAGTAATATGTCCAATGCGGGCTTTAGCCATAACAGGTATAGACACTGCGTTCATTACTTCCTCAACAATTTTAGGATTAGCCATGCGTGCTACACCGCCTGCTGCTCTGATGTCTGATGGAACGCGTTCTAGTGCCATAACTGCAACTGCACCTGCTTCTTCAGCAATCTTAGCTTGTTCTGCATTGACAACGTCCATAATGACGCCACCTTTTTGCATTTCAGCCATTCCTCTTTTTACTCGTTCTGAGCCTACAATTTTTGACATGTTATTTACCCCTTTACTTCTTGATTAAATTCATTTTAAAAGATAAACTGATATTTAAAAAGGTACAATTTATACATAAAACAAGGGGCCAGTTTATATGAAATCAACACAACCACTTTACTTATCCCTATATGAAAAATTAAAAAAACAAATTATTGAAGGTCTATACCATTCTAATGATAAATTTCCTTCTAAACGACAACTGAGCGAACATTTATCAATGAGTCATACGACTATTGAACATGCATATCAATTACTATTAGATGAGGGGTTTATTTATTCAAAACCTAGATCAGGTTATTATGTATCAGATATAGAATCTCTACCTGTTGTCAATACAGAGTCTTATCATGATTATATGGGGAATGAAATCAATGAAGAAACTTATAACAATGATGGACCTCAATACGCTTTTAACCTAGCTGAAATAGATTCGGAAAGCTTCCCTATGCACATTTTCAGAAAATATGCCAAAGACGTGTTCGAAGATGATCAACTCGATCTATTACAACGTGGTGAAGTTCAAGGAGTTTATGCGTTACGACAACAAATTGCACATTACTTATTTAATAGTAGAGGCGTAACATGTCACCCTAATCAAATCATCATTGGTTCTTCTACCAGTCAACTGCTTGATATGATTACCAACTTACTGAAACATGAAAAATTTATTATTGAGAAACCAAGTTACCCTCCAATTAAACACGTTTTAGATAAAAAGAATATGAATTACTTACAAGTTCCAGTTGATAAAAACGGTATACAAATCCAACCTATACTAAATTCACAAAATAACGTCTTATATATTACACCATCCCACCAATTTCCAACTGGCCACGTCACTAATCTCAAAAAAAGAACGCAACTTATCCAGTGGGCTCAAAAAGATACGCATCGTTATATTATTGAAGATGATTATGATTCAGAGTTTAGATACTTTGGCAAACCAATCCCGGCTTTACAAAGTTTAGATACTAAAGGAAAAGTTATATATATCAGTACATTTTCAAAATCACTATTCCCTAGTTGTAGAATTGCATACATAGTATTGCCTGAAAAAGTAATGAACACTTATAAACAAAGAAGATTTAAAGAAGGAAATACCGTACCCGTTCATCTTCAACATATGGTTGCAAGATTCATGAGTAGTGGTAGTTTTGAAAGACATTTAAATAAAATGCGAAGAATTTATAGAGATAAATTGAATTATATATTAAAAAAACTCGCTCAATATAGTGAACAGTTAAAAATAGAAGGCGCTTTGACTGGTATGCATTTCACCTTAACTGTAATGAATGGTTTGAGTGTACCCCAATGCTTAGAGAAAGCAAAAAAGAACAATCTAAAATTAGAATTGTATAACTATGAAGACACACCTTCTAAATATCCTAAATTCATTTTAGGTTTCGGCGGGATTAAACAAGATGCGTTAGAAGACCATGTGAACGCCCTGATTAACTCGTTAATTATAAAGTAACACTTCTTTTTTAAAAGTTAGTGTTACTTATGCGATAGCTTTTAGGCTATCGTATTTTAATTAACATTTGTGAAAAGAATCATTCTTTCTCTATAGCTAATCGCTTTTGTACCTGTCGGGGCGCCGATTGCTTTTTAGACATAAAAAAAGAGACCTTTCGGTCTCGATTC
>NZ_KV840044.1:0-544 GCF_001839105.1 Staphylococcus sp. HMSC62A08 | reverse complement strand
GACGATACTCGCAAAGATTGTTACAGATGGCAAAGAAGACTTAAGAAGTGTGTATGACCCCACATGTGGTTCAGGCTCATTACTCTTACGTGTGGGACGAGAAGCTAAAGTACGTAATTATTACGGTCAAGAATATAATAGTACAACCTATAACCTAGCTCGCATGAATATGTTACTCCATGATGTGAATTTTAAAGCCTTCCAAATTGAAAATGGTGACACATTAGAAGATCCAGCACATAAAGGTGAACAATTTGATGCTGTAGTCGCAAATCCACCATACAGTGCGAATTGGAGTGCTGAACCTTCATTCTTAGATGATGAACGTTTTAGTGATTACGGGAAACTCGCACCGAAATCGAAAGCAGACTTCGCCTTTATTCAACATATGATTTATCACTTAGATGACGAAGGCACGATGGCCGTTGTACTTCCGCATGGTGTGTTATTCCGTGGCGCAGCCGAAGGCACCATTCGTAAATATTTAATCGAAGAGAAGAATTATTTAGACGCTGTGATAGGCTTACCTGCCAACTTGTTCTTT
>NZ_KV840043.1:0-839 GCF_001839105.1 Staphylococcus sp. HMSC62A08 | reverse complement strand
AAAATATAACTCATACGGAAAGATATGTCCACAGCCACATAATCCATTTAATTCAATTTTTTCCACTGAGCGTCAAAAATTAACTCAAAGTGAAGATTGTCTATATTTGAATATATGGAAAAATTCTTCACAAAATGCTAAAAAGCCAGTTATGGTTTGGGTACATGGTGGAGGTTTCGTGAATGGCCATGGCAGTGCTGAAGTAAATCTCCCTAATGTATTTGTTCAAAATAATGATTGTATAGTTGTTACTTTTAACTATAGATTGGGAGCTTTTGGTTTTTTGGATTTATCTAGTTATGGAGATTATGATGTTAACATAGGGCTGTACGATCAACTTAATGCAATAAAATGGGTCTATCAAAATATAAAAAAATTTGGCGGAGATCCAGAAAATATTACGCTGGCGGGACAGTCGGCAGGTGCCATGTCCATTCAAGCATTATTAAAAATCCCTGATATGAAAAAATATATAAAAAAAGGTTCTGTTGCAAAGTAAAAAATATAGCTAACCACTAATATATCATGTCAGTGTTCGCTTAACTTGCTAGCATGATGCTAATTTCGTGGCATGGGGAAAATCCGTAGATCTGAAGAGACCTGCGGTTCTTTTTATATAGAGCGTAAATACATTCAATACCTTTTAAAGTATTCTTTGCCGTATTGATACTTTGATATCTTGTCTTTCTTACTTTAATATGACGGTGATCTTGCTCAATGAGGTTATTCAGATATTTCGATGTACAATGACAGTCAGGTTTAAGTTTAAAAACTTTAATTACTTTAGCCATTGCTACCTTCGTTGAAGGTGCCTGATCTGTAACTACCTTTTTAGGTTT
>NZ_KV840042.1:0-230 GCF_001839105.1 Staphylococcus sp. HMSC62A08 | reverse complement strand
ATAAGTGGGTAGCTATATATTTAATGATTCAGTACTAAATGGAGGGAATGTGCATTGACTACATCAGAGAAGCAACGTCAACAACAAGCAGAACTACAAAAGAAATTATGGTCCATTGCGAACGATTTACGTGGGAATATGGATGCCAATGAATTTAAGAATTACATACTTGGACTTATCTTTTACCGTTTCTTAAGTGAAAAGGTTGAAGAGACATCCGCAAGACTTCT
>NZ_KV840041.1:0-302 GCF_001839105.1 Staphylococcus sp. HMSC62A08 | reverse complement strand
CAGCACTCCAATTCGCACTGTATGGTGGATTTGCGACTACAGCATCAAATTGTTCACCTTTATGTGCTGGATCTTCTAATGTATCACCATTTTCAATTTGGAAGGCTTTGAAATTCACATCGTGAAGTAACATATTCATGCGTGCTAAGTTATAGGTTGTGCTATTGTACTCTTGACCGTAGTAATTACGTACTTTAGCTTCTCGACCCACACGTAAAAGTAATGACCCAGACCCACATGTCGGGTCATACACACTTCTTAAGTCTTCTTTCCCATCTGTAACAATCTTTGCGAGTATCGTC
>NZ_KV840040.1:0-1879 GCF_001839105.1 Staphylococcus sp. HMSC62A08 | reverse complement strand
AAAAAATGCATCTCTTCTTGCTTGATTTAAAACACCTTTATTTTGAATTTTAAAGGGCATGTATTAGGGGTTTTTTAACCTAAAAACTTATATTGGCTCTTAAAACGCAAATGAGAGCCAAATTGGTTCTGTTGCAAAGGCAGAAAAAATATAACTAATTATCTTTTTTACATATAATGTATTTACATAAGTAAGTACACATTGATATAATAGTATTAAGGAGATGATAATATGGCAAAAACATTAAATGATATCAACAAAACATCTGAACGCATATTTAAAAGTGGTAATAGTAAAGCAATCAGTTTAAGCAAACAAACAATCCAACTTGCTGATTTCGAAGTAGGGGATAAGGTTGAAGTGCAAGAAATGAATGGTGGTTTGTTCATCAAAAAGAAAGAAGAATCAATTAAAGATAAAATTACTAATTTCTTTAAAAATGGTGGTAAATACACAGAAGAAGAAATTGATTTTGGTGAAAGTGTAGGTCGAGAAATATGAGTATTAAACAATTCGATATACTCTATATTGACCTAGACCCAACACGTGGACGTGAAAAACAAAAGATACGACCATGTTTAGTCGTAAATAACCAAATGACAATTAATGGTACAGACTTTGTTTGGATATTGCCAATTACGAGTCGAGAAGTGCGCTTCCCAACTGATATTGAAGTTAAAACTAAAAACGGATTGGTTACTGGTGTCATAGATACCATTCAAATACGGTCATTAGACCTCAATGCTCGCTATCATAACTATAAAGATGAGTTACAAGATAACTTAAAAAACGACGTGATACAGGCTATACAGACATATCTCAATCCAACACTATAATAAATCCAACTTAGATTTAATCCAAAACCTAAGCCATTTTTTTATTTACTCTTCATCTTTTTCTACTTTTACATTTTTTCTATCTGGTTTATCTAAAGCACTACTTTTAGCTTTGTCTCCAACTTTGGTAATTAAATAACTTCTGTCATCTCCATATTCATAATTATCTAAAAATGCATATTTATCACCAAAATATTATATGGGTATACTCTAAGTGTTAACTAAAGACAAACAAAAACCACCATTTTTCAAAATGAATGATAAAAATGATTTATTTTGTTTTGGGATTTCTAATTGTCTATAGGTATCACATAAAAAGAGATTATAATTAAACAGAGTTTAACTATGATTGTCACAAAAAATGATTGGTGCTTTAAATTTCGAAGTTGATAAAGTAATAACTTCAGATAATTTTTTGTAATTTTTTTGTAATTTTAATGATTTTTTGTAATATATCTGTAATAATAATAGATGTATTATAAATAATTAGGAGGGTTTTTATGAAGAAATTTTCTAAAATTATTCTAGCTAGCGGTATTGTTTTGGGTTTCTCTGTAACGCCCGAACTATTTAATGCAACGGAAGCACAGGCACAAGAGTTTATTGAACCTTATTATAATTATGATGGTTATACTGCGTATCAAAGTGGATTTATATTAGACAAAAATTTCAAAGAGTCATTGAAATACGATAATTTTACTATCAACGGCTATCAAATAGCAAAGAATACAACCGGTGACAATCGAATAAATTTATACGATCAAACACTTTATGGTGTATCTGAGAATAAAGCTAATGGTGTTTTCTTCTCTCTCGATGGAAAATCTATTAATAAAAATACTTTAATTCAAAATTATGGTCAACCAAATTCTTACTCTCCTACTTCAGCATGGGGTGAAGAATATATGTACAAAATTGGTAATAAAGATGTCAGATTTTATATTTACAATGGCTATGTGAATAAATGTCAAATTATTAGTGAATAAGACATTTTAGGTATAAAACGTGAGGTAAGTTGCAAGTTCGCTTACTTCACGTTTTTT
>NZ_KV840039.1:912016-915000 GCF_001839105.1 Staphylococcus sp. HMSC62A08 | reverse complement strand
TAGAATATAATTTATTGCATCGAGAAAATGAAGAAGTGATGGCATATGCAGCGGAAAATAACATTACGTTTGTGCCATATTTCCCATTAGCTTCAGGAATTCTTGCAGGTAAATATGATGAAGACCAAACATTTAATGATCATCGTGCAACACGTCGTGACTTCCAACCTGAAGTATTTAAAGATAATGTACGTCGCGTGAAAGAGTTAACTGATATTGCTGAAGCGCACAACACATCCATTGCGAATGTCGTACTAGCATTCTACTTAACACGTCCATCATTAGACGTTGTAATTCCAGGTGCCAAACGTGCTGAACAAGTTGTAGAGAATATCGATGCTGCAAATATTGAATTAACACAAGAAGAAATTGATAAGATTGATCAATTATTCCCAATTGAAAAGTAATTTTTAAGAAGAATTTGGGAGTGGGACAGAAATATAATTTAGCAAAATTATTTTCGTTGTCCCTCTCCCAACTTGCATTGTTTGTAGAATTTCTTTTTAAGAAATTCTCTATGTTGGGGCCCCGCCGGCAAGGATGGCTAGGATTGAAAGAAGCTTGATATAAGCGCACTTTCAATTCAGACATCTACTGCCAATATGTTAAAGAAAGCTGAGACGATTAATTATGTCCCAGCTTCTTTTTTCTGAAGTTTTAAAGATGCCTATTAAGAATGTTATATTAAATAAAAATTTCAAATAAATAATTATATGAATTATGGTGATTTAAAGTGAAACTTTCTAAATTAATAATTTTAGGTTTACTTTCTCTTATACCAATTGAATATTTTATGGCTACAACGATTTATCAAACGCGTACTTCATGGATTTGTATTTTACTCATTATCTATCCTGTTGGCTTAGGTTGGTATCTTAAAACAATAAGTTACTTTCTTTATACGTTGATTGTTAAAATAATGGGTATTTCATTTTCAGTACTGTGTACACATTTATTTATGGACGTTATGGCCACAGCAGAAGCATTTAAAATGTTTGACGCGCCTTTATTAGCAATTATTTTAGGCGTGGTTAATGTAGTTGTAATGATGATAACTTTTTTAATTCACTTTACGATTTTGAATAGAGATGAATAACGAAACGATGGATGCGATGTGTGAAACTAGAACATAGGTGAAAAATTACACCTCCCTTTTTGATATTTTAAAATTTTCAACATAAAAATTGAAGTAGTCTTCAAAATAACGGGTATGAAAAGTACTATAAATACATAACTATGAATACCTTTAAATTGCGGAGGAAATTAATAATGATTACAGTGTTGTTTGGTGGTAGTCGTCCTGATGGGAATACGGCAGAATTAACTCAATATGCTTTGGAAGGTTTAGATTATAACTGGGTAGATGTAACTCAATATCAATTGAATCCTGTACGTGATGTGAGACATGAAAATTACTTTATTGAATCTTATGAGGATGATTATAAGCAACTGATCGATTTAGTTTTAGAAAGTGATACAGTGATATTCGCATCGCCAGTTTATTGGTACAGTATTTCAGCTTCTTTAAAGGCGTTTATTGATCATTGGTCTGAGACAATGCAAGATAAAGACTATCGGGATTTTAAATCTGTAATGGCTAAAAAGGATTTTCGATTAATTCTAGTCGGCGGTGATTGTCCTAAAGTCAAAGCTAAGCCATGTATTACTCAGATGAAATATAGTGTAGAGTTTTTAGGTGGCGAATTGAAAGGTTATATTATTGGAACTGCTGAAAAGCCAGGAGATATCAAGAAAGATACATATGCTTTAGAACGCGCAAAGAATGGAACGAAGAACTAGGTCAATAAGCTTATTACAATTCAACGGAAGAAACATTTTGAATTTTGGTGTTATCTTTCGTTGTTTTTTATTTTTTGAGAGTTAGTCGTTTCGATTAATTCTATTTATCGAAAATTAATTATTTAATAGGGCTTGGTTATTAATAGTTTTAAAATAATTTTTGTATAGGGTTTTTAAATGTTTGAATTGAATTAAGTTAACATAAATGTGATATAATGCCTTTATTAATAGCTTGTAATAGTTAGGGGAGAAAGTAACATGTATAGAGTGAGACAGGCAACTGAGAATGATGTGGTAGCTATTAGAGATGTTGCTACGAAAGCTTGGTATAATACGTATTTAAATATTTACGCAGCTTCTACAGTCAATGAATTATTAGCTGCTTCATATAATGAAACACATTTAATAAAGAGATTAACAGAACAATTATTCTTAGTAGCAGAAGAAGATGAAGAAATTATAGGTTTTGCTAACTTTATCTATGGCGAGGAATTGTACTTAGCTGCGCACTATGTCAGACCAGAATCTCAACATAAAGGTTATGGTACAAGCTTGCTAACAGAAGGTTTAAACCAATTTAAAGGTCAATACGATACGGTTTATTTAGAAGTTGATAATAAAAATAATCATGGTATTGATTATTATAAGGAAAATGGCTTTGAAATCGTTCGTTCATATCAACCAGAAATGTACGGCGAAACAATGGACTTAGCATTAATGAAGAAATCATTTTAAGCAGATAATAGTTGCACACTGAGTAAAGCGACGCAACACTGAAGAAGTCCATTATACGAATAATATGTGAGTGAAATCGAGATTTTCTTAACTGTTTACAATAGACAATTGTCTATGAAATAAAAATCACTGTGAATTTCAATTCAAGTGTTCCTAAGGAGGGGAAATATGGCTCTATCATCATATGCAACAAGTAAATTAGCTGAGGAAAAGGTATTCAAAGATCCAATTCACCGATACATACATGTCAATGATCAACTCATTTGGGATTTGATAAAAACAAAAGAATTTCAACGATTAAGACGTATTAAACAATTAGGAACGCTATATTTATCATTCCATACTGCAGAACATAGTCGTTTCGGACATTCACTAGGTGTGTATGAAATTGTTCGACGTATGATTGATGAATCATTTATAGGTCGAGATGCTTGGGATAATAATGATCG
>NZ_KV840039.1:899233-911916 GCF_001839105.1 Staphylococcus sp. HMSC62A08 | reverse complement strand
CCACTCGCTTTATGTGCAGCCTTACTACATGATTTGGGTCATGGTCCTTTCTCCCACAGTTTTGAAAAGATATTTAATACTGACCATGAAGCATTTACTCAGGCAATTATTACTGAGGACACGGAAGTCAATGAAGTGCTTAGTCGTGTTTCTGAAACATTCCCACAAGAAGTTGCGGATGTTATCAATAAAACACATGATAACAAGTTAATCATATCTATGATATCTTCTCAAATTGATGCTGATCGAATGGATTATTTACAACGTGATGCGTATTTCACAGGTGTGACGTATGGTTCATTTGATATGGAACGTATTTTAAGGTTAATGCGTCCTTCAAAAGATGAAGTATTAATTAAGGAAAGTGGCATGCATGCAGTTGAAAATTTCATTATGAGTCGTTACCAAATGTATTGGCAAATTTACTTCCATCCAGTAAGTCGCGGAGGGGAAGTGTTATTAAATAATTGCCTTAAACGTGCCAAGCAACTCTATAATGAAGGGTATCAATTTAAAATGTACCCTCAAGATTTTGTACCTTTCTTTGAAGGTACGATGACCATAGAACAATACGTTGAACTAGATGAAGCTGTTGTCTTATATTACTTGAAGAAATGGATAAATGAAGATGATGCGATTCTAAGTGATTTATCACATCGTTTTATTAATCGAGATTTATTTAAATACATTCCATTCGATGGTTCAATTATTACTATTTCAGAATTACAAGAATTATTTGAAGCGGGTGGTATTAATCCTGACTATTACTTTGTAAGTGAGGCATTTTCAGATTTACCTTACGATTATGATCGTCCTGGATCTAATCGTAAACCGATTCATTTGTTACGAAGTAATGGATCTATCACAGAAATAAGTCATCAATCTATGGTAATTAATAGTATTACTGGTATTAATCGTGAAGACCATAAATTATATTATCCTAAAGAACTGATACTTAATATAGACAATCTCGAAATTAAAGGTGCTATTATCAATTTATTAAATGAATTGAATTAAAGGTTTGCGCTTGTCGCCTCTCTTAGATAAGATTGAAATAAATATCTTTGAATAATTATGATGTAGATTGGGAGGTATCTAATTTGGCTGAGAAAAAGGGGTTTAATTTTAACATAATAAAAAATGACCCACTAGATGGACACAAAGGCACTAATATTGGCTCAATAAGTTTAGACAATATTGCGCCAGTTTTCATAGATGTAGAAAACAAGGAAGCCTTTATAGATATTGGTGGCATGCATGCCCGTGCTAAAGTTGAAAAGGGCGTAAAATGGATTAATGATAAAGAACAAGTAGAAGGTGACGAAGCGAAAGAATATTGGTTATGTTGGGTCACTACAGAACGCAGTGAACAAGGACCTTACTATGCGGGAGTCACAGCTTGTTATTTATTAGTGAATAGAAGCATACGTCGCGGCTATAAGAGTATGCCAGAACATGTGAATATGATGGATAAATCTATGAAACATCAATTTATTATCGATCAAATTGGTGATGAAAATAAACAAATCTTGAAAGAGTTCTTAAAGAGCCATAATGAAGACATGTGGAATAACTCTAGCGACGAATTATATCAAGCATTTGAATAAGTATTATAAAATTTAATATTTTGATGATGACGATATCAGAATATAATTTAGAGGCTGGGACATAATTAATTGTCTCAGCCTTCTTAACATATTGGCAGTAGATGTCTGAATTGAAAGTGCGCTTAAATTAAGCTTCTCTCAGTCCTAGCCATCCTTGCCGGCGGGGCCCCAACATAGAGAATTTCTTAAAAAGAAATTCTGCAAACAATGCAAGTTGGTAGTGGGACAACGAAAATAATTTAGCTAAATTATATTTCTGTCCAGCTCCCTTTATATTGTATAGTTTGTTATTATTTCACACTGCCAATTCCGTTAAGTTCTTCGCTATAAGGTTGCGTTAATTCGTTACAAGAAATAACTTTTCCCTCTTCGTTAAATACAAATTCTGCATAAACTTCTACTTTCCCTTTGAAACCATCTTTCTTCTCAACATTGACATCATAGCGTAAGAAAATCGTATTTTGAGATTCATCTATAAGCATGGTTTTAAATTCATTAATGGAAAGACGAGCCACAACCTCTTTGAGTTTCTTAAGGTGATCTGTAAATTCATTAATATCCGACGTGTGATGATCTGTCGTTTGAATATAAGAAGGGGCAAAGTACATATTAATTTTCTCAACATCAAGATTGATTAAAATATCGTTATAAAGTTTTTCAATGGTCAATTTTAAACTTTCTCGGTTCATTTTAATCTCCTTTGTAAACGAGTTATTCGAGTTCATCGCCAATACTGTACTTTTCAAATAAGATTTTAACAATTTCATTATGAATCATATGAAAAGGTCTTTCAAATCTTTCGGCAACTTGTTTCACGTCTTCATATTCGGGCTTCATTTTCAAAATCTTACCCTCTCGCAATGCGAATTTCACAGAAATCTTCCCATATTTGGTAGCAATTTCTCTAAAAGTTCGATCTAATATATTTCTACGAACCGCGTAACTGCGAACTCCGAGTGAAGATGTCTCTTGTAAGACTAGCGTTTCAAACTCAAGTGCAGTGTTTGGTTTACAAATTACTGTCAAATGTGTACTAGGGCGTCCTTTCTTCATAAATATCGGGGTGTAATAAGTATCTAGAGCGCCTCGTTCTAATGTCGTATCCATGAAATGTCCTAATGATTCCGGTGTCATATCATCAATTTGGCATTCGATAACCTGCACTTCATCTTGATTTTTTGATTGCGTCTCAAATTGAATGACTCTTAACACGTTAGGGAAATCAAAGTCTTTACTCCCTGCACCATACCCAATTTCTTTCATCGTAGCAGAAGGGAATGCGCCGAAAGATGACACTAAACTTTTCGCAAAGGCTGCACCAGTGGGAGTAGTTAACTCACTTTGGACATCAAACGTTGCAAGTGGTATCCCTTTAAGAATTTCGGCAGTCGCTGGTGCTGGTACAGGATACACCCCATGTGCGATATTGATTTTGCCGTTGCCTGTAGGAATTGGTGAACAATATAATTCATCAATGTCTAATGATTCTAATGCGATACATCCGCCTATAATATCGATGATAGAGTCCATCGCGCCAACTTCATGAAAGTGTACATCTTCAAATGACATGCCATGAATTTTAGCTTCTGCATGTCCAATCACTTCAAATATTCGCTTGCTTCTGGCTTTGACCCGAGGCAATAATGTGCTGTCGTCAATCATTTTCAAGATATCTGATGCGTGGCGATGATGATGTGGTTCATCGAAATCAATGTTTAATGTCATTGCATGAATGCCTTGCTTCATCTTCTTCTGAAAATGAAGTTCAAAATGATCTAGCGGTAAAGTCTTAAGTTCGCTTTCAATTTCATGGGGGTCAGCGCCTAAGTCGACTAAAGCTGACAACAACATGTCACCGGCAATGCCTGCATGACAATCTAAATAAATTGCATTTGTCATATAGATGCTCCATTCTAGTTATTTTCAATCATTTTCACTATCATTCCAGCGTTATAACCTCCACCAAAGCCATTATCAA
This sequence comes from Staphylococcus sp. HMSC62A08, assembly GCF_001839105.1. NCBI lineage: Bacteria > Bacillati > Bacillota > Bacilli > Caryophanales > Staphylococcaceae > Staphylococcus > Staphylococcus sp. HMSC62A08. The sequence goes on along the minus strand of NZ_KV840039.1, from coordinate 908,331 downwards.
TATTGAGCACACTTGTACCAGGCGCACATGAATTAATCATGGAGAGCAGGGTAGTGACGCCATCTAAATTTGCACCATAACCAACACTTGTAGGGACAGCATAGACGGGGTGATTGACAAGTCCTCCTACAACGCTTGCTAAGGCGCCTTCCATTCTCGCAATGACTACGGATACCTTACCTTGGCGTATTTCATGAATATGATTGAATAATCGATGAATACCAGACACGCCAACGTCGTAAAAGCGTTTAACTTGGATTCCCATTACTTCTGCAGTTAAAGCAGCTTCTTCGGCTACTGCTAAATCAGAAGTACCGGCACAAAGGACAGAAATATAATTTTGAGATTTATTAATTTCTTCTATCGGCGTACAAACGATATTGGCTGTTGCGTGATATTGAAGATAAGGGTGCTGTTTGAGTACAAATTTAGCCTTTGTTTCATCAATACGTGTAACTAAAATCACATGATCGTGTTGCGTGAGACTTTCAATAATTTGATGAATTTGTTCTTTAGTTTTACCTTCACCGAAAATGACTTCGGGAAAGCCTTGTCGTTGTGCTCGATGTAAATCAATTTTAGCAAAGCCCAATTCGTCATAATGACTGAGTTGGGCTTTAGCTTCGTCTATAGAAATTTGATTTGATTTTACACCTTCGAGCAATGCTTCAATAGAATGTTCATGATTACTCATTATGTGTATACATCCTTATACTAAATTTGTTGCTTTCGTATCAATAACTTCGTTCATACTACCTGTTCTGTAACCTTCTAAATCTACAGTGACATAGTCAAAACCTAATTCTTTTAAACGTAAAGTGATCTTGTCTTTATTTTTTAAGATTGTAGCTAAATCATCTTCAACCACTTCGATACGAGCGATATTATGATGGTAGCGTACACGCACATGATTAATTCCTAATTGTAAAATATATTTCTCTGCTTCGTTGACTTTATTTACTTTAGCAAAGCTTAATGCTTCACCGTATGGAATTCTTGAAGCTAAACTACATAGTGCAGGTTTATTCCATACAGGTAAATCATGTTGTTTACTTAATTCTCTAATTTCTGATTTATAAAGATGGGCTTCTTGAAGCACACTACGAACACCGAATTCGTCTCTAGCTTTTAAACCAGGGCGGAAATCTTCGAGGTCGTCCATAATCATGCCATCAAGTACATAATTAAAGCCTAACGCTTCTTTGATTTCATCAAGCTTGCCGTATAGCAGACGTTTACTGAAATACCAACTGTCGGGCGTGTTCTTAACGATATTATCGTCTTCAAGTTCAGCCATTTCAGTTTCTAATACATCTACACCTAGGCTTCGGCCCAATTCAATTGCTTGATTGAATTCTTCATTTCTGAAAAGTTCTGATTTCACAACTACAGGTTTGACATGTTCAGCACCTAAAACATCTATAGCTTTTTTGAGCACTAAACTACTATCTACACCACCTGAAAAGGCAATAACCACACTTCGCATTTCTTTAAGTAAGTGATTTAATTTCATTTCTTTATTCATTAATTCAGTCATTCTCATCATCCTCATCATCCTCCCAAATTATTCTTCATTCTCAACATATGGAATAGTTAATGGACCTTGTGGCATAACGCCGATTGATAATTTACGTCCATATTGTTCTTCTAATTCTTGTAGCGTTTGTTCGATATTTGAAGTTGGATTTAACATTGAATCTTTCAATTGTTGATCTGTTAATTGTGAGTATACGTACACATTAGCGAATGTTTGGATGCTCGCTTGTTTCTGAACTTGCCATTGGTCCATTTCTTTAAAGTTTGGATCATGGATGAGGTCCAGAATCCCTTGTGGGGTGTCGGCCATTTTAAAGATTTCAGCGAATTTACCATGATCAGGGAAGCCATCAGCACATTCGGAAACCATGATAATGTTGCCGCCTTCTTTAACAACTTTACTTGCAGCACTCATCCCTTTAACAGTTTGATACAAGTTTTGGTCTAAAGGATAACCCGAATTAGAAGCGATAACGACATCAAATCGATGGTCGCATTTGAACATCGCGTGTTCTTTAACATAAGCACAGCCTTCTTTGTGTGCTTCAAATACTTCCCCAGCGAATGCAGCTGTAATTTCTTTGTTCTTATTTAAAGCAACATTCAACATAAAATCAGGTTTGCACATACGGTTCACTTCTCTAGCCATATCCTGTACGGGGTTATTTTCTAAATTGCCCCATGTAGAACGTGGGTCTCCAATCATTTTGGCGTTATGAAATGTTTGAATCGTCTCTAAACCAGCGATACCCGGCATGATTCCTTTAGGTCCGCCTGAGAAACCTGCAAAGAAATGAGGTTCTATGAAACCAGTGACGATTTTGAAGTCTGATTCAACATAATCTTTATTTAAATACGCATCACAACCATACTTACTCTCCCCAACTTTGATAAGACGCTCTGCTTCAGTGCAGTGGTTATGAACAATTTTAACTGTATCTACAATGTCTTCACCTAACATTTGAATTAATTCATCACGTGTTTGGTCACGATGTGTTCCTGTACCATTAATAATTACGAAATTTTCTCTTGGTACATGATTTAATTCCTCAATTAGTAAAGGCACAAGAATATGATTGGGCGTAGGACGCGTGATGTCACTAATGACTATTGATACGATGTCATCACTTTTAACCATTTCTTTTAAAGGCTTTGAATTGGTTGGATGCTTCAAAACGTCTTTGATAGCTGTTTCATAGTCTTCAATAGCGTCGATATTTTGAGGTTCGATGATTGTACTGTCATCTGGTACATTTACCTCAATTTCAGATTTTCCATACAACACTTCTGTCTTCACATATATCCCTCCATTTATCAAAAAATCACTACCACAAAGTCTTATAAACCCTTAATAATACAACATAACACGATTATTATATTTAAATTGTAGCATAATTTTTAGAATATTTTAATTTATGAAAAAGTGATTGTAAGTATAGTTATTTTAGTTTCGATGAGATTATTTAAATGGTGAAAGAATAGCACCATTATCGAGGAGATACGCGTGGAAATGAATTCTTGATGTATTTTTGAAAAAGAAATAATGAAAGATAAACATGTTTTATTTCTTTTCTATTTTAAATATTTTTACAAATACGTAAAATTGAAGATTAAAAAAGGCTATATACATTAAATTTTAATTTATGTATAATTAACACAAATAATAAATGTGATGATTTATTATTTGAAATAACAAGATTCTCTTTTAGAACTATAATTTAGATCAACGAGAGTAACTCTAAAGGTATGGAATTTGAGTCGTTCCATACCTTTTCTTTTAACTAAAGATAAAAAAGGGCGGTCATACTATGCAATTTAAACTAAAAGAAGACGATATTTTAGATTTCTTAGAATTAAACTTTCCAGATCAAACTTTTGAAAAAGGGCGTTTATTGGTAGGACAAAATAAAAAAGAACCTTTGGATGTTTATTATTTAGGGAAAGATTTTTTTGCAGTGTTAACTGTAGCTTTTAATACATTTGAGTACATTAAAGCTGAACCATTAGATTATAGTCTCGTTAAAGAGATTAGATTGAAAGATGGTTTAGTATATAGAAAAATGATTATTGAGACAGAAGAAATCGCATTTCAATATGGAACTTCAAAAGCATTATTAAGTGATTTCCAAAGTGAAAATTATAATCGCTTTATTCAAGGTGAAAAATCTCGAGTGATTTTTAAAGATGGGAACTTCGTTTAATAACAACGGATAGCTTTTGAAAAAGTCTCGAAAATATCTCGCGACTTTTATATTATTTTCTAATCGTTTTGAACAATTTAAAAATATAGTGATATAATGTATGGAGATGTACAACAAAATTTATGAAATATGAGGTATTAAGGTGGAAAATTATATATTCATCATTGCAGCAACTGTATTCGGCATCATATATTTCAAAAAGTATCGTTATATTTTGAAAAAGTATAACGTAGATATCGTTGATATTGAGTTTAAGTGATAAATTGAAGTAATTAACGACATAAAATCGTGTTCATATCTTTATGGTATGAGCACGTTTTTTTAATTTTCAACAGTAAAAAGGTAACTTGGGAATCACAGTGAGAGCTCTACAAGCTATAGTGTTTTTGTGCTATAATTATTTGTATTATTTGAAAGATTAAGGTGAGTAGTAAATTGGATAAAAACATTAAGATTCAAACGAAACAAGTTTTGAAACAAAATGATGAGAAACAAAAATTTGAGTTTACTACAGAAGGTGCTTGGCAAAAACGGAGAGCAGAATTTATTCGATACGAAGAAAAAATTGAAGAAGCAAAAGTCAATGTTACAATTAAAATTGAAGATAATGGCGTTAAGTTAATTCGTAAAGGCGACATAAATATGAATTTACATTTCGTCGAAGGGGAAGAAACAACTACATTATATGATATACCTGCAGGACGGATTCCCTTAACTGTAAAAACATTGAGTATTTTACATTTTGTTACTCCAGATGGTGGGAAATTAAAAATTCATTATGAGTTATATCAAAACGAGGAAAAAATGGGTTCTTATCAATATGAATTAAATTATAAGGAGATAAGCAAATGAATATTATCGATCAAGTAAAACAGACATTAATTGAAGAAATTGAAGCTAGTATCAAAAAAGCTGGATTAGCTGAAGATATTCCAGAAATTAAAATTGAAATACCTAAAGACACTAAAAATGGAGATTATTCATCTAATATTGCGATGGTATTAACTAAAATCGCCAAACGTAACCCACGTGAAATTGCACAAGCTATTGTTGATCATCTTGATACAAGTAAAGCACATGTGAAAGAAGTAGACATTGCAGGTCCAGGTTTTATTAACTTTTATCTAGATAACCAATATTTAACAGAAGTTATTCCAGAAGCCATTCATAAAGGTGACAAATTTGGTTATGCAGATGAACCAAAAAATAAGAATATCCTATTAGAATATGTGTCTGCTAATCCGACAGGTGATTTACATATTGGACATGCAAGAAATGCTGCTGTAGGCGATTCTTTAGCGAATATTTTAATTGCAGCAGGATATAATGTCACTCGCGAATATTACATTAACGATGCAGGTAATCAAATTACAAATTTAGCGCGTTCAATTGAAACACGTTATTTCGAAGCTTTAGGTGATACAAGTCATGAAATGCCTGAAGATGGATATAACGGTAAAGATATTATTGAAATTGGTAAGGACTTAGCAGATAAACATCCTGAAATCAAAGATTATTCTGATGAAGAACGTCTTAAAACATTTAGACAATTAGGTGTCGATTATGAAATGGACAAATTGAAGAAAGACTTAGCGGCTTTCAATGTACATTTCGATAACTGGTTTAGTGAGACTTCTCTATATGAAAATGGCGCAATCGACAATACGTTAGCTAAAATGAAAGAATTAGGTTATACGTATGAAGCAGATGGCGCAACTTGGTTACGTACAAGCGACTTTAAAGATGATAAAGACCGTGTATTAATTAAAAAAGATGGTAACTACACATACTTTACTCCAGATACGGCATATCACTATAACAAGATTAATCGTGGAAATGATATCTTAATCGACTTAATGGGTGCGGACCACCATGGTTATATTAATCGTCTGAAAGCAAGTCTTGAAACATTTGGCGTAGATAGTAATCGTCTTGAAATTCAAATTATGCAGATGGTTCGTTTAATGCAAAATGGTGAAGAAGTTAAAATGAGTAAACGTACAGGTAATGCAATTACTTTACGTGAAATTATGGATGAAGTAGGAATAGATGCAGCACGTTATTTCTTAACTATGCGTAGTCCAGATTCTCATTTTGATTTTGACTTAGAACTAGCTAAAGAACAATCGCAAGATAATCCGATTTATTACGCACAATACGCACATGCACGTATTTGTTCTATCTTAAAACAAGCGAAAGAGCAAGGTGTAGAGATCACAACGGATGCGGATTTCACTACAATTACAAATGAAAAGGCCATTGAATTATTGAAAAAAGTGGCTGAGTTTGAAACTACAATCGAGAGTGCAGCAGAACACCGTGCACCTCATCGTTTAACAAACTATATTCAAGATTTAGCCTCAGCGTTCCATAAATTCTATAATGCTGAGAAAGTTTTAACTGATGATGCTGAGAAAACAAAAGCACATGTAGCAATGATTGAAGCAGTACGTATTACGTTGCATAATGCTTTAACACTTGTAGGTGTTACAGCACCAGAATCAATGTAATTGATTAAACATTTTCAACTAAATAATTAGACAACTGCCCTCATAAATAACTATTTATGAGGGTATTGTTATGTGTAGAATTGGAGTGATAACATGCTTTCGACTGAGGAATTATATCAGAAACTTTATAACAATATGGGTGCGCAACGTTGGTGGCCAGCTGAGAGTCCTATTGAGATGATGCTAGGGGCAATACTCGTGCAAAATACGAATTGGAAGAATGCTGATATGGCTCTGACGCGTCTTTATGAAGAAACACAATTTGATGGTAAGAAGATATTGCAAATGCCGCTCGAACAATTACAACAAACGATTCGTTCAAGTGGTTTCTATAAAAATAAAGGTAAAGCGATTCATGCCTTGATGGATTGGTTGAACCAACATCACTTTGATTATGAATCAATTGAGCAACATTACGGTGAAAATTTGAGAAAAGAATTATTAAAAATTCGAGGTATCGGCAGTGAAACGGCTGATGTCTTACTAGTATATATATTTAATGGCATCGAATTTATTCCAGATAGTTACACGCGACGGATTTATGCCAAATTAGGCTACGCGGAGACTGAAACATACGATAAGTTTAAGAAAGTGATTCAATTACCTTCCAATTTTACGAATCAAGATGCCAATGAATTTCACGCGTTACTCGATAATTTTGGAAAGAATTACTTTAATGGTAAGGGAGAACATCGTTATACCTTTTTGGATTCATTCTTTGAAAATTAAGTATTGACCCTTACGTAACGTCATACCTCATACTTTATTTCAGGAGGTGAAGAAATGAAAACGTATTTTAGTCCTAAGGAGCTATGTGATATTACTGGAGTAAGTTTACGTACACTTCATTATTATCATGAGAAAGGATTATTAATTCCAGATCAAATTGGTGACAATGGCTATCGCTATTATAGTGTGGAAGATATTGCAAAGTTGCAACATATCTTATTTCTTAGAGAATTAGACTTAACGTTGAGTCAAATCAAGGATTACTTTTCTAAAGATACTCAATTTAAAAATGAAGTGCTCCGTGAGAATTACGATTATATCGTTATGAAGAGGGACAAACTAAATACAATTATTCAACAATTGAAATATCATTTTGACTCCGATAAGAATGAAGAAATTAAGGTGACGAATATGAAGGAATTTGATTTAAATGCATAATATGAAAATGAAGCAGCGCTTAAGTATGGAGATACAAAATATTATCAAGCTTATAAGGAGCAACACGAAAGCATGAATGAAGCTGAAAAGGAAAGTAATGAAGAGGTAGTAAATAATCAATTAAATACATTTTTTGATGAAATGAATCAATTATATCAAGAAAAAGTGACAGCGCATGAAGCAAGTCCAAAAATTGAAAAATTAAAAATGATTCTTCAATCACAAGTGCCTAACTGTGATAGTCAATTTTTGAGTTATATGGCACAAACATATGTTGAAGATGAGAGATTTGCTAAAAATATTAATAAAAATCGTCATGGAGGATTGAACCAATATATCGCTGATGCAATCCATGAATATATCGCGAATTAAAGATATAAAATTCATTTTAAGCACTTCCGTTAATGGAGGTGCTTTTTATATTTAATAATTCTTATTAATAAAATTAACTTTAATTTCTAATATTGATTTAATTTTAAATTGATTAATATTATAATGTTTTTGTAGCTTCAAAAATTTTACATATATAAATAAGGAGGATGGGCAATTGCTCCACTCTTACAAGCTTTATTGGCAGAATTATTTTAATTTTAAAGGCCGAACAAGAAGGCAAGATTTTTGGTGGCCGATGCTCTTTAACTTTATTATCATAAGTTTGACTGATTCGGTTGATTCGGCAATTTATCATTATTACCCCCATCTTGTTCTAGGATTAAGTGATATTATATCTGTTGTATTTACAATTGGGACGTTCTCTTTATCTGTAAGAAGATTCCATGATATAGGTAAAGATTTAACTTTTCCAATTTTTTATATGATAATGGCTGTTATTCCTATAGGATTTCGTATCGTTTTATTTCAATATTTTCAACACTTTAATAATTATTATGATGATAACATTGGCAACATTGTAGAAATTATATTTACCGCTAGTATAGACTTTGTTATATTGATGTTTCTTGTGCTGCTTATGTTTATATATATCATAGCCATGATAGTAATGGGTGTATTTGCCATTATATTTTGTATACGAGATAGTGAAGAGGGGACTAATAAATATGGACCTTACCCCAAAAATGATGATAAATACAATTCAAATGTGAAGGAGGTTAACAAAGATCGAATCATATAAGCTATTTTGGCAGAACTATTTTAAATTAGAAGGACGTTCAAGACGTCGAGATTTCTGGTGGCCATTTTTGATTAACACAATACTTAGTGGAATTATTGGCATAATCATTTTCAGTTTGAGTCGTCTATTTCCACATAGTGATATGATTTACAATATCATTGAGGTAATGATAAACCTAGTAATACTTATTGGAACGTATACAGCTGCAGTTAGACGTTTCCATGATATAGGTAAATCAATGGTCATTCCATGTATCTTTTTAGTCATTAGTTTATTAGGTATTTACAATAATTTATTTAGTAATAATCAAACTTCTCAATTATCTCTACAAACGCAAAATCAAGTGTTAAATGGCATTTTAAGTGTCGTTGCAATGATATTATCGTTATTTATAATTGTAATTTGTATTATGAGTCTTGTGTATAGTGTGAGAGACAGTCAAAAAGGCACAAATCAATATGGCTCAAACCCTAAAGGTGAATAATAAAAATTAAGAGGTCGGCACATAATTAATTGTCTCAGCCTTCTCTAACATATTGGCAGTAGATGTCT
>NZ_KV840039.1:830283-899133 GCF_001839105.1 Staphylococcus sp. HMSC62A08 | reverse complement strand
ACGAAAATAATTTTGATAAATTATATTTCTATCTCACTCCCTTAATTTTTTGTATTATTTTAATTAATAGATTATTAAGATAAAAGTAATCATTTAAAATTTCAAAAAACTAATGAAATATTTGTTGTTTTTGATATGATAAATACAAAGTGAAGATACATATCATAGTCAGAGAAGGGAATGCTCACTGAATGAGAAATAAACTATGGATGATGATTCTCGTGCTCGTTTTATTATTAGCAGCATGTAGCCACGACTCAAACCAATCATCAGATAAAGATTCGGCATCGACTAAAATTGATAACAACAAAACCAAATATCACAGAATAGTTTCTTTAATGCCTAGTAATACTGAAATTTTGTATCGACTCGGTTTAGGTAAAAATATTGTTGGTGTTTCAACAGTTGATGATTACCCTAAAGACGTCAAAAAAGGCAAAAAACAATTTGATGCGATGAATTTGAATAAAGAAAAATTGCTTAAGGCGAAGCCAGACTTGATTTTGGCACATGAATCACAGAAGCATTCTTCAGGTAGAGTGTTAAATTCGTTGAAGAAAGATGGCGTCAAAGTGGTCTATGTAAAAGATGCTCAATCAATTAACGAAACATATGATACATTTAAATCTATTGGAAAATTAACAGGTCGTGAGAAACAAGCTGAGGATTTAGTAGATGAAACGAAAAATAATGTTGATAAAGTCATTAATTCTGTTCCAAATCATCATCAAAAGCAAAGTATATTTATGGAGGTATCTTCTAAACCAGATATTTATACTGCAGGTAAGGGTACAATTTTCAATGATATGTTGAACAAATTAGATGCGAAGAATAGTTTCTCAGATATAAGTGGTTGGAAGTCTGTAAGTAAAGAAAGTATTATTAAGCATAATCCGGATATATTAATTTCTACAGAAGGTAAATCCAAATCGGATTACATTAAAATGATAAAAAAACGTGGCGGTTTCGATAAAATCAATGCAGTAAAAAATACACGTATTGAATCAGTTAACGGAGACGAAATTTCTCGTCCAGGACCTCGAATAGATGAAGGCTTAAAAGAATTAAGAGATGCTATTTATAAAAAGTGATATTTACAGAAAGTCAGTGGTCATACGAGCACTGACTTTTTTAATACGATTTTGTTATTATATTGATAAATATAAAAAAGAAAAGAGATAATGATGAGGAAATTTCAAATTATATTCACCTGGCTAATCGTATTAATAATCATTATGTTTGTGAGCTTATGGTGGGATTTGGGAAATTTAAATGATACCTTTAATCAAACGATATTATTGAAAGTAAGACTTCCGAGAGTCATTGAAGCGGTTCTAACTGGAGCTACGCTGACACTTGCCGGTCAAATGTTTCAAACGGTTTTAAATAATCCATTAGCTGATAGTTTTACGCTTGGATTAGCGAGTGGGGCGTCATTAGGTTCGGGGCTTGCTTTATTTTTCGGATTGAGTTTTTTATGGTTACCATTCTTCTCGATTACACTCAGTTTAATTACACTGATATTAGTACTCGGCCTTTCAGCAATATTGTCACGAGGTTATCCTGTAAGTGTGCTTATTCTATTAGGTTTGATGATAGGTGCTTTGTTTAATGCACTTCTTTATATGTTGGTTCTAATGCAGCCACGGAAAATGAATTCAATTGCAAATTACTTATTCGGAGGATTTGCATCGGCAGAGTACCACGATGTCGTGATCATAGCAGTAACGTTAAGTATCGCTATAGTGATTTTATTTTCAATGCAAAAAAGCATTAAATTACTACAATTGGGTGAGTTGAAGAGTCAATCATTGGGGCTTAATGTTCAAACAATCACGTTTCTAGTCCTAACGATTTCGTCAATCATCACAGCTGTCGTAGTGGCTTATATAGGTATCATAGGATTTATAGGTATGATTGTGCCTCAATTGATACGACGATTTTATTGGCGTTATGAGTTAGGAACGCACATGCTACTTAACCTTATCATTGGGAGCGCCGTGATGTTGATAGCAGACTTTATAGGAGGAACCATCATTCAACCTGTTCAAATACCAGCTAGTATTATCATGGCATTATTAGGTATACCGGTTTTATTTTATATTCTTATTACACAATCTAAGGTATTACGATAAATGTATTCATTTGCTAAAATAGAATGAATTTGGTTTATAACAAACACGTGTAGAAAATAGAAGGTAAATGATTGTAATAAACAATTGTGTTCAAGGGTGAAATATTTTTACAAAAAGCCAAAAAAGCATTATAATAAGCTTTGAAGAAAGCTTAACTATCATTTCGTTCTTTCTTCCATGTACATGTATAGTGTCTAAAAATATATAGTTGGAGTGGGCTATATAGCCTGTTAGGTGGCCTCGTAACCTAACACTAATCTCGGCAATTGATACCCTTTTTGCCCACCACTCATTACATAAGCCCTACAAATGTGGGGCTATTTTTTTACAATATAATATAGGGAGAGCATTTGTTAAATGGATAATTATTATAAAATAGACAATATAAATGATATTGATTTACAAATGTTACTTTCAGATTATATTGAAAATTTCACAAGACAAAAGTTAATCATTAATACTACATATGATAAATTGAAAAGGATAGAGATAAGATTTAACAAAAGAAATATCCATCATTTATTGGGTTTTCATAAAGTTCAAAATAATAACGCTACTAAAACATTACAAAATATTTTAGAGGGTAAGCTAACGATAAACGTTATAAAGAAACATCATAATTATAGTGAAATTCGAAATAGATTACTTAATTATAATTTTCTACATAAATGTTTTATTAATAAAGAGATTAAACTATGCGTTATCCCAAAAGGAAAAAATAAGAATCCACAACAATTATCTGTTGTATTTATAGACTATTATAATGATATAAATATGTTAATAGGGTTGAAACTGGATTATTCTCAAAGTTATTATGTACCTGCTACTATGTATCAAATTAATGATTCAAATATTTATAATAGAACCCCAAAAACAAGAATAACTCAAATAGAATGGGAAAATTATTGATTTTAAATATATAGTACAGTAAATTAATACCACTTTCATGTGGTTTTTTTTATGCTAAAAAAATTTGTGTTGCAATGATACTATTAAGTTAAGCATAGATTTTAAATTGCAAGACCTAATGCTAATGCATATAATATTATGTGGTTTTGAAGAATTATGGAATATTTAGGAAAAGTAACATAATGATAGTATCTACTATAAAGTGAAGAGGTAACTTAAAATGGATTTAAGTCATATTAAAGCAATCGTCTTTGATTTAGAAGGCACGTTGTTAGATAGAGTCAAATCACGTGAGAAATTTATCGAAGAGCAATTTGAACGATTTCATGATTATTTCGTACATGTTCAATTGGCTGATTTTAAGAATAAATTCATCGAGTTAGATGATGATGAAGATAACGATAAACCTGATTTATATAAGCAAATTATTAAACAGTTTCATATTGATCGCTTAACGTGGAAAGATTTATTTCATGACTTTGAAATGCATTTTTACCGTTATGTCTTTCCATATTATGATACGTTATATACTTTGGAAAAGTTATCAGAACATGACTACCTTATCGGTGTCATCGCAAATGGTAAATCAAAAATAAAACAATTTAGATTACATTCATTAGGTATTATGCATGTGATCAACTACTTAACAACATCTGAAACAGTGGGGTACCGCAAACCGCATCCTAAAATATTTGAAGATATGATTGAACAATTAGGTGTGAAACCTGATGAAGTTATGTATGTTGGAGATGACGCGCTCAATGATGTTGCGCCAGCTCGTGCAATGGGTATGGTAAGTGTATGGTATAAACAAGAAGATGCGGAATTAGAACCACTTGAAGATGAAGTGGATTATACAATTACAACGATTGAAGAATTATTGAATATTTTACCTGAAAATTTTGAACCAGAAGGAGAAGAGCGCAATGGCAATGGATTTATTTACGAGTAAAGATGGAACGACGATTCATTATAATACTATGGGCGAAGGCTATCCAGTCGTACTTATTCATACGGCTTATGATAATTATTCAGTGTTTAATGATGTAGCTAAAGCGTTATCGAAATCTTTTCAAGTGGTGTTAATTGATTTAAGAGGTCACGGATATTCGGATAAACCAAGACATATTGAATTTCATGAGTTTGCGGATGATGTTAAAGCTTTATTAGATTATATTTACATCGATCAAGCCGCCTATATAGGACATGAGATGGGGGCAATTGTTGCCTCAGATGTTGCTGTGAGATATCCAGATTATGTCTCATCGCTTACGTTAGTCAATCCAACCTCTATTGAGGGTGAATTACCTGAAGAACGTTTGTTTAGAAAGTATGCCCATACGATTAGAAATTGGGACGATGAAGAACAAGATAAATTCTTGAATAAGAAGAAATATTATAAACCACGTAAAATGAACAAATTTTTAAAACATGTGGAAGATACGAATGCAATCTCGACTAAAGAAGAAATACAAGCGGTGAAAGATGTCTTTAAAACAGCTAATATTTCAGAAGTTTTTAGAAATGTTCAAGCGCCAACATTAATTATTGCGGGAGAATACGGAGAGCGTACAACAACATTGGAAGCTAAAGAAGTTAGTGATTTGATTGAACACGGCCAATTTAATGTTTATGCTCAATCAAGTTTATACCCATTTGTTGAAGAACAAAGTCAGTTTATCGACGAAGTAACTTCATTTATTAAAGATCATTTTCCACATCAAAAGGCATAAATAATAAAGATTAAATTGAACTCGAAGTTGGTATAGATGACTAACGAAAGTTCAATTTTTCTTTATAAACAGTTTTTTTGAAACTTAAAAAGATTGTTTTGTAACGTTTTTGTAATATTATTGTCATTTTAGTAATATATGTAGTATAATAAATTTAAGCACAAAGCAGAGATATTGAATAAAGGAGAGAGTGCTTATGAAAAAGCTAATGGCTTCATTACTTGTTTCAGGATTAGTTTTAACAGGAGTAAGCGCTGGTCATCACGCTGAAGCTGCTACAGGTAACTCAATGAAAACAGTTCAACAAATCAATCATGGCGATCAATCTTTAGAAAATGTTAGAATCGGCGAATCTATAAAAAGCGTTTTAAACAAATATAGTCATCCAATCTATTCATATAATCAACAAGGCACTGAACACTATTATGAATTTAGAACTCATAAAGGTGTCTTACTCGTAACAACAAATGGTAAAAAAGATAAAGGTCACGTGACTCGCGTTTCTATGACTTATAATCATGCTAACGGACCAACTTATAAATCTGTCAAAGATACATTTGGTAACAAAGCCGTAAGTCGCGTACATTATAATAAAGTAACTGGCAACTTTGGTTATATCCAAAATGGTAAAGCAAGTTATCAATTTAGTTCAGAATCACCAAAAGATAAAAATGTGAAATTATATCGCATAGACATCGCTAAATAAAGCTAAGTTGTTGATATAAATTGAATATAAATAATTTTATAATATGAGTAAGGAGCATGAAGCTGAAATGATTCTATAAAGAATGACATTTCGCTTTTGCTCCTTTTACTTTGTATTTTAATGTCGATAAAGGTAAAGTTTAGTTGAATTTTCAAGAAATAAAACGTATTGTGTGGTAAAATCTTATACTGAATATCATTTAACTAAAATATTGCTTAATTCGTAATTACATCTAGATTTGTATGAAGAAGGAGTTAATCATGCGTACTAATGATAAAGTATTGCTCGAGAATATCAATGATTATTTTAGCCATAAAGGTATGTCCCCTAATTTAATAGATGATATTAAGGAAAAGTTCCGCTCAGATATTAAGAAATCCGAAGAACAAGACCAAGATTATATTGAATATAGAGGCAAGTCACCAGCGCAAATTATACTTACGATACAACGTAATTTATTTGCATTACAACTTAATCCAGTTATCTTTTTTATTATTAATTTTATTCTCATTTCCTATTTGTATGATAAACAATATGTACAGTTTCAAGCTATTACAGGAATAAGTCTATTTTATTGTATCGTTATTTTTCCAATTACAATCATTCTTTATACTAGAATCGCAAGGAAAAATTATTTATATTCTAATAAATTTGAGATGTGGGTAGGTATCGCGATTGCAATTATTGCCTTGATACTTATAACTATGCAAGCTTTTCATTTCAATTGGGCCATCATTCCTATTAATATCTATGGACATCAATTTGTATTCTTCGTTGGAATTATTTTAGGTCTTGTAGGTATATTCTTTAAAAGGTTAGAATTTACTGGAATAGGATTATTATTCTGTCAGAAAACGATAGATGCAATGATCACAAATCCCGAAATTGCTCAATTTTTCTCATTAGCCATTTGGATTTTGCTTGTTGTACTCATTATTTTTTACACAATTAAATTATCAGCACGTACAAGATCGTAATAATACGTCGATAAAGTCTTATATATTAGCTATCAACTACTGCTATATATAAGACTTTTTTTATGTATAAATTAAGATGTAATAGATAGGTTTATTTTTTTCAGAAAAGAAGAATAAGAAGCAACACTGACTTAAATAATTATATTAAATGAATATTAAATTAATTATTCGTTCGTCATATCAAAGGCGTAACTATGATTTGATGTGGGTATAGTAATTATTAAAGGGAGGTGCCACGATGGAAAAAATTCTAACATGTAATCAAATTGAACTCGCATATAATGATGAAGGACAGGGCATCCCCATTGTTTTAATTCATGGATTAGACGGTAACTTATCAGGCTTTCAGGATTTAAAAAATGAACTCCTCCAATCACACAGAGTGATTACTTATGATGTGAGAGGACATGGAAAATCCTCACGTTCAGAATCTTATGACTTAAAAGATCATGTTGAGGACTTAAGGTATTTAATGGATGCATTAAATGTGAGTTCTGCACATATTTTAGGACATGACATGGGGGGCATCATTGGTAGAGAATTTACAGAAACATATCAACACAAAGTGATTTCATTAACTATTGTCTCTGCTAAAAGAGAAGATATTACGCACGGATTTACAAAACTGATGGTGGATAATCAAGAAGAAGTAGCCGGATTTAATAAGTCTGAAGCAATGATTATTCTATTTCCAAAATTATTCAATAATCAAGATAAGGCTATGAGATGGTATCAACGTCAGAAGTTATACAGTAGGCCTACACCAGAAGATAGTGCTATTGCGATAAGAGCATTGTTAAACAGTGTAGATGTTACGAAAGATGTTCATAATAAAGTAACCGTACCTACGTTTATAGTTAATGGTAAACACGATCCGTTAATCTTTGATAAACAACATTATCGAATAGATAATTATTTTGAAAATGTTAGGAAAAGTATATTTAGCGGTTCAGGGCATGCACCACATATTGAAGAACCTGAACGATTTTTAGAACAATATTTAGACTTTATTCAGAAAGTAGAAGATGACTTAGAATAAAGTTTGGGGAATTTAACCCAATTAGGAATTTAGTTTTATATTTTATAAATGATATTAAAAGGGCAATCAAATCGCGAAATTTGATTGCCCCTTAGTCTACTTTAGTATTTGTTCAGACACACTGTATTTTAGAATGGTTGACCCCCACTAAAAAAGAGCAAGATTCCGAAATTAATTGATAAACATCACATTTCGGTCTTACTCCTACAAATCTATAGCATTAAACTTCGTTTTCGTCGTTGGCTTCAGTGATTCTTTTGTTAACGCGTTTTAATAACTCGTCGATTTTCTTACGTTGTTTAGAGTTAACTAAAATTAACACTGTTCTTTCGTCGTGTTCATTACGTTTTTTATTGAAGTAGTCTTCTTGTGATAAGTTTTTAACAGCTTTTACCACTTGAGGTTGTTTGTAATTTAAGTGATTAATAATATCTTTAAGATAATATTCTTCCTCTTTGTTTTCACTAATATAAGTTAAAACAGCAAATTCTTCAAAACTAATTGAGAATTCCTTTTTGATAATACTTTTTAAGCGATCAGCATAAGTGACCATAGCTAATAATTCAAAGCAGTCATTAATTTTTGAAATAGCCATTATTGAAACCTCCCTATTTATAGCTTACTCATAAAAGACCTTTTTAAAACATACTATATTTTATTTATCTGAATATGTTATTAAGTTAAGACCTGTATGAGTACTCTACCCGAATTTATTAATTTGTATCTATTTTTTTGAAAAAATACGAAGTGTCTGCCATAATTTAGTATTAAATAAAATTTTAACAAATATATTTAATGCTATATTATTTAGTTAATTATAACTAAATAAAAATAAGAAGTAAACAAATAAGTGTTTATAAAACTAATTATTGTTTCTACAATGTCATTGAATTATCAAAATAGCAATTGACTTATTCAAAAATATCACAAATATTTAGAATTTCCCTTAATTTAATAAAAATAATACTAAAAAGTAATTATTTTGAAATGTTTTTTACAACCTTTGACTGTTGTAAGCTTTTGCCATTTTAGAAGAAGGACTTTTTACTACTTTTTCATTAATCGAAAGCCCACTCGTCACAATAATATACCCACTTTTTGAAGATTTTTTATAATTAATCTCTCTTTTTACGATTTTCTTGTTATGGATCACTAGAACATACTTGTTATCTACAATGCTGGATTGTGGAAGTTCAATATCGTTTGAAATCAAACTTATTTTAAAGTGTGTTCCAATAGGGTATTTGGCCTGAGTGGTCATCACAACCTGAAAGTAAGATATATGATTTTTAACTTCAGAAGGAATCATTGAGATTGATTTAACTTTGCTAATGAATTGAGTAGCGTCACTAGTAGTTATAGAAACATTTTGATTAATTTTTAATAAATTCACTTCAGATTCTGATATATTAGCATGAATGACACGTTCCTCGCTATCAATTTGCACTACCTTATCATCTGTCTTTGCAGGATGTGGATTAATAATAGAGACATTGCCATTAATAGGAGAAACTTGTGTTGTGTAGATTGAATTTTGTTCTTGAAGAAGCTGAGAATACAGCTGTGGTGCGGTTAGATAGGGATTAGCTTTTAAATGTGAAGGGGCGTTCGTAGGGAGTTTAATTTGGTTAAGAACACCTTTAAAACTGTTTACTTTTATTTCTTTTTCAGAATTATAATATTCTAAAATCGGTCTTTTGGCGGATATTTTTTCGTTATTTTTAACTAAGATACGGTTAATTTGTCCTAGTGAAGGATTAAAGTGGAAAGTGTAGCTTTGCTTAGGAGTTTGAATGCCTGTGGTGGAGAGAAGTATTTTGGGTTTAACTTTAATTATTTTTATGGAATTTAAGTCATCAGTATTAGATTTTATCTTTGAATAGGTGTGATATCCAAATCCTAAACTGGTTAAAAGAAAGACTAAAATTAAAATAAATAATGTTATACGCTTTGTATTCATAGATGTTCACCTCTAGATGTGGAGTTAAAGGTATTATACAATATTAATTTAATAATAAGTAGATATTTTTAGTTTAAATGAAAATAGTTTGATTTAGACATTCTGATTTTATCAATATTTGAAAAATCATTAATACTTTACCTTTAAAAAGAAAAAATTGGGATTGAAACATTTAGCACAATATATTATGTCAATACTTCGTATTGCTTAGCTTCCTTGCCGCGGGCATGGCTTGGGAGTGATACAGAATTCTAGAATTTAAGAATTCGTATTATCACCCCCGCAAGGATGATTAGATGTTGAGCCTACATTAGCTCAACATCAATCAGCTACTGCGTAGCCTGTCTTTTAAAAATCAACTGACTTACAAGTAGTCTCAAGACGCATGCTATTCCTGCAGGCGTGTCGCCATCAATACTTCATTTATTATTAAGTAAAAAACTTTTTTTCTTCTACAAAATCAACGATAGCTCAGTCTACAATTTGTGGGAACTCCAAAATTGAATTTTTGTAGTGTGAAATCTAAGTCTAAAATAATCTTAATAAGACGATGCCAATAGCGATACATATTAAGCCACATACTTTACGTACGGTGATTTTATTTTTAGGAGAACCGAGTAATCCGAAGTGATCGATGATGATACCCATCAACATTTGTCCTAACATTGCGACAATCGTTGTAAGCGCAGCGCCTAAGAAAGGCATTAAAATAATATTTGCTGTAACGAATGCCATTCCTAGAATGCCACCGATAAAGTAAACAGGCTTTATCTGACCTAACTCTGTATGGAAATGTTGAATTTTTAAACTACGATGAAAAATCAATGTAAGAATAAATAGAGCAGTCGTCCCGACGGTAAATGAAATTAATGATGCAAAAATAGATAAGTGTATATGTTGAGCGAGTGCGCTATTGATTGTTGTTTGAATAGGTGGTGCAGAACCAAACACAAGACCAATAGCTAACCATAATAAAAAGGTGGAATCAGACTTTTGTTGCACCTTCTGTTTAGGGATATAATTCATCAATAAGATACCAAAAAGTAAAAATATAATACCGATACCTTTGAAAAAAGTGAATGAATGTTGCGTAGCCCCAAATAATCCAAAGGTGTCGATGATCACTCCCATGAGAATCTGACCTGTGACAGTCATCACGACGGTAAGTGCAGCCCCTAATCTAGGTAATAACAATAGATTTCCTGTTAGAAAGATTACACCTAATAATCCACCCAAGAACCATGTATAGTTTAACGATTGATTTGAGAAGAATGATGGCGTAAAAATATGAGGATTGATAACCAGATTAAGGATAAATAAACAAATTGTTCCGACTGCAAACGAAATGGTTGATGCATAGAATGTGGAACGTGTAAATTGTCCTAATCTTGAATTAATTGAGGTTTGAATAGGAAGTAACATCCCCACAAATATCCCTAAAAAGTATAAAAATAGCATTGCCATACCAACTTTCCCAAATTTAATCATATTCATGATACCATTCATTGTTGTGATTCTAAATAGCCGATGATTGATTGATGAATAGAACCTCTTCATTGATTAACACGTTTATATATGTAAATTGCATCTTTCAACACAACAAAAAACATCATCAATGATTCTATTTTTATACTCATTAATGATGTTTACTGAATTATAAATAGTGTTTAAGTTTATTTTTTATCTTCGAAAATAACTGTCGTAGTCTTATCAATTACTTGAGCTGAATAAGCTTTTACTGGCTTACCCACATTCGATTTTAGTATATCTAATTCTAGAATTTGGTTCATACTGTCTTTAACGACTTGTTCTGTTAGGACAGCATCGAATTGTGGTAATTGTAATTTCACCGGCTTGTTAAGGTTAGATTTGAAGATAAGTTCTAACGTTTTTGACATAATAATCCTCCTCTTTAAATTAATGCTTCTGTCTTTACAACTTCTACTTTGTCGTACTTTTCACCAGTTAAACGTTCAATAATTGTACTGAAAGTTCTTACTTGGTTATTAGAAGCTGATGGGTTCAAGTTTGCGAAACGACGTTTATGTTCGACTGCTTTTCCTTCAGAATTATGTTTGATTTCTGTGAAGAGTGCTGTCATTTGGTTGACTTCGTTCATCTTTATGACCTCCTTTCACTTTATATATCGTTTGAGAATGAAAAAAGGGACACCTTTTCTACAAAAAAATTAAAGCAAAAATCTTTGATGTTACATAAATATCATTTATCATTGAATGAGAAACTTAATGTTGGAGGACTTATGAATCAGGTAGAGCCAATTAAACATAAAGAAGAGATTTATCAAATGTATAAAGTATTACAAGAACGGACGCAAAGGGATTATTTGTTTTTCAAATTTGCAATACATACGGGTGTTAAACTGACAGAATTATTAAATATGAAAGTTAAACATCTTAAAATGGCTGAAACAGGGAATATAAAAACTGCTTGGATTGTAGATTATGAGCCCAGTATTAAAATTATGTTGCCAACTGAATTGCAACTCGAAATAAAAAGTTACATAGAAGAACATCATTTAAAAGACGAAGATTTGGTCTTTCGGTCAATGAGAACACAACAATGTTTATCAAGACAGCAAGCTTATAGAATTATTCATCAAGCTGCAGCACGACTTGGAATGCGACATATTGGATTGACGACGTTAAGGAAGACATTTGCTTATCATGCTTATCAATCAGGCATATCCATCTCAATTATACAGAAATATTTAGGACACCAAACGACACAAGAAACAATGAAATTTATTGGAATCAAAGATAAATCAATTAAGCGTACAGTTATCGCACTCAATTTATAAAATATAGTATTAAAGTAAGGAGGCATTAAATGAGTTTGGTATACCTTATGGGCGCGCTCATAGTTATGATGGTTTTAGTGTTGCTTACACTTAGTCATCGCAAGCTTAGAAAAATAGCTGGCTATCTATCATTACTAGCGCCTATACTTTCATCTATTTATTTTATTACTCAAATACCAAATGTTGTTCATCATCATTACCCATCTGTACATATACCTTGGATGTCTTCACTAGATATCAATCTAGATATGAAATTAGACGGACTAAGTTTAATGTTTGGACTCATTATTTCACTTATAGGTATAGGCGTATTTTTCTACGCAACTCAATATTTATCAACCCAAACAGATAATCTTCCTAGATTCTTCGTCTACCTACTATTATTCATGTTTAGTATGATTGGCATCGTGATTGCCAATAACACGATATTGATGTACGTATTTTGGGAATTAACTAGCGTTTCTTCATTTTTACTTATTTCGTACTGGTATAACAATGGTGATAGTCAATTAGGTGCAATACAGTCTTTTATCATCACAGTATTTGGTGGTTTAGCTTTATTAACCGGTTTTATCATGCTTTATATCATAACTGGTACAAATACAATCTCAGAAATCCTCGAACAACGTCATACAATTGAACATCATTCATTATTTATTCCAATGATGCTCATGTTGTTGTTAGGTGCTTTTACAAAATCGGCGCAATTTCCGTTTCATATATGGTTGCCGAAAGCGATGGCAGCCCCAACACCTGTCAGTGCTTATCTTCACTCAGCCACAATGGTAAAAGCAGGAATCTTTCTATTATTTAGATTTACACCTTTATTAGGACTTAGCAATGCTTACATTTATACAGTCACTTTTGTAGGACTGATTACAATGCTTTTCGGTTCTTTAACAGCATTGCGACAATATGATTTGAAAGGTATTTTAGCCTATTCCACAATTAGTCAACTTGGCATGATCATGTCAATGGTTGGTATAGGTGGGGGCTATGCGCAACATACGTCTGATGGTTTATCTGAATTTTATGCGTTAGTACTCTTTGCCGGCTTGTTCCATTTAATGAATCATGCCATCTTTAAATGTGCATTATTTATGGGCGTTGGAATCATTGACCATGAATCAGGAACAAGGGATATCCGCTCACTGAATGGGATGCGCAAAGTCTTTCCTAAGATGCACATAGTCATGTTGCTTGCCTCTTTATCTATGGCTGGTGTACCACTTTTAAATGGTTTCCTCAGTAAAGAAATGTTCTTTGATTCTCTCGTCAAAGCGATTGAACTTGAACAATTTGACATGACACTCACAGTAATGATTGTGTCTCTCGGTGTCATTGCGAGTATTTTTACATTTACTTATGCACTTTACATGATTAAAGAGACTTTTTGGGGAAAATTCAATTTCGAAAAGTTTTCAAAAAAACAAATTCACGAACCATGGTTATTTAGTCTGCCAGCCGTTATTCTAATGGTGCTTATACCTATAGTGTTCGTTATTCCAAACGTTTTTGGACACAATGTTATTTTGCCGGCATTGAGATCGGTATCAGGTGTAGGAAGCAAAGTAGATTCTGTAGCGCCACATATTTCACAATGGCATGGGGTAAATCTTCCATTAATTCTAAGTGTGATTGTAATTATCGTGGGAACACTTTTAGCACTTACAGTCAATTGGAAGTCTATTACGCACAAAGTGATTAAACAGGCTTCAATTACCAATGCTTATCGTAAAGTTTATAGAGAATTTGAATCTTATTCAGGTATTGGTATACGTAGTTTAATGAGTAATAAGCTTAATTATTATATTATCATTACACTCCTTATATTCATTGTGATTGTGGGTTATGGATATATTTCAGTGGGCTTTCCAAAAGTCCATGAACTACACGTTTCGTCTTTCGGACCTTTAGAGGTAATTCTTTCAGTTGTGACTGTCATCATAGGGATTTCGCTTATATTTATCCGTCAGCGTTTAACTATGGTTATTCTTAACGGGATTATCGGCTTTGCTGTCACATTGTATTTTATCGCGATGAAAGCGCCAGATTTAGCGCTCACGCAACTTGTGGTAGAAACAATTACAACAATTTTATTTATTGTGAGCTTTTCAAGATTACCAAATATTCCAAGAGCTAAAGCAAATATGAAAAAGGAAACACTTAAAATAATCGTTTCACTTATCATGGCATTATCTGTAGTTTCACTCATTTTTATAGCACAACAAGCAGATGGAATGGCGTCCATTTCGAAATACTACAAAAATGCCTATCAATTAACAGGTGGAAAAAATATTGTGAATGCCATTTTAGGCGATTTCAGAGCGCTAGATACATTATTCGAAGGCTTGGTTTTAATCATCGCAGGATTAGGTATTTATACGCTACTTAACTATAAAGATAGGAGGGGACAAGATGAAAGAGAATGATGTTGTACTAAAGACAGTCACTAAGATTGTTGTCTTCATACTGTTAACATTTGGATTTTATGTCTTCTTCGCTGGACATAACAATCCAGGTGGCGGGTTTATTGGCGGACTTATATTTAGTTCAGCTTTTATTCTTATGTTCCTCGCCTTTGATGTTAAGGAGGTATTAACAAGTTTACCAATTGATTTCAAAAAATTAATGATTCTCGGGTCATTAGTTTCGCTTGCTACGGCAATTGTTCCTATGTTCTTTGGTAAACCTTTCCTATATCAAACAGAAGCGAACGTGGCATTTCCATTATTAGGTCACGTTCATATTACGACTGTTACGTTATTTGAATTAGGCGTCTTACTTACAGTAGTAGGTGTCATTGTTACAGTGATGCTATCCATAAGTGGTGGTAAGTCATGAATTTAATACTATTACTTGTGATAGGTTTCTTAGTATTTATAGGAACATACATGATCCTATCTATTAATTTAATTCGTATCGTTATTGGTATTTCAATCTATACACATGCTGGTAACTTAATCATTATGAGTATGGGGAAATATGGCTCACATGTGTCGGAGCCATTAATTCAAAATCATCATACCCATTTCGTTGATCCGTTATTGCAAGCGATTGTGCTCACTGCAATTGTCATAGGGTTTGGTATGACAGCATTCTTACTCGTATTAATTTATCGAACATATCGTGTAACGAAAGAGGACGAAATTAGTGCATTGAGAGGTGAAGAAGATGATGAGTAACTTAATAATTTTACCTATGCTTCTTCCTTTCCTATGCGCATTGATTCTTGTATTTACGAAAAATAAAAACCAAACGTCGAAAATACTTTCTATTATGACAATGGTTGTTACAACGTTAATTTCTTTAGCATTATTAATATATGTAGTGAATCATAAGCCAATTACTTTAGACTTCGGGGGGTGGAAAGCACCTTTTGGTATTCAATTTTTAGGTGATTCACTGAGCTTATTAATGGTGACCGTATCATCTTTTGTTGTGACACTTATCATGGCTTATGGATTTGGACGTGGAGAGAAGCGGGTAAATCGTTTCCATTTACCAACATTTATCTTATTGCTCACTGTTGGTGTGATTGGGTCATTTTTAACATCAGATTTATTCAACTTATATGTCATGTTTGAAATTATGT
Source organism: Staphylococcus sp. HMSC62A08 (assembly GCF_001839105.1). Classification (NCBI taxonomy): domain Bacteria; kingdom Bacillati; phylum Bacillota; class Bacilli; order Caryophanales; family Staphylococcaceae; genus Staphylococcus; species Staphylococcus sp. HMSC62A08. Next base: position 883,261 of record NZ_KV840039.1, on the reverse strand, counting down.
TACTCGCGTCATTTGTACTTGTGACGTTAGGACAATCGGTTGAACAATTACGTGCAGCAATTATTTATGTTGTGCTTAATATCATTGGTTCCTGGTTATTCTTACTTGGTATCGGCATGTTATATAAAGTAGTTGGTACGTTGAATTTCTCTCATATCGCAATGCGTTTAGATCATATGGAAAGTAATCAGACTGTGACTATCATATCTCTCATCTTCTTAGTAGCGTTCAGTTCTAAAGCTGCGCTTGTAATATTTATGTGGCTACCTAAAGCTTATGCTGTACTAAATACAGAACTCGCTGCATTGTTTGCTGCATTGATGACGAAGGTGGGGGCGTACGCGTTAATACGATTTTTCACATTAATATTCAATCATCATTCTGGTATTACACATCCGTTACTAGTATTCATGGCGTGTCTCACGATGATTATCGGCGCATTAGGTGTAATTGCGTATAAAGACATTAAGAAGATAGCAGCCTATCAAGTCATATTGTCGATTGGATTTATCATTTTAGGATTAGGCTCTAATACATTCGCAGGTGTCAATGGTGCGATTTTCTATTTATCTAATGACATTATTGTTAAAACGTTATTATTCTTTATTATTGGTAGTTTAGTTTATATCTCGGGTTATCGAAATTATCAATATTTAAGTGGTTTAGCGAAGAGAGAACCTTTCTTTGGTGTGGCGTTTGTAGTTATGATATTCGCCATTGGTGGTGTGCCCCCGTTTAGTGGATTCCCTGGTAAGGTGCTTATCTTTCAAGGTGCCATTCAAAACGGTAATTACGTTGGTCTTGCGTTAATGATTGTGACAAGCCTCATTGCAATGTACAGTCTATTTAGAGTAATGTTTGTCATGTATTTTGGTGATTCTGATGGTGAAGAAGTCAAATTTAAGAAGATTCCAGCACATCGTAAAGGCATTCTTGGTCTTCTTGTCGCAGTCGTACTAGCTATGGGAATCGCAGCGCCAGTTATTTTAAAAGTGACAGAAAATGCTACAAACCTCAATATGAAGGAACATGTTTTTCAAGAAAATGTAAATCCGCATTTGAAGGAGGTTGAAAAATAGATGAAACAAGTCGTGTTGAATATTGTCATCGCATTTCTATGGGTGTTATTCCAAGACGAAGATGAATTTAAATTTACAACCTTCTTCTCCGGATTTCTAATTGGTTTAATTGTGATTTATATACTACATCGATTCTTTGGTGAAGAATTTTATTTGAAAAAGATATGGGTAGCAATCAAGTTTTTAGCAGTTTATATATATCAATTATTAACATCTAGTATAAGTACGATTAATTACATCCTATTTAAAACGAAAGAGATGAATCCTGGTTTACTTACTTATGAAACCTCATTAAAAAACGATTGGGCAATTACGTTTTTAACTATTTTAATCATTATTACACCAGGTTCAACAGTTATTCGTATTTCTAAAAATACTAATAAATTCTTTATTCATAGTATTGATGTTTCTGAAAAGGATAAGCAAAAACTTTTAAAAAGTATCAAACAGTATGAAGATTTAATCTTGGAGGTGACACGATGATAGAGGCGATTACACAGTTCTTTATAATAAGTGCATTAATTATATTTGGCATTGCTTTGATCGTCTGTCTCTTCAGATTAATCAAAGGGCCTACAACGGCAGATAGAGTTGTTTCATTTGATGCGACAAGTGCGGTTGTCATGTCCATTGTAGGAGTGATGAGCGTAGTGCTCAATTCGGTTTCATTCTTAGATTCCATCATGTTAATTGCGATTATTTCTTTCGTCAGTTCCGTATCTATTTCTAGATTTATTGGGGGAGGTCGTGTCTTTAATGCAAATAACAAAAGAAATCGTTAGTTTAATTTCGGCCATTCTCATTTTTCTAGGAAGCGTCATTGCGTTGATTAGTGCAATTGGTATTGTTAAATTCCAAGATGTCTTCTTACGTAGCCATGCTTCAACAAAGAGTTCGACGTTATCCGTACTCTTAACTATTATTGGCGTATTGATATACTTTATTGTCAATACCGGGTTCTTTAGTGTTCGGTTACTCTTATCTTTAGTATTTATCAATCTTACTTCCCCAGTAGGTATGCATTTAGTTGCACGCGCTGCATATCGTAACGGTGCCTATATGTACCGAAAGGATGAAGGACCAAGACAATCGTCTATTTTGTTAAGTCAAAATGAGTTTAATTCACCCGAAGAATTGAAATCTCGTGCCAAGTTACGTGAACAACGGAGAGAAAAACTTTATTACAAAGAACGAGAAAAAGAGAAAAAATTTGAAAATCATGATTAATTATTACCGTTAACATACTAGAATTGGTATCTAGATGTTGACGGTTTTCTTTTTATGAGACTAAAGTACGAATTATAAAAGAAAAGAGTGCGATTTATTTAAGCATTGATACGATTAGTGATAAAATTGTAGACAAGAATAATTGTAAATTTAAGTAGTAAAATGTTGATTCAATGAGATTACACATAAACATTTTCTCGTTTGAAGAAGCGAGTTCAAGTGCATAGTCGTTTAAAATGTTCATGTTTGATTTCACTGATAGTGGAATATGCATCATTAAAATTGATAAAATATTCTAAATAATTAATTTATATTTGTTGATCTAACCAATAAGAGTAAGCAATTTCTCTTCATTCTTCTTATTTACTTCCTCGTTTGTAAATCATTTAGTTGATGCACCACTCTAATTTTCAACATCGAGAGAGACATTTATATTTGATATTTATTACTTAATTTTCAATTAAAAATTAATAGAGAGGTGAAAGTTTGGAGATATTTGAAACTTTACTCATTTTTACTACAGTAGTTATTGTAAGCTCCTTTGTCCATACTTTCATACCTAAAGTACCTCTTGCATTTATCCAAATCGTTCTTGGGATGTTGTTATACCTCACTCCAATTCCAGTACAATTTAACTTTGACTCTGAGTTGTTTATGGTAACGCTTATCGCGCCGTTATTATTCGTTGAAGGGGTTAATGTTTCAAGAGTACATTTAAGAAAGTATATTAAACCTGTAATGATGATGGCTTTAGGTCTCGTTATTACAACAGTCATTGGGGTAGGTCTATTTGTACATTGGATCTGGCCGGATTTACCAATTGGCGCTGCATTTGCGATTGCAGCAATATTATGTCCTACTGATGCGGTTGCAGTCCAAGCTATTACAAATGGGAAGGTATTACCAAAAGGGTCGTTAACGATTCTCGAAGGTGAATCACTACTTAATGATGCAGCCGGTATCATTTCTTTTAAAATTGCTGTTGGCGTTTTAATTACAGGTACGTTTTCAATCTTCGATGCAGTTCAACAATTTCTTATCGCATCTATTGGTGGTGCAATTGTAGGTCTACTTATAGGTATGGCACTTGTTCGATTCCGTCTCACATTAATGCGACGCGGTATTGAAAACATTAATATGTTTACCTTTATTCAATTATTAACACCATTTGTAACCTATATCATTGCTGAACTTTTCCATGCATCTGGTATTATTGCGCCGGTCGTTGCAGGTCTTGTACATGGCTTTGAACGTGATCGTATCGCTCAAACGCGTACGCAGTTACAGATGAGTTATAACCATACTTGGAATATTTTAGGTTACGTTTTAAATGGTTTTGTCTTTTCAATACTAGGATTCTTAGTTCCTGAAGTCATTGTGAAGATTATTAAAACTGAACCACACAATTTATTATTCTTAATCGTGATTACAGTACTTGTGGCCTTAGCAGTATACTTGTTTAGATTTGTATGGGTCTATGTCCTTTATCCTTATTTTTATTTATCAGTCAGTCCATTCCAGAAAATGATTTCTAAAGACGATGATGATAAAAAGACAGAGAAAAAACCTAAGAGAAGCTTATATGCACTGATTATGACGCTCTGTGGGGTACACGGGACAATTTCATTAGCTATCGCGTTAACATTACCTTATTACTTAGCCGATCATCACTCATTCCAATTTAGAAATGATTTATTATTTATTGCATCTGGCATGGTTATTATTAGTTTAGTGATTGCTCAAGTTTTACTCCCTCTTGTAACGCCAGATAAACCTAAAGTGAAAGTAGGAAATATGACGTTCAAAGAAGCCAGAGTATATATTTTAGAGCATGTCATAGATTACTTAAATCAAAAATCAACGTTTGAAACAAGTTATCGTTATGGCAATGTGATTAAAGAATATCACGATAAACTCACGTTTCTTAAAACGGTTGAAAAAGAAGACGAAAACTCTAAAGAGTTAGAACGACTTCAAAAAATTGCCTTTAATGTTGAGACTAAGACATTGGAAAAACTTGTTGATGATGGAGACATTACTGATAGTGTGCTTGAAAACTATATGCGCTATGCTGAACGTACGCAAGTGTATAAGCAAGCCTCACTCTTCCGAAGAATTATGGTGGCATTAAGAGGAATGTTATTAAAACGTCGTGTTAAAACGAAAATTAATTCAGCATCATCATTAAGCGTAACGGATAACTTGCTCGAATTAGGTAAGATTAATAAATTAGTTCACTATAATGTAGTAAGTCGACTTTCAAAAGAAGCGACAACAGATAACAAGTTAGAAGTAGGTATGATTTGTGATGGTTATCTCATGCGTATTGACAACTTAACGCCGAATAATTTCTTTAATTCTCCAAGTGAAGATACCATTACACGAATTAAGTTAAATGCTTTAAGAGAGCAACGTCGCGTTTTACGAGAGTTAATTGAAGATGAAGAAATTACAGAAGGTACAGCGTTGAAATTAAGAGAATCCATCAACTATGACGAAATGGTTATTGTTGATAGTAAGACATAATCTTATTTAAAAAACGATAGCTTAATCTGTAAATATTGATGGGATAGAGAAATGAATAACTATGATATGAGCAATAAGATGGTTTCAACTAGAATCCATTTTATTGCTTTTTTATACATTCAATTCTACGTTGCTTATTGTATGTTTTGATTATTACGGAAATTCTACTTCGTATTTTTTAATTTAATTGGCATTTAAATTTTATGATTCACGTATAAATGCAAAATAAAAAAAGTTGCACTAATCTCAACATAATTAGTGCAACTGGGTACTCCATGGGGGAGGATTAAAAATACCATGGAGATAGCTTAGTGATAGATGAAGCTATCACATCAAGTGATTATTTGTGGCTTCAGTAACTACTCAGAGTTGAATAGAACTGTTATGTACTACTTGAGGGATGTTATAGATGTTAAGTAACAGTAGTACATGTTGTTAGTAACATTACTATTGTTTATCGCTCAGAAACAAAGTAATGCTTGAGTTGTTTTCGCAGTGATTATAACTCCGTATTTTTTAGTGAGAGAGTGGGGCTCTATTATGTTTGTGCGAAATATACTCCTAACTAACACCACCATATCGTGTGTAAAAAGATGTAGTTTATATTATAGGAGGGTAATATAAATGAAAAACACACGATATGGGACTGCTAGTTATATTCTTACAACATATGTATGTTTGATACATTAGAATCACTCAGGATGAACATAATCATTGAATAGTTGTAAGTAGTCACATCACATTTTATTGTGCGTCCAGTATTAAATGTATGAACGGAAGTGATAGTGACATAGACTAAATATGTTCATCCGAGAATTCTAAATATTTCTATATACCTCTACTACTTCATGCTGCCATGAATTGTATCGATATTGGACTTCATCATTTTGTAGTATGAATCTCCTTTTGTTCCTTCTTTACCAATAGAATCTGTAAATACTTCTCCGTAAATATCTTTATTTGTTTCTTCAGATAGACTTTGCATCGCTTTTTTATCAACACTTGTTTCGACTAATAGATGTTTTAAGTGATTGTCTTTAACAAAGCGAATCGCTTGTTTCATTTGTCCCGGAGTTCCTTGTTTCTCAGTATTAATCTCCCAGATGTAACCTGGTTTGACGTTAAATTGTTTAGCAAAGTATTTAAATGCACCTTCACTTGTCATCATGGCACGTTGATCTTTAGGAATATCATCGAATTTGTTTTTACTATTTTTATTTAGCTTTTCAAGTTCAGCCAAATAGGCTTTACCATGCTTTTTAAATGTTGATTGATGTTGTTTATCATAATGAATTAAAGTTTGTTGAATTGTTTTAACATATTTAATACCATTATCTAAACTCAACCATGCATGTGGATCTTGTTTGCTCTTGTTGCCATTTTCACCATTTAAATAAATAGGATCGACGTCTTTAGATGTTGCGATCACACTCTTATCTTTCGTAGACTTTCCTGCTTGTTTAAGTGCCTTTTCAAACCAACCGTTACCAGTTTCAAGATTTAATCCATTATAGAAAATGACATCAGCATCAGTGAGCGCCTTGATATCTTTAGGTTTCACCTCATATTCATGTGGGTCTTGGCCGACCGGTACAATGCTATGAACGTCCACTTTATCGCCACCAACATGCTTAACCATGTCGTAAAGAATTGAGTTTGTTGTTACAACTTGTAACTTACCACCATGAGAGCTATGCTCATTGTGCTGATTCCCACATGCTGCAAGAATCATGATAAATGCTAATGCTAAAGCAAAGATTTTCTTCAAGTTAAAGCGCCTCTTTTCTGTCTGTTTATAATTCTAGTGCTAGCTAATGTAATTACGTAAATTGTGAATGTACAAAGGACGATTGTTGCGCCACTTGGTACGTTATAAATATAACTAAAGTACAATCCGATAATTGAACTTACTACACTAATGATGCTTGCAATAATCATCATGCTGTACAACTGCTTACTGATTAGAAATGCTGTTGAAGCAGGTGTGATGAGTAAAGCTACAACAAGGATAATTCCTACGGTCTGAATACTTGCGACTGTTACAAGTGCAAGTAAGAGCATGACGAAGTAATGAATTAATGTAGTGTTTAGTCCACTCATTCGGCTAAATGTTTCATCAAAGGTAGAAATCATTAAAGGTCTGTAGAATATAATAATGAGTGTAATCACACTTATACCGATGATGATTGTTGTCCAAAATGATTGATTCGTAATGGCAAGTAAATTACCGAATAAAATGTGATATAGGTCAGTTGTACTGTTAATTAAGCTAATAATAATGACTCCTGTAGCTAGGAAAGCTGTAAAACTAATCCCTATAGCAGCATCTGGTTTTGTCTTACTCTTAGAAGTGATAAAACCGATAAATAAACTTGCGATCATTCCTGTCACTAATGCTCCGATAAACATTGGAATATTGAAGAGGAATGATAATGCCACGCCAGGTAGTACGGCATGACTCATAGCGTCTCCCATTAATGATAGTCCTCTAAGAACGATAATGCTTCCCACTGTACCGCACACAATCCCTACTAGAATAGAAGTGATTAATGCACGATTTAAAAATTGATAACTTAACAAATGATTAAAGAAGTCTAACATTTAACACACGCACTCCCTTGTGTAGATTCAAGTGGTGATAAATGATTATCAAAATTCATGAATGTTGCATTTAAACGTTCAGAAGATAACGCTTCTTTAGGTTCGCATAAGTATCTTATAGTCTGATTGAGCAATAAAATACGATCGAAATATTGTTCAGCTTTTGATAAATCATGATGCACAATCAAAATTAATTTCCCTAAATGTTTAAGATGTCTAATCTTATTCATGATGAGGTGTTCACTGTAAATATCGATGCCAACAAAGGGTTCATCAAAACAGTAGATATCACTATCACTCATTAATGCTCTTGCGACAAGTACACGTTGTAATTGTCCACCACTTAAATGAGAAATTTGCCTATGACGTAACTCGTCTAATTCTAAATCTTTGAGTAATTGATTGAGTTTAGTCTTTTCGGTGATTTCTGGTCTTTTAAACCATCCGATGACTTGATAGCAACCTGAAAGCACAACTTGTTCTACTTTGATAGGAAAATCTAAATCTAATTGTGCTTTTTGAGGAATGTATGTGATATATCTTAGTTGAGTATGTATAGGGCGGTCATATAGCAACTTTGTCCCTGTGGCTTTAAATTCCCCAATAAAAGCTTTCAGTAATGACGATTTTCCAGCGCCATTAGGACCAACGATGCCAACAATTTCACCACTTATAGGTAAAGAGAAAGAGACATTTTTAAGTACATGCTTTTTCCCTAGAAATAGATTTAATTGGTCTATTTTTAACAAAAATTATAACCTCCTAATTAAAAGTTTAGGTTAACCTAATTTATTTTATAATAAACGTTGAAGTTTTAACATGTCAAGTGAATTCATGATACAATAAGGTGAATGCGTGTGAGGTGAAATGATGTTAACTGAAGAAAAAGAGGATTACTTGAAAGCAATTTTAACGAATGACGGCGATGTATCCTTTGTGTCAAATAAACAATTATCTCAATTTCTAAATATTAAACCACCATCTGTCAGTGAAATGATAGGACGCTTAGAAAAGGAAGGCTATGTAGAAACAAAACACTATAAAGGTGCACGTTTAACAGAAGCGGGTCTCAACCAAACGCTCGATATCATTAAACGTCATCGATTATTGGAGTTATTTTTAATAGAAATCTTACAATACAACTGGGAAGAGGTTCATCAAGAGGCGGAAATCCTCGAACACCGCATTTCCGACTTGTTTGTAGAACGTTTAGATAAAACATTGAATTATCCTGAAACGTGTCCTCATGGTGGTGTGATTCCAAGAGATCATCAATATAAAGAGTTATATACGACATCTATATTAGAATTTGAACCTGGGGATCATGTTGTAGTGAGACGTGTACGTGATAAAACAGAGTTACTTGTATATCTTTCCAGTAAAGACATTTATATAGGCAATGAAGTCGAAATCGTTTCAAAGGATGACACAAACAAAGTGATCATCATTAAACGAAACGATATAGTGACGATATTAAGTTATGAGAATGCGATGAATATCTTTGCTGACAAACAATAAAAGCTTAAGTTCTTAATGAAAAAATGTGTAAATCATTAAGAGCTTAAGCTTTTTTATAAAATCGTATATTTGATAAGTAGATAAACTGTATAGAGATTGAAGGCAATCCATAACACACTATAAATGACTGTAGGGACTCTAGTAATCTCAGTTAAAGCACTGCCATCCCAACTCGGCTTAGGGCGTTGGAAGGTTAGGTTAAATATCGTCCATGAGGATTGAAGAATTTCCCCTAAAAGGACACCTAAAATGAAATGATAACTTAGTGACACAATATCATACATTATCATTTGATTATCATGTTGGAATAATAAGTAAAGCAGTATTCCAATAAGCAATATGACTATGATAGGTGATAATTTACGAGATGTTAGAATTAAAAAGTAAATAAAAATAAATAGATATGATACTAGGAAAATACTTGTTTGTTGATAATGTGCTGCAACTAAGCCGATTAAAAACATAATGGGTGGCATTAAATAGCCGCCAATGGTTGTAATGAATTGACCAAGATAACTTTTCGATTGTGTAATGGCGTAGCCTTGTTGCAAGGTTGATTGTCGTTCTTTAGGACTTGTAACAATAACAAGATCTTTAGCGCGTCCACCTGCAAGTCTATTAAATAAAACATGTCCGAACTCATGTGTTAAAACTGGAATATAATTAAGGTAAACATCTAAAAATTGATTGATACTTTTATGTCGATGTTGATGAATGACGATGTATACAATGCTTATCAATATGATTAAATAAATATTTAAATGAATGACTGTTGTGAAAAAGTTTTCTAGGTATGTCATGAATGTGAACCTCGTGTAATAGATTTTATTATAATCACTTAAAATTTATTATAAATGAAAATGTAGTTTATGGCTTTTGGACTTTAGATGTAAATTAGGACGTAAACATTTCTAGTTTAATTTTCGATGTGGTAAAATAGACCGTACATTTTTAAAGAGAAAGTAATTAAAATTCTAATGATAAATAATACAAATAGAATAATACACGAAGTGAAGTGGGGCTTTAGGGATGAATAACGAGCAATTCAATAACAGTAAAGTAAATATACTAGGTGTTCAATTTAACAACACGACGATGTTGGAAATGACTAAAAATATTAAATCATTTTTTGAAAAAAAAGAAAATCAAAACTTATTTATAGTGACAGCTAACCCTGAAATTGTAGTTTATGCAACAGAGCACCCTTCATATATGGATTTAATCAATGAAGCAGATTATGTTGTAGCTGATGGCACGGGGGTTGTTAAAGCCTCTAAACGTTTGAATGAACCATTAAGACGACGTGTTCCAGGAATTGAATTACTTGAAGAATGCTTAAAAATTGCTAATGCTAAGCACCAACGTGTTTATTTGCTTGGTTCCAAAAATGAAATTATTGAAGTGGCTGAACGTAAGTTAAATTTAAAATATCCTGATGTCACTTTTGCACATCATCACGGTTACATCAATTTAGAAGATGAAACGGTCGTCAAACGTATAACAAGTTTCAATCCAGATTATATTTTTGTAGGGATGGGCTTCCCTAAACAAGAACAATGGATCCATAAGCATCACGATAAATTTAAACAAACAGTAATGATGGGTGTTGGAGGTTCTTTTGAAGTGCTAAGTGGTGCCAAAAGCGTGCGCCTAAGTTATTCCAAAAGCTAAATATTGAATGGGTATTTAGATTACTCATTGATTGGAAGAGAATTGGAAGAATGGTAAGTATTCCAAAATTTATGCTAAAAGTAGCAAAACAAAAAAGAAAAATGAAATCGAAATAATTAAAAATAGAGAGAGGTGGTTCAGGGAGGCCACCTCTCTCTTTCTATTTGAAAAGGGATAACATTATTTTAAGGTTTTGACTACTCAATTACTTCACAGGGAAGGGGTAGAAAGTAATTGAGTGTGTAATTAGATTTATAAATAATATCAAGGTTGTTGAAAGCTTGTTCAATGTCTTAGTGTAAGCGAACAGGGGAACTTACACGGCTAATAACAATTTTGATTTTTGGGAAAGGTATAACGTTAACGCATTAGCCTTCTAGACATTGACTTAAGCACAAAGAGTACATCGTAACTATTAAGTCTGATATGGCGCTTTTAATAGCCATGCCTCTTTTTAATATTTCATTTGTAGTTAGGGTTGTAATTATTGAAATAGTTGAGTTTTTATTTTGAACAAAAATGAATCAGAATAACATTTATTTTTCCGTTATAGTGCAATTATTTAGCAGTATAGCTTGAGCTTGAAATTTTTCCGCTAGAAACAATAACATCTTTGTCTTGGAATGCTTCATTATTAAAGAAACGATTTAAGATATCTTTAACACCATCTTCAATACGTTTTTGAGATTCTAAAGTCATACCTGAATAGTGAATAGTCATACCGTTTCTAGGCATAGTTCTCCAAGGGTGATCTGCTGGAGCTGGTTGTGGGTACCATACGTCACCGGCATAACCTTGAATTTGACCACTATTAACAGCATCAACTAATGCTTGAGTGTTCACGATTTTACCACGTGCAGTATTAACTAAATAGCTACCTTTTTTCATTTTGCTTAACACATCTTCATCGAATAAGTTATCTGTAGAAGGTGTTAATGGTGCGTGAATAGTGATTGCATCACTTGTTTTTACAAGTTCTTCGAATTCAACAAATTTAGAGTTTTCGTTATCTTTTTGATTGATTGGGTCATAGTGTTGAATCGTTACGTTGAATGGTTTTAAGCGTTCAGCAACTAATTGACCAATACGACCGAAACCAAAGATACCGATTGTTTTATTTTGTAGTTCGCGAGCTTGGTTACCAACTTTAGATAAATCCCATTCGCCTTCAACTGATTGACGGTGTCCTTCCATAAAGTTACGTAATACAATAAGTAAGTCCATTACGGCATGTTCAGCAACACTTACTGTATTACTACCAGTTACTTCAACAACACCTACATCGTGTTTACTTGCTGCATCTAAATCAACATGGTCAGAACCTACACCAGATGTGATAGCTAATTTTAAGTTTGGTGCTTTTTCGATTCTTTCTTTAGTCATATATGCAGGATAGAATGGAGCACTGATAACAATGTCCATGTCACTTAAGTGTTTATCTAAATCTTCTTCACCATTTTTTAAGATAACTAATTCATGGTCTGAATCTTTTAAGAATTCTCTAAGACCGATTGCTTTGTCAGTGTTTAATAATTGGTTATCTAAACCTTCATCTGTTTCTGGGAATAATGCTACAATTTTCATAATCTATACACTCCTAAATTTAGAATTTTTACTAAAACTTTAGTAATTCTATGATGAGAGCACTTATAACGTTTATAAAAAAATACTCAGCCTATTTGTTTTAACCACCTCCTCAAATATATGTATGACTCACATAATTATTCGAACAAAGTGGGTTAGCAAACAGCACTGAGTACCTTACACCAATCCCGTAATATTTAATTTATTCTTCAATTGATCTATCAAAAACGAAAATCGACACTACTTCGTCGTCTTCTAAATTAACATCTGTAAAAAGTTTTACGAATTTTGCTCCGACAAGTTCCTCCATCTCTACAGGAGGATTTTGTTTATATAATTCTTTAATTTCTTCAGTACGTCCGTATTTAAGCATACTCTCAAAATCTTTATTTCGCAAATAAAAATTTTCAACTTTACTTAAACTTCCAGACATATGACAAACTGCCCAATTATCTTTGAAAAAGACTTTAACTTGTTCTGGGCCTTTACCAATATAAGATTTACGGTAAGAGCGTACTAAATTCGCAAATTGTTGGGTTTTCTTATTAGATACTATCTCTGTCACCCTCTTTAATTTACGCTTTATTTGTGACAACTTTGTGTAACTCTTATTTTCATCATAATACGAGTTTCGTATTTTGAAAAGGGATAAGCTCAAATTAATTGAAAATAATTATTTGACCACGAAACGTGTTTCGTCTAATTCATTTCTAAAGGCTTTTTGTTCAGCTTTTGATTTCTTCTTAAATGATTTTAAAAATTCTTCATATTTAGGTAAGACGTCCTCAAGTTCGCCAAAATCTTTAAGTTTGCCGCCTTCAATCCAAGCAATCTTAGTACAGAATTCTCTAACTTGGCGAATATTATGGCTAACAAAGAATATAGTTTTTTTAGCCTCTTTAAATTCATAGATTTTATCTAAGCATTTTTGAGTGAAAGTTTGATCCCCAACAGATAATGCTTCGTCAATAACTAAAATATCAGGATTAACAGTGACGTTAATTGAAAAACCTAACTTCGCACGCATACCACTTGAATATTTTTTAACAGGTTGATAAATAAATTCACCTAATTCACTAAAATCAATAATCTTTGGCATTAATTCTTTGATTTCTTTACGTTTGAACCCCATGCATAACATTTTAAATTCAATATTTTCAACGCCTGTCAATTGTCCATTAAGACCTGCATTAATGGCAATCACACTAACGTCGCCATGTCTTTCGATCTCTCCTGAAGTAGGGGACAATGATCCACCAATCATATTACTTAATGTAGATTTGCCTGACCCATTGATGCCCACTAATCCGATGACATCACCTTCATGGGCAGTGAGTGAAACGTTATCTAAAGCGAAGAAAGTTTTATTTTTATTTTTAGGTATTAAGGCATCTTTGATACGATCTTTATTATTTCTATATATACGGTATTCTTTTGTTACATTTTCAATATTTACCGAAACACTCATTTTGGTACCTTCCTTATATACATTTGTATAGATTATAATATACAACACATCAGTTGTTAAATTTATTAACCTGGTGTAAAGTGTATAGGTGATTTTGTTAAAACTAAGTAAAATTTAAATCATCATATACTTATTTTAAGAAATATGTGAATCGAACGAATGTATTAAAAATTTTGTCATTCCTTTAAGCATCTTATTATACACATAAAATTTAAAGATGATGATCGTTACAGTTTTTAACGTAAATGATTGTATAATATAATAAGCTTGTAATAAACAATAAGCTATCATTTCAAATAAAGTTAAATTGAAAAAGTAAGTTTAAAAGACTCATTATTAAAGTTTTACAATAGATCGTGTTCTATTGCATTGAGAAAGTGTGGTTGGGTTTAATGTCAGCAGTTGGAACTGTTTTAAAAGAACATATTAAAAACTTCTATTTAATTCAAAGACTGGCACAATTTCAAATTAAAATCTCAAATCATAGTAACTATTTAGGTATGGCATGGGAAATTTTAAATCCTGCCTTACAAATTATGGTTTACTGGATTGTTTTCGGTCTAGGAATTAGAAGTAACGCACCTATTCATGGTATTCCATTTGTATTTTGGTTGCTCGTAGGAATTAGTATGTGGTTCTTTATTAACCAAGGGGTACTTGAAGGTACCAAATCTATTTCACAAAAATTTAATCAAGTTGCTAAAATGAATTTCCCTTTATCAATTATTCCAACATATATTGTTACAAGTAGATTCTATGGTCATTTAGGACTGTTAGTCATTATAATCATAGCATGTATGTTTAAAGGGATTTTTCCTACCATTCATATTATACAATTATTGATTTATGTGCCTTTTGCATATTTATTAACATCATCTGTAGCACTTTTAACGTCTACATTAGGGATACTTGTTAGAGATACGCAAATGATCATGCAAGCATTAATGAGAATATTGTTCTATATGTCTCCAATTCTTTGGGTACCAAAGAACCATGGTGTAAGTGGCATTATTCACAAAATTATGATGTTTAATCCAGTGTACTTTATCGCTGAGTCATATCGTGCAGCAATTTTATTCCATCAGTGGTATTTTATCGACCATTGGAAGTTGATGTTATATAACATTTGCATCATCATCGTATTCTTTATTATTGGTTCAATACTTCATAAACGTTATAGAGATCATTTTGCTGATTTCTTGTAATACTATATATCAATTGCCTTGGTCCATTTAGGATCGAGGCATTTTTTGAAAATGAAACCATCTAAGACTTATTTACGAGCGTGAAAGTGGCGGCTATCATTTTCTAAGTGAGAGAGAATCGTTTATAATTTAGAAATACGATTGAGTTATTAAAGACGGTGAAAACATGAGAATTCTAATTAAAAAAGTATATATGATAATGATTACGCTATTAAATATGATATATAAGCCACTAAAGTTAAAGCGTGACCATATTGTTATGATGATGACCTTCAAGCAGGATGTACTTCCGATTATCAAAGCGCTTCATCAACAGGGTTATCACTTAACAATTATTGGTAAAATACAAGATCACTCACTTATTGAAGGCTTGGAAAATACAACGTTCATTCCAGCGGGGAATAAAAATATTGTGAGTCACATGAAAGCGTTAAGTACAGCAAAAGTGATTGTTATCGACACTTATTACTTAATGATGGGTGGATATAATAAGAAAAAAGGACAAACAGTTATTCAAACATGGCATGCTGCGGGAGCGCTCAAAGATTTTGGGCTTACTGATCACCAAGTTGATTTGAATAATAAAGCGATGGTCAACCAATATAAACGTGTTTATAATGCAACAGATTATTACTTGGTAGGCGGAGATGAAATGGCCCGTTGTTTTGAAGTATCGTTTGAAGCTCAACCTGAACAAATGTTAAAGTTTGGACTTCCTAGATTAGTGAAATATTTGAATATGAATATTGAAAAAGAACAACAAAGATTAAAAGAGAAGTATCATATTAAGAACAAATTAGCTGTTTACGTACCGACATATAGAGAATCGAAGGTTGCAAATCGAACAATAAATAAAGAAATATTTGAGCAACAATTACCAGAATATACACTAATGAGTCACTTGCATCCTTCCATTAGCGAAAGAGATACTTCTCAAGATATAGATGTTGCTTCATTAATGGTGATGGCAGATGTCATTATAAGTGATTACAGTTCATTGCCTATTGAAGCTAGTCTATTAAATAAACCTACGTTATTTTATAACTATGATGAGGAAGACTATGAAAAAGTAAGAGGTTTAAATCCTTTCTATTATGAAATTCCGAAAAAATATAAATTTGCTGATGAAACAAGTTTAATTCAGGCATTAGGGAAAGCGGAGAAAGAATTTCAACCTCTATTTCACTCTTGGCATCAATATAATACGAAAGCAAGTTTAAGCCAGTTAGTTAATTTTATAAATAAGTTGGTGAAACAATGAAATTAGCAATAATTATTCCGGCGTATAATGCTGAAGATACGATAAAACGTGCGATACTCTCAGTTGATACTCAATCAGATTATGAGATTATATGTGTTAACGATGGTTCGACTGACAATACGAAACGCGTTCTTACAGAACTTCAAAAAGTACATCCAAATATTAAGGTCATTAATCAAGATAACCAAGGTGCAGCACGTAGTAGAAATGTTGGTTTAGATGCAATGTCTGATGACGTTGAAGGATTCCTGTTCTTAGATGCAGATGATGAATTTCTACCAAGTAGAATTGATTTATTGGTAGAAGCCTTTCAGAAAAATGAAGAAACGGACGTAGTGATAGGACAAATTGCTAGAGGTGTAAATGGGGAATGGAAAGTGATTCCTACTCATGAAGATATAGTGGAAGATGCGTTAGTTACACTTGATCGTAAGCCTGAAATTATGCAATCCATTGGCCCTGGAGCGAAGTTGTTCAGTGCTAAGTACGCAGGATTACGTTTTGATGAAGATGTCGTATTTTGTGAGGAACATACATTTATTGTGAGGGCATTTTCTAAAGCACGAGATATTCAACTCATACCTAACATCGTTTATGGATATAATGAGAGAGAAGGGTCAGTCACTGCTCAACGCGCTGATACGTTTTTACCTTATATGAAAGATGCTTTGAAGGTGCGCCAACGTGTGATGGATTTATTATTATTGACTGGTGAAAAGACATATTATAGTTATCGAATGGATAATTTAATTGTCAGCTATCTCATTCAAGCGCACTTAATGAAGAATAGCCAAATGACGCAATCATTGATGGATAGCGTGATATCATATATTCATTCCATGCAACATACACATTATTCCGGAAATGCCATGTTTAGAATTGTTAGAGCTGTTGAACAAAGCGCGACAAATTGGACAAAGGATTTGTATCAACAGTGGAGGAAGGCTTTAAGTGAAGTAGGCATCGGACGTCCGGGTTACTTACGCTTTAAAGTGTCAGTGCTACCGAAACGTGTATCATTTTCAGGGAAGCAATCACTCAAGCGTGTGTTGAGAAAGTAGTCAATAAACATTAAATTACGGTTTAGAGCACATTTATGGTGTGAAAAACCAAGTTATCAACTATTATTGAATTAATGGTAAGGGTTAAATATTTATGCTACATTAAGATTGTAAATTTTTATTAAATTTTAAGTTAAGGAGAATACGTATCATGAAACGAGTAATTACTTATGGTACATATGATTTGTTACATTATGGTCATATCGAATTATTGAGAAGAGCACGTGAAATGGGCGATTACCTTATCGTTGCACTCTCTACAGATGAATTCAACCAAATCAAAAATAAAAAGTCTTATTATGATTATGAACAACGTAAAATGATGCTAGAGTCAATTCGTTATGTTGATTTAGTGATTCCTGAAGAAGGTTGGGGTCAAAAAGAAAAAGATGTTGATCGCTTTGATGTTGATGTCTTTGTTATGGGCCACGATTGGGAAGGCGAATTTGATTTCTTAAAGGATAAATGTGAAGTGATTTATCTTAATCGTACAGAAGGAATCTCAACTACTAAGATTAAACAAGAATTATATGGTAAAGACGCGAAATAATTTAGAATATCAAACAGATGTACTATCCAAAGATGGTATGTCTGTTTTTTATTATTTAAAAGTATAAAAGAATAGGGAAACACTTTCGTCAGTTCAATCAAAAGGTGTTATAATAACAATTACGAAGAACATAGTTATAATGAACGTAGAACAAGAGGTCGGGACAAAAGAGTTTAGGATTTGATCAGGACCGAACAGTGAGCAAAATTGTTTCTCAAATTTTGTCGAATTGTGAGTGTTACTGCCGAAAACCCTGCTTTTGGGACGCTGTTAATCAGTTTTCCAGAGCATAAATGTTAAAGGTCCCAGCCTCGTATATATATGAGTAAGTGCTAGTTATTTTTAAGAATAAATCTATCCAATGAAGCTAAATGTTTTCTTTAATAAAATAAATTGCGAATCACTTTATTATTTGGGATTGAGATGGATATATAGTATGATTGAGCAAAATGAAAATATGACAATTAAAGACGAGGTATAACAAATGAAACAACAAAACCCTTTATTTTTCTTATTTAAAAGGCTTTCGTGGCCATACGGGTTAATCATTGCAGCGGTCATTATTACTTCGTTAGGAAGTTTAAGTGGTTTATTAGTGCCTCTATTTACAGGACGTTTAGTTGATAAATTTTCTGTAAGTAGTATGAATTGGGGCATGATAGCTATCTTTGGTGCAATTTTCTTAGTCAATGCATTGCTGAGTGGTGTTGGTCTATACTTACTCAGTAAAATTGGTGAGAAAATTATATATGCCATTCGATCAATATTGTGGGAACATATCATCCAATTAAAAATGCCGTTCTTTGATAAAAACGAAAGTGGTCAATTAATGAGCCGTCTCACTGATGACACAAAGGTTATTAATGAATTTATTTCTCAAAAGTTACCTAATTTATTACCATCTGTATTAACTTTAATAGGTTCATTAATCATGTTATTTATCATGGATTGGAAATTAACATTGCTAACCTTTATCACCATACCAGTATTTGTCTTTATCATGATCCCATTAGGACGTGTGATGCAAAGAATTTCTACAAATACACAAACTGAAATCGCTAATTTTAGTGGTTTACTTGGTAGAGTGTTAACTGAAATGAGACTGGTTAAAGTTTCTAATACTGAAAGATTAGAGTTAGATAATGCACATGTAAATTTAAAGAAAATCTATCATCTAGGTTTAAAACAAGCTAAAATTTCAGCAATTGTTCAACCAATCTCAGGCGTCGTGATGTTACTTACGATTGCGATTATTCTTGGATTTGGTGCATTAGAAATCGGAACAGGTGCTATTACACCAGGTACATTAATTGCAATGATTTTCTATGTGATTCAATTATCTATGCCATTGATCAATCTGTCTACTTTGGTTACAGATTATAAAAAAGCAGTCGGAGCAAGTCACCGTATCTATGAAATCATGCAAGAGCCAATTGAACGAACTGAAGCACTATCTGAGTCTGAAAATGACCTTGTAGAAGATGGTGAATTAAGCTTTGAACATGTAGATTTCAAATATGACATCAAGAAGATTCTTGATGATGTATCATTTGATATACCTCAAGGTAAAGTAAGTGCCTTTGTAGGACCTTCTGGTTCAGGTAAAAGTACTATTTTCAATTTAATTGAGCGTATGTATGAGATTGAAAGTGGTGACATTAAATATAACGACCGTAGTATTTATGATATTCCACTATCAAAATGGCGTACTAAAATCGGTTACGTGATGCAGTCTAACTCAATGATGAGCGGTACGATTAGAGACAATATTTTATATGGTATTAATAGAGAAGTAAGAGACGAAGAATTAATTGAATATGCCAAATTAGCAAATTGTCATGAATTCATTATGCAGTTCGATGAAGGTTATGACACTATGGTTGGTGAACGAGGACTTAAATTATCTGGTGGCCAACGTCAACGTATTGATATAGCTAGAAGTTTCGTTAAGAATCCAGATATTCTTTTATTAGATGAAGCTACCGCTAACTTAGATAGTGAAAGTGAAGTTAAGATTCAAGAAGCACTTGAAACATTAATGGAAGGTAGAACAACTGTTGTGATTGCGCATCGTCTTTCTACTATTAAAAAAGCAGGTCAAATTATTTTCATTGATAAAGGTCAAGTTACTGGTAAAGGTACACATGGAGAATTAATGCAATCCCATGAAAAATATAAAAACTTTGTTACATCTCAAAAATTATCAGATTAGCATCAAGTCACGTTCCACGAAAATGTGGAGCGTGTTTTTTTAGTATTATTTACGTAAATATTTTGTAAAATCGTTATTTTAACCCAAATTTACAAGTGGTATAATGAATTTTGTAAGATTAAGAGAACTTTTTATATACATAATGTCAAATAGTACGGAAAACAAACGTTTTCAAAATATTAAAGTCTTATATTGTTCAATATTTATAGGGATAATTATGATTAAATATTTGATGGTCTTACAGTTTTGAGTGAGTTTTAAATAAATATATAAATGACAAATATTAAATAGGTAGGTGCCAAATGTTTTTATTAATTAATATCATTGGGTTAATCGTCTTTCTTGGTGTGGCTGTGTTATGTTCAAGAAATCGCAAAAATATCCAATGGAAATCGATATTAATCTTAGTTATTTTGAATTTATTCTTAGCATGGTTCTTTATTTATTTTGATTGGGGAAGAAATGGAGTTAAAGGCGCGGCAAATGGTATTGCTTGGGTCATAGAATCCGCGCATCAGGGTACAGGATTCGCTTTCAAAAGCTTCACATCTGGAAAGCAAATGGATATGGCTGTAAGTGCCCTGTTTCCTATCTTACTTATCGTACCTTTATTTGATATATTAATGTATTTCAATATACTTCCAAAGATTATAGGTGGAATTGGCTGGGTGCTCGCGAAGATTACACGTCAGCCTAAATTCGAGTCATTCTTTGGTGTTGAAATGATGTTCTTAGGAAATACTGAAGCGTTGGCTGTATCTAATGAACAACTGAAACGTATGAACGAAATGCGTGTACTGACAGTAGCTATGATGTCTATGAGTTCAGTCTCAGGTGCGATTGTCGGAGCTTATGTACAAATGATTCCTGGTGAGCTTGTACTGACAGCGATACCACTTAATATTATCAACGCAATAATTGTATCGTCTATTCTGAATCCTGTTTCAGTGGAAGAAAAAGAAGATATCATCTATAGCATTAAAGATCATCAAGTCGAACGTCAACCTTTCTTCTCTTTCTTAGGAGATTCAGTTTTAGCAGCAGGTAAATTAGTACTTATTATAATCGCATTTGTTATTAGTTTCGTCGCATTGGCAGACTTAATCGATCGTTTCATTAATCTGATTACCGGTCTAATTGCTCATGGTTTTGGCTGGAAAGGAAGTTTTGGTCTAAACCAAATTTTAGGCGCCTTCATGTATCCATTTGCTTTATTATTAGGTCTACCTTTCAATGAAGCATGGGAGGTCGCACAACAAATGGCTAAGAAGATTGTAACTAATGAGTTCGTTGTTATGGGTGAGATTTCTAAACAAGTGAATTCATTCTCACCACATCATCGTGCTGTGATATCAACGTTCTTAGTATCATTTGCGAACTTCTCGACGATTGGCATGATTGTAGGTACGTTAAAAGGAATTGTTGATAAGAAGACATCAGATTTTGTATCTAAGTATGTACCGATGATGCTTCTTGCAGGTATTTTAGTGTCATTACTTACTGCAGCATTTGTAGGTTTATTTGCTTGGTAATATGATTTCTAATAAATAGAGTATGAAAAAGAGTGAACGTCGTAGGTAGCGAACGTTCACTCTTTTGTAATTTATGAGGTATATTTGGGAAAATGATAAAAACCAAGTATAGAAAGTGAGGAGACACTTCTTATACTTGGCTTTTATGGGAAATGAATATTAATGTACTTGTAACGGTAAGGACTAGGTACTGTCACAGTACTTCGAGCAAAATTTGTTTTGTTACTATAAACAACACAAAGGAGATAACTTCTCTTTCAAGAAGTTAAAATCATTATAGCAGACCTTTCTTTAAAAGTAAATTAAAAATTCAGAAAATTTAAATTTATTTGTCTATTGGCGTTTTATTAACCTGTTTTTTTACGAGCTAGCACAGTATGGATAAAAAAATAATTTATTTGTGTTCTATAATTAATGCTTTTCTTAAAAATAAAATTATTTGTGAGTATATTATTGTGAGAAATTATAAGCGTATGCTACCATTTTGATACATGAGAGAAAATTAAAGGGGTGATTGAATGAATAAAACAATTCGAGATATATTATTAGTTATTGCTGGTTCATTCATATTCTCAGCAGGCGTTAATGCGTTTATTATTTCTGGTAATTTAGGTGAGGGAGGCGTTACCGGAATAGCGATTGTGTTATATTATGCATTCCATTTATCACCTGCGATTACTAACTTTGTAGTCAACGCTATTTTAATCATAGTTGGATATAAGTACTTGAGTAAGCGCAGCATGTATTTAACGATCGTTGCGACGATTCTTATTTCCATATTTTTAGATTTAACAGAATCTTGGCATGTTCATACTGGTAACTTGATTGTTAACGCAGTATTTGGTGGAATATGTATCGGCGTCGGTATAGGAGTTATTGTATTAGCAGGCGGAACTACTGCTGGTACAGTAATCTTAGCAAGAATTGTTAATAAATATCTAGATATTAGTACACCTTATGCATTACTATTCTTTGATTTACTTGTGGTATTGATTTCACTAACTCAAATATCATTAGATAAAGCACTTGTCACAGTGATTTCGCTATATATTGGAACGAAAGTAATGGAATATGTGATTGAAGGACTCAATACGAAAAAGGCAATGACAATTATTTCAAGTACACCTGATGAAGTTGCAAAAGCAATCGATGAACAAGTGGGTAGAGGTTTAACAATTTTAAACGGCCATGGTTATTATACGCGCGAAGAAAAAGATGTGCTCTATGTAGTGATTTCTAAAACACAAGTTTCACGTGCAAAACGTATCATTAGAAATATTGACGAAAATGCTTTTCTCGTTATTCACGATGTACGTGATGTGTATGGTAATGGATTTTTAGTAGATGAATAAATAAATTCAAATAAAAATGACACTTGGATTGGATATTAATCCTGAAATATTAGCTCTAAGATGATTTTAAGAAATTGTCTTAGAGCTTAATTTTTTAACCATAATTTAATCATCTATTTAGTATTAAATTTCTCGTTGAAACTTCATTTTCGTTAGGCTAGTTTTCGAAAAAATTAAAATGTATTAAACAATTCATATCAATATTTGTTAGTCAATCTTGAATAGAGATGTTATAATATAGTCTATGATAATGATTATCAATTACAGTTGGTAATCAAATAAACGATAAACTTTTAACGAAAATACTATGTTTTTACGATATAAATGCATTATTTATAAATGAAAGTAGGGGAACTATGAGTCGTTTAAACGGAGAACAAGTGAAAATTGGTTATGGAGACACTACGATTATTAATAATTTAGATGTAGAAATACCAGATGGTAAGGTGACTTCTATTATTGGGCCAAACGGTTGTGGGAAGTCAACATTGCTCAAAGCGCTATCTCGTTTATTATCCATTAAAGATGGCGCAATTAATTTAGATGGCGAAAGTATTCACGCGCAATCCACAAAAGAAATTGCTAAGAAAATCGCAATTTTACCTCAATCACCTGAAGTTGCTGATGGTTTAACAGTTGGTGAGTTAGTTTCTTATGGACGTTTCCCACATCAAAAAGGCTTTGGTCGTTTATCAGCTGAAGATAAAAAAGAAATTGATTGGGCGTTAACAGTTACAGGAACAAGTGATTTCCGTCATCGTTCAATTAATGACTTAAGTGGTGGTCAAAGACAACGTGTGTGGATAGCAATGGCTCTAGCACAACGTACTGATATTATCTTTTTAGATGAACCTACCACTTATCTAGATATTTGCCACCAATTAGAAATTTTAGAACTCGTCCAAAAATTAAATGAAGAACAAGGCTGTACGATCGTGATGGTATTACATGATATTAATCAAGCAATTCGTTTCTCAGATCATCTTATTGCAATGAAAGATGGAAATATCGTTGCAAATGGCTCAACACAAGAAGTACTTACGAAAGACATTTTAGAAAAAGTATTTAATATTGATGTTGTTCTTGATCAAGATCCACGAACTGGTAAACCCCTCCTTGTTACTTATGATTTATTTTGCAAGACGTATTCGTAATAGGGAAGGCAAAAGGGATAAATAACCATGTTTGAAAAAAATAAAAATGAAAACATCAAGTTCGTTTCTCTCATAATAGGAAGTATAATAGTGCTAATTCTAGCACTATTTCTTTCTATTATATTTGGAAAAGCACATGTTAGTATTCCAACTATTTTTGATGCAATTTTCAATTATAATCCAAAAAATCAAGATCATAATATTATTAGCGAAATTAGAATACCTAGAGATTTAGGTGCAGTATTAGTTGGTATGGCTTTAGCGGTTTCTGGTGCAGTTATCCAAGGTGTTACAAAAAATGGACTTGCTGATCCGAGTTTAATAGGTTTGAATTCAGGCGCTACGTTTGGGCTGGCGATGACTTATGCCTTCTACCCAGAAGCGCCGTTTTTATTATTAATGGTTTCAGGGTTTCTAGGTGCATTCCTCGGTGGTTTTATCGTTTTAATGATAGGACGTTCTAGACGAGATGGATTTAACCCGATGAGAATCATTTTAGCAGGTGCAGCTATCAGTGCGTTGCTTACAGCTTTAAGCCAAGGTGTTGCACTTGTATTTAGGTTAAATCAGTCACTAACATTTTGGAGTGCAGGGGGCGTCTCTGGTACGACATGGGGACAATTAATATGGAGTGGCCCCATTGTTATCATTACATTAATTATTATTTTATTAATTAGTAAACAACTTACAATTTTAAATTTAGGTGAATCACTCGCTAAAGGTTTAGGTCAAAATGTTTCAGTCATTCGTGGGATAAGTATGATTTTATCTATGATACTTGCTGGCGTAGCGGTTGCGATGGTTGGCCAAATTGCCTTTGTAGGTTTGATGGTGCCACATATTGTTCGTTTTATTATAGGTACAGATTATTCTAAAGTCATTCCACTTACAGCATTATTTGGAGGCATTTTAGTTCTGATTGCCGATATGCTTGCAAGATTATTAGGTGAAGCCCCAGTAGGAGCGATTATTTCATTTATTGGTGTGCCGTACTTTTTATACCTTGTTAAAAAAGGAGGGCGCTCAATATGATAGATCCTAGATTAAGACGCAAGCAAATCATTACTTTCATCATATTTGCTATTCTACTTTTTGTAGCATGTACATGGAGTATCGCTTCTGGTGAATATAAGATTCCAGTGTCTAACTTCTTCAAAACACTATTAGGCCAAGGCGATTATACAGATTTGCTCATCCTTATCGATTTCCGTTTACCTCGAATGCTTATTACGATTTTAGCAGGTGCTGCATTAAGTTTGAGTGGTGCTGTTGTTCAAAGTGTAACAAAGAATCCTATTGCAGAACCTGGTATTCTAGGTATTAATGCAGGCGGTGGTTTCGCGATTGCTTTATTTGTGACAATCGGTCAAGTGAAGCCAGATAACTTTGTATACGCATTACCAGTGATCAGTTTAATTGGTGGCATTGCTACAGCTTTAGTGATATTCGTATTCAGTATCAATAAATATCATGGGCTAACTCCTGCAAGTATGGTATTGATCGGTGTTGGTATGCAAACCGCACTATATGGGGGCTCTATAACACTGATGTCAAAATTTGATGAAGATCAATCTGAGTTTATGGCCTCATGGTTTGCAGGTAGTATATGGGGAGACGATTGGACATTTGTTATCGCATTTATTCCATGGATGATCGTCATTGTTCCGTATCTTCTATTTAAATCTAATGAATTAAATATTATTAATACGCATGAACATATAGCGAAAGGATTGGGTATTAAAGTTGAACGTGAAAGAATAATCTTGTTCTTTATCGCTGTTATCTTATCTTCAGTAGCTGTAGCCGTTGCTGGTGCGATTTCATTTATTGGTTTAATGGGACCTCATATTGCTAAACGCATCGTGGGTCCTCGTCATCAACTTTTCTTACCTATAGCGATTTTAGTTGGTGCATTTTTACTTGTATTCTCTGATACATTAGGAAAAGTCATCTTACAACCATCTGGCGTGCCCGCAGGAATTGTTGTTGCCATTATTGGAGCACCATACTTCTTATATCTCATGTATAGAACAAAAAGCGTATAAATTTGTTATAGCCGTCATTAAAATCAAATCGATTTTAATGGCGGCTTTTGTATATATTTCAAACAAGATGAAATCATTTTTTAGAAAAGGTAAGTCTATTTGTGAACATTTTATAGAAGACACACATAACATTAGCGATGATATATAGACGTGTTTTATACTGATAATAAATTAATAAGGAGGGGTTTTCATGAAGAAATTAATAAAAGATAGACAACAATTTTTAAGTGACATGTTAGATGGCCTAAAAATTGCAAATCCTGAATTAGATGTAATTGAAGATACGGTAGTGGTACGTAAAGATAAAAAACAATCGGGCGTTGCACTTGTATCTGGAGGAGGAAGTGGTCATGAACCTGCACATGCGGGTTACGTAGCTCAAGGTATGTTAGATGCAGCTGTTTGTGGGGAAGTATTTACTTCGCCTACTCCAGATAAAATATTAGAAGCAATCAAAGCAGTAGATAATGGCGACGGGGTATTACTTATAGTTAAAAATTATGCTGGCGATGTCATGAATTTTGAAATGGCAGAAGAAATGGCTGAAATGGAAGGCATACAAGTTGAAACGGTTATAGTTAGAGATGATATTGCTATTAGCGAGCCTGATCAACGTAGAGGTGTTGCAGGTACTGTTTTGGTTCATAAGTACGCAGGATTTTTAGCGGAAAAAGGACTAGCATTAAATGAAATAAAAGAAAAAGTAGAAATATTGCTACCAGAAATTAAAAGTATTGGAATGGCTTTAACACCTCCAATGGTTCCTACGACAGGTAGATATGGTTTCGATATTGAAGACAATGAGATGGAAATTGGTGTTGGTATACATGGAGAAAAGGGTTTACATCGTGAATCCATCCAACCAATTAATCAAATTATTTCAACATTAGTTGAAAAATTAGAACAAGAAATCTCTGCCGATGATTATATTGTCATGGTCAATGGTATGGGTGGCACACCTCAATCTGAACTGAATATTGTAACGAAATATCTGAGTGAATTATTTAATGACAAGCATTACGGGGTAAAACATTGGTACGTAGGTAATTTTATGACATCACTTGATATGCAAGGCTTCTCAATCACACTTGTACCTGCTAAAGAAGAATGGCTTAAAGCCTTTTTAGCACCTACAACAAGCCTTTATTTTAATGCGTAAAAGTAAATGATGAATAATTATACAATGTAGAGGTGTCAGAGATGAACGTAAAAGAAATGAAAGCACAATTGCTAAGTTTAGCAGATACTTTTAAAGAAAAAGAAGAGGAATTAACAGACTTAGATAGAGCCATTGGTGATGGTGACCACGGTGTGAATATGGAACGAGGTTTCTCTCATTTAGAGGGCAATATTGACGATAATGACATGGCTTCACTATTTAAATCAACCGGGATGACGCTTATGTCTAAAATTGGTGGTGCATCAGGTCCGTTATATGGCTTTAGTTTCGTCAAAATGGCGAGTGTCGTTAAAGACGAAATTGATAACGAAAATTTAAAAGAGTTATTAAAAACGTTTGCGGATGCGATTGCGCAAAGAGGTAAAGTTGAATTAAATGAAAAAACAATGTATGACGTGGTCGAAAGAGCGAATGAAGCACTTCAAAAAGATGAAAAATTAAATTTAGAAAAATTACAAAGTTATGCGGATGATACTAAAGATATGGTAGCAACCAAAGGCCGTGCGTCATATTTTAAAGAAGATTCAAAAGGATATATTGATCCAGGAGCGCAAAGCATGGTTTACATTCTGAACGCTTTAATGGGAGATGAGTCGTAATGACAACGATTGTATTAGTTAGTCACAGCGCTGATATTGCAAAAGGTACAAAGGATTTACTTGAACAGATGGTAAATAATGTCGACATCAAGGGTCATGGTGGTACAGAAGATGGTTCGATTGGTACGTCATTTGATGAAATACAAAAGATGATTAATCATATAGAAGACGATGCACTATGTTTTTATGATTTAGGATCTTCGGAAATGAATTTAGATATGGCAATTGAAATGTATGAAGGTCAATATCAGATTGCTAAAATCAATGCACCTCTTGTTGAAGGTAGTTTTACCGCGGCAGTGAAGTTATCAACTGGAGGCAATATGTAAGAAGCTATCGAAGAGGTAAACAATACTCATTTTTCAAGTGAAACTTAGCTTTAAGTATGATATTATTAATATAACTGTTAAATAAAATCTGGGTAATAGGAGGACATAGCCATGCAACATCTTATAAAGAAACATGTATTGAATGGCGAATTTGAGCAGGTAAGACAATTAATGTCCGAAACAGATTTTATGGAATTTGAAGAGGCATATATTTCTAGCGCTCATGAAGTAGAAAGTATGATGTTTTACACATGTATTCTAGATATGATTAAAGTTGAAGAATCATCAGAATTGCATGATTTGGCATTTTTATTACTTGTATATCCGTTGAGCGAATATGAAGGTGCTTTAGATTCAGCTTATTATCATGCTGATTCTTCCATAAAACTCACTAACGGAAATGAAGTTAAAAGTTTACTACAAATGTTATTGCTTCATGCTATTCCTGAACCAGTCATTTCTGACAAGAAAGCATTCGATGTAGCTAAACGAATTCTTAAACTTGATCCAAATAATAATGTAGCACGTAATGTGCTTAAAGACACTGCAAAACGTATGGACAACATTGTTGTTGATATTAATGAATTAAACAAACATAGAGATGCACGTTAAGTAATTATATAACATTCTCGATATAGTCATTAGAGTTACCCAACTTTAATGGCTATTTTTATACACTTTTTCTAAGATTTATACATTTCGTTATAAGTCGATCATGCGGGGTTGAAAATAAAAAACAGTACGTTATAATGCTCACTGTGAAAATCTAAGGAGGTTATCTTTTAAATGGGGCTGAATAAAGAAGCAATAAAAATAGGCTTTGCATACGTCGGCATCGTTGTAGGTGCGGGATTCTCAACAGGACAAGAAGTCATGCAATTCTTTACACCGTTCGGATTATGGTCGTATATCGGTGTTTTAATTTCAGGTTTCATTTTAGGATTTATTGGTAGACAAGTAGCTAAAATTGGTACAGCATTTTCAGCTACGAACCATGAATCTACATTACAATACATTTTTGGCGAAAAATTTAGTAAAGTTTTCGATTACATTCTTGTCTTTTTCTTATTTGGAATTGCCGTAACAATGATTGCCGGTTCAGGTTCAACGTTTAACCAAAGTTTTAATATTCCCACTTGGTTAGGCGCCCTTATTATGACAATCATTATTTATTTAACTTTATTACTTGATTTTAATAAAATTGTAAGAGCTCTAGGTATTGTGACACCATTCTTGATCGTTATGGTTATATTGATTGCTGTATATTATTTATTTACAGGAAATATTTCTATAGCGGAAGTTAATAGTACGGTACCTGACACAAGTATTTGGAAAGGTATTTTCTGGGGGCTTGTTTATGGTGGACTTGCGTTTGCAGTTGGATTTAGTACGATTGTTGCTATTGGTGGAGATGCATCTAAACGTAGAGTTTCCGGTGCTGGTGCATTGTTCGGCGGTGTCGTTTATACCATCTTACTCGCATTAATTAACTTTTCACTACAAACAGAATATCCGAAAATTAAAAACGCAGATATTCCTACATTAAATTTAGCTAATGACATTCATCCATGGATTGGGCTTGTACTAACATTTATCATGTTAGCTGTAATGTATAATACAATTTTAGGATTGTGCTATTCATTCGCAGCACGTTTCACGATACCATATAGTAAGAAATACCATGTCTTTATAGTCATTATGATGATTGCAGCCTATGTATTAAGTTTCGTAGGTTTTGCTGATTTAATTAATGTACTATATAAATTTATGGGTGTCGTAGGTCTCTTCATTGTTGTAGCAGTACTCATTAAGTACTTTAAACGTAAAAATGATGATGAAGACCATATTGCATAAGTTGTTACTTTGCATACACTTTACAATTTAAAACGATTGATTTAATCTTAAAAGCAATTCGTCTTTCATTTAAAAGGTGAATTGCTTTTTCTTTATTTTTTGGAAAAGTAATAAGCCTGAACAAGTTTAAACATAAATAATATTTAGAAAGTCATGACGTGAGAGGATTATCAATAATGAAAGAAAAGTATAAATGGTTGTTGGTGACGTCACTCATCATTATCTTAGTTGCAGTGGTATTAGGTTTGCATTTGAAAAGTCATTATGACAAAGGACAAGAAAAGCAACAAGGTAGAGAACACGTACGAATCAATAATAAGAATGTAAAATTATTTCAAAATATCTCTTATGGCGAGGGATTACCTAATAGTAAATTAGATATTATAACACCTTCAGATATGAGTAAGGATACGAAATTACCCGTCATCTTCTGGATGCATGGAGGTGGATTTATAGCAGGAGACAAGCAATATAAAAATCCTCTACTATCTAAAATAGCTGAACAAGGTTACATCGTCGTGAATGTTAATTATGCATTAGCGCCACAATATAAATATCCAACACCTCTTGAACAACTTAATCAAGCGGTCAAATTTATAAAGAAAAATAAACATGAACTTCCAATTGATTTCAACCAAGTTGTGATTGGCGGTGATTCAGCGGGGGCTCAATTAACAAGTCAATACGTTGCAATGCAAACGAATAAAGACTTACGTAAAGAAATGCATTTCGAACAACAATTTGAGCCTTCTCAGATTAAAGCAGCCATCTTCTTTGGCGGTTTCTATGATATGAAAACAGTAAAAGCGACAGAATTTCCTAGAATTCAACTATTTATGAAAAGTTATACTGGAATGAATAATTGGGAAACAAATTTCAAGAATTTATCTCAAATGTCAACGATTAATCAAGTAACTAAACAATATCCGCCAACGTATTTATCAGTTGGAGATGCTGATCCATTTTACAGTCAGAATAAGTCATTTTATAAAGCACTTAAATCAGAAAATGTACCTGTCGATACATTATTTTATAATGGTACACATCATTTACATCATCAGTATCAATTCCATTTAGAGAAGCCTGAATCGAAAGAAAATATTAAGAAAGTACTATTATTCTTAAGTAGAAATACTTCATCTTCAGGTGTAGAAAGTGGAGAATCTACAGATGTGAATTCTGGTAATCAAACCAATAACAGTGTGTCACTATATCCATACGAATAAACTAGAAAAAGAGGCAAATCGTTATCATGAATTTAAATGATAGCGATTTGCCTCTTATTATATATCTTCATACAAAGTAGATGTCACGCCGAAAATCTTATCAAATTTCAATATTGATGGAGCGTCGTTTGATAGCAACAATTTTTAAACATTGATAGCGTTATTTAAAATTTCTAATATGTGGTAAAATTTGAAATGAGACAAAACATTAATTCAATATTTTTGCCATTACGTATTCATTGTAATAACGTCCGTTGATATAGAGCTTGTCTTTAAGCTCGCCTTCAATTTGGAAACCTGTCCCTTTAAAGAGTTCAACGGCACGTCCATTTTCAGTGACAACTGTGGCTTCAATGCGTCGGATTTTATGGTTGAGTGACCAGGCTTCAATGGCGTTAATTAACGCTTGGCCGACACCATGCTTTTGATAGTACTTTTTAACACCGAGATAGATGACAGCTTCATGTTGCGTT
The DNA here is from genome assembly GCF_001839105.1 of Staphylococcus sp. HMSC62A08. Taxonomy (NCBI): domain Bacteria; kingdom Bacillati; phylum Bacillota; class Bacilli; order Caryophanales; family Staphylococcaceae; genus Staphylococcus; species Staphylococcus sp. HMSC62A08. Next base: position 851,554 of record NZ_KV840039.1, on the reverse strand, counting down.
CGTTCGTATGTTTCGGTATTGACAAAAGCGTATCCAACAAGCTGTTCGTCACTTTCTGCTACATATATAGCTTTAGACGGCGAGGTAATGTAGTTTTCTAAATTTTGACTAGCCGACGCTATACTAGGTGAGTATTCACCAGGATTATAAAATGTAAATTCTGATTCATCATAAATCTTGCTTAACAAATCTATAAAGTTTTCAACGTCTTTTATACTAATTTCACGAATTACGTGGGCCATGAAAACACTCCATTTTCAGTTAAGTAAATTGTAGTCTCTATTATAGTATAGTTTGGGACTTTGTGCTTGAATCAGTAATAATTATTAAATATAAGGAAATTAAGGAGTCGATAACCATGAAGCCTAAGGTTTTACTTGCAGGTGGTACTGGCTACATCGGTAAATATTTAAGTAGCGTGATAGAAAATGATGCAGAGCTCTACGCATTATCTAAATACCCTAAGCCAGATAAAGGTTCGGCAGAAGAAATTACATGGTTAAAGAGCGATATATTTAATTATGAAAATGTTGTTGAGTCAATGGCAGGTATGGATATAGCAGTATTTTACTTAGATCCAACTAAAAACTCTGCGAAATTAACACAAGCGACTGCAAGAGATTTAAATTTAATTGCAGCAGATAATTTCGGTAGGGCTGCAGCATTGAACCAAATTAAGAAATTAATTTATATACCTGGAAGTCGCCATGATAATGAAACAATGGAGCGCTTAGGCGCTTATGGTGCACCTGTTGAACGAACGAATGTTGAAGTTAAACGGCCGTATATTAACGTTGAACTACAACCATCTAAATATGATGATGTCCGCACTGCTATGAAAATGGTATTACCGAAAAAATGGACTTTAAATCAACTTGTGGACTACTATTGTCAATGGTTGGATGAAACGAAAGGTACCTTCGTCCATGCTAAAAAAGAGAATGAAGATTACATTATTTATCGCAAAAATAGTAAAAAGCCATTAGCAATTTTCAAGAAAACAAAAACAGCTGAAGATATTATTACATTACATTTAGTTGGCGGTAAATTGGTCAAACCTAACCTGAAAAAGCAAGGGAAACTAGAGTTTAGACTGCTGAAAGGTAGCTCATTAGTCATGGTGCATTTATATGATTATATACCTAAATTATTCTGGCCGATTTATTACTTCATTCAAGCACCTATTCAAGGGCTGTTTATGAGAGGATTTGAAATTGATTGTAGAATCAAACATTTCCAAGGGCGTGTCCAGTCAGGCGAGAAATTCAAATATACAAAATAGATATCGGGTGATGTTTTATGCAAATACTTCTGGTCGAAGATGATAATACGTTATTTCAAGAATTAAAAAAAGAATTAGAACAATGGGATTTCAATGTTGCAGGGGTAGAGGATTTTGGCAATGTGATGGATACATTTGAAAAATTTAATCCAGAAATTGTTATTTTAGATGTTCAACTCCCTAAATATGATGGATTCTATTGGTGTAGAAAAATGAGACAGGAATCTAATGTCCCTATTTTATTCCTATCTTCAAGAGATAACCCGATGGATCAAGTGATGAGTATGGAGCTCGGTGCCGACGACTATATGCAAAAGCCTTTTTACACGAATGTACTTATCGCAAAGCTACAAGCAATTTATAGACGTGTATATGAATTTGGTGTAGAAGAAAAAAGGACACTAAATTGGCAAGATACTGTGGTTGATTTGTCCAAAGATAGCATTCAAAAAGGTGATAAAACCATCTTTCTATCGAAAACGGAAATGATTATTTTAGAAATGTTGATTAACAAACAAAATCAAATCGTGACACGTGATACTTTAATTACAGCTTTATGGGATGATGAAGCCTTCGTAAGTGATAATACTTTAACTGTAAATGTGAACCGTCTTAGAAAAAAATTGGCAGATATCAATATGGATGAAGCGATAGAGACTAAAGTTGGTAAAGGATATATGGCACATGAATAATTTACAATGGTTTTGGTCATTTGTAAGATCACGCATTAACTGGATTATGTGGATTATATTCCTTAACCTCGTCATGTTAGGTATCTCGTATATTGATTATGATATCTCTGTCGAAAGTGTTGCTTACATCGTATTCTTAAATCTTGGGTTGAGCGTGCTCTTCTTGTTATTTACCTTTGTTAAGGAAGTGCGTTTGTCGAAACACTTTTATAAAAATAAGGAAATTGAGGAAATCAAGCATAAAGATTTAGCTGAAACACCATTTCAACAACATATGGTCGATTATTTGTATCGACATATTGCAACGCAAAAAGATAAAGTCGTTGAACAACAATTACAAATAAAAAATCATGAACAAACGATAACTGAATTCGTGCATGATATTAAAACGCCCGTGACCGCAATGAAATTACTGATTGATCAAGAAGCGGATGATCAACGTAAAAAAGCTTTATTATTTGAATGGGCTAGAATTAATGAAATGCTAGATAAACAGCTATACTTAACGCGATTGGAATCACAGAATCGTGATATGTACTTCGACCACGTTGAATTGAAACGTATGGTTATTGATGAAATTCAATTAACTCGCCATATTAGTCAAGCGAAGGATATTGGGTTTGAATTAAACTTTGAAGATGTTGATAAGGTTTATACAGATGTGAAATGGTGCAGAATGATGATAAGACAAATTCTCTCCAATTCATTAAAATATAGTGAAAATACGACTATCGATTTATCTAGTTATATGGCAGATGGTCATGTCGTATTAAAAATTAAAGACCACGGTAGAGGAATAAGTAAGAAAGATTTACCTAGAATCTTCGACAGAGGATTTACGTCTACGATGAACCGAAATGAAACGGCGTCTTCTGGTATGGGACTTTACTTAGTTCATAGCGTCAAAGATCAATTGGGAATTGATGTGAAAGTAGAGTCAGAAGTAGGTCAAGGAACAACATTTTATTTCATTTTTCCACAGCAAAATGAAATTGTAGCACGCATGTCTAAAGTGACAAGATTGTCATTTTAAACATGCGTTTTGTTACTTACAATTATCACATTTGTAATTTTTTGTCGTTATAATAAAAGAGTATAAATAAAAAATAATAGTCATGTTTAGCTTTGACTTTTAAAAGAGATAAGTCATGTGAAGTAAGACAGGAGTGATAATTTGGCGATTCTAGAAGTGAAACAATTATCAAAAATTTATGGCAGTAAAAATTTAGCTCAAGAAGTTTTGAAAGATATTAATTTGAGTGTAGATGAAGGTGAATTCATCTCTATTATGGGACCATCAGGTTCAGGTAAAACGACGTTATTGAATGTACTCAGTTCAATAGATTATATGACGAAGGGCTCTATTACTTTAAATGGTAAGCAACTTGAAAAGTTATCGAATAAACAATTGTCTGAGATCAGAAAAAAAGATATTGGTTTTATTTTCCAAGATTATAATATTTTGCATACATTGACAGTAAAAGAAAATATTATGCTTCCATTATCTGTTCAAAAAGTCGATAAAGAAGAGATGAATCGACGTTATCATCGTATCGCAGAAGCATTAAATATTAGTGATATCAGCGACAAATATCCATCAGAATTGTCAGGTGGACAACGTCAACGCACATCTGCTGCAAGAGCGTTTATTAATGTTCCATCCATTATCTTCGCTGATGAGCCGACGGGCGCTTTAGATTCTAAAAGCACCCAAGATTTACTTAAAAGATTAAAACTAATGAATGAAAAATTTAATACTACAATCATCATGGTTACCCATGATCCAGTTGCTGCAAGCTTTTCTAATAGAGTTGTGATGCTAAAAGACGGTCAGATTTTTACCGAAATTTATCAAGGTGACGATGATAAACAAACATTTTATAAAGAAATCATCAGAACTCAAAGTGTACTTGGTGGAGTCAACTATGAGTTTTAATGAGATTATATTTAAGAATTTCAAGCAGAATATTGCACATTATGCCATATATTTATTGTCACTCATTATCAGCGTTATACTCTATTTTAGTTTTGTCACATTAAAGTATGCTCACCATCTTCACGGCAATCAATCCTATCCCATTCTTAAAGAAGGCTCACAAGTTGGAAGTTATTTTCTTTTTATCATCATCGTCGTTTTTTTACTTTATGCTAATTTTTTATTTATGAAAAGACGTGGGCGAGAACTATCGCTATTGCAAATCATTGGTTTAACACGATCGAATATCATGAGAATGATTATGATAGAACAACTCATGACTTTTGTAATGACAGCCATCGTTGGTATTATTTTAGGCATTTTTGGTTCGAAGATACTCCTAATGATTGTGCTACGTTTACTAGGTATTAACATTAGTGTATCTATCATATTTAGTTATCACGCTATTATAGAAACACTTGTACTCATTTCTGTAGCATATTTACTTGTTATCATTCAAAGTTATATTTTTATTCGCAAACGTTCTATTTCAGAACTTGCATCAGATTTAACTAAAAAAGAAGTGAATGAAACAAAAATTACGTTTAGTGAAATCACATTAGGATTACTAGGCATTATTATGATAGTGGGAGGATATTTTTTATCTACTAAATTAATAGAAAATATCGACTCTATCTTACAGCCATTCATTATATTATTTCTAACGGTGCTAGGGTCATATTTCTTTTTTAGAAGTACAGTGTCCTTAGTATTTAAGACAATTCAGCACTTCAGAAATGGCAATATCAGTGTGACGGATGTCATGTTCACATCCTCAATTATCTATCGCATCAAAAAGAATGCTTTTTCACTAACGGTGATGGCCATCGTTTCGGCAATTACAGTATCTGTACTTTGTTTCGCTGCATTAAGTCGAAGTACATTGACTAATGAAGTATTACTTAATTCGCCGCACGACGTTACATTGAAAAGTCAAAAGCAAGCAAATCAATTGGCATATGATCTCAACAATCGTAACGTTGAACATTACTACAATTATAAAGAAGTCGTTTATGCTAAATTATACAAGGATCATATGTTTACAGAAGGTATTGCTAGACCAAGTTTCATCGCTGTGACTAGTGACAAGTATATTCCTAACGTTAATATTGATAAGGGACAAACTGACATTATTATTCCTAGAGGGTCTATTAAAGACGTTGTAAAAGTAGATAAAAAAGGCTCGACTTATATTGGTTCGAAAGCACATCATGTCAAAGTAAAATTAAGAAAAGCTATAAATAAAGTTTATTTCATGGCTGATGTAGATTTAGGTGGGGCTACATTAGTGTTAAATGATGAAGATTATCAAAGTCTTAGAGCGCACGCTAAAGGTAAAAATATTGTATCTCAATATGGATTTGATATTAAACATAAGAAAGACCTGCCAGAATTAGAGAATATTGTGCAAAATATTAGTAAAAATATCGAAACACGTAGTGAAGCAGCAAGTGAAATCACAAGCTTAACAGGTGTCTTGCTATTTGTTACATCTTTCTTAGGTATTACGTTCCTCATTGCAGCTGGCTGTATTATATATATTAAACAAATTGATGAAACTGAGGATGAACTTGAAAATTATTCTATTTTGCGAAAACTTGGATTTACGCATCAAGATATGTCGAAGGGACTTAAGCTAAAGGTCATATTTAACTTTGGCTTACCATTAATTGTTGCTTTATTACATGGCTATTTTGCATCTCTCGCATACATGCATATTATGGGCGTAACCAATCAACTACCTATTTTTATAGTTATGGCTGTGTATACTGGTATTTATGCAGTATTCGCAGTGATTGGCTACAATCACTCGAAACGCACAATTAGACATTCAATTTAATATAGAAATGACAGGAACGGATTATTACATTTCTGGAAAATAAAGGCTTAGCATGTAAATTTAATTTTGATGCTAAGCTTTTTATTTTGTTTAATTCGCTTGTCGTGAATAAATAGTTGAATTTTATTAAATGAATCGTTAACTTTGTCATGGAACACATATATCAATTTATTTTCACTTAATAGCGGTTGGGAACGTTATAAGTAGGTATTAAGTATTGATGTATAGGTTTCTTATTTAAATGGTTTAGACTTTCGACACATTGATCAGAAAAATATGTAAAATTTAAGTTTCTTATTTATTAAGAATTTGTAAATAGAATTGTAGTTATGTAAATTTTGTGATATTTTCAAGTAGGGACAAAACGGTATATTTAAGAACGTCCGCAATGTTTTACTTTATAATAAATTTACATAGTATTTACAATGAGAAAGTTGCTTACTACTTTTTTCTGAAAATTGTAAATAAGTTCCTAAACCACTTGTCTTATGGATTAAAAATTTACGAATGTGATTGGTGACAATCGCTCAAAATGGAGGATTTTGAATGTTTAGTAAGAAAAAGGATAAGTTCATGGTTCAATTAGAAGAAATGGTGTTCAACCTAGATCGTGCAGCAATTGAATTCGGTAAGATGGATTTTAATACACACCTAGATTTGAAAGCTTATTCTGATAATATTAAAACGTATGAGTCACATGGTGATGAATTAATGCATCAAGTTATCACTGACTTAAACCAAACGTTTATTACACCAATCGAGCGTGAAGATATCCTATCTTTATGTAATGCGATCGACGATGTTTTAGATGCGATGGAAGAGACATCTGCTATGTTTGAAATGTATTCAATTGAGTACACTGATGAGTACATGGCTGAATTTGTTGAAAATATCCAAAAAGCAGTAGCTGAAATGAAGCTAGCTGTAGGATTATTAGTTGATAAAAAGTTATCTCATATGCGTATTCATTCTATTAATATTAAAGAATTTGAAACAAACTGTGACGGAATCTTAAGACAATCAATGAAACACATCTTCAACAGTGAAACGGATCCAATCACATTAATTAAAATAAAAGATATTTATCAAAGCATGGAAGAAATTGCTGATAAATGCCAAACAGTTGCTAATAATTTTGAAACTATAATCATGAAAAATAGCTAAGGGAGTCTTCATTTATGTCATATATTTTAATTGTCACGATAGCTATAGTTATATTTTCATTAATATTTGACTTTATTAATGGGTTCCATGATACAGCTAACGCTGTCGCAACTGCGGTTTCAACAAGAGCGTTAACACCTAGAACTGCTATTTTGTTAGCAGCAGTTATGAACTTTATTGGTGCTTTAACATTTACTGGAGTAGCTGGAACTATTACTAAGGATATTGTTGATCCATTTAAGTTACAGCATGGTTTAGTTGTTGTATTAGCAGCGATTATTGCAGCAATTATTTGGAATTTAGTAACTTGGTTGTATGGTATTCCAAGTTCTTCTTCACATGCGTTAATCGGATCAATTGCAGGTGCAGCTATCGCGTCACAAGGATCATTCGCTGTTCTACATTATCAAGGTTTTACGAAGATTATTATCGTATTGATTATTTCACCAATCATTGCATTTTGCGTTGGTTTTATCATGTATTCCATCGTGAAAGTCGTGTTTAAGAATGCGAATTTAACACGTGCAAACCGTAACTTTAGATTTTTCCAAATCTTCACAGCAGCATTACAATCATTCTCACATGGTACTAACGATGCTCAGAAATCAATGGGGATTATCACTCTAGCATTAATCGTTGCAAATCTTCAGAATGGTGCTAGTGTAGAACCTCAGTTATGGGTAAAAATTGCTTGTGCCACTGCAATGGGTCTTGGTACAGCAGTAGGTGGTTGGAAAATCATCAAAACTGTAGGCGGTAATATCATGAAAATTCGTCCAGCTAACGGTGCAGCAGCGGATCTTTCGTCTGCATTGACAATTTTCGTAGCATCATCACTACATTTCCCATTATCAACAACACACGTTGTGTCTTCATCAATTCTTGGTGTAGGTGCTTCTAACCGTGCGAAAGGCGTTAAATGGAGTACAGCACAACGTATGGTAGTGACTTGGGTTATTACATTACCAATTTCAGCAATCTTAGCTGGAATTATATACTTTATCATTCATCTATTCTTAAATAAAGATACTAAAATATATGCTATCTCATATACAAAGATGAAGTTCTTATTCGATGAACTTTGTATTGATATCGAGTGAGAGCATGGAATATCATTTCAGAAATAATAGCAGTAAGAGGATTCCTAATGGAAATCTTCTTACTGCTACTTTTATATTCAATACTTCGTATTAACATGTAATTGAGCCCTTAAATACTATTAAGATAAGGTGCTTTCGTATCATTTAACTAACACTACTAAATTGAATGAGTGATAGTTGGATATATCCTCTCTATCTAGACCTAATTAACAAAAATAAGCTCTAAGACGCTTTCGCTAAAGAAAGTGTCTTAGAGCTCTTATTTTGAATTTATGTGATGATTACAAATTAATGAATATATGCATAAAGTGATACTTCAGAAGCTGGAATTGTACGATAATCAGTGTTGTAAGGTCCGTTAGTATAATTCATTTCAGAAATTAAAATACTTCCGTCACCATTCACACGTTCAACATAAGCCACGTGGCCATATGGTCCAGGTGTACTTTGCATAATCGCACCAACTGAAGGTTGGTTATCTACTTGATAACCGTCATTAGCTGCATTATCTGCCCAAAATTTAGCGTCTGACCAGTATGTGCTAATTGATTTACCAGCTTGCGCACGTTTATCAAATACGTACCAAGTACATTGACCTTCAGTGTATAGGTTTTGGTGATTAAAAGTAGGTGAGTTATAACTACCATTACCAGTTTGAGTAGTTGCAGCTCCACCAGAACCTGAACCACCACTAGGAATTTTTAAAGTTTGTCCAGGTGTAATTAAATAACCATTTAAATTATTAGCTTTCATTAAAGCATTTACTGATACACCATATTTATTTGCAATGATGTTTAATGATTCTCCAGATTTCACATTGTGTGTAGAAACTGAACCAGAGTTTGAAGAAGTGTTTGAATTTGAGCTTTGTGAAGCACTTCCACCTACATTAATGACTTGTCCAGGGAACACCATGTTGCTATCTAGATTATTATTTTGTTTAATACTATCTACTGAAGTATTGTATTTTTGAGCAATGCTCCATAATGATTCTCCTGACTGAACTTTATGTTGTGTCGAAGCTTCAGCATCATGGTGTGAAAGTACTGCGGCTGCACCTGAAGCGGCTGTTACTGCAAAGGCTAACTTTTTCAAAGTGACTCCTCCTTAAATGTAATTAAAATTTTTAATTGAGTTTAATATGTAGACCTATTGTCCCTAAAAGTCTTTTTCATGAATCGAACTCTTTAATTACTTTTTACTATACTTTCTTATTACGTACCCAATACTAACAAAAATAATAGCGTCTGTGTGCTTTGTTATTATCTTGTAATATTGTTAACATTTTGTATACTTTAAGTCTTTGATGTGTGATAGTTGATTTTACAGGGTTTGTAGGAGGTTTGATTTAATTAAGCGAAATTAAAATTTTCGAAATTGTAATAATGTAATAATTATTAATAACAAATTTTCGAAAACTTCAATATATTTAGACATTATTAAATCAAACACTTTTGAAATCTTACATATTGTTGTAAACTTTTAGTAATCGGTTATTTTAATGATAGAAAAAGGAGTTTTCTTGATGTCGCAATCGACACACAGTAGAGGTAATGCTCAAAGTTATACTAAAGATAAGCATAAGTCTCACGCTTATGGCAAAGTTTGGTTATTCTTTATGTATTATTGGATTATATTTGGGATTGGTTGTTACTTTGGCCAATATTTACCTTTGTCTTGGCGAAGACCATTATCTATAGCATTATTTGTTATTTTACTAGCCACTTTATTTATTAAACGAGCACGTAAGTACGGGATAGTCATTTCACATATATACGCAATCATTGTTGGTTTATTGTCATATGCTATGTTCACTTCTTATTTGCAAAATTTAGGAGCAGAAGTATTTTATAAAAATATACTACTCGCAATCGGCGCTTTTGTAGCATTTGGAATTGTTGGGTATTTCTTAATTAATGATGCTTCAAGTATTGGCAAATATTTATTTGTAACATTAATCGCGTTAATTATTGCAAGTTTAATAGGCTTATTTATTCATAATTCGCTATTTCATACAGTTATAACAATCGTAAGTTTATTGTTGTTTTTACTTTATACGCTTTATGATTTTAATAGAATGAAAAGAGGTCAGTTTTCACCAAGAGAAATGGGATTCAATCTTTTTATCAATTTATTAAATATAATAAAAGATATACTAAGATTAGCTAATCGCTTTAAAAATTAAATTATTAAATCTATAATATGTGATATTCAAGATGTGGGTGTATTGGTTCCTAATGAGAAGAAATGAAGTTATATAATTGACTTGATCATTGTTTATTTAAAGGAATTTTAACGCCCCATCTTTTTATATACTATATAATTAGATGGAATAGACACATAAAAAACAATTGATTATATATATAATTTCATTTTTGATATATCATTCGTATTGTGTTAGATTGGCGCTTGTTAAATATGAGTGACATTTAAATCATTTTTATATTAGGCTATTTAAATAGGAAAAGAGGTAAAGTAATGACAAATTCCTGTTTGCATATACTTTCTAAAAGCGAGTATTCGACAACTCGTTGCCAAGATGGGATTCTTTTATTTTGGCCAATAGAGGGAAGCATGCACCTTCAACAATTTAGAAAACATAGAACCTTAACTAACGAATTATATATCGTTAATAATATGGATGTATTTGGTATTAATAGTAATGGTACAACACTAGAAATATATATTTCTAGCGATTGGTTTACAGAGTTAGGATACAATTTCTTTGATTATCATTATACTGCTGAACTAATTAAATCTACGAATGAAGTTAAATATCTAATGGCTGAACTCGCATTAAATTTTCTTGATGATAATACTGATAAAGAGCATGAACTTATTAATAAAATTGTTGAAACACTTGCGAAAGAGGCAAGTATCGATAAAAAAATAGCCGAAGATCAATACATATATGCATTTTATGGAGACTTAAAAGAAGAATTAGATTATATATATAACCATATGAGTGAAAGATTGACTTTAAAAGATATATCAAATCAATTATATGTATCCAAGTCTAATTTATCCTCTCAATTTCATATATTAATGGGGATGGGTTTCAAAAAATATGTTGATACTTTAAAAATTAGTAAATCGATAGAGATGTTATTGACTACAGATAAAACGATTAGTCAAATCAGCGACAAATTAGGTTTTAGTAATGCTTCAACCTATTCAAAACAGTTTAAAAATTATTTAAGTGTTACACCTAACGAATATCGAACGATGAAGAAATATGATAAATACAATGGCTGTTCTGATGATTCAATACCTGATCATCGTAAAGCGCCGCTAAGAAAACTTATTCGTTCTGTCACACCTAATAACGTTTCTGATGCTTACGATAAAATTAAAATTGATGCCTCCCCTCATACAGAGGCATCAACTTTTTATTCAGTGATTCAAATTAATACTGTCGAGGAAATCAAAGTTCTCTTCTTAGAGGGTTTATATAAAAGAATTGACTTCAAAGATTCTAATATTATCTTTTACTTTATGCCTCATTTATACGAATATAGCAATGATTTAACAGAAAACGAAAAAAATTATATCAGTCAGACCATTATCGAGAATGAATTACATGTCGCATTTCATATTGAAGAAATTGAACGTGTCAATGAACTAAAAGAGAGTTTCATGTGGGGGCTAAATCAATTCAGTGACAAATCCTCTGTGATAGATAAAGATTATGAAGTTCAATTCATTTTTAATTTAAAAGAAAAAGAAATTCGCGATATTTATAGAGATATCTTAAAAATGCAAAACATGCCGTTGAAATACAAAGTAGGATTAGATATCAGTTGTATGGTTGATGATCCTACTCAATTTAAAGCATTAGAATCTCAAATTAAGAGATTAAAGTTTGATTATCTTTATATAGATAATGCGCAGTTAACTTCTCCTTATTTGATGGGAAGCAACGGGGGTCTGTTCCTAAAGAATATACTCCAATTGCAACACTTGAATGTTAATTTAGAACAGTTTGATTTTGACAAAGAGAATCTTATTTTTCTAAATTTAGTGAACCACCAATTATTAAATAATGAAGAAATTGATTTAAGTAATAGTGCTCCACTTTTATATCAATCTGTTGCTAAATTGAAAGAAAGCTTTTCTGGTTATGGATTAAACTTATTTTCTCACCCCAATCTATTTAACGCAGTTCATTTATTTGATGAAAATGGCTTTAAAACAACATTAGGACTTATATTTAATGATTTAAGTTGGATGATTAATCAAAATAAGTGTGAAAAACGTTTCTATAATATTGTAGAGAATGAAGACAGATATTTGCTTTATCTATTTGATTGGCGCGTGATTGAAAGTGAATCAAAAGGAGACAATTTCAATGATATAGAAGTTGATATTAGTTTTGAGGATCCACAATTAGCAGATGAATACATTTGTGTAATGGCTAAAATTGATAATGAAAGTGGTAATATCAATCACATTATTTCTCAAGAATTGCGAAGCAAATACGACTGGTCTACTAAGTTTCTAATTAAAGTTGAAGATAATTTTAAACCGTATGTTGAGATTTTTGAGCATGATTTTAAGGATAAGTCTTTAAAAGTGAATTTAAAATATAACGCTGTTTATCTCATAAAGATTTATAAAAAAGATAACAGATTAAAAAAGGCGTGACGCAATTCAATTTAAATTTATTGGTAATTTTGACAAATGATTAAAAACAAATGCCAAAGACAATGACTCATATATTTAGGATAATGTTACTATACATTGTCTACTTATATTTGGAGGTGCAACGTCTTGAATGAACAGAAACTAGAAAAGCTACTAGATTTTTACAAACGATATAAAGCATTATCTGAATATATAGATAAAGAATATAAGTTGACATTAAATGATCTTGCTGTATTAGATTTAGCTAGAAAATATTGTTTAGAAGAACAAGTGCTCATGCAGGCATTTTTAAAAACAGCAATAAATGAATTAGAATTGAGTAGAACAAAATTATTGGTTTCAATTCGTAGATTGATAGATAAAGAAAGATTAAGCAAAGTGAGATCAACTAGAGATGAACGGAAAATTTTTCTATATATGAATGAGGATAACTTAAAGAAATTTAATGCTTTATTTAATGATGTTGAGAAATTCTTAGACATTTAAGTTAAAGGTGTCGATGCTTAGCAATAGGTTTCATCGACATTTAAAATATATTTATAATATAAGTCTAGTTCTCGATGATAGGCTGTCGTCAAAGGTGTTCACTTTGATGACAGCTTTTTTGTATAGATAGTTGAAACGTCATAGTGAATGGGGGATGTTTGACGTTTAAAATATTGATATGGCAATGGTTTACATTGAATTATGTGATTTTACAAAAATTCCTCCAAAATATATAATGAAGAGCATAGAGTACGAAAGTGAGATGACATTATGGGACGTAAATGGAACAACATTAAAGAGAAAAAAGCCCAAAAAGATAAAAATACAAGTAGAATTTATGCCAAATTCGGCAAAGAAATATATGTAGCAGCAAAATCTGGTGAACCCAATCCAGAATCTAACCAAGCATTACGTTTAGTATTAGAACGTGCTAAAACATATTCAGTACCCAACCATATTATCGATAGAGCAATCGATAAAGCGAAAGGTGCTGGAGAAGAAAACTATGACCATTTAAGATATGAAGGTTTTGGTCCAAGTGGCTCAATGTTAATCGTTGATGCTTTAACTAACAACGTTAACCGCACAGCTTCTGACGTTCGTGCTGCCTTTGGTAAAAATGGCGGTAATATGGGCGTGTCTGGTTCAGTCGCTTACATGTTTGACCATACAGCTACTTTTGGTGTTGAAGGTAAATCTGCCGATGAAATTCTAGAAACATTAATGGAACAAGATGTTGATGTGAGAGATGTTATAGACGAAGATGGTCTTACAATTATCTATGCAGAACCTGATCAATTTGCGCAAGTTCAAGATGCATTACGTGAATCAGGAATTGAAGAATTCAAAGTTGCAGAATTTGAGATGTTACCACAAACAGATATTGAGTTATCTGCAGAAGACCAAGCTACATTTGAAAAGTTAGTGGATGCACTTGAAGATTTAGAAGATGTTCAAAATGTATTTCACAATGTAGATTTAAAATAATGCAAACAGCACAAGAGTGGATTCAACAACTTGAACTGATAGCCCATCCTGAAGGTGGATATTACAGAGAAACACTTCGAGATAGTGATGTAAATAGAGCGCCATATAGTAGTATATATTTTCTATTAACGCATGAGGAGATCTTACATTTTCACAGAATTGATGCCGATGAAGTTTGGTATCATCATGCTGGCAAGACATTAACTATTCATATGATTATGCCAGATGGGGTCTATCGTACAGCTCGCTTGGGAGGCAATATTTCTGACGGTGATGTACTGCAGTATTGTGTTCCTAAGGGTACGATTTTCGCTTCTTCGTTAGATGATAATGAAGGCTATAGCTTAGTCGGTTGTATGTGCCAACCTGCATTTGAGTTTGAGCACTTTGAATGATTTGAACGAAATCAACTGCTTGAGCAGTATCCAAATTTGGAAAATATAATAAACAAGTATGCTATAAAGCATAATTAGAAGGCATGTCCATTTATTTTGGACGTGCTTTTTTATATGTCTTTTAGTGGGATCTCGTACTACATTAGTAAATAAAATAGTAGTTGTTAGTGTCCTCTGTTGTTTGCCATTTTTTGTATGATTAAAGCATAGTATTTTTGTCGATTTTAAGTAAATTGCATCAATCTATAGTAAAATAGAGTTAATATACTTTTGAGAATTTAAATGTAAAAGTCATCAATCTAAAACATAAGATGACATTAACTAACCAGTTTAATATAATAAAAACAAGGAGTTGGTGACTGTGAAAGTAAAATATATAGATAAACGTCACTGGCGTCGCCTGATAGAGAGAGAGTATACAGAGGTTAAAGTTAATAATAATAGATTTAAAGGTATTATCGGCTTGGTCACGATGAAAAAGGTTCGTGAGCCTTTAGAGGTGACGGTAGTTGGACAAAATATAATAGTCGCAGATGACAATTATAAATGGTTGCAGATACTACCAGAAAAAAAGCGATACAGCATCACTGTCATGTTTGATGATAAAGGTCATCCGCTAGAATATTATTTTGATATTAATATAAAGAATATTACTCAAAAAGGAAATGCACGCACATTAGATTTATGTCTAGATGTCCTTGTACTACCTTCAGGTGAATATGAACTTGTAGATGAAGATGATTTGATGTTTGCGTTACAGAATAAACAAATTTCTAAGAAACAATATCATGAGGCGTATATTATTGCGCATCAATTAATGATTGAAATTGAAGAAAACTTTTCAGATGTGCAAGAAAAGGTTATGCGTTGTTATCATAAGATTAATCATAAGGCTCAAAAGAACAAACAGAAACGTCCTTTCAAACCGAGAAATAAACATAGACAGCACCGACGTAAGACAAATTAAAATATAAAAAGGACAATATTTTAGAAAGTTTATCAACTGAAATCTAAAATATCATAGCAAGATTTAAGGACAGAAATATTTAGGGGGACGCTATGAAAATTGATGATTATCGTTTACTCATCACATTAGATGAAACAAAGACGTTACGGAAAGCTGCTGAGATATTATATATTTCTCAACCCGCTGTAACACAACGTTTAAAAGCTATTGAAAGTTCATTCGGAGTTGAAATATTTATACGTACAAAGAAACAACTTATCACAACAACCGAAGGAGCTATGATTATTGATCATGCACGAGACATGTTAAAACGTGAACGCTTGTTTTTCGATAAAATGCAGGCACATATTGGAGAAGTGAATGGCACCATTTCAATTGGTTGTTCATCATTAATAGGTCAAACGTTACTACCTGAAGTATTGAGCTTATATAATACACAATTTCCAAACGTTGAGATACAAGTTCAAGTCGGTTCTACTGAGCAAATCAAAGCCAATCACCGCGATTATCATGTGATGATCACGCGAGGAAATAAAGTGATGAACTTATCTAACACGCATTTATTTAATGATGAACATTACTTTATCTATCCGAAAGACCGTCGTGAGGATGTTACAAAATTACCATTTATAGAATTCCAAGCAGATCCAATATACATCAATCAAATTAAACAATGGTATAACGATAATTTAGGACAGGATTATCATGCAACCATCACAGTAGACCAAGTTGCCACATGTAAAGAAATGTTATTAAGTGGTGTTGGTGTGACAGTTCTTCCTGAAATTATGATGAAGAATATTGATAAGAATATGTTTGAATTTGAAAAGGTAAGTATTGAAGATGAACCACTCATACGTTCAACATACATGAGTTATGATGGAAGTATGTTACAACTTCCACAAGTTGATTCCTTCGTGAATTTAATGTTGAACTTTATTCGTTAGTTTTTTAAGCAGTTTTCTAATATACTACAGAAAGTATATTTTATATAGAAGAATAGAGGTTGGAAAGATGTTTACAGCACTGTTGCAAATTAAGAACTATAAGTTATTTGTTGTGAATATGTTATTACTTGGCATGGGTATAGCAGTGACTGTACCTTACCTCGTCTTATTCGCAACAAAAGATTTAGGAATGACAACAACTCAGTATGGATTATTACTCGCCCTTGCAGCGATAAGTCAATTTACAGTTAATTCAATCATTGCAAGATTTTCAGATACACATAACGTCAATCGAAAGATACTCATTATATCTGCTTTATTCATGGGCGCAGTTAGCTTTTCAATTTATTTTTACGTACATCAAATATGGTTATTTATTGTCTTATATGCAATTTTTCAAGGTTTATTTGCTCCCGCTATGCCACAACTATATGCCTCAGCAAGAGAATCAATTAATATTTCCAGTTCACGAGACCGCGCGAAGTTTGCGAACACCGTTTTACGTTCCATGTTTTCACTTGGCTTTTTATTTGGTCCCTTTATTGGTGCGCAATTAATTGAATTGAAGGGATATTCAGGGTTATTTGGTGGTACAATTGCCATTATATTATTTACGCTCATTTTACAAATCTTTTTCTATCAGAATTTACCAGCTGAACAACAAATCTCCTCTCAACAACATGTTGAAAAGGCTGCACCAAACATGTTCAAAGATAAGACGTTATTGGTTCCATTTATAGCATTTATTCTATTACATATTGGTCAATGGATGTATACGATGAACATGCCATTATTTGTTACAGATTACTTAAAGGAAAAGGAAGGCTATGTCGGTTATTTAGCAAGTTTATGTGCCGGTTTAGAAGTTCCTTTTATGGTGGTACTAGGTATACTTTCTGCTAAACTTCCAACACGTACATTATTGATTATTGGTTCAATCTTTGGTGGTGCATTCTATTTTAGCATTGGTGTGTTTAAAAACTTCTATATGATGTTAGCCGGACAAGTGTGTTTAGCAATTTTCTTGGCTATATTGCTTGGACTAGGAATCAGTTACTTTCAAGATATATTACCTGATTTCCCAGGTTATGCCTCAACATTATTTGCAAATGCTATGGTCATAGGTCAATTATGTGGTAATTTATTGGGTGGTGCCATGAGTCATTGGGTTGGTTTGGAAAATGTATTCTTTGTTTCAGCTGGCTCAATTTTTGTAGGAATGGTACTGATATTCTTTACGAAAGATCAAAAAATAACTGAAGAAAATATGGAGTAGATCATTATGTCTGTCATTTTATGGATACTTATTATCCTTATGTTTATTTTAGCATTTGTAGGATTAGTCAAACCCATCATTCCTTCCATCCTTGTGATGTGGATAGGATTTTTAATTTATCAATTTGGTTTTAATGATGGTCATTTATCGTGGGTGTTCTACGTAGCAATGATTATCTTTACAGTGTTTATTCTTATTGCGGATTTCATGATGAATAAATATTTCGTGGCTCGATTTGGTGGGAGCAAGTTAGGTGAGTATACTGCACTTGCAGGCGTCATAGTAGGGTGCTTTGTATTTCCGCCTTTCGGTATTATTTTAGTGCCATTAGTAGCAGTATTTGTCGTCGAGCTATTGAATGGCTTTGATGTAAAGAACGCTTTAAAGGTAAGTTTAGGTTCAGTTGTTGCTTTTTTTAGCGAGTACTGTTGCTCAAGCTATCATCATGGTAATTATGGTGATATGGTTCTTTATCGATGTGTTTTTATTTAATTAAATCATCGTTTTCTAATCATGAAAAGACTTACTTTCGGTAGCCTCAATTGAGGTGATCATACCAAAAGTAAGTCTTTTTTATACGCGTGTATTTGCGTCTTTATTATAGAAATGATGGTTAATATAGAAGGCAATTGGCGTAATTACAATAGCAATAATTATAAAAGTCCAATTACTAACGTTAATGTATGGTCCAAAAGCTAAAAATGATTGTGGAATAAAAAACACATAAAATAGCGCGACTAAAAGTAGTGCAATCACGCCATAAGTGAGCCACCATACCCAATACGAATTACTGAAACATTGCAATTGCACGGTTCGAAAGCTCATCCATATGAAAAGGAAAATAATAAACAATCCTACAATAACAGTAATTGGGAAAGTATAGAGATATAAATAATTACTATCGCCACCAATAAAAAAGCCGATAAATCCCTTTAAAAAGCAAAATATCCCAATTAAGAAAATGAAATTATGGTATATATATTTGAAAATATTCCTAATCGTTTCGTTAGGTAGCGACTTAAGTTCTTTTTTAGCATGTGCCTTAGGATCATGATCGAAGAACTCCATCGCAAGCATTCCCTTATCTTCAGCACGAATTAAATGCTTTAATATGCGATTTAACATCAGCTCAGAGTCATGAGGATTGACGCTTAAATCGGCACGAATATACGTCATGTAGTTTTCAAATATCTCACGATCGGTATTGTTAAGTCGTAAAGATTTAACATTATTCTCCTTTGTTAATTGTGCTGTTGATTTCATGATAATTGAAGTGCTCCTTTATTGTCTGAAAATAAAACGAGTTAGACATCATATATTGATAACTCATCTACGTTTTACATGTTATTATGACTAATAATATCATAAATGTATTCATCATATCATTAACGATTGAGGTGTTTTTAAGATGAAAGTCATTACCATAGAAGATGAAATATGGTTGAACGAAATTGCGAAAATACATGAATATTTAATTTCTGAAAATGAATCCAATTATCAAGTTACCACAACGTCTATCTCTCTAAGATATGAAATGCTTAAAGCCCGTCTAAAATATTCCCAAGACGCGATTTTTGTCAGTGAACAAAATACTACTCTCGAGGGGTTTATATGGGCACACTATGAACCCCAAATGAGCGTTGTTCAAATTGAGATATTATATGTTAAACCCGAATATAGAAAACAGGGCAAAGCCACACATCTTAAAAACACGATTGAGGAATGGGCAACTTCTATAGGTGCGACAATGATTGAAAGTACAGTGAATATTGATAATCATTCCATGATACAACTGAATAATCATTTAGGGTATCATACAACGCATTTGAAAATGACTAAAAATTTAAAGGGAAAAAATGAATAAATTAAAAAATCATGTTAAAATAAATTGTATTTATAAGTACATACAAAGGAGTCTATCATGAAAAAATGGTTAACTTTACTCTTAGCCTCAACTTTAATGTTAACAGCATGCGGTAAAAGTAACGAAAAAGCTTCTTTAGAAAAAAGCATTAATCAATTAGAGAAAGAGAATAAAGATTTAAAGAAACAAAAGAAAGACTTACAAACTCAAAAAGATAAACTCAAAGATAAGCAAGATCGTCTTCAAAAAGATATTGATGAACTGCCTGCTGAAGATACTTCAAAAAAATCATCTAAAGAGAGCAAATCAAATTCTAGTAAGGAAAATGGTTCAGACGAGGCATCTTCTAACGATTCAAAACAATCAACAGAAACATCGAAGTCAGATCAATCTAAAGCATCATCTAAGGACGCTAAACAGTCCAGTGAACAGAATCAAAATGCTGATAAAAAAACACAGGACAAAGCGTCAACAAATAAAAACAAAGATTCAAAGAGCACGTCTAACTCATAACTTGCCATTTAATCAACGTTTGATGGTGCATTGAAGCGGGTATTATAATTGATAAATTACTCTAATGAATAATCAAATTAAACATTTAACATAGTTTTGGATTCAAAATTTCAAAAGATGACTGATTTTATACATCTTTAAGAGGAGAGATTAACGATGCATGAACAAGATTTTAATATTTTAGAAGGTAAAAATCTTACACTACCTGAATTAGGGAGAGAATTAGAAAACATTACAGGACGTACAATCGTCGATTCAACTAGTGAAATTAAACGTGTCATTGCGCACCTACCAAACTTTGAATCGGATACTGACACATTCGTTGCTACTTATCGTTTAAATCATCAAAATGATTTTATCGATGCAACGTTTACTGCACCTAAAGAACAACGTGACCGATTAAAAGAAATTCCAGTTCACGTGGAATTAATTAGTTATATCTCAAAGGCATAAATCACTAATATTAATATTATTCAATTAGCGCGATATGAAAGTGGGGACAGCTTCATAACGCGTTAATTTTGTATTAAAATAAGGATATAGTAAGTTTTTTCGGTAAAATGGAGTGTTTAACATGGGAACTTACATTGAAACTGAACGTTTAAAGTTACGTGATTGGGAAGAAAAAGATTTATTACCTTTTCAACAAATGAACGCGAACCGTCAAGTGAGAAGATACTTTCCAAGTTTATTAAGTTATCGTCGTTCTGAATTAGATATGAGGAAAATGGATGAGATTATAAAAGAAAAGGGAATTGGACTTTTTGCTGTTGAGTTAAAAGAAACAGGTGAATGGATAGGATTCATTGGAGTGAATTATCTTCCTAAAGAGAGTAAATATCCTTTTAAAGAGCTACCATTATATGAGATTGGTTGGAGACTTATTCCTGAAGTTTGGGGGAATGGTATTGCCACAGAAGGCGCTGAAGCTGTAATGGATTATGCGACGGAAAAAGGAATTACTGAATTATATAGTTTCACTTCAGAAACCAATTTACCCTCTAGAAAGGTAATGGAAAAAATTGGTATGACATTCTTAGATAACTTTGAATTTCCTGACCTCAGCAAATACCACCCACTCAAACGCCACGTCAGATATTATAAAGAACTACTTCCTTCACAAAGTGAAGGTTAGTAGT
>NZ_KV840039.1:807506-830183 GCF_001839105.1 Staphylococcus sp. HMSC62A08 | reverse complement strand
CTAGAATTTAAGAATTCGTATTATCGCCCCGGCAAGGGTGACTAGAGTTGAAGAAAGCTTAGCATAAGCGCATTTTCAATTCAGACATCTACTGCCTATATAACCAACTCGTATAGAGATAAGGCTGGTATATTAATACTTCGTATTGTTTAGCTCCCTTGCCGCGGGCATGGCTTGAGCCTGTAGTCTCAAGACGCATGCTATTCCTGCAGGCGTGTCGCTCTCAATACTCCGTATTTTTCATGTGTAAAATCTTCACATACATGAACTCATTTGAGAAAATACGGCTTCTCGATAGATTAGAAGTTTCAAGCAATCTTTATATTTCGATTTACTCATATCTATATAAATAACGCATCTATAAGCGTGTTCAATTGCTTATAGATGCGTTTCATTTAATCGTATGTACGTACACCAAGAGGTTTATAGTTGTGTAAACCTTCTATCAATGCTTCTTTAGTATCAAACAGTGGTGCTAATTTTTTATATTTTTTATCAATAAATCCTTCTTTAATCATATGTTCAATTAAAGCTTGTAACGGTTCAAAGAAACCATTGAGATTGAAAACTCCGATAGGTTTTTGGTGAATGCCAATTTGTGCCCAACTATACATTTCAAAGAACTCTTCTAAAGAACCAGCACCGCCCGGAGCCATCACAAATGCATCTGCTAATTCTGTCATCTTATTTTTACGTTCATGCATGGAATCTACTAAAATGAGTTCACTCACTTTTTGACTGGTAATTTCTCGTTCATCTAACATCTTAGGCATGACACCTATAGCCTTACCGCCATGATCGAGTACGCCATCTTGAATAGCGCCCATAATACCTACTGATCCAGCACCAAAGACAAGTTCATAACCTTGTTCAGCCATATATTTACCTAATTCATAAGCCTCTTTAACATATGATGGATCATTTCCTTTGCTTGCACCACAATAAACTGCGATTCTTCTTATCATGTTTTACCTCCTAAAGTTGTTTAATAATTTTCGAAAATGCTTGTTCAAATTTTAATCTATCTTCTCTTGTGAAAGGTGGAGGACCTTTATGACGGCCACCTTGCTTTCTAATTTGTGCGTTAAGATAACGTTGGTCTAACAAAATTTGAATATTATCTGAACGATATATACTTCCTTTATGATGCATGACTACACGTACTTTGTCTATAAGTAAACTTGCCAAACCATAATCTTGAGTAATGACAATGTCCTCACTTGTCGCTATTTGTACAATTTTATAATCGACAGCATCAGGTCCATCATCAACATACACAGTTTTAACATGTTCAGGTTGGATTTGATGTGAAAAGTGGCTGAAACTCCTCAACACCGTAACAAAAATGCCTGTCCCTTCGGTCAATTCAATCACTGAATTAACAACAGGACAAGCATCTCCATCTATGATTACTTTTGTCATCGCAATTTAGGCCTTAGAATCATCAGATTCTTTATTCTGTTTTACGACACTGTCAGCCACGTAATCATCATATTTTTTAAATTCTTTTTTTCTAGCTTTTTTAGCTTCTTCGCGTTGTTTTTCTTCTTTTTTGTGACGTTTTTCAATATTCTTTTGAAGCTTTTTATCTAATTTCTTCACATCTTTACGATTATCTTTTTCTAATTTTTCGCCTTTTTTCTCGGTTTTATCATCTAATTTACCAGGAGTTAAGCCGACTTTTTCTTCATATTTTTGAGATTTTTTCATATCTTTAATACGTTGTTTTTGATTTTCTTCACGTTGTTTGTCTTCTTCTTTGTGTCGTTTCTCAATATTTTTCTGAAGCTTTTTATCCATTTTGTCAGCTTCTTTACGATTTTTCTTGGCTAATTTTTCGCCTTTTTTCTCGATGTATTCAGGATCATTTTCTTTCGCAATTTTCTTCAATTCACGTTTGTTGTCATATTCTTGTTTTTTATCGCCAACATATTCTTTTACATCAGAAGCTTTATTTGAAATCGCAGATGTTGCCTTTGATGTTGCTTTAGACGTAGCATCAGTAGCTTTACGTACGTCGGGATGTTCTTTAATACGTTTACGTTCAACGACTAACGGTACGATCACGATAGGTAGTACATTGATTAAAGTCTTAATGAGTTTCTTATTGTCCATACTCGTTGCCTCCATTAATTTTTACTATTCTTATTCATACCCTATGATACATGATAGTAAACGAGAGTGACCAGTCGTTATATACATTTAACCTATAAGGCTTATTTTGAAAATGAAATAAAAAAAACACTTACGAGTTCGAATTTAACTCGCAAGTGTATATCAAAGGTACTTCTATAAAGGATTACAATGGACTGGTGTCCATTGCATAAGAAGTACTAAGAAAATAACAAGTTATTTTCAAGTACTTCTTTATTAAATTCCTTTGCCGATGCCGAAACCGAAGTATAGAATTGCAATGATAACAACTAAGACGATTCGGTAAATCGCAAATGGAATCAATTTGACTTTACTAATTAAATGTAAGAATGTCTTAATCGCAATTAAGCCAACAATGAATGCTGCTAAGAATCCTAATAAATAGAATGGAATATGTGCTAAGTGAATGTATTCATAATGTTTTAATAAAGATAATCCACTCGCTGCTAACATAATTGGAACAGACATAATAAATGTAAAATCAGATGCTGCTTTATGATTTAATTTCATAAATACACCAGTAGAAATTGTAGAACCAGATCTACTGAAACCAGGCCACATGGCAATGGCTTGTGAAATACCGATGACAAATGCTTGGAAGTAATTAATTTGGTCTACAGTTTGAGGATGTTGCACCTTTTCAGAATATTTATCAGCTAAAATCATGTAAATTGCACCTAGGAATAAACCAATCATTACAGTAGGTACACTGAATAAATATTTTTCAATTAAATCATCAAATAAGAAACCTAGAATACCGGCTGGAATCATACCAACCAATACATGCATTAAATTTAAACGTTTAGGTTGAGAACGACGTTGTACAGATGCTTGATTATCAGGTTTGTGATGCCCGATATGTAATATTTCTAAGAAACGGTCACGGAAAACCCATGCCGCTGCGAATACAGAACCTAATTGGATAACCACTTTAAAGGTGAAGGCAGACTGCTCACCTAAAAATTTAGTGGACTTTAACCACATATCATCTACAAGTATCATGTGTCCGGTAGATGACACAGGGGCAAACTCTGTCAGACCCTCAACGATACCCAAGATGATGCCTTTTATCAATTCAATTAAAAACATAATTGACCCACTTTCATCAAACTTTTATATAGTCTTTCATTCACTAAAATTACCATATCATCATAGCACATTAAAGAAAAATAGTGGTAGCCTAATCCCATAAAACTAGACCAAAGTCTTATAAACAATTTATTTTGATATTTAAAATAAAATCTTCAAAAAATCAATGAGCGTATTAATTTATATTTACAACAAACCTTTTATAATGAAAGTAGGTGAAGTTATTGTGAAAAAACTAACAAATTTAGTATTTAAATATAAAATATATCCAGTTCTCATGTGTATCGTGAGCATTTTTTTATCCATAACAGTTGTCATACAAAATATCTCAATTGCACGTTTTTTAAATCATGTACTTTACAATCATAAGCAACCATTAATATATCTATTTATAGTCATCCTTGTAGTACTTATTGCACGTGCAACATTTAATATGTTGAATCAACGCATTGGCGACCACATGGCTTATAAAGTAAAAACTGATTTGCGTCGACAAGTTATAAATAAAAACAGTCCTCTAGCCATAGGAGAACAAATGAACATATTAACTGAAAGTATTGATGGCATTGCACCATTCTTTCAAAGTTATTTACCTCAAGTGTTTAAATCAATGATGATTCCAGTTGCCATTATTATAGCGATGTGTTTTGTTCATTTACCAACTGCATTAATCATGATGGTTACTGCGCCGTTTATTCCCATGTTCTATATCATTTTTGGACTTAAAACAAGAGACGAATCGAAAGATCAAATGACATATCTTAATCAATTTAGTCAGCGCTTCTTGAATACTGCTAAAGGGCTAATTACGCTCAAATTATTAAATCGAACAAAGCAAACTAAAGAACATTTATATGAAGATAGTACTCGATTTAGAGATTTAACGATGCGTATTTTAAAAAGTGCCTTCTTATCAGGCTTAATGCTCGAATTTATCAGTATGTTAGGCATTGGTTTGGTAGCACTTGAAGCAGCACTTAGTCTCGTGGTATTTAATTCAATCAGCTTTGTAACAGCTGCCATTGCTATCATTCTTGCGCCAGAATTTTATAATGCGATAAAAGATTTAGGTCAAGCCTTTCACACGGGTAAACAGAGTGAAGGTTCAAGCGATGTTGTGTTCGACTTTTTAGAATCTGAAAATCAACCTCCATCTCCTGCTCCAAAAGTTAATAACAACCAGGAACCACAAATAAAGGTTGAAAATGTGTCATATCGTTATCCAGACAGTGAGCAATACGCTTTAAGAAACATTAATATGACAATTTATCAGAGAGATAAAATTGCAATTGTTGGACCGAGTGGTGCCGGTAAAACAACGCTAGCGCATATTTTAAGTCAGTCTGTAAAACCTTCTGACGGTGAAGTGATATTTAATATGGAAGAAACACGGATTGGCTTTTTAAGTCAGAACCCCTATATTTTCACAGATACAATAAAAAACAATATTGCAATGTATGATCATGAGATTTCTGATGAAGACATTATTCAAGTATTAGACGAAGTAGGACTTAAAGACAAAGTACTTACACTTAAGGACGGTATTCATACACGAATCGGTGAAGGTGGGGAAATGTTGTCAGGTGGTCAGATGAGACGTCTTGAATTGAGCCGTCTACTACTTATGAAACCTGACTTAGTCATATTTGATGAACCAGCTACAGGTTTAGATATTGAAACTGAACGTACGATTCAAGCAGTACTTCAAGACCATTTCAAAGAGACTACAATGCTTATTATTGCTCATCGTGACACTACGATTAATCAAGCTGAACGACGTATTTATCTTGAAAATGGTCAACTCATCAAAGATGATGCAACGATATCTGTATCTCAAAGTGAGGTGAATCGTTAGAGATGAAACCACATATTCATTTTCGTATAGATAAAGATTTAATATTAGCAATTTTAGTAGGTGTACTGGGAGGCCTTGTCGCATTAGCAATGTTCTTTTTAAGTGGGTACATGGTGACTCAAAGTGCACTTGGTGCACCCTTATATGCCTTAATGGTGCTTGTTGTCTCAGTCAAAATGTTTGGATTCTTAAGAGCCATTACACGTTACATTGAAAGACTACTTTCTCACAAAACAACCTTTACGATGTTAAGAGATGTCAGAGTTCAATTTCTTGAAAAATTAATTCCTGTAGTTCCTGATGTGTATCGTAAATTCAATTCAAGCGATTTAATTTCTCGTATGATTAGTCGAGTTGAAGCCTTACAAAATATCTATTTAAGAGTGTATTATCCACCCGTAGTTATTGGTCTAACTGCCATTGTATCAATCATTACATTTGTCTTCTTTACGCCTATGCATGCATTATTGATAGCTGTAAGTATGATATTGACGTTATATATCGTGCCATGGTTGAGTGCGAAAAAGGCACGGACACTAAAACAACAAGTTGCTCTACAGCAAAGTGATTTTCTTCAACGTTTTTATGACTATAAAGAGGGAAACGAGGAGTTAAAACGTTTTAAACAAACCCATACGTTTAAAACAGATGTGCTCAACCAGCTTGAGCAATTTGATGCCTTGCAAGCAAGAGAACGACGTTTCTTATCTTTATATGATTATATGCTTAATTTAATAGCCATGATTTCAATCTTTCTAAGTTTAGTCATCGGTGCACAACAAGTACATGCAGGTCATCTAGATGTCGTATATTTAACTAGTATTGTTTTAATGGTACTCACTTTATTTGAGCAAGCAGTACCAATGAGTAATGTTGCATACTACAAAGCTGATACCGATCAAGCACTTGCTGAAATTAATGAAGTTATAGATGTGTCTGAATCTCGTGATGCTGCTCATTTTGAAAGTGAAAAAACGAAAACTGAACTATTTGAGGTAGAACATGTCACATTCAAATATTGGAATCAACAAACACCAGTACTCCATGATCTCAATCTAACGATAAACAAAGGTGAAAAAGTCGCAATCATAGGTCCTTCCGGTTCAGGTAAAAGTACTTTACTCCAAGTGATGCTAGGACTTTATCAAGTTGAACAAGGACATGTCACATTGAATGGTCAAGTTGTAACAGATATTGATAATGAGGAAAAATATCGTTATATCAACGGCATGTTACAGTCTCAGCATATGTTTGACGGAACAGTGCGAGATAATTTATTTTCAGATAAAGAAGATGCTGAATTAGAAGGCGTGCTTCAATCTGTTGGTCTAGGATACCTAGATTTAGATAGAAATGTGAGTTTAAATGGTGAGAATCTATCAGGGGGCGAGGTACAACGATTAAGTTTAGCCCGATTATTGTTGAGAGATGATGCACGTATCTGGATATTAGATGAACCGACCACAGCATTAGATATAGATAATACTAAGAAAGTAATGAATTTAATTGAAGAAGCTTCTGAAACAATAATTGTGGCAACTCATGATTTAGATGTACTGTCTCGCTTTGACAAAATTGTGGTCATGTTAGATGGAGAAATGAAAGAAATTGGATCATATGGTAGATTATTAAACGAGAATAGCTATTTACATCGAATGCTTGAATTAAATAATAAGACGAGTCATTCAGTTACAGATTAAATTGAGTTTACTAAGAAAGGGAATAGCTAACGAACTAGAGATAAAAAACTCGTACCCAAAAGCGGTACGAGTTTTTCATGTTTCATTTTAAAATGTATATCAATTTCTAAGCTTTAACTTTAATTTCATGACAGAAACTTACTATTTTTCTTTCGCTTCAGTAAATGCATCGATCACTTTGCCTAATAAACGGTTAAGTTCTTGAACTTCTTCTTTAGATAATGAAGAAGCTGTTGCGACTTTTTCCGATGCACTACTTAATTCAGGTCTAATCATTTCGCTTTTGTCAGTTAAGTGAATAAATACTTCGCGTTGATCCACTTCTGAACGTTCGCGTTTGATTAAATCAACTTGTTCCATTCGTTTAAGTAATGGCGATACAGTCCCTGTATCAAGTGCTAATTCTGTAACAACCTTTTTGACATTCACAGGTGACTCATCCCATAATATTGTTAATACAAGAAATTGTGGGTAAGTTAGATTGTACTTTTTAAAGACTTTGTTAGAGTAGTAGCGATTAACTTGTCTTTGAGCATTGTACAAACTAAAGCATAGCTGCTCTTTTAAATTGTGTTGATCAGACATTAAAGTTCTCCTCCAGACATTCTATCCGTGTTTTCTCTTTTTCGGATTGGAATCCGTCTATGTTGTGCAAAATTTAATTCGCGCAACACTTTGATTCAATGCCATGCTAAAATTAAAGTATGCTTAAATTTTAGAAGATATCTTACATTAAATCAAGTAAAAAGATAATTAAATATTTATGTTATCATTTTCAAAAATGCTTGTAATAGAAAAGGAAATATAAAATGAGAAATAATAAAGATGAAAAAATATCAATTTCTATCATTAGCGGTTTTTTGGGTAGTGGAAAAACTACTTTACTGACACATTATATGAGCGAATTATTAAAAATTGATGAGAAAATATCAGTAATTATGAATGAATTTGGCTCTTTCGATGTAGATGGTAATCATTTAACCGATATGGTAGAAGTGTATTCTATATTAAACGGCTGTGTATGTTGTGATTTGAAGTTAGATTTAGTAAATCAATTAGAAGTGCTTATCAATGAAAAAGATGTGAATCATATCATCATTGAAGCAACGGGTATTGCGCATCCTATTGAAATTATTATGGCATGCCAAGACCCTAGAATAGTTCAATATGTCCACCAACCACAAGTGATTGGGGTCGTTGATGCTGAACGCTTTTTAAATAGGGAGCAGTATACTGAATCCACAAAAAGATTGATGGAAGAACAACTTGAAGTGAGCAATGTATTAATTGTGAATAAAATAGATCTTATCTCTGAAGAAGAACAACAATATTTAGAAGATGCGCTTAACCGTATCAATGCCAATGTTCCGCATATCTTAACGACTTATGGAAAGGTAGATGTCTCCAAATTATCACAATTTCGTGACGAAGTTGTTACACAACACACACATTCTCATCATCATGGTATAAATAGTATGCAATATACGTTTAGTGGGCCAATCGATCGTCAACTTTTTTATCAATTTATTTTACGTTTGCCTGATGAGGTCTTACGTTTGAAAGGTTACGTTCAGTTTCGAGATCATCCGAATGCTACATACGAATTCCAGTATGCATACGGGCTTCCCGATTATGGCGTCATAGATAAGGTGCTACCATTAACGATAGTTATCATAGGAGAGCAACTAGACGTGAATAGACTAAGAAATAAACTTGATATGTTACAATTTTCATAATTAAGGAGAGTCAAAAGATGAACAATGAAGATAAACGCGAAAAGCAAATCAAATTCGAACGAAATTTGATTACTTTTCCATATTTAGGATTTGCCATCGTCGTACTATTATTTAATATATTTTATCCAGATATTAAAGTTACAATGGCGTTATTTTGTTTTTTTTTTGCTTTTTATTTAGGTATGCTCTTTATAGCATTTATTAGACATTTTAAGCGCACGCTTATCTTAACACTTATTTTAACGATCTTAAGTGGTGCAGCTTTCTTCACATTATTATATGTGTTCGGTCTAAGACACGATATATTTGGCTAGTCAGTTGGTCGCATCGAATTTATAGCTGAATAAGGATATTTGAAAAGCTTTGTTATTTCAATGTTATAATTATATTGAAATAGCAAGGCTTTTTAATTTTTAGATAGATAAATTTTATTTAGGAGGCTATTGTTAATGAGTACAAGAAGAAAGATTTCAATTATCGGTGCAGGTAACACTGGATCAACGTTGGCTTTTATTTTAGCTCAAAAAGAATTAGCAGATATAGTAATGATTGACCGTCCTCAATCAGAAGGGTTCGTTAAAGGTAAAGCGTTAGATATTTAGAAAGTGGCCCTATATTTGGATTTGATACTCAGGTTCAAGGGTCTGTTCAAATTGAAGATATCCAAGATTCAGATATTGTTGTGATGACAGCTGGAATTCCTAGAAAACCAGGAATGACAAGAGATGATTTAGTACAAACAAATGAAGAAATTGTGTATCAAACTTCCCGTAACATTGCCAAATATGCCCCACAAGCGACGATTATAGTATTAACAAATCCAGTTGATGCGATGACGTATACCGCGCTGAAAGCTTCAGGTTTTCCTAAAGAACGTGTGATAGGCCAATCAGGTGTTCTCGATACCGCACGCTATCAAAGTTTTATAGCAGAAGAATTGCAAGTATCTGTGAAAGATATTAATGGACTTGTGCTTGGTGGACATGGAGACACGATGGTTCCACTTGTTGAATCAACTCAAGTAAATGGTGTACCAGTTAAAGATCTTATTTCTAAGGAAGTCTTAGAACGTATTGTTGAACGTACGAGAAAAGGTGGTGCTGAAATCGTAGAATTATTAGGAAAAGGTTCAGCATATTACGCACCTGCAACTGCAATATATGAAATGATAGAAGCGATTTTAAAAGATCAAAAACGTTTACTACCTAGTATTGCTTATTTAGATGGTGAATATGGATTCTCAGATATTTGTTTAGGTGTGCCAACAATTCTTGGTAATCATGGTATTGAGAAAATCGTTGAAGTAAATCTGAATGATAAAGAGCAAGAACAATTGCAACACTCCGCTCAATCAGTTGAAAATGTTAAAAATGCTTTGAAAAATAACTAAATATTAATTTACTGATATAACCTACTTTATAGTTGCCAAAAAACTACAGAGTGGGTTTTTTTAATTCATTCATATCATTTAAGTATTCAAATATTTTAATTGTGAAAATATTTGATGATTATATGTACTTTCTTACGAAATCGCCATTTTAAAGCGCTTTCTTGATATAATTTAAGTGTAAATTTAGGTCAAGGAGATGATAGTGATGACTAAAGGGAATCATAAAGCTCAAACGCAAAGTCAACATTCACAAAGTAAAAAGGCATACAAGCCATTATGGATTATCATCAGTTTTGCTTTATTAATAGGCATTTTATTATTACCAACGCCTGCAGGATTACCTATTATGGCGAAAGCAGCACTCGCTATCTTAGCATTCGCAGTTATCATGTGGGTGACTGAAGCAGTTTCTTATCCTGTTTCAGCTGTACTTATTCTTGGATTGATTATTTTATTATTAGGTTTAAGTCCAGTTCAGAATTTAAGTGAAAAGCTAGGTAACCCTAAAAGTGGCGATGCAATATTAAAAGGTAGTGAGTTGCTAGGTACTAATAACGCACTTTCACATGCATTTAGTGGTTTTTCAACTTCTGCAGTCGCACTAGTCGCAGCTGCATTATTCCTTGCAACAGCAATGCAAGAGACCAATTTACATAAGCGATTAGCACTACTCGTACTCTCTATAGTTGGAAATAAAACGAGAAATATAGTCATCGGAGCTATTTTGGTATCTATTGTTTTAGCTTTCTTTGTACCCTCAGCGACGGCACGTGCTGGCGCAGTTGTACCTATACTACTTGGTATGATTGCAGCGTTTAATATGAGTAAAGAGAGTAAGTTAGCATCCTTGCTCATTATTACCTCAGTTCAAGCTGTTTCAATTTGGAATATCGGTATTAAAACAGCTGCCGCTCAAAATATTGTAGCTATCAATTTCATTAATCAGAATTTAGGCCATGATGTATCATGGGGAGAGTGGTTCTTATACGCAGCGCCATGGTCAATATTAATGTCAATTGCTTTATACTTTATCATGATTAAAGTGATGCCACCTGAAAGAGATGCTATAGAAGGCGGAAAGGAATTAATTAAAAAAGAATTGAAAGACCTAGGTCCCGTTAGTGCAAGAGAATGGCGTTTGATAGTCATCTCAATTTTGTTATTACTCTTTTGGTCTACTGAAAAAGTACTTCACCCAATTGATTCTGCTTCTATCACATTAATTGCGCTAGGCGTTATGTTAATGCCAAAAGTCGGTGTAATTACTTGGAAAGGTGTAGAAAAGAAAATCCCTTGGGGAACAATTATCGTCTTTGGTGTTGGAATTTCGCTAGGTAATGTACTATTAAAAACAGGAGCAGCCCAATGGTTAAGTGATCAAACTTTCGGTTTAATGGGCCTGAAAGGTCTCCCTATTATTGCAACGATTGCGTTAATTACGCTATTTAATATATTAATTCATTTGGGATTCGCAAGTGCCACAAGTTTATCTTCCGCACTTATTCCAGTATTTATTTCATTAACATCAACATTACATTTAGGAGACCATGCAATAGGATTTGTATTAATTCAACAATTTGTAATTAGTTTCGGATTCTTATTACCTGTAAGTGCGCCTCAAAATATGCTCGCATACGGAACAGGTACATTTACTGTAAAAGATTTCTTAAAAGCTGGTATTCCATTAACCATAGTCGGTTACATTCTAGTCATTATATTTAGCTTAACCTATTGGAAATGGTTCGGATTAGTTTAGAAAGATTTGCATACTATCTCATGTTTTGAATAGGAGGTTGAGACATCATTGATGATCTCAGCCTCTTTTAACGTATTGGCAGTAGAGGCTTGAATTGAAAATGCGCTTAAATCAAGATCCTATCATTACTAGCCATCCTTGCCGACGGGGCCCCAACATAGTAAATTTTTAAAAAAGAAATTCTGCAAACATGCGAATTGGGTGCAGACAACGAAATTAATTTTGTTAAAGTGTATTTCTGCTCCTATTTGTTGTCTATTTCATAGGAAAATTGTGTAGTATTGGAGACTTCATTTTAGGGTATAAAGATAAAAAGATCTTAATGTTAGGTGGTAGCAACGATGAAAGTAGGTGTCATTTTAAATAGAGTGTTTAGACTTGAAAATAACCCATTGTTTGAGTACATCTCTCAAAATAAGGAAGATATAGATCAATGCTATTTCATCATTCCTCAAGAAAAGTTTGATAAAGAAGCGGAAATGAAGGCAAATTATTATTATGGTACATTGCAAAAGTTTGTGGATACGTTGCATGACTACGATATTCAACCGTTTCTTGTAGATTATGATGAACTCACTCATTTTTGCAAAGATAAAGAGATATCCGAGGTTGTCTTGGCAGGAGATATTATGAGTTACCATGAAGAAAAGTATGATATTTTACATCAAAGTGCGTCCTTTAAAAATGAAGGCATATCTGTGGTTTCAGTAAGAGCGAATCATTATTTTAAACCGAATAAAACACGCAATAATAAAGGAGAACCATATAAAGTATTCACAAGTTTTTATAAAAAATGGCGACCTTATTTAATGAAAAGATCAGTATTTAGCTATGATATTAAAGATATCGCAAAAATGGGTGTCAAATCACAACAAAAGGTAAAAGGTGATTATAGTCAATACGGTATAAGTGAGGCAGATGCTCAGTATCGGTGGTCTGACTTTTTAGATAAAGATATTGAAAACTATAATACTAACCGAGAATATTTGCCTGAAGTGCTCACAAGTCAGTTAAGTATTTATTTAGCTTACGGCGTTTTGGATATTATTCAAATATTCAACGATTTGCTTGAGAATTATGACAAGGATGAGCAGAATTACGAATCTTTTATTCGTGAGTTAATTTTTAGGGAATTTTATTATGTATTAATGACGTATTACCCTGAAACAGCGCATCAATCATTTAAAGACAAATATCGTGATTTGCAGTGGTCATATAATAAAGAAAATTTCAATTTATGGAAAGAAGGGAAAACAGGATTTCCTATTATTGATGCGGCTATGGGAGAACTTAATACGACAGGTTATATGCATAATCGTATGAGAATGGTCGTTTCTCAATTTCTCACTAAAGATTTATTTATCGATTGGACATGGGGTGAGGAGTACTTTAGACAAAAACTCATTGATTATGATTCTGCTTCAAATGTGCACGGTTGGCAATGGTCGGCTTCAACTGGCACAGATGCGGTGCCTTATTTTAGAATGTTTAATCCAGTGAGACAAAGTGAACGCTTTGATAAGGATGCTTTATATATTAAAAAGTTCGTACAAACATTGAATGATATCGATGCAAAATATTTACATGATACACATAAATACGAACGACAAATCAAAGAACAAGGGATAGAACTAGGTAAGGATTATCCAAAACAAATCGTCAATCACAGTGATAGCAGAACACACGTGATGTCAGAATTTAAGATGTTAGAATAAAGAGAATCCTGCTCTTCCAATATAGTGATTGATAATGGAAGGGCAGAATTTATGTTCTGATTGCTATGCTTTTAAATTATTTTAATATGAAAAGACAAATATATACTGCTACATACTCCAGTAAAGTAAGAATATACATATATTTAAGTCTTAATTTAATGTTAAGTGGCACTTCCCAGTTCGGATAACGTCTTTCGTAGTAAAAGACTTGCATAAGAAATAAACCGATACCTAAAGGTAAGCACATTAATAAGATGCTTTGAGTATAACTAAAACCTATATCATGCCAAAATGCCCGACGATAAGCTGTAGAACGATGAGAATAATGATTAAAAGCGTAATATTGAAAATCATTTTTGTAATCTCACCCCTTTAACAATTAAGGCCAGTACAGCTTGCATCAAGACCATTAAAAGTACAAACATGAAAGTTTTTAAACTAAATACTGAGAGTACTTCTGTCACGATTTTTAGTGGTTCATTAATTAAATAAACCGTATGAAGTCTTAAAAATCGTCCTATATAAATACCTAATCCATTTAAGAACATAAGTACAACAATTAGTGTGTGGTTCAACCATTCATGAGATGTAAAATGTTCTATCTCCATAAATATGAGAATCATGACATACATTGCTAAAAAGACACCTAGCATAAGATATGTGAAGAATATCCATTCAGTAAGATTCAATCCCACTAGAAAGTTAAATTGAAATTGGTTTAAATGTATTAAATCAGTAATCATATAAAAGGTATTAGGTACTAATAGTAAGAATACAAGTCCAAAAATAATAAATAACGGCCACTCGAATGCTTTTTTAGGTTTAAAGAGTTTTAAAAGTAAACATAATTCAAAAGGAATATATGCTAAAAATAAATTAAGCGTCATAAAGTTGAAGACTCTCGTTTCTGCTAACGAGATGGTAAATAAAATAATAAAGTATATCCTTGCAAAATAACGTGGTTGCACTGTCATGCACTACTTTCCTAAAGTTTTAAAAAATTTGATAGTCGGATTTTAATGATAACTTTTAACCTAAGGCATATCAAATAATATGAGTCTCGAATGATTTAAAGTTTATCATTATTAAATGAAAGGTTAAGAAAATAGTTATGAAGGGTCTAATAAATTTAAACCTATCTCTTTGTTATGGATGCGATTGATATCGAGTGATGTCATTGTAATGATAATTTCAGCAGTAGCAGAAACAATTGCTTTAGTCAGATGACCGCTGAGGGTTTCATATTGTTGAGTTCCAAATGTAGCGTGTAAATGTGCAAATGGTTTATCATCAATGTGTGAGATATTGCCTAGTAAGCTTATTAATTCTAATGGTTCTTTAATATCCTTCGCTTCATATTCTTGTGTATTTAAGTTATAGAAATTTAAAGTTACAGCATCACATGCACCAATGCCACTTACTGAACCGAACTTACCATTATATTGTTGTGCGATTTTTGTGACTGAGTCTATAATGTCTTCTCCTTTTTCTAATACAAGTACAATTGTGTTGCCTTCAGTTTGATATTTCATAACATGACCCCTTTGTTTGATAACTTTTATAAGTAAAAGTATACA
This sequence comes from Staphylococcus sp. HMSC62A08, assembly GCF_001839105.1. Lineage (NCBI taxonomy): Bacteria > Bacillati > Bacillota > Bacilli > Caryophanales > Staphylococcaceae > Staphylococcus > Staphylococcus sp. HMSC62A08. Next base: position 815,211 of record NZ_KV840039.1, on the reverse strand, counting down.
GTGAAAAAAGGTGAAATGCTTAAATTTTAATGATGAGCTATTGTAATATGATATTGAAATAGTATACAATGTAGAAACTTTTAGTTACTTAAGTAATGAAACTACGTTTATTTAACTATTTAAAAATATAAAGAATTAGCTAAAACTAAGATTTACTGTGAGATATTTTAAAAAAATTATATAGAGAGGAGGCCACTTTATGAAAAAACAATTATTTACACTCTACTTCAATATTTTCCTTATATTTTTAGGAATAGGTCTTGTGATTCCAGTGTTACCTGTTTATTTAAAAGATTTGGGATTAAAAGGTAGTGATTTAGGTTTACTAGTTGCTGCATTTGCTTTGTCTCAAATGATTATTTCACCATTCGGCGGAACATTGGCAGATAAATTAGGAAAGAAACTCATTATTTGTATTGGACTCGTTTTATTCTCAATATCTGAATTTATGTTTGCTGCAGGACAAACATTTACAATATTAATCATCTCTCGTGTACTAGGGGGATTTAGTGCAGGAATGGTAATGCCTGGTGTCACAGGAATGATTGCTGACATCTCTCCAGGTGCAGATAAAGCGAAGAATTTTGGCTATATGTCTGCAATTATTAATTCAGGATTTATTTTAGGTCCTGGATTTGGCGGTTTCTTAGCTGAATTTTCTCATAGACTTCCGTTCTATTTTGCCGGAACTTTAGGTGCCATCGCGTTTATCATGTCTCTTGTTTTAATTCATAATCCTAAAAAAGAAACGACAGATGGTTTCCATCAATATCAACCTGAATTACTCACTAAAATCAATTGGAAAGTCTTTATCACGCCTGTCATTTTAACGTTAGTATTAGCCTTTGGTTTATCAGCATTTGAAACATTGTTCTCTTTATATACATCAGATAAAGCTAACTATACGCCTCAAGACATTTCTATTGCGATTACAGGCGGTGGAATATTTGGCGCATTATTCCAAGTATTCTTCTTTGATAAATTTATGAAGTATTTATCAGAGCTTAACTTCATTGCCTGGTCATTATTATATTCAGCAATTGTTCTTGTTATGCTCGTTGTTGCTAATGGTTACTGGACGATTATGGTTATCAGTTTTATTGTGTTTATTGGATTCGATATGATACGTCCTGCACTAACCAATTATTTCTCTAATATAGCAGGAGATCGACAAGGTTTTGCAGGTGGACTTAACTCGACATTCACGAGTATGGGGAATTTCGTCGGTCCACTTGTAGCAGGTGCATTATTCGATATTAACTTAGAATTTCCGATTTACATGGCCATTGCAGTGTCTTTATGTGGAATTGTAATTATCTTTATTGAAAAGGGCCTAAGATCAAAGCGTAAGAAAACACAGCAATCATAATAATGAAGTATTTTAATCTCAAAGAAACAAGATTTAAGTTTTCTTTGGGATTTTTTAATACGTTTGCGATTGAGGAACATTTATAATGATTTCTACATATTTTATAGTCAAAAACCGAAAAATTAAATTTGATTAAGCATGCTTAATGCGTCTTTTATGTAACAAAAATAACAACTTCAGTAAAATTCATGTTACAAATATTACAATCTATTTAAATTGCAACCTACATATCTTTTTATGAAAATTATTATGTTAAGATAGATGAAAATCTCAAGAGAAATGTGGGTAAGGAGATGAATTTGAAAAATTTATTATTAAGTATTGTAGCAGTTATACTATCTATTTGTTTAGTAGGATTAATCTTCCTAGCTACAAATCAAAATGCTTTAGCAAAAGTACACCAAACGATATGTACATTTTCAAAAGCAAATAAAGTTTCTTACATCGAAGATACATTTAATTTACATTCAAACTATACTGCAAAAGCATCAGAAAAAGACGAAAACGACAAGAGTAAGCAAATCAATAATAAAAACTACAATAAAAAAGTTGATAACGGTCAAACTTCTTATGATTTCACACCACAAGAGTGTAATGTTATTGCTTTGAATTATGCAAACAATCATTTGAACACGAATTATGAAATTGACCATATGCACAGTCAATCACCAACTTCTGAATATGCTTTTACAGATATGCATGGTAAACATGAAACAGATATTACTGTCGATAAAAATGGGCACGTGAATACTAAAAAATTGTACACACATTAACAATCACTCTTTCAGATTAAATAGGAAGAGTGATTTTTATTATGTGAATGTCCAATGCATAGTTGAAATGACTGTATGATTGGTTAAATGATTCTTCCATTACATGATAAAATAGTTATCGAATAAAGTTATAATATTGAAGGTGAAAAAGATGGCTAAAACGAAAAAGACCAATGCGATGCGTATGCTAGATCGTGCAAAAATTGATTATGAAACTAACACTTATGAAGTAACTGAGAAACATCAACACGGTGAGCAAATTGCCGCAATGGTAGGGGCAAATGTTGAAGAAGTTTATAAAACGCTTGTATTAGAAAATGCGAATCATGAACACTTTGTCTTTGTTATTCCAGTCAATGCATCATTAGATATGAAACAGGCCGCGCACGTAGTTAACGAGAAAAAGCTTAATTTAATGCCACTAGATCAATTAAAACAAGTCACTGGATACGTAAGAGGCGGATGTTCGCCAATTGGGATGAAACATTTATTCAAGACCACTATTGATCGTTCTGCTCAAAATTTGGATAAAATTTATGTGAGTGGTGGTCAACGTGGTATGCAGATTATCATTAAAGTCGAAGATTTAATTAAAATGACAGAAGCACAAGTTGCACATATTACACACGATTAACTTGTAAAATATAATATTGTGATTGATTTTGAAAGTATGAATCACAACCATTTAAATGGTTTAAACCTTGATATTACAGTCAGAAATAAAAACACCTCATAAAAAGGGTGTTTTTTATTTTGTCACAAAATGAATGTTTTTGATTGTTTTTGGCAATTTATGATTGAAAAATGTAAGCGTACTCATTATAATAATGATTGAGATGGGGTGACAAGATGATTTCAGAAAAACGTCATGATTTGATATTACAAGAATTAACTAAAAAAGACTTTTTAACACTCCAAGAATTAATTGATCGCACGGATTGTAGTGCCTCAACGATTAGAAGAGATTTATCTAAACTACAAAAGATTGGGAAATTACAACGTGTTCATGGTGGTGCAACGCTCAATCAAAATCGAGTAGTAGAACCTGGCTTATCTGAAAAATTGACTCAGAATTTACGTGAAAAGCAAGAAATAGGTAAACGTGCTGCGCAAGAGATACAAGATAATGAATGTATCTTTTTAGATGCAGGGTCTTCAACTTTTGAAATGATTCAATATATAGATGCCAAAGATATCATCGTTGTAACAAATGGTATGACGCATGTTGAGCAACTTTTGAAATATGGGATAAAAACACTAATGATAGGCGGACAAGTGAAAGAAACGACCATGGCAACCGTTGGTGCAAATGCATTGGAAACGTTAAGAAGATATTGTTTTGATCGCGCATTTATCGGAATGAATGGTATTGATTTGAAATACGGATTTACCACTCCGGATGAACAAGAAGCGTTGATTAAAGAAACGGCAATGAAACTTTCAAATGATAAGTACATATTAGTAGATCAAACGAAATTTAACCAAGTGTACTTTGCAAGAGTACCTAAGTCAGAAGGGATTAAAATCATAACATCTCAGAAGGCATTTAAAAATAAAGTGACAGAGGAATATCTAAGCGAATATCACTTTGTAGGAGGTAAGTCATGATTTATACAGTAACATTTAATCCTTCCATCGATTACATCATGTTTACGGATGGGTTTAATTTAAAAGGATTAAATAGAGCAACCGCAACATATAAATTTGCAGGAGGTAAAGGTATCAATGTCTCAAGAGTACTTAAAACTTTAGATGTTGATTCTACTGCATTAGGTTTTGCTGGAGGATTTCCAGGAGAATTTATTTCTAAAACATTAGAAGATAGTCAAATCCAAACAGATTTTATTCAAGTAGATGAAGATACGCGTATTAATGTGAAACTTAAATCAGGTCAAGAGACCGAAATCAATGCACCAGGACCTAAAGTCACTGATGAACAATTTCAAGCGCTTCTAACAAAGATTAGAAATACAACAAGTGACGATACAGTCATTGTAGCAGGTAGCGTACCCAAAAGTATTCCAAGTGATGCATATGCTCAAATAGCTGAAATCACTAAAGATACTGGCGCTAAACTTGTTGTAGATGCGGAAAAGGATTTAGTCGAAACAGTATTACCTTATCAACCACTTTTCATTAAACCAAATAAAGATGAACTCGAAGTGATGTTTAATACAACGGTAACGAGTGATGAAGACGTTGTTAAATATGGTAAGGAAATTCTTAAAAAGGGTGCTCAATCCGTCATTATCTCGTTAGGTGGCGATGGTGCAATTTATGTAGATAAAAAGCAAAGTATTAAAGCCGTGAACCCTCAAGGGCAAGTAGTCAATACTGTTGGTTCTGGCGATAGTACAGTCGCAGGGATGGTTGCTGGCTTAGCCTCAGGTTTATCTATCCAAGACGCTTTCAAACAAGCAGTCGCTTCAGGAACAGCTACTGCATTCGATGAAGATTTAGCAACGAGGGATGCTATAGAAAAAATTAAATCTCAAGTTACAATTTCTGTACTTGATGGGGAGTGAAATAAATGAGAATCACAGAACTATTAACAAAAGACACAATCGCAATGGATTTATCTGCATCAGATAAAAATGGTGTCATCGATGAGCTTGTAAATCAATTAGATAAAGCAGGAAAATTAAGTGATGTAGCGTCATTCAAAGAAGCAATTCACAATCGTGAATCACAAAGTACAACAGGTATTGGGGAAGGGATTGCTATTCCTCATGCCAAGGTAGCAGCGGTTAAATCACCAGCAATTGCCTTTGGGAAGTCTAAAGAAGGCGTGGATTACCAAAGTTTAGATATGCAACCCGCACACTTATTCTTTATGATTGCTGCACCAGAAGGTGGCGCTCAAACACATTTAGATGCACTAGCTAAACTTTCAGGCATTTTAATGGATGAAAATGTTCGCGAAAGATTAATACATGCTGAATCACCTGAAAAAGTATTGCAAATTATTGATGAAGCGGATGATGAAGCAACAAAAGAGGAAGAAGCAGAGGCGCAAGAGAATGAATCAAATGAAGTAGGAGCTACTGCTGGAAGTACAGAGTCAGATCAAAGCGATGAGCCATATGTATTAGCTGTGACGGCTTGTCCAACAGGTATTGCACATACGTATATGGCACGCGATGCTTTGAAAAAACAAGCCGAAAAAATGGGTGTCAAAATAAAAGTAGAAACTAACGGTTCAAGTGGTGTTAAAAATCACTTAACAGAGCAAGACATTGAACGTGCTACAGGAATTATCGTAGCAGCTGATGTTCATGTTGAGACGGATCGTTTCAATGGAAAAAATGTGGTAGAAGTTCCAGTTGCGGACGGAATTAAACGTCCAGAAGAATTAATTAACACAGCATTAGACACAAACCGTAAACCATTTGTTGCTCGTGGCGATAACGCTAGAGGCAATAAAGATGAAAAAGAAGAAAAACTGAGCCCTGGTAAAGCATTTTACAAACACTTAATGAATGGTGTTTCAAATATGTTACCACTTGTTATCGCTGGTGGTATTATTATGGCTATTGTATTTATTATTGGACCAGATTCATTTAAACCTGAGAGTCCTCAACACAATGCGTTTGCAGAACAACTGTGGAATATTGGTAAAAATAGTGCCTTCGCATTGATTATCCCAGTATTAGCAGGTTTCATCTCTCGTAGTATTTCAGATAAACCAGGTTTTGCTGCAGGTTTAGTTGGTGGTATGTTAGCTATTTCTGGTGGTTCAGGATTTATTGGTGGTATCATTGCTGGTTTCCTAGCAGGTTACTTAACACAAGGAATTAAATACATTACACGTAAATTACCTCAAGCAGTTGAAGGTTTAAAACCAACATTAATCTATCCATTACTATCAGTTTTAATTACTGGTTTATTGATGATTTATGTATTTAACCCTCCAGCTTCTTGGCTTAATCATTTATTACTTCATGGTTTAAATAGTTTATCTGGCTCAAATATCATGTTACTAGGTTTAGTGATTGGTGCAATGATGGCTATTGATATGGGTGGGCCATTTAACAAAGCGGCATATGTTTTCGCAACTGCTGCGCTAACTGAAGGAAATCTTGCTCCAATTACTGCAGCTATGGTAGGTGGTATGATTCCACCGTTAGCGATTGCGACAGCTATGTTAATCTTTAGAAAGAAATTTACGAAAGAACAAAGAGGTTCAATTGTTCCAAACTATGTGATGGGATTATCATTCATTACTGAAGGTGCTATCCCATTTGCAGCTGCCGACCCATTACGTGTGATTCCATCAATGATGGTTGGTTCAGGTGTTGCTGGTGCGCTTGCTTTAGGTCTAGGTTCTCGCATTCATGCACCTCATGGAGGCATCATCGTAATAGGAAGTACAGACTTTAGTCATATCTTACAAACATTGCTTGCATTAGTTGTAGGTACATTGATTTCAGCATTATTATATGGTTTCTTAAAACCTAAAGTAACTGAAAATGAAATTCAAGCTTCTGAAGCAATGGATGAATAATAGAATTACGACAAGCTCTTGCCAAAATTAATGTAGTTGGCAGGAGCTTTTTTATATTAAATGGAACTTTATGAAACTCGATAACAATGTTAATCTTCAGAAAAAGTTGAGTAGATTCAAATAGAAATAAATGATATAGCGCGTAAAGAAAGCTATAATAAAATAGCTGAAGATTCATTAGATAATACAAAGAAAAGAAGGTTTCAATCATGTCAGAATATGTAATTACGAACGGAAAAGTATACACAGAAAATCAAGTGATCGACAAAGGATTCGTTCATATTAAAGACGGAAAAATCGCAGACGTAGGTGAAGGGCATTTTCAAGGAGTGGCCTATCAAGAATCAATTCAACGTATTGATGCGGAGGGTCGACATATTGTGCCTGGATTTATAGATATCCATATTCATGGCGGATATGGAGAGGATGCAATGGATGCGTCTTATGAAGGATTACAACATTTGGCAGAATCTTTATTATCAGAAGGAACAACATCTTTCTTGGCAACAACGATGACACAGTCGACTGACAATATTAATCGTGCACTAAAAAATATTGCCGAATATCAAACGAAACAAGATGAACATTCTGCTGCTGAAATCGTAGGAATTCATCTCGAAGGTCCATTTATTTCTGAACATAAAGTAGGCGCACAACATCCAAAATATGTACAAAGACCTTCAGTTGAACAAATTCATGCCTTTCAAAAAGTGGCTAATGGTTTAATCAAAATTATCACATTTGCACCTGAGGTAGACAATGCTAAAGAAACGTTGAATGCTATGAAAGATGATATTATTTTTTCAATAGGCCATACCGTAGCAACGTTCGATGAGGCAAATGAAGCTGTCAAACACGGCGCGAAACATATCACACATTTATATAATGCAGCAACAGGATTTGCACATCGTGAACCAGGCGTGTTTGGTGCTGCTTGGTTAAACAAAGGTTTAAATACTGAAATGATTGTAGACGGTGTGCACTCACATCCTGCGTCTATAGCGCTCGCATATAAACTTAAAGGCAAGGAACATTGTTATCTAATTACAGATGCGATGA
>NZ_KV840039.1:781220-807406 GCF_001839105.1 Staphylococcus sp. HMSC62A08 | reverse complement strand
AGCTAAAGGAATGCCTGAAGGAGAGTATGATTTAGGTGGTCAAAATGTCATCGTTAAAGGTAAAGAAGCACGTCTTGCTAGTGGCGCACTAGCTGGTAGTATCTTGAAAATGAACGAAGGCCTTCAAAATTTAATGACATATACTGATGATAAACTAGAGAACTTATGGAGAGTAACAAGTTTAAATCAGGCAATTGCTTTAGGTATCGATGATATTAAAGGAAGTATAAAAGTGGGTAAAGATGCAGATATTGTGATATTAGATGATGATTGCAATGTCATCAATACAATTAAAAATGGTGAGTGCCATCATTTTGATAAATAAAGTGTTTTATTGAATGGGGTAATTGTTTCCATTATAATGTAGCATTAGGTTTATATTTAACATTCTAGAAACGAAATATGATAAAATAGAAGAAATTACATTTTTTTCGGGGGTGTCACAATGGGAAGGTCTTAACATGTAGTCGTCGCTTGAGTATAAAAGATGATTTCAATACGTGTTACCCATGGGTGGCACATATAATATGGAGGTGAATCCCTAGAAATAGGGAATTAATTGGAAACTTCGACCATAATTAGTTTAATCACATTTTTTCTTTTGATTGCATTAACAACGGTATTCGTTGGATCAGAATTCGCACTTGTTAAAGTGAGATCGACACGAATTGAACAATTAGTTGAAGAAGGAAATAGAAGCGCTAAAATAGTAAAAAAAATGATCGCTAATCTAGACTATTATTTATCGGCATGCCAGTTAGGTATTACGGTGACTTCATTAGGTTTAGGTTGGTTAGGGGAGCCTACATTTGAAAAGTTACTGCATCCTCTATTCGATTTATTACATTTACCTGATGCGTTAACAACGACAATTTCGTTTGTTATCTCATTTATAGTAGTGACTTATTTACACGTGGTATTAGGTGAATTAGCGCCTAAATCATTTGCGATTCAACACACTGAACAACTTGCATTACTTTATTCAAGACCACTTTATTACTTTGGTAATATTATGAAACCGTTAATTTGGTTAATGAATGGTTCAGCACGTGTAATTGTTAGAATGTTTGGTTTTGATCCTGATGCGCAAACCGATGCGATGTCAGAAGAAGAAATTAAAATTATTATAAATAATAGTTATAACGGCGGAGAAATCAATCAGACAGAGCTTGCATATATGCAGAATATCTTTTCATTTGATGAACGTCATGCCAAAGATATCATGGTGCCACGTACTCAAATGATTACCCTTAATGAACCATTTAACGTGGATGAATTACTTGAAACAATTAAAGAACATCAATTTACTCGCTATCCAATTACAGAGGATGGGGATAAAGACCATGTCAAAGGATTTATTAACGTTAAGGAATTTTTAACAGAATATGCTTCAGGAGAGCCTATCAAAATTGCAAATTACATTCATGAATTACCAATGATTTCTGAAACAACACGTATAAGTGATGCGCTTATTCGTATGCAAAGAGAACATGTCCATATGAGTCTAATCATTGATGAATATGGTGGTACGGCAGGTATCTTAACAATGGAAGATATCTTAGAAGAGATTGTTGGTGAAATTCGAGATGAGTTTGATGATGATGAGGTCAATGATATCGTTAAACTTGATGATTCTACCTATCAAATTAACGGTCGTGTACTACTAGACGACTTGAACGAACAATTTGGTATTGAATTTGAAGATTCCGAAGATATTGATACGATTGGCGGTTGGCTTCAATCACGTAATACCAACTTACAAAAAGATGATTACGTAGATACAGAATTTGATCGTTGGATTATTACTGAAGTCGATAATCATCAAATTATATGGATTAATTTAAAATATGAATTTAACCAATCAAGACCAACGATGGATGAAGAATCTGATGATGATCATTCTGAATCATAAAAGTAAAGCCTTAATAGGTTGAGAATTAAACTTAAATAATTATTAGCTTATAGACAGCTTGGCTCTAAGGTGATTTCTTATATAGAAATCGTCTTAGGGCTTTTTCAATATTTAAGTGATGAAAATGTGCAAATAAACACTTTATTTGTGTGGTAAATAGGCCATAGGTTATGCTTATTGAGACGTACAGAACTATAGTTAAGGATAAATCTTACTTATTTAGAGAAAGGTTTTCATTTTCAAGATGAATCTGCATCGGTAAGTATTTAAATGAAGATGTATAAATAAAGGAGAGATACATAGAATGGTTAATGATACGCAAGTCTTAAATAATGGGTACCCAATGCCGTCGATTGGATTAGGTGTATACAAAATCACTGATGAAGAAATGGACAATGTAGTAAAAACTGCATTAGACGCTGGTTATCGTGCATTCGACACAGCATATTTCTATGGAAATGAAGTGGCTTTAGGTAAAGCTTTAAACAATTCTGAGATGAATCGCGACGAATTATTTATCACTTCAAAGTTATGGAATGATTATCAAGGTTATGACAGTACAATTGAATACTTTAATCGCTCACTTGAGAACTTAGGTTTAGATTACATTGATTTATTCTTAATTCACTGGCCTTGTGAAAAGGATGGCTTATTTATTGAATCTTATAAAGCGTTGGAAAAGTTATATGAAGAAGGTAAAGTAAAAGCGATTGGTGTGTGTAACTTTAAGGAACATCATTTGAAAAAGTTAATGGACGCAACGGATGTTGTACCTCAAGTCAATCAGATTGAATTGCATCCTTATTTTAACCAAAAAGAGGTGCAAGAATTCTGTGATGAACATGATATTAAAGTCACTGCGTGGATGCCTTTAATGAGAAATAGAGGTCTCTTAGATCATCCAACCATTGTAGATATTGCACAACGTCATGGTAAAACACCTGCCCAAGTTGTATTACGTTGGCATTTGGCACATGATCGAATCATTATTCCAAAATCTAAGACGCCAGAACGTATTCGAGAAAACTTTGATATTTTAGACTTTAATTTAGAACTTACGGAGGTAGCGGAGATAGATAGTTTAAACAAAAATGCACGTCAGGGTAAAGATCCTGATGATGTAAGTATTGGCGATCTAAAGTAGTTGGATAGGTAAATCATACTGGTGAAGCGTTTAGGGTTAAAAACTTTGATTAATTACATTATTTTTTGAAGTGAAAACGTCTAATATTTAATAATAATGAACAATTACAAATGTTGAGCTAAAGTTAAGATTATGTAAATGAATAGTTTTGGCTAGAATATACTATTAAGAAATTGATAAAATATTATTAAATAACTTTATAGAAAAGGATGTAATTAAATGAAAATCAGAGTCATCGTTCCGTGTTATAACGAAGGCGAAGTCGTATTAAAGACATATGACAAGTTGACTGAAATTATGACAGAAGATAGTTTAGTCAAAAATTATGAATACGATTTACTGTTTATTGACGATGGTAGCAAGGATAATACAATCGATCATTTACAAAATCTTGCTGCTTATGATTCTCATGTCAAATTCCTTTCATTTAGTAGAAATTTCGGTAAAGAAGCCGCGATGATAGCTGGTTATCAAAATAGTATCAATCATGATGCAGTCGTAATGATTGATGGTGATTTACAACATCCTCCAGAATATATTCCTCACATGATTGAAGGGTTTATAGAAGGATATGATCAAGTTATTGCTAAAAGAGATCGTGAAGGTGAGAACTTCGCACGTAAATCCATGTCTCGATTATATTATAAAATAATCAACGCTTTCGTGGAGGACGTTCAATTCGAAGATGGCGTGGGTGACTTTAGATTACTTAGTCAACGCGCAGTTCAAGCACTGACATCACTTGATGAATATAATCGATTTTCAAAAGGATTGTTCGAATGGATAGGATATAATACTAAAGTCTTTACCTATGAGAATGTGACGCGTGAAGCAGGAGAGTCAAAATGGACGTTTAGAAAGCTTTTAAATTATGGTATTGATGGATTAATATCATTCAATAATAAACCTTTACGTATGATGATTTACTTAGGTATGTTTACATTTTCAATTAGTATCTTATACATTATCTATCTATTAATTAATATTATAATCTCAGGTATCAATATTCCAGGATATTTCACTACAATTGCTGCAATACTCTTACTGGGAGGAATACAACTGATATCTATTGGTGTGATAGGTGAATATATCGGTCGTATTTATTATGAAGTTAAACGCAGACCGAAATATATTGTTCAGGCGACAAACCTTAAACCATCTGATACTGAAAATAAAACTAAAGAAGAACGTTCTGACGCTCAAACATCTCATTTTAAAGCTAAAGATGATTACTATCAATTTAGTGATTATCATAAAGATAGTGCACTTAAACAATCAAGTCATCAAGCTAATAATGAAGAAGAACAATATAAAGAACATGTCCATTAAAATAATGAAAAGGACAAAAATATTAATAGCGATAAGACGGTTTCAAATAGAAATCATCTTATCGCTATTTTAATGTGATGTAATATCAAATTTCTTTAACTTGAGTGTCATTGTAGTTCCGACATTAAGTTCACTTTCAACAATGATTGATCCATCAATTTGTTGAGCAAGTTCATTAGCAATGTACAATCCTAATCCTGAACCACCTGTTTTAGTATTTCTTGAGTCTTCTACTCTGAAAGTCCGCTCAAAAATACGAGATTGAAGTTCAGGTACAATTCCAATACCTTCATCTTTAATTGCGATGTTGATACAATCGTTTTCTTCATTTTCAGAAATAATAATATCGATGCGACTACCGTAATTAGAAAACTTTAAAGCGTTCTCTAATAAATTAGTCAAAATACGTTCTAATGGAGGTCGATATTGGTAGAATGCATCAATATTGTTACTGAAATTGACCTCTAGTGTTCGATTCTCTTGCTTAATTCGTTGTTCATAAGTTTGAAGAATAGTGACTAGTAATTGGTCTAGTTGAATTAATTCCAAAGGATAAGAACGACCAGTGTTAAGTGAAATCACGTGCGTCATGTCATCGAATAATGTAGAAAGACGATTTGCTTGTTTAATGAGTACGTCATAAGCAGCGTGAACTTCTTGTTTCTCACTAATGACCCCGTCGCGTAATCCTTCTGTATATGAGAGAATTCCTGCGAGTGGCGTTTTTAAATCATGGGCAAGATTTTGAATAATTTCCGTTTTTTCCTGTTGTTCGTTTTTAATCATGTCCATTTGTTTAGTGATTGCGTCTGCCATCTTGTTAAATGAATCATTAAGTTCTTTAATTTCTCTTGGAGATTGAAATGTATCATCGTCAATTAAATGCTCGTCGTTAACGAATTGTTTTGTCTTGATGTTGAATTGTTTAATTTTTTGGATTAATGGCGTAATAAAAATACTACAAATTGAAAGTGTTAAACAACTTGTTATCATTGTCGTAATGGTTAATGTTAAGGTCATATGACCGTTGAACCACATCAGTTTGTATGCAATGACAAGTATAATGGTAGTTAAGAGTACACTTGAAATGACGCCGATGGTAATTTGGCTACGAATAGAGAACATGCTTATCGGCTCCTTTCAAATTTATATCCTAACCCCCATACCGTTGTAATTGTATATGTGATGAAATGATGTTTCTCTAATTTTTCACGTATTCTATGGATATGAACGTTGACAGTATTGGCGTCTTCATAATAGTCATATCCCCAAACCTTTTCTAAAAGTTCGGATTTAGATATGACATCATTTTCTCGCGAAGCCAGATACCATAGTAATTCAAATTCTTTTATACGCATAGGAATTTCTTGATTATCTATAGTTAATGTTTTACTTGAATTATTTAATATTAATCCATTAAATTCGAGTTGTTCTATTCTATTAGAAGATTGATATTTACTAATTCGCGTGAGTAGGTTATTTGTTCGTAATACGAGTTCTCTAGGACTAAACGGTTTCTTAACATAATCATCTGCGCCTAGTGTAAGCGCATAGATTGTGTCGTGTTCCTGTGTTTTAGCCGTTAAGTAAATAAAAGGAATATCAAGTTGCTTTGCTTTCATTTCTTTAACAATATCGTAACCAGAAACTTCAGGCATCATGATATCTAAAATCATGACATCGATGTCTGATGATAATAATTGGATTGCTTCTTTTCCATTCGTTGTCGTAGTGACTTGATAGCCCTCATATTCAAAGTATGTTTGGCATATATCTACAATGTCTTGCTCATCATCCACGATCAGTAAGTGTGTCATGCTTGTCTTCACCTCGGTTGTTACGTTCTCTCAAATGAGTGATAACTTCTTTAAGTGAAACTTTATTTAGTAATGAGTGACTCATCAATAAAATAATAAAGAAAGCTAATTGTAGAGGGTACGTAAAAATCATATCTGCTAAGATATAATTTATCATAACAAAGGCGCCAAAGAAACTTGCAGCATATGCGAAGACGCCTAAGATGAGTCCTAAACCGATGGCCATTTCTCCTAACGGAATGATAAAATTAAATAAACCTGTTGAATGTGAGACGATATTTTCAAAGAACCATTTATACCATTGAGGTGAATCGGTATTATCACGAATGACAGGCACTAATCCATTTAAAGTAAAATCTCCCGTAAATTTTTCCAAGCCTTGTCTGAAAATCACAATACCTGAAATAATACGAATGATAATAATGATTAATAAACTTAATTTCTTCATAGTTAATCCTCTCTCTTTCTCTAGTTGCAAACGTATGAATAAGCTAATTTAAGTTATTTCAATTGCGCTCCACCGAAAATAACATGTGCCTTTTCGCAATAAATTGTAACTTCATTGTATTTATTTAAATCAACATTTTTTAAATTAAAAGTATGTTTGGATTTATTGTAATCTACAGTTGAGATTTTCTTACCTGATTTGATATCACCGTCTTTAGTTAAGAAGACATATAAATCTGGACCTTTAGATGACTTATAATTTCCTAACATCAATTTACCATTTTCAATTTTAGCCGTGCCTTCTACTTTTTCACCATTTTTGGATTTAAACGTACCGGATAGTTTTTTCGTTTTATCAGTTTTAACTTTACTTTCTTCTTGTTGCTTATCTTTGTGTTGAGAATGTTCTTGATCAGAATTAGAATTTCCACACGCACCTAATGTAAGTGATGTGACAATTGCGCCGACTGCAAATAAATATTTTGTATTCATGATGTATTCCTCTTTTCTATATGTATTTAAGATTAGTTTAAGCGGGATAACATTTTTAAACCATTAACTATTTCTTAACTACATTTAAAAAAGAATTAAATCAAAATTCTTTTTATTTATACTTTTGATAATGAATGTATAAATAGTGTGATGGTAGATAGAGGGGATTAAAAGAAGAAAAAATATATCTGCTTAAATATCAAGCAACAGTTTATTAGGAAATTTGTGTCTTTAAAGAGATTAAAACGAACAATGATATAAAATAAGCTCTAAGACAATTTCTATCAGGTAGTGAGCACCATAAAGTTAAATTTTAAACTAACTTTTGGATTGCCCACCAAATTAGAAATGATCTTAGAGCTAAGTATTTTGGGATTGATGACCCAATCTGAGTAATTTATTTGGAATAAATATGGGTGCTATTGTTTTCTTTTTACGAAGAAAATGCCTTGCCATAAAATAAATGCTATGAATAGGA
The DNA here is from genome assembly GCF_001839105.1 of Staphylococcus sp. HMSC62A08. NCBI lineage: Bacteria > Bacillati > Bacillota > Bacilli > Caryophanales > Staphylococcaceae > Staphylococcus > Staphylococcus sp. HMSC62A08. The sequence continues at coordinate 799,787 of NZ_KV840039.1, read as the reverse complement.
AGTAAACAATCACGTATACATACCAAAACGGAGTTAAAATCATCATTATTATAAAAGATAAGATGATGACAAGGGTTCCGGTAGTAATAGGTCTTTTAACTTTGGTTAACAAAGAGATGTGTTCAATTTCAGACATCTTAAAGGTCCCGATAAATACCAACACTGCACCGAAGATAAATATTGCTGGTGCTAAATATGGTATAGACATGTATACAGATTGTTCACTAGAAATATCAGTGATAAATTGGGAAAGGCTTATAACAATAGCAAAGATTGTAGCTATAAATTTTTGTTCTGTAATCTGAAATGGATATAATTTTTTATTTAAATATATTTGTAAAAATGTCCATATTAAAAATAACAATACAGTAGATAAAGTAATGAAATTAAACTTATCTATCACATAAATATCAATAATACTGTTAAGCGATATCGCTAATAATATGGAGCTAAACTTAAGTTGATTGAATTGATGCCGATAAAGGTCAAAGCCAACAATAAGCAAGACGACGGCTATATTAACTAATATATATATAATCATGTTGAACTCCTATCCACAATTCTTCATTTCAACATTATATCAATTAACATAAACTTAATCATTACAAAACACTCAATAAGTCTTAACTTAATTATTTTAAACGCCTTTTTTATTACTCCACAATAATGTATGTAATTGTGGAAGTACATATACATGATTCATATCACTACTTTCCATGACACGGTCAACTAATTTTTCATATCTCTCTAGTAGTTTGTAAGTATGATGCTCGACGTCATCCTCTAAATAAGGATTACCCACTTGGAGATAAAATGGAATGGATGGGTAACGATGGTGAATCATTTTCGCAAATTCATAATCTTCTTCATTAAATATGACAACTTTTAGATTGAGAGTATGGTGTACACATTGTTCTATTACTGAATCTAAAATATCTAAATTAGGTTTCATTTTGGAACTTGGTGGTTTAGGACTGATCGTTAAATCATTAATTTGTGTCATCCACGGTTGGAATTTACTGCCTTGCGTTTCTAGAGCTGTATAAATATTCTTTTCCTCGAATAAGTCGACTAAATCTTGAATACCTTTAATCAAGGCAGGATTTCCACCTGAAATCGTGACATGGTTAAAATTATCTCCACCAACTTCGCGTAATTCTTCATATATTTCTTCGGCAGAGAGAAGGCGTATATCTTCTTTAGCGCTTCCATCCCAAGTGAAAGCAGAATCGCACCAACTACAGCGGTAATCACAACCTGCTGTACGCACAAACATGGTTTTACGTCCAATCACACGACCTTCTCCTTGTATTGTAGGGCCGAATACTTCTAAAACAGGTATTTTAGCCATGATTTACTTCGCTTCCTTTGGTCGGTAGACAACATAACTTGTAGGAGTTTCGCGTAAATATACTTGTACACATTGAGGTTGGTTATCACGATCGCTTAAATAATCTTGTACCATATTGTAAATCGTTTGTGCGACGATTTCTGTAGAAGGACTTTTTCCTTTAAAAGGTGTTAAGTCATTCAACAAATAATGGTCAAATTGATCATGTATTAACTTTTTCAAATCACTAAAATTCACTAAAAAACCATTATGATCCAACGTATCTCCGGCAATTGTTATATTAACGAAATACGTATGGCCATGTGTTCTCATGCATTTACCAGCATCTTCACTTGGAATGTAATGTGCTGCAGAAAAATTGAAATCTTTATTTAATTCAAATTGATAAGGATGTGTGACACTTGGATAAATTTGTTGCATCATGCTATTCAGCTCCTTTACTTTCGAGGTAATGATGTAAACCACGGGCTCTTAATTTACAAGCAGGACACTCGCCACAACCATCACCAATGATACCGTTGTAGCATGTCAATGTATTATAACGAATATAGTCTAATACACCTAATTCGTCACTTAATTCCCAAGTCTGGGCTTTATCCAACCACATCAGTGGTGTATGGATGACAAAATCTTTACCCATCGAGAGGCTAAGCGTAACATTCATAGATTTAATGAAGCTATCTCTACAATCTGGATATCCTGAGAAGTCAGTTTCACAAACACCAGTAATGATGTGTTTTGCGTTTATTTGATAGGCTAATGCGCCTGCAAAGGATAAGAATAATAAATTACGTGCTGGGACAAATGTATTGGGGATACCGTCTTCATTTTCTTCAATGTCTAAATCATGTTGTGTAAGTGCATTTGGTGTGAGTTGAGATAATAATGACATGTCTAAGATGTGATGTTTTAAACCTTGCTCGTTGGCAATTTTTTTCGCTACTTCAATTTCGGTATCATGTCTTTGACCATAATTAAATGTAACGAGTTCAACTTCTTTAAAATGTTTCTTAGCATAAAACAAACATGTCGTACTATCTTGGCCGCCACTAAATACGACAATTGCTTTATCTTTGTTTAAGTCACTTTCAGTCATTAGTATAGCTCCTTATCGTTATTAATTTTGTGCATAAAAAAAGTCTATCTCTATAAAAAAGATAGACGTGAAGATGTAAGGACACATATCATTTTAATGTTATAACTAAAAGTATATGTATACTCGCATTCATAGTAGTAGAATACTTGTCTAGTTTTTTATAGAGGGTTTCTGCTAGGAACCTCTTTTTATTTATTTTTGTACGCAAAATAGAATAAACGATATACTATATAAAATCAAGTCACGTTCTGTGATAATAGAGTGACAAAAGTAAAAATGATTAAAATTTAACTACGGAGCACATTTATGATAGTAATGATAGATAACCATGATTCATTTACATATAATTTAATAGATTATCTTACAGTCCAAACAACTGATGATGTTCAGGTCATATCCGTTGATCAAGTCACGATTCCAATGCTTAAACAATTAGACCCTCAGGTAATTGTTATTTCTCCTGGGCCTGGTCGTCCAAGTGATTATCCTATACTTTCAACTATACTCACGGAATATTATCGAGATGTGCCTATATTAGGTGTATGTTTGGGCTTTCAAGTCATCGTTGAACACTTTGGCGGGCAAATTATACATAATGATAAACCAGTTCACGGTCATACCACAACGCTGCATCATTCAAATGAAGGAATCTTTAAGGACCTTCCTTTGTATTTTAATGTAATGCGATACCATTCGCTTATGGCCGATCCATTACAAATACCTCATTCACTAAAGGTTACTGCTTATAATAATGAAGGAATTGTTATGGCCGTACAGCACCGCGATTTTCATGTTTATGGTGTTCAATATCATCCAGAATCTATATTAAGTGAGTATGGACACGAACAGCTTAAGTTATTTTTAAATGAGGCAGGCGTTCAATATGCATGTTGAATTCAATTATCGATATTACGAAGATGAGAATCAATCTAAAGATTATCATTTAATTATGGAAGAATGTTTAGACTCTGCAATTGCTTATCATCTTGATGAAGTGGGAGAGGTTGTTAATTTTGCGGAAAATGAACAACAAAAAGGGCGTTATGTGGCATTATATATGACGTACGAAGCGGCACCTTATTTTAATGATAAAATGAGCGTCAATATAATAGAAGAAAATCAAATATTGGCAGTAGCTTATTCATTTAAAGATGTTCGGCATAAAAAAGAAAATGCTAGTGCAAGTCACAACAGAAAATTAAATTCCACAAAACAAAGGCATCATTTTAAATTTCATGAAAGTGATGATGCCATGATGAGAAAAATTAAATTAATACAACAAGCAATTGTAGAAGGGCATACCTATCAAGTGAACTATACGACTCGTTTGTATTCGGCCATTCATTTTCCTATAACAGCATTATATGACAAACTAACAGCACATCAGAATGGACACTACACAGCTTTATTAGATACACCAGAGATACAAGTGGCTTCGATTTCACCAGAGTTATTCTTCCAAAAAGGAGATTTCAAAGAGCATGACAATGTCATCTTAAGTAAACCGATGAAAGGCACGATGCCAAGAGGTCGGTCAATCGAGGAAGATGAACAGTTATACTACGCTTTGAAGCATTCAGCAAAGGATAGAGCCGAAAATGTCATGATAGTGGATTTACTTCGAAATGATATTACTCGAATTTCGCAAAGTGGCACGATAAACGTTGATCAACCATTTATGATTGAATGTTATGATACCGTATTTCAAATGACGAGTATGGTGAGCGGTCAATTAAAGCCACAGACAAATTTAGTCGATATCATGCGCGCACTATTTCCATGTGGTTCTATCACTGGTGCGCCTAAATTAAGTACCATGAAGTATATTCAACAGTTGGAAACATCGCCTCGATCAATTTATTGTGGCACGATTGGTGTGTTGTTGCCAGATGGCCGTATGATATTTAATATTCCTATACGTACAATTGAATATAGAAATCAAGAGGCGATTTATGGGGTGGGCGCTGGTATTACCATTGATTCTATCCCTGAAAATGAAGTGCAAGAATTTCACGATAAAACTAAGATTTTGGAGAATTTATAAGATGCAATTATTTGAAACAATGAGACTTGAAAATGGTGATATTCCAAGATTAGATTATCATTTTAAAAGAATTCAAAAGTCTAGTGCAGATTTAAAATTTAATTTAAATACTCAAAAATGGCATGAATTAATACAATTGATAAGAGAAACATATCCAAAAGGCGAATATCGGTTAAAAGTAACTTTGGAGCGCGATGGACACTTAGATTATATTATTGCACCTTTACCGGAAAAGACACTATTCACTGCTCGTTTAGTTCAAAGAACACATCACGTTAATCAGAAATATTTAGTGAATAAAACTTCAGAACGTCATTATTTAGAACATAATCATGAAACAGATTTAATTCTATTATATGATGAAACAGGAAAAATATTAGAATTCGATATTGGCAATATTATGATAGGTGAGGGGAATGACTTATACACTCCAACTTATCATCAGGACTTTTTACTTGGATGTATGAGACAATCTCTTCTTGATCAAGGTAGAATGATAGAGAAAGATATTTATGTTGATGATTTAAAAAAGAAGATTCAAGCAAATCAAATTAATCTCTACTTAATCAATAGTTTACGAGAGGTTGCCGATGTCAAAATTTATATATAAAATTAGAATGAAAGATAATTTTAATAATTAAAAAGAGGTAGCCTATGGCATTATTATGGTTCGTTATATTGGTAGTGCTGGTAAGTCTAAATAAATATATTATACAAAAGTTGATGGCGAAACAGAGACACCTAAGTGCAAGAATGACTGCCACTATAACTTGCCTTTGTGCGTGTGTATTGGTTTATCTTTTAATAAAATCACTGATGCCACATGTCATTGATTTAATGAATGTGTTTTATCATCACTAATATGTATGAGGTGGAAATATGAAAGTATACAGTCAAGGCGATCAAGCCATTGTTGTATCTATAGAAAAAGATGTATCTCAAAAACTTACAGAAGATTTAATAGCGCTTAGATCATACTTAATTGATAAAGCATATCCATTTATTACTGAAATTGTACCTACCGAGTCTGATTTAATGATTTGTTATGATGCGAGAGATATGATTAAACATCACAATATACAATCACCATTTCTATATATGAAGGCTTTAATTGATTCTGTGCAATTAGAAATTAAACACAACGATGAAGCCCAACAACCATTAGAAGTGCCTATTGTTTATGGAGATGAGTTTGGACCTGATTTACCTGAATTATTGAAATACCTTAAACTTAAATTATCCGATTTTATCCAGTTACATACTGGCGAACAATATTTTGTTTCAATGATGGGATATTCTCCTGGATTTCCTTATTTAACAGGAATGCATAAAAAATTACACGTGAATCACACAAGTAAACAGAAAAAGTTTATTCCTGCTGGTTCTGTGATTATTGAAGGGAAAAAATGTGGCATCGTTACAACTGATACATACAACGATTGGTTAGTGATTGGTTATACGCCACTTCAGTTATTCTTTCCTGACCGTGAAGACTTCACATTATTAAAATTAGGAGATAATGTAAAGTTCGTTGCGAAAGAGAAAAATGAAATAGAGCTAGGAGATTTTAAATATGTCGATCATAATAGAAAATAGTGGTCTATTCAGTAGCTTTCAAGATTTTGGGAGAAATGGTTATGAGCATGATGGTGTAATCCCAGGTGGTGCGCTCGACGATTTAGCACATGAGATTGCAAATCGACTTGTAGCAAATGATAAGAATGAAGCTACACTTGAGATGACGCATAAAATGGCTGAAATTCGTTTCACTGAACCTGCACTTATTGCTTTGACAGGTGGAAACTTTAAAGCCGAAACACAAAACATCACAATCTATCCTAATAAATTATATCTTATAGAAGAAGGTGAAGTACTCAAATTTAGAGAAACAAGTCGTACTTCACGAGTTTATTTAGCTGTTGGTGGGGGTTTCAAGTTAGATAACTGGCTCAATTCTACGTCGACTGATTTTAATGTGAAAATTGGTGGTTTCAAAGGAAGAAAGCTTGAAAAAGGCGATGAGATTGAACTTAAACGAGCATATTCAAAGCGACATAAAAAGTTATTTGAAAATTTAGCTGAAACACGTACGACTGATTGGGGAATAGATGGATATGCATTATCCTTCAATTATATGTCAGATGTCTTCCATATTATTAAGAATAAAGGCACAGAAGATTTTAAAAAAGATGTAATTAATCGTTTTACTCTATCCGAATATAAAGTGTCGAGTAAGACCAATCGTGTAGGGATGTTGTTAGACGGCCAAAAAATTAAAGCTTATTACGACGATATGCCAGCGCATCAGTCTGTAAAAAAGGGAACAGTGCAAGTTAAAAGAGATGGTACGCCCATTGTGTTATTGAATGATCACTATACATTGGGCAGTTACCCACAAATTGGAACCATCGCAAGCTATCATTTAACGAAGTTAGCTCAAAAGCCACAAGGTTCAAAACTGAAATTCCAATTTATAGATATTGAAACCGCAGAAAAGAATTTAGTTAAATACAGTAATTGGTTAAATCAACTATTTCATGGGATAGAATATCGCATGCAGTTGGAAATGATGAAATAAAGCGCGCATGGTTTAAACAAAATTTATTGATCACTAATAATATGCTAGTCCTAAAGTATGATGAAATGATAAACATTAATCATTATAATTAGATATTGTTTTTATAAAGAAACTAAGCAAGTTGTTTAAGGGTATAGACTCCCTTGAACTTTAAAATTACACTTTTATATCATGTTTTTGCTTGATATTTGTGTGACATTACTATATATTTATAAATTGAACTATGTATTATTATTACAATTTGGTTACAAACTTCATTATTTCTTAATAATAAGTTAACAACCTTAAAGTATAAGTGAGTTCACTCGTGTAGTGTTACTCGCTTACATTGTTGTGTTAAAAGGTTAAATAACCTTATGAACGATGATGATCACAAATAAAACTGAGCCAATGGAACATAAAATTTTGTAAAACAACCAATAAAAATTGAATTGTCCGAAAGCGACAATATATCATTTTGATAATTAAATAATCATCTCAAAGTGACGTATCAAGTTTTGTAATTAATTTTTATCTAAAAACTTTGAAACTTTTATTTAATTACATGACATTGGGATAAATGTTCAAAATGATTTATTACTATTAACGGAGGAAACAAACATGAGTTTACCCAAAAAGAAAATTAGTCTTTTTGCGTTTTTCTTATTAACGGTATTCACCATTACCTTAAAGACGTATTTTTCATATTATGTTGATTTTTCTTTAGGTGTTAAGGGACTAGTACAAAACTTAATATTACTTATGAATCCTTACAGTTTAATCGCACTTACATTAAGTGTGCTATTATTCTTCAAAGGTAAGAAAGCTTTCTGGTTCATTTTTATTGGAGGATTTCTATTAACATTTTTACTTTATGCGAATGTAGTGTACTTCCGATTCTTCTCAGATTTTTTAACTTTTAGTACACTGAACCAAGCTGGTAACGTTGAGTCAATGGGTGGCGCTGTAGGTGCTTCGTTTAAATGGTATGACTTTGTTTACTTCATTGACACAATTATCTACCTTATTATTTTAATTTTTAAACGTAATTGGTTAGATACTAGAGCATTTAGTAAGAAATTTGTTCCAGTTGTTATGGCTGCATCAGTAGCTTTATTCTTCTTAAATTTAGCATTTGCTGAAACAGATAGACCAGAATTATTAACAAGAACGTTTGACCATAAATATCTTGTTAAATATTTAGGACCATACAACTTCACTGTTTATGACGGTGTAAAAACAATCGAAAATAATCAACAAAAAGCGCTTGCATCAGAAGATGATTTAACAAAAGTACTTAACTACACGAAACAAAAGCGTACTGAGCCAAATAAAGAATATTATGGTGTAGCGAAAAAGAAAAATATCATTAAAATTCACTTAGAAAGTTTCCAAACTTTCCTAATCAATAAAAAGGTAAATGGTAAAGAAGTCACACCATTCTTGAATAAATTATCAAGTGGTAAGAAAGACTTTACTTATTTCCCTAACTTCTTCCATCAAACTGGACAAGGTAAAACATCAGATGCCGAGTTTACAATGGATAATAGTATGTATGGATTACCACAAGGTTCTGCATACTCACTAAAAGGCGATAACACTTACCAATCGTTACCAGCCATTTTAGACCAAAAGCAAGGTTACACATCTAATGTTATGCACGGTGACTATAAAACATTCTGGAACCGTGATCAGGTCTATAAACACTTTGGTATTGATAAATTCTACGATGCAACATATTACGATATGTCTGACGATAATATTGTTAACCTTGGTCTTAAAGATAAACCATTCTTTAAAGCATCAGCGGATTATCAATCTAAGATGAAACAACCGTTCTACTCACATATGATTACATTAACAAATCACTATCCATTTACATTGGATGAGAAAGATGCTTCAATCGATAAACCTAATACAGGTGATGCAACAGTAGACGGTTATATTCAAACGGCACATTACTTAGACCAAGCATTAGAAGAGTACATTACTGATCTTAAGAAAAAAGGTCTTTATGACAAGTCAGTAATTATGATTTATGGTGACCACTACGGTATCTCTGAAAATCATAACAACGCAATGGAAAAACTATTAGGTGAAAAAATCACTCCAGCTAAATTCACAGACTTGAACCGTACTGGTTTCTGGTTGAAAATACCTGGCAAACCAGGTGGCGTGAATAAAGAATATGCTGGTCAAATGGATGTAATGCCGACAGTACTACATTTATTAGGTATTGATAGTAAGAATTACTTAATGTTTGGTACAGACATGTTCTCAAAACAACATAATGATGTTGTTCCATTTAGAAATGGAGATTTCATTACCAAAGATTATAAATACGTAAATGGTAAGATTTACTCTAATAAAGACAATGAATTACTCACTAAGAAACCTAAGGACTTCGACAAGAATAAGAAACAGGTTGAAAAAGATCTTGAAATGAGTGACAGTGTTCTTAACGGTGACTTGTTCAGATTCTATAAAAACCCTGACTTCAAGAAAGTAAACCCATCTAAGTATGAATACAAAGCAGGTCCTAAAGGTAATGAGAAAAAATAATAATCTAACATCAATCTGGATTGAGTCGCTTAACTAAGTTTACTCAATCCAGATTTTTCCTTTCTACACAAAAGAGGACTATCAGATCCTTCGCTATTCGCGAAACATGTTATCTGATAGTCCTCTTTTTTTAATATAAGCGATTTGCAATCAATGCAATCTAGCAAGAATGAATCATAACCACTTAACCAAGTGCAACATCAAGAATCATCATAATGGTAAATCCAAACATGAGGCTCATTGTAGCTAAATCTGTATTGTTACCAGATTGAGAATCTGGAATAAGTTCTTCCACAACAACGAAAATCATTGCACCTGCAGCAAAGGCTAATGCATAAGGTAAAATAGGATTGACCACTAAAATAGCCGCAGCACCAATTGTTGCAAAGATAGGTTCAACAATCGCCGAAGCTTGTCCGTAATTAAACGATTTCCAGCGAGATGCACCCGCAGCTCTAATTGGCATAGAGAGTGCTGCACCTTCTGGAATATTTTGGATACCGATACCGATGGCAAGTCCAATGGCACCTAGAAATGTAGCTTGACCATTTCCTGATGCAACGCCACCAAAGGCGACCCCAATAGATAATCCTTCAGGAATGTTATGAAGCGTGATTGCTAAAACAAGCAATGAATTTTTACTGAGAGAGGTTTTAACACCTTCTCGTTGTTGGTTTTTATCCTGAGCATTTTGATGAATATGAGGAATCACATAATCTAATACTCGTATAAATATGCCTCCAAGTACAAAGCCAATAGCAGCTGGAAGCCATGGTAATGAACTTCCTTTACTTGATTCGATTGCTGGTTGTAATAATGACCAAAAACTTGCTGAAATCATAATTCCGGCTGCAAAACCCTGCATAGAATTTAAAACTTTGTCATTTACTTTCTTAAACACAAACACAGCTGCAGCTCCAAGTGCTGTAAGTAACCATGTGATGATACCAGCTATGAGTGCTTGAATGTAAGGAGGCAAGTTTTCGAAGATTTGTGCCATAAGTAGGTCTCCTTGTATCATTTAAGCTTAAAAAGGTGTATAATATATAGAACTGAATTAAGCTTAACAAAATTATTTTAAAAATTCGATAGTTGACAAAATTCGATATTTGAAAAGGAAGATAAGCATGGAAGCATACAAAATTGAACATTTAAATAAATCCTATGCAGACAAAGTGATATTCGATAATTTGAACTTATCCATTTCTGAACACGAGAGAATTGGACTTGTTGGCATCAATGGAACAGGTAAGAGTACATTGCTCAAAGTCATTGGTGGATTAGATGAAGATTTTACTGCGGATATTACACATCCCAACCATTATCGAATTCGTTATTCTTCTCAGAAGCAAGATTTAGATGAGGAATTGACTGTGTTTGAAGCGGTATTAAGTTCAGATACGCCAACTTTACGAGTGATTAAAGACTATGAAAAAGCTGTGAATGCTTACGCAATCGACCAAAGTGAAGCACAATTCAATGCGATGATGAAAGCTCAAGAAGCCATGGACCAAAGCGATGCGTGGGATTATAATGCTGAAATTAAAACGATATTATCTAAATTAGGTATTAATGATACGACTAAATATGTTCGGGAACTATCAGGTGGACAACAAAAGCGAGTAGTTCTTGCCAAGACATTGATTGAACAGCCTGATTTATTATTACTAGATGAACCGACTAACCATTTAGATTTTGAATCGATTAACTGGCTAATTAATTATGTGAAACAATACCCACATACAGTTTTATTTGTAACTCATGATCGTTACTTTTTAAATGAAGTATCGACAAGAATTATTGAATTGGATAGAGGTAAGTTAACAGCATACCCAGGTAACTACGAGGATTACATAGCAATGCGTGCTGAAAATGAAGTGATTGAACAAAAACAACAAGAAAAACAAAAATCACTATATAAGAAAGAACTAGCATGGATGCGCGCAGGCGTTAAAGCTAGAACTACAAAGCAACAAGCACGTATCAACCGATTCAATAATCTTGAAAGTGAAGTGAAAGGTCAGCATACTCAAGATAAAGGTGAATTGAATCTCGCGTATTCTAGATTAGGTAAACAAGTTTATGAATTAGAGCATGTGACGAAATCGATTGATGATAAAGTGCTATTTAAAGACATTACGGAAATTATACAGAGTGGACAACGTATAGGTGTTGTAGGGCCAAACGGCGCAGGTAAAACGACACTACTTAATATCTTAAGCAACGAAGATCACGACTTTGAAGGTGTATTAAAGATAGGTCAAACAGTAAAAGTTGCCTATTTTAAACAAACGGAAGAAACACTGGATCGTGATATACGAATGATTGATTATCTTCGTGAAGAAAGTGAAGTGGCTAAGGAGAAAGATGGCACTTCAATTTCAATCACACAACTATTAGAGCGCTTTTTATTCCCAAGTTCAACACACGGTAAGAAAATTTATAAACTTTCAGGTGGCGAACAAAAAAGGCTCTATTTATTAAGATTGTTAGTCCATAAACCTAATGTACTTTTATTAGATGAGCCTACAAATGACCTAGATACTGAAACGTTAACAATATTAGAAGATTATATTGACGATTTCGGTGGTTCAGTTATTACTGTAAGTCACGACCGTTATTTCTTGAATAAAGTTGCACAAGAATATTGGTATATTCATGACGGTTACATGGAAAAGATTATAGGCACATTTGAAGATTATGAAAAGTATAAAAAAGAACAAGAACGTCAGGCTGCATTAGCTAAACAATCAGCACAACAGTCAAAGCAAAAAACACAAGTAAGAAAGAAAACAGGGCTTTCTTATAAAGAGAAATTAGAATACGAAACATTAATGACACGTATTGATGAAACGGAAACAAGATTAGAAGAAATTGATGAAGAAATGGTGGCAGCAAGTGCTGACTATGCAAAGATTAAAGAATTAAATGAAGAAAAAGAACAGCTTGAACAAACATATGAAACAGACATCACAAGATGGAGTGAACTTGAAGAAATAAAAGAACAATAAGGGGACTGTAATCATGCAAGAAACTTTATCGCATTATTTTGGTTACGAAACATTTAGGCCAGGACAAAAGGAGATTATAACCAAAATATTAGACCATCGTAATACACTCGGAGTACTTCCAACCGGTGGCGGTAAATCAATATGTTATCAAGTACCTGGACTCATGCTTGGTGGTACAACTATAGTCATTAGTCCACTTATTTCATTAATGAAAGACCAAGTTGATCAGCTTAAAGCAATGGGGATTGAAGCTGCATACTTGAATAGTAGTCTAACTCAGAAGCAACAAAAAGATATTGAAGATAAACTTAAGCAGGGTGACATTCAATTTTTATATGTTGCACCAGAGCGATTTGAGAACACATTCTTCTTAAATTTACTTAGAAAGATTGATATTCATCTTATTGCTTTTGATGAAGCACACTGTATTTCAAAATGGGGACATGATTTTAGACCAAGTTATCAAAGTGTGATTCATAAAGTATTCACTTTACCTCAAGATTTCACGATAGTAGCCTTAACAGCTACAGCTACTGCTGAAGTTCAACAGGATATTATGGAAAAGTTAAATATCGGCAAGTATGATGAAATTAAGACAAGTACGAAACGCCGTAATTTAATTTTCAAAGTGAATCCAACCTACCAACGCCAAAAATTTGTTGTCGACTATGTCACTAGCCATGATGGACAAGCTGGGATTATTTATTGTTCTACACGTAAACAGGTAGAGGAACTTAATGAAGCATTAGAAAATGAAAAAGTTAAAAGTACAATTTATCACGCAGGTTTAACGAATAAAGAGCGTGAGGCTGCACAAAATGATTTCTTATACGATCGTGTGGATGTTGTTGTAGCAACGAATGCGTTTGGTATGGGGATTGATAAATCAAATGTGAGATACGTGATTCATTATAATATGCCTGGAGATATTGAATCATATTATCAAGAAGCGGGACGTGCTGGTCGTGATGGATTGAAGAGTGAATGTATCCTTCTTTTTAGTGAACGTGATAAGGGATTACATGAATATTTTATTACAGTTTCTCAAGCAGATGATGATTATAAAGATAAAATGGGCGAAAAACTCACAAAGATGCTTCAATATACGAAAACTAAGAAATGCTTAGAAGCTACGATTGTCCATTATTTTGAACCAAATGAAAAGTTAGAAGAATGCGAACAATGTAGTAATTGCGTGCAAGAAAATAAAACATATAACATGACACGTGAAGCTAAAATGATTATTAGTTGTATTGCAAGAATGAAACAACAAGAAAGCTACAGTGTGATTATTCAAGTTTTAAGAGGCGAAATCACAGATTACATTAAATACAATGATTATGATCAACTCACAACTCATGGTTTAATGAAGGATTATACAACTTCAGAATTAGCACATCTGATAGATGAATTACGATTTAAAGGTTATCTTAACGAAAATGATGAAATACTCATTTGCGATAACTCTGTGAAAAAGCTACTTAACGATAGTACAAAAGTTTATACCACACCATTTAAACAAAAGAGTAAAGAAAAAGTATACATCAATACTGTTGAAGGCGTAGACCGAGCACTCTATGGTGAACTTGTAGCAGTGCGTAAACAGTTAAGTGATAAATTAGGCATTGCACCGGTTAGTATCTTCTCAGACTATACGCTTGAAGAGTTTGCGAAACGTAAACCCGAATCTAAACAGGAAATGATTTCTATCGATGGTGTAGGAAGTTATAAATTAAAACATTACTGCCCTAAATTTTTTAGAAAAAATCCAAACCTATAAAACAAGTATTTAAAATGACGATAAAGTAAAATAAATGAACTTTTTATCAACTTAACAACGGCTAGATCTAATATATTTTAGATTCAGTCGTTGTTTTTTATTAGAGCGACTTTTAGAAATAGAAATGAACCATCTAATTTTTCGCTAAAATTTGGGACTTTCCATTTGTTTTTTTATACTATTTTCAATATGTGTAGAAGATTTAGAATCTTTAATAATATAATTCACGTTAAAATGTTATTTTTTAATTAAAAGTGATTTAATAGGGAATATAGTTTAAAATTGTCTACTTTTTGTAGGACGAATGAAGGTGAAATTGTGATTGAATTTAAGAATGTTACGAAACGATATGGAAATAATATTGCAGTAGATAATGTGAGTTTTAACATAAAAGAAGGGGAATTTTTTGTATTAATTGGACCATCAGGTTGCGGAAAAACAACTACACTCAAAATGATTAATCGCTTAATCCCATTAAGTGAAGGGTACATCTATTTTAAAGAAAAACCAATTAGCGATTATCCAGTTTATGAAATGCGTTGGGATATTGGCTATGTACTCCAACAAATTGCATTATTCCCACATATGACTATTAAAGAGAATATTGCTCAAGTTCCTCAGATGAAAAAATGGAAAGATAAGGATATTGATCAACGCGTCGATGAATTATTAAGTATGGTTAATTTAGAACCTGAGAAATTCAAAAATAGAAAGCCAGACGAATTATCAGGCGGTCAACGTCAACGTGTAGGTGTTGTGCGCGCATTAGCAGCTGACCCGCCTGTAATTATTATGGATGAGCCTTTTAGTGCACTAGACCCTATTAGTAGAGAGAAACTACAGGATGATTTAATTGACTTACAAACAAAAATTAAAAAGACGATTGTTTTCGTGACACATGATATTCAGGAAGCAATGAAGTTGGGAGATAGAATTTGTTTGTTGAATAATGGTCATGTTGAACAGATTGATACACCACAAGGTTTTAAAGATCATCCGCAGAGTGAGTTTGTTAAACAATTTATGGGAAGTCACCTTGAACAACAGAATGGCGATTCACTTGCGCAAATTCAAATTAAAGATTTAAATGTTCACCGTTCGCTTAATGAAATGTCTGCTACTTCCAACTACCCTGAAGTAAATGAAAGTCAGAATATCGAAAGTATTTATCATTTATTAGCACAAAATGATGGTGTGATTATTTTAAATAGTGACAATCAAGCGCAATACTTATTAAAACGTGAAGACATTTTCAATTATTTATCGGAAAGAAAGGAGCGTATCACGCATGCATGAATTTCTAAGCACGTTAAGTGATAGAAAAGGACAACTCCTTTCTACGATTATTGAACATATTCAAATATCTTTTATCGCATTACTTATTGCGACAATTATTGCGGTACCTCTAGGAATACTTTTAACAAAAACTAAAAAACTATCAGAAATCGTGATGAATATCGCTGCGGTGCTCCAAACTATACCTTCATTAGCATTATTAGGATTGATGATACCTATATTTGGGATTGGACGTGTACCTGCAATCATCGCGTTAGTCGTTTATGCATTATTACCAATATTGCGGAATACATATACTGGTATTAAAGAGGTTGATCCGTCATTAGTCGAAGCGGCTAAAGGTATTGGTATGAAACCATTCAGAAGACTGACTAAGGTAGAATTACCTATTGCGATGCCGGTCATCATGGCAGGTATTCGCACTGCAATGGTATTAATTATTGGTACTGCTACGTTAGCAGCTTTAATTGGTGCTGGTGGTTTAGGGGACCTCATTCTATTAGGTATTGATCGTAATGATAGTTCGCTTATTTTAATTGGTGCGATTCCAGCAGCTTTATTAGCTATCATTTTCGATTTAATTCTTAGATATATGGAGAAGCTTTCTTACAAAAAACTATTAATCACACTAGGTGCGATTGTGTTAGTGATTCTATTAGCAATTGTTATTCCATTATTCGCGCAAAAGGGTGACAAAATTACCCTCGCAGGTAAACTCGGTTCAGAACCTTCAGTGATTACTAACATGTACAAAATTCTAATAGAAGAGGAAACAGATGATACTGTGGATGTTAAAGATGGAATGGGGAAAACATCGTTCCTATTCAATGCATTGAAATCTGATGATATCGATGGTTATCTCGAGTTTACTGGAACAGTTCTTGGAGAATTGACAAAAGAAGATTTAAAATCTAAAAAAGAGCCAGCCGTTTATAATCAAGCGAAAACAAGCTTAGAGAAAAAGTATAAGATGACAATGTTAAAACCAATGAAGTATAACAACACATATGCGTTAGCAGTGAAGCGTGACTTTGCTAAGAAAAATAATATTAAAACAATTGGCGATTTACAAAAAGTTGAAGATAAGCTTAAACCAGGGTTCACTCTAGAGTTTAATGATAGACCAGATGGCTTTAAAGCAGTGAAAAAAGCCTATGATCTCAACATTTCAAATGTGAAAACAATGGAACCTAAATTACGTTATACTGCTGTTGAAAAAGGCGACATTAACTTAATCGACGCTTATTCAACAGATGCTGAATTAAAACAATATGACATGGTTGTATTGAAAGATGATAAACATGTATTCCCACCATATCAAGGTGCACCAATGTTTAAAGAGAAATTCCTTAAAGAACATCCAGAAATTAAGAAACCGCTCAATCAATTAGCTGGTAAAATTACGGATGAACAAATGCAAGAAATGAATTATAAAGTAACTGTTAAAAAAGAAGACCCTTATAAAGTGGCAAAAGCTTACTTGAAAAAAGAAGGGCTTGTTAAATAATCAATTTGAAATTCCTGGCATTGAATTGTCAGGAATTTTATTTATAAATAGTTTGAATGTCATTGATTTTAAATTACTCCATTGTATATAATGGGTATTAAGTTTTTTAAAATTTCAGTCAATTCAAGGGGAGAATTCGATTATGAAGAAACAATTAGAGCAACTATCAGCTTATGAACCTGGACTTTCTCCAGAAGCATTGAAAAACAAATACGGCATTGAAAGGGAGCTATTTAAATTAGCGTCTAATGAAAATTTATACGGTCCTACGCCTAAAGTGAAAGAAGCAATTGAACAGCACCTAGACGAATTATATTATTATCCTGAGTCAGGCTCACCAGGTCTTAGAAAGGTATTGAGTGAGCATTTAAATGTTGATGAATCACGTATTCTTTTTGGAGCAGGTTTAGATGAAGTGATATTAATGATTTCAAGAGCAGTGTTAACTCCAGGTGATAAAATCGTGACAAGTGAAGCTACGTTCGGTCAATACTATCATAACGCTATTGTTGAATCCGCAGATGTAGTACAAGTTCCGCTTAAAGATGGTGGATTTGATTTAGAGGGAATTCTACAAAGTATTGATGAACATACTGCGTTAGTTTGGCTATGTAATCCTAACAATCCTACTGGTACATATTTCAACCATGAAACCTTATTCCATTTCCTAGAACGTGTTCCGAGTCATATCCCAGTGTTAATTGACGAGGCTTACGTCGAATTTGTAACTGCTAAAGACTTTCCTAATACATTAAAGTTGCAGGAAACATTTGATAATGCGTTTTTATTGCGCACATTTTCTAAAGCATATGGGCTTGCAGGCTTAAGAGTTGGGTACGTGGTAGCTTCTTCAGACGCTATTGAAAAGTGGAACATCATTAGACCACCATTCAATGTGACTAGACTTTCAGAGTACGCAGCTATTGCTGCTTTAGAAGACCAAGCGTATTTGAATGAAATTACTCAAAAATATGCCGAAGAACGCGAAAAATTCTATGCAATCCCTCAAAGTGAACACTTTTTACCAAGTCAAACTAATTTTATCTTTGTGAAAACGACGAATAGTAAGGCGCTATATGATGAATTGTTAGAAGTAGGGTGTATTACACGTCCATTTCCTACTGGAGTAAGAATTACTATCGGTTTCCCTGAACAAAATCAAAAAATGATAGAAGTACTTCAAAACTTTAATTATTAGAAGAATTAAACTTTACTATTTATTTTAAAACGAAGTAGTATAGTCAAATTAGAGGTATATTTTAGACTGTTAACTCTGTAAAAAAGCATTTTCACATTGAGATAAAAATACATTATATGTGAATCCATTCAAATAATATCAATACTGCGTATTGCTTAGCTCCCT
>NZ_KV840039.1:757885-781120 GCF_001839105.1 Staphylococcus sp. HMSC62A08 | reverse complement strand
TCGCTATCAATACTACGTTAAGCAAATTCGAATACTCGGTTAATAAGGGTTTTCTATCAGTCTAATTCATTATTTCCTTTATAAACATTTTCTGAATTTGTTATTTCTGTGCTTAGCTTTAATTTTTGCTATACTAATATCTAAATTGAATTTTTATTATCAATAGGGAGTGCAAATGGAATGACGCGAGAAAAAATTGCGATAGATATGGATGAAGTCTTAGCTGATACACTAGGTGAAATCATTGATGCAGTAAATGAACGAGCAAATCTAGGGATTACTATCGAGGCTCTAAAAGGTAAAAAATTAAAACATATGATGCCTGAACATGAAGGATTGGTAACTGAAGTATTAAGAGAACCGGGCTTCTTTAGACGTTTAAAAGTGATGCCACATGCTCAAGAAGTAGTTAAGAAATTAAACGAGCATTATGATATTTATATTGCTACAGCAGCAATGGACGTCCCAACATCATTTCATGACAAATATGAATGGCTTTTAGAATTTTTTCCATTTTTAAATCCTCAACATTTTGTATTTTGTGGTAGAAAAAATATTGTCAATGCCGATTATCTCATCGACGATAACCCTAGACAACTTGAAATCTTTGAAGGTAAACCCGTTATGTTTACAGCATCTCATAATATTAATGATGATAGATTTGATCGAGTAAGCGGTTGGAGAGACGTAGAGAATTATTTCCTAGGAAATTAAGTAGGGACATTCAATGTGATATACGACACCCTTATAGAGCTTGGAATATCGTTCCAAAAATAATAGCAGTAAGATGATTTCAATTAGAATCGTCTTACTGCTAATTTTTATATTTAAAACTTAGTTGAGTATGACTTCACGTGCGTAGAGCGCCGTCGTGTCACTTTTTTAATTGGTAGGGTCTGGGAAAGTAAGAAGTTGAATCGCTTTAGGTAAAACTTCAATCTCGATAGGCGTTTCTAAGCTGATTTCACCATCAATATCGACTTTCATATTAGGCTCAGTAGAGAGCGTGAAATGTCGACCTGGAATATGCCCAATACCTTCAGTGATCTCATTCCAATTCATACTATCTCTTTTCTTGAAAATATCATTCAAAATACTAAAGCTTTGCTCATCAAATATGAACGCATTTGCTTCACCATCTTGAGGAGATAAATCGGTTAAAGGTATACGTCCGCCTCCAATATTAGGACCGTTAGCTATGAGAAGCATAGAAGTATGTCCTTTTTCTTCTCGACCATCGACATTGAGCGTAAAGTCAAATTTACTAGGGTTCATCAATGTCTTAACTGTAGACCCTATATAACTTAACTTTCCAAAAACATCTTTAGAACCTTCTTGGACATTTTCAGCATTTTGAACAATTAATCCTAAGCCCACAAAGTTTAGCACATATGTATCATTTACTTTCAATACATCATAAGATCCAACCTGTGCTGATAGCAATTGTGAACTAGCATTTTTAAAATTAGAATCTAAATTCAATGTCTTAGTAAAATCATTAAATGTGCCTCCAGGAATAATGCCGATAGGGAGGCTTAAATCATGTCGCATGACACCATTGACTAATTCATTGACTGTGCCATCTCCACCTAAGATAAATAAAATGTCGATATCTGTACCATATTCATGGTTTTTGATGGATTCACAATATTTAATAATATCTCCTTCGTTTTCACTTAATTGTATTGATAAGTGTTTACACATTGAACTTAGAGATTTCGTTACTTCGCCAAGTCCTTCATATATATCTTTCAAACCACTATGTTCGTGGTAAAACAGGACGCCATGGTTATATTTATTTTCCATTATGCATGCCTACTTTCGTAAAATTCTCTTAATCTATTAATTACCCTTTTTAGTAAAATAATAGCAAATGATTAGAAGTTATACCCATTATAAAATAAAAAAACTGCAAGTCGAAAATAATCGAATCGCAGTCATGATAAATTGATTAACGAATACCTTTCATCGCTTTAATGATTTTAGGACTAAAGGCAAGAATGATGAAGGTAATCACAGCTGTAGTAATACCTAAGAATATGAAATAATTTGTTTGACCTAGTGGATCAATTAATTTTACTAACGTACCATTAAATGCTTGAGCAGATGCATTTGTTAATAGCCATAAACTCATCATTTGTGCATTGAATGCTTTCGGTGCTAATTTAACTGCCGCACTGTTACCAGTAGGAGATAAGCACAATTCACCAACGACACAAATAATATATGAAAGGATAACCCAGTTGACTGAGAAATGTGCGCTGCCATAAATGTTACCGATAATACCCATCATGATATAAGATGCACCTGCCATTAAAGCACCTATAAAAAATTTGATAGGTAGACTAGGTTGGCGTCTTCCTAATTTTTGCCATACCGCTGACACTACTGGTGCAAATAATAGGATAAATAATGGGTTAATAGATTGGAATATGGCTTCACCGAAATTCGTTTTCCAACCAAATAGATTTAATTTCATGTCGGAATGTTCAATTCCGTATATATTGAGAACGTTAGAACCTTGTTCTTGAATCGCCCAGAAAAGCATTCCTAAAATAAATAAAGGGATAAATGCTTTAACACGAGAACGTTCTGTATCTGTGACTTCTTTACTACGGATCATTGTAGTGAAATAAACAATTGGTAGTGCGATACCTAATATAAGGACTGTGTTACTCACTAAATCGAATGATAATGTATGTGTAATATAAGAAACAATCACTACAATAGCAATAATTGCTACGATAGCTCCAACAATTAAACTATATTTTTTCTTTTCGTCAGGTGAAAGTGGGTTAGTTGGCTTCATACCAACTTTACCAAGATTTTTACGATTAAATAAAACGTACCATACTAAACCAAGCGCCATACCAATTGCTGCGATTAAGAATCCACCGTGGAAATTTTTAACATTAATGAAGTGTTGTAAAATAATTGGTGAAATCAGTGCACCGAAGTTGACTGACATATAGAAAATAACGAATCCAGCATCCATACGTACATCATTTTCAGGATATAAACGACCTACAATATTTGAAATATTTGGTTTCATCAAACCTGAACCAATAATAATAAAGAACATTGATGCGAATAATCCAAACATTGCGAACGGTAAACTTAGACAAATATGACCAAGGATAATTAATACTGCACCTATTAAAGTTGCACCACGTGTTCCTGTAATTCTATCTGCTATCCATCCACCAGGAATAGAAGACATGTATATTAATGCACCGTATACGGACATAATTGACATTGCCGTAGTTTTGTCGATACCAAGTCCGTGATCTTGAATCGCAAAATACATATAAAAAATAAGCATTGCTCTCATACCGTAGTAGCTGAATCGCTCCCAAAACTCTACGAAAAAGAGTACGCCTAAACCTCGAGGATGCCCGAAGAATCCGTGTTGAGGTATTTCTTGAACTGCTTGTTCATGGGAATTATTTGTTTATTTTTTTTCATCCCATTTTTTCTTCCCCTAATAACCATATTAAATTGTTTAAAAATGATTGTACTATTGTAGATAATAATTTTCAATAATTTTCAAAAAATAAAAATAATATGAATATTCAGTCTATTTGCGGATTTCATTACATTTATATGATAATTTGTGTCTTTATTTATATTGTTATAAACATTCGTATAAATGAATCGATATAAATAAAATACGCTTTAACGTGTCAAAGTGCAATAGTTTTTTTATCAAATAAGAAAATAATTTTTATAACAAAAACCTCCATTGAATAAACACTTTCAATGGAGGGCGATATATTTAACGATTATCTATTTTTTCTGGGTACATATCATGGTTCATTAAGCGATGTTCTGCCATTTTTTCATATTTTGAATTCGGGCGACCATAGTTTGTGTAAGGATCAATTGAAATGCCACCTCTAGGAGTGAATTTACCCCAAACCTCAATATAGTGTGGATCCATTAATTCAATTAAATCATTCATAATAATATTCATACAATCCTCATGGAAATCGCCGTGATTTCTAAAGCTGAATAAATATAGCTTTAATGATTTAGACTCCACCATTTTGATATTAGGAATATATGAAATATAAATTGTTGCAAAATCTGGTTGGCCTGTAATAGGGCATAACGATGTAAACTCTGGGCAATTAAATTTAACGAAATAGTCACGCCCCTGATGCTTATTATCGAATGTTTCTAAAACATCTGGTCTGTAATCAAAATCATACGTATTGTTTTGATTTCCTAGTAATGTAATATCTTGTAATTCATCTTTTTGACGTCCTTGTTCCATTATATTGGCTCCTTTAACTTTCTTTTATACTAGATTCTCTTCGTGCCTTTTCAAACATATAGTAACTTGCACCGATAATCACAACATAACCTACAGTCGCAAACATATCAGGTGTTTCTCCGAATAAGATAAAGCCGAATAATGCTGTGAAAATGATTGAAGCATACGTAAAGATTGAAATATCTTTTGCAGGAGCAAAACCATATGCAAGTGTGATACCAATTTGTCCAACGGCTGCTGACAATCCTGCACCTAGTAGATATAAGATTTGCACTGTTGTCATAGGTTCAAATGTAAAAATTGAGAAAGGTATCAATACGACCACCGAGAATAAAGAGAAATAAAATACAATTGTATATGGTTTCTCACGAGTGCTTAGTGCACGAACGCATGTATAAGCTGATGCGGCAAAGATACCTGAGAATAATCCTGCTATTGAAGGGAAAACAGAAGAAGAAAATTCTGGTTTTACAATTAATAACATACCTAATATGGCTATAATCATAGCTGATATTTGATATTTACGTACCTTTTCATGTAGGAAAATTAGACTTAAAAGAATCGTCCAAAATGGATTTAATTTCATAAGTGTATCGGCATCACTTAGAACCATATGGTCAATAGCATATATATTTAGCAATACACCTATTAGACCTAAAGTTGAGCGAGATATGAGTAGAGGTTGACTGCTCAACTTACCAAACATTGGTTGTTTATATTTAAAAATAAAAAATAATGGTATAAACATAGCTACAAAATTTCTAGCGAGCGATTTCTGAAATACAGGTAAATCTCCTGCAAGTCTAAAAAAGACTGACATAAAGCTAAATCCCACTGCAGAAATTAAAATAGCAATAATACCTTTTACTTTTGGATTCAATATTATCGCCTCAATACTATAAGATTAACGTAACTATATTAGCATAAATAAAATGGCTATGCATAAGTCCTTGCAAAATAAAAAATAGAGTTATATAATCTAAATGCGAACACACGTTCTATTGTAGAGGAGTTATATCTTATAAGAATTTAATTGTGATTAATGAAAACATAAAGACATAAAATACTTGTTGTTGTAGGTTGTATGAAACATCTGTGCGAGATTTTGACCTCAAGTGCATCGTAGAGAGGTATGACTATTTTGGGTTAAAAAGCAAGTGAAGACCCTTGAAAAAATTTTTTATTTCAGAATAATGAGCTCTAATAACGTAGTGGTGCACTTTCTTAAAGATTAACTATTTTTCGTCAATAAACTTTAACTTTCATAAATTTGAGCACTTATGTATAATGAAACACAGAATATAGTATTAAATTTCAAAATCAAACACTACATATTGTGTTTACGAATTAAAAGTTAATATGTGAAATACAATCATTTTAATGCAAATTCACACTAAAGAATATGATAAATTATTGCTATTTTAGTAATCAGTTACAAAAAAGATAATTTGTCATATAGTGATGATTTAAGTTTTGACTACTATATATAGGGGTTATTTACTTATAGAGATACTAAAAGCATTAAAAAGGGAGTAGAACAGAAATAAATTAGTAAAATTAATTTCGTTGTTCCACATCCAACTTGCATTGTTTGCAAATTTCTTTATTAAGAAATTTTCTATGTTGGGACCCTGACGGCATGGATGACTAGGATTGAGAGCAACTTGATATAAGCAACTTTCATTTCAGACATCGACTGCTCATATATTAAATGAGGCTAAGATAATCAATGATGTCCCAGTCGCATTTATAGATATGCTTTTCGATACAGTAAATTTAAGTATCAAAACTTTTAAATACAAAATTATATCGATGTACACCTCTATTTTAGTGGTGATTTTATTTTTTGAGCTAGTGAGTACTCGATATAACCATGACAGCTAAAGATTGAGGAAAGAAGGTGATCCAATGAAAGTAGTATATTTCTCATTTTCAGGCAATGTCAGACGCTTTATTCAAAGAGCAGGAATTGATGACACGATGGAAATTACTCAAGATAATTGTACAGAATCAGTAAGTGAACCTTATATCTTAGTTACTGGCACTATTGGATTTGGAGAAGTGCCACAACCCGTTCAATCTTTTTTAGAGGTAAATCACGCTCAATTACAAGCGGTAGCTGCAAGTGGAAATCGCAATTGGGGACAAAATTTTGCGAAAGCAGGCCGCACAATCTCAGAGGAATATAATGTTCCGTTATTGATGAAATTTGAAGTACAAGGCACGAATAACGATGTAATTGAATTTAAGGATAAGGTGGGTAATTTCAATGAAAACCATGGACGAGAAGAAATACAATCATATTGAATTAAATAATGAAGTAACTAAGCGAAAAGATAATGGTTTTTTCGACTTAGAGAAAGATCAAGAAGCTTTAAAAGTTTATCTTGAAGAAATCCATGATAAGACTATATTTTTCGATGTTTTAATCGATCGTTTACATTATCTTGTAGATAATAATTTCTATTTTAATGTGTTTGAAAAATATACTGAAGAAAGTTTAAGAGAAATTACTGAGTTTGCTAAATCAATCCATTTCCAATTTGCTAGTTATATGTCTGCAAGTAAGTTTTATAAAGACTATGCTCTAAAAACAAATGACAAAAGTCAATTTTTAGAAGATTATAACCAACACGTAGCAATTGTTGCCCTCTATTTGGCAAATGGTGACACTAAACAAGCTAAACAATTTATTTCTTCTATGGTTGAACAACGTTATCAACCAGCAACGCCAACTTTCTTAAACGCAGGACGTGCGCGTCGTGGAGAACTTGTTTCATGCTTCTTATTAGAAGTAGATGACAGTTTAAACTCTATTAACTTTATTGATTCAACAGCTAAGCAATTGAGTAAAATTGGTGGCGGTGTGGCGATCAACTTATCTAAACTACGTGCACGTGGAGAAGCTATTAAAGGGATTAAAGGCGTTGCTAAAGGTGTATTACCAGTGGCAAAAGCACTTGAAGGTGGATTTAGTTATGCGGACCAATTAGGTCAACGTCCGGGTGCTGGTGCTGTATATTTAAATATTTTCCATTATGATGTGGAAGAGTTTTTAGATACTAAAAAGGTAAATGCTGACGAAGATTTACGTTTATCTACAATTTCTACTGGTCTTATCGTTCCATCTAAATTCTTTGATTTGGCTAAAGAAGGCAAAGATTTCTATATGTTTGCACCACATACGGTTAAACAAGAATACGGTGTAACTTTAGATGATATCGATTTAGAGAAATATTATGATGATATGGTTGCTAATCCAAATATCGAGAAGAAGAAAAAAGATGCTCGTGAAATGTTAAATACAATTGCCCAAACGCAATTGCAATCTGGATATCCATATCTTATGTTTAAAGACAATGCTAATAAAGTACATGCGAACTCTAATATTGGCCAAATCAAAATGAGTAATTTATGTACTGAAATTTTCCAACTACAAGAAACATCTGTTATTAATGATTACGGTACTGAAGACGAAATTAAGCGTGATATTTCTTGTAATCTTGGTTCTTTAAACATTGTTAACGTGATGGAATCAGGTAAATTCAGAGATTCAGTCCATACTGGAATGGATGCTCTAACTGTAGTGAGTGATGAAGCTAATATTCAGAATGCACCAGGTGTTAAAAAGGCAAACAGCGAATTACATTCAGTTGGTTTAGGTGTAATGAATCTTCATGGCTATCTTGCTAAAAATAAAATCGGTTATGAATCTGAGGAAGCAAAAGATTTTGCTAACATTTTCTTCATGATGATGAACTACTATTCTATTGAACGTTCAATGGAAATTGCTAAAGAACGTGGAGAAAGATATCAAGATTTTGAGTCTTCAGATTATGCTAATGGTAAATATTTTGAATTTTATACTTCACAGGAATTTGAACCTCAATTTGAAAAAGTTCGTCAATTATTCGAAGGTCTAGATATTCCAACATCAGATGATTGGAAAGTATTACAAAAAGAAGTTGAACAATATGGACTATATCATGCGTATAGATTAGCGATTGCGCCTACTCAAAGTATTTCATATGTTCAAAATGCAACAAGTTCTGTAATGCCAATTGTAGATCAGATTGAACGTCGTACTTATGGCAATGCTGAAACGTTTTATCCTATGCCTTTCTTGTCACCTGAAACAATGTGGTATTACAAATCAGCATTTAATACTGACCAAATGAAATTAATTGATTTAGTTTCAACAATTCAAACTCACGTAGACCAAGGTATTTCAACTATTTTATATGTTAATTCAGAAATATCTACACGTGAACTTTCAAGATTATATGTTTATGCACATTACAAAGGATTAAAATCACTTTATTACACAAGAAATAAACTATTAAGTGTAGAAGAATGTACAAGTTGTGCAATTTAATTAGATAACTCAAACAAATCAACCACTAGAGAATATTTCAATCACTTAGAAATGATGACATTCATCCATTTCTATGATTGAAATGCTCTATATTATACATAAACAGACAGGAGGATTTTCATGAAGGCAGTCAACTGGAATACCCAAGAAGATATGACGAATATGTTTTGGCGTCAAAATATCTCACAAATGTGGGTAGAAACAGAGTTTAAAGTTTCAAAAGATATTGCAAGTTGGAAGACACTATCAGATTCTGAAAGAGAAACATTTAAAAAAGCATTAGCAGGGTTAACTGGTCTGGATACACATCAAGCAGATGATGGTATGCCTTTGATTATGTTACACACGACTGATTTAAGAAAAAAAGCCGTGTACTCATTTATGGCTATGATGGAACAAATTCATGCTAAGAGTTACTCACATATTTTTACAACATTACTTCCATCTAGTGAAACAAACTATTTACTAGATACATGGGTTATTGAAGAACCTCATTTAAAATATAAATCAGATAAAATTATCGATAATTATCATAAACTCTGGGGAAAAGAAGCTTCAATCTTTGACCAATATATAGCGAGAGTTTCAAGCGTATTCTTAGAAACATTCTTATTCTATTCTGGTTTCTATTATCCTCTTTATCTTGCTGGACAAGGTAAAATGACAACTTCTGGTGAAATTATTCGTAAAATTTTATTATATTTATCAATTCATGTCGTATTCACTGGCTTAGATGCGCAAAGTTTACGTAATGAACTTTCAGAAAGTGAAAAGCAAAAAGCTGATCAAGAAATGTATAAATTATTAAATGAACTTTATGATAATGAAGTTTCATATACGCATTTACTATATGATGATATTGGTTTAACTGAAGATGTTCTAAACTATGTACGTTACAACGGTAATAAAGCATTATCTAACTTAGGATTTGAACCATATTTTGAAGAACGTGAATTTAATCCTATTATTGAAAATGCATTGGATACATCTACTAAGAACCATGACTTCTTCTCAGTTAAAGGTGATGGCTATACGTTAGCGTTAAACGTAGAGGCTTTACAAGATGAAGACTTTATTTTCGATAAATAAGATGACATATATTAAGGAGATTCCTATTAAAATGAGTAGGAATCTCTTTTTTTGCGTGTAAAAAGTTATAAATGATAAATAATGTTATGTATTACGAACTATTGTATAGAAATATTTATAAAGAAAATTTCAAAAAATGTGAAAAGCTATTGAAAAACGATAACATAATCTATAATATTAATGGTAATGATAATCATTATCATTTAAGTCGGTTATTTACTTCGCATCATACATATTTATTAAGGAGAATGACTAATGAAATTTATATTTAAAGGTTATACCTTATTTATTTTATTAGTGATTTTAACTATTGTCTCTTTATTTATAGGAGTGAGTCAGCTCTCTCTCTTAGATATTTTCCATTTAAATGATGAACAAATGAACATTTTGTTTTCAAGCCGAATTCCTAGAACGGTGAGTATCCTCCTTTCAGGAAGTTCACTTACATTAGCAGGATTAATTATGCAACAGATGATGCAAAATAAATTTGTAAGCCCTACCACTGCAGGTATTATGGAATGGGCGAAATTAGGTATTTTAATTTCACTACTGTTCTTTCCAAATGGACATATTTTAATCAAATTATTATTCGCTGTTGCTTTAAGTATTATTGGGACTTTTATATTTGTTCGATTAATTAATCTTATACGTGTAAAAGAGGTCATTTTTGTTCCACTCTTAGGGATTATGATTGGTGGTATTATATCCAGCTTTACCACATTTATAGCGTTAAGAACAAATGCGTTACAAAGCATTGGCAATTGGTTAATTGGAAATTTTGCCATTATAACGAGTGGTCGTTATGAGGTATTGTATCTCACTATACCTTTACTTATTCTAGCGTTTGTTTTTGCAAATCATTTTACAATTGCAGGTATGGGAAAAGACTTTAGTCATAATTTAGGTGTAAGTTATGAAAAAATCATTAATATCGCATTATTTATTACTGCAACGCTAACAGCTTTAGTCGTTGTTACAGTAGGAACGCTACCATTTTTAGGATTAATTGTACCGAATATTATCTCTATTTACAGAGGTGATCATTTGAAAAATGCATTACCGCACACACTCATGCTCGGTGCGATTTTTGTATTAATTGCTGATATTATTGGCAGAATAATAGTTTATCCTTATGAGATTAATATTGGGTTAACGATAGGTGTGTTTGGCACAATTATTTTCCTAATCTTGCTAATGAAAGGTAGGAAAAATTATGCAAATGAGCTCTAACAAAAAAATAAGTATACTAGTCGTTATAGCAATTTGTATGGCCATTTTTTATTTATTTGTAGGTTTAGACTTTAATATATTTGAATATCAATTCCAAAGTCGTTTTAAAAAATTCATTCTTATCCTATTAGTAGGTGCAGCAATAGGAACCTCAGTAGTTATTTTTCAATCTATTACTACAAACAGATTATTAACTCCTTCCATTATGGGACTTGATTCAGTTTATTTATTTGTCAAAGTATTACCCATTTTTATATTAGGTGAGCAAGCTGCCGTAGTCACAAACATCTATCTTAATTTTTTAATTACCTTGATTGCTATGGTGTTATTTTCATTACTACTATTTCAAGTCATATTTAAACTAGGTCACTTGTCAGTCTATTTTATCCTATTAGTCGGCGTGATATTAGGAACATTCTTCCGTAGTATTACAAGTTTCCTCCAACTTATAATGAATCCAGAATCTTTCTTAGCGGTTCAAAGTGTCATGTTTGCTAGCTTTGAAGCATCAAATTCTAATTTAGTAAGTGTCTCAGGCATATTGTTAGTTATCTTAATTGTTGTAACAATTATACTTCGACCTTATTTAGATGTACTTCTATTAGGGCGAGCGCAAGCAATTAATTTAGGTGTATCTTATGAAAACATGACGCGGTTATTACTTATTTTGGTTGCCTTACTTGTCTCTATATCCACTGCATTAATAGGCCCTGTAACGTTTCTTGGTTTATTAACAGTCAACTTAGCACATGAATTCATGAAGACCTATGAACATAAATATATTTTACCTACGACCATACTTTTTAGTTGGATCAGTTTATTTATGGCGCAATGGGTAGTTGAAAACCTATTTGAAGCAACCACTGAATTCAGTTTAATAGTGGATTTAGTAGGTGGTAGTTACTTCATTTATTTACTTGTTAAAAGGAGAAGTGCAAATTGATTCAAATTCAAAATTTAGACAAAACGATTGAGAATAAACCTATTTTAAAGGATATTAGTGTTGATATTGAAAAAGGGAAACTGACTTCTTTAATAGGACCTAATGGTGCTGGCAAAAGTACATTATTATCTGCGATGAGTCGCTTATTTAACTGTGACAATGGCACAATTTCGATTGAAGACAAAGTAATATCAGATTATAAAACTGATGATTTAGCTAAAAAATTAAGTATTTTAAAACAATCCAATCATACTGAAATGAATATTACTGTTGAGCAATTAGTTAACTTTGGTCGTTTTCCATATTCGAAAGGACGAATGAAGAAAGAAGACTATGACAAAGTAGACTATGCCTTAGATTTATTACAACTAAAAGAAATTAGAAATCGTAATATCAAAACACTATCAGGAGGTCAGCGTCAGCGTGCATATATTGCTATGACGATTGCTCAAGATACTGAATATATATTATTGGATGAACCTCTAAATAATTTAGATATGAAGCACTCAGTACAAATTATGCAAACGTTACGAGAATTGTGTCGTAAATTAAATAAAACAATCATTATCGTATTACACGATATTAATTTTGCTTCTTGTTATTCAGACAATATTATTGCACTTAAACAGGGTGAAATTGTCAAAGCTGATGTTAAAGATAATGTTATTCAGTCTGACATATTGAAGAAATTATATGAAATGGATGTCCGTATAGAAGAAATAAGAGGACAACGTATTTGTCTTTATTATGATGAAGCTACTTTTGACTCAGTTCAATCATAGAAATTTAGACTCATAGTTAAAGGGGTGATGCATGCACAAAGATAAAAAGAAAAGTTTAAATGTAACGCTGCACTTAGGTCAAATTTTATTAAGGAGTCGTACAAATGAAAAAAACTGTCTTATTTTTATTATTATCTTTAGTTTTAGTTTTATCGGCTTGTAGTAATGGTTCGAATAATACTGGTTCAGATTCTGAGAATAAAAATAGTGATTCAAAAGAATCTGTAACCATCAAGAATAACTTTGAAGCAAGCGGTAAGGAACGTGACGGAAGTGATGCTAAAAAAATATCTAATACTGTCAAAGTTCCAAAGCATCCCAAAAATGCCGTAGTATTAGATTATGGCGCACTTGATGTGTTAAACGAATTAGGTGTGGCAGATAAAGTAAAAGGTTTGCCTAAAGGAGAAAATAATCAATCTTTACCTAAATTTTTAGATAATTTTAAAGATGATAAGTATATCAATACAGGGAATTTAAAAGAAGTAAACTTTGATAAGGTTGCATCAGCGAAACCAGAAGTTATCTTCATTTCAGGAAGAACAGCTAATCAGAAAAATTTAGACGAATTTAAAAAAGCTGCACCAGATGCCAAAGTAGTATATGTCGGTACAAGTGATGATAACTTAGTTAAGGATATGAAGAGAAATACAGAGAATTTAGGTAAAATCTATGATAAAGAAGATAAAGCCAAAAATATTAATAAAGACCTAGATAAAAAAATCTCTGGAATGAAAGATAAAACTAAAGGCTTTAATAAGAAAGTAATTATTGGTAAATGAAGGTGAATTATCAACATATGGCCCAGGGGGACGTTTTGGTGGTTTAGTATTTGATACATTAGGATTTAAACCTGCTGATAAAAAGGTAAGCAATAGTCCGCATGGTCAAAACATTAATAATGAATATATTAACAAACAAAATCCAGATGTAATTTTAGCAATGGATCGTGGGTCAGTTGTAGGTGGTAAATCAACGACTAATCAAGTTCTAAAAAATAAAGTTATTAAAAATGTAACAGCAATTAAAAGTAATAATGTATATGAATTAGATCCTAAACTATGGTACTTCTCTTCTGGTTCTTCAACGACTACTATCAAACAAATTGATGAATTAAACAAAGTAATCGATAAAGCAGAAAATTAATTTTATAAAAAAGCTCCTAAACTGATTTTTTAATGAAATCCAGTTTAGGAGCTATAGTATTATAATCAACGTCTTATCACGTTTTTCTATATTTCGAAATATAAATGGTAATGAAACTTACATCTGCTATTAAAATGTGCTTTGCAGTTGGGGCACATTTCAACCATCATATAATCATGTATACTCATTTCATGGTTACAAACGCCACACATAATCACTTTTTTATCAAACTCTTTTTCTGTCCATCTTTTTATAGCATGAGATTCATGCTCCTCATGACATTTGTAACACGGATAATATTTATTACAACATTTAAACTTAATAGCAATAACATCTAAAAAAGAATGATAGTGAGTACATCTGGTCTCTTTGTCTATAACTGATCCATATATTTTAGGCATAGATAGATGTACCTCCTTACAGAATTAGCTCTCAGGATGCTCTCCAATAATACGTACTTCAGTATTAAGTTCAACATCAAATTTTTCTTTTACTGTCTTTTGTACGTAATGAATTAAGTCTTCATAATCCGTAGCTGTACCATTATCTACATTGACCATAAATCCAGCATGTTTCTTAGAGACTTCTACGCCACCAATACGGTGACCTTGTAACTCAGAATCTTGAATAAGTTTTCCAGCAAAATGACCTGGAGGACGTTGGAATACACTTCCGCACGAAGGATATTCTAACGGTTGTTTTGATTCACGACGTTCAGTTAAATCATCCATTTTAGCTTGTATTTCATCTAATTTACCTGGTTCTAATGTGAAAGCAGCCTCAAGTACTACGAGGTGTTTCTTCTGAACAATACTATTTCGATAATCAAGTTCTAATTCTTCGGTAGTGAGTTTAATTAAGTCGCCTTCTTCGTTCACACAAAGTGCGTAATCAATACAATCTTTAACCTCTCCACCGTAGGCACCAGCATTCATAAATACGGCGCCACCAATTGAACCTGGAATTCCACACGCAAATTCTAGACCAGTTAATACATAATCACGTGCCACTCTTGAAACATCAATAATTGCAGCGCCACTACCAGCTATAATTGCATCGTCTGAAACATCAATATGATCTAAAGAAAGTAAACTTAGAACGATGCCCCGAATACCACCTTCGCGTATAATAATATTTGAACCGTTTCCTAAGTATGTAACAGGAATATTATTGTTATAAGCGTATTTAACAATCGATTGTACTTCTTCGTTTTTAGTGGGTGATAAATAGAAATCCGCTTCTCCACCTGTTTCAGTATAGGTATAACGTTTAAGTGGTTCGTCCACTTTAATAATGTCTTCGGGAATAATTGACTTTAAATCACGTAAGATGTCATTTTTATTCAACGTCTTGAACATCCTTTCTCAACTTCTTAATATAAGTACTATTATATCAACTTTAAAAGTTATTTGCGAAATTTGAATATATTATTTTAACATTATATAGACACATAGGGATGATGTATCTTATGTTTTATATATCAACTTAAATTAACTTAATTGCTTATGTATCTTTTCAAATAAGTTTTGTTTTTGATTTTCATACATACGAATCGTCTGGACATGTTTCAATATATCTTGCTTTTTCTTTGAAAATAATTGTGAAATTTCATTATCTTGAGATAATACTTTATCAACATTTTGATATTGTTCAAACAAAGGAGTATTTAACTGTATGATATGTAATCTTACTTCTTGTTTAAGTTCGTTAAAGTTATTAAAACGTGCCATCATCACTTTCTTTTTATAAGAGTGATGTAATCGATAAAAACCAGCATAGTTTAATCGTTTCTCATCTAGCGCTGTTATATCATGTAAATTATCTACACCGACAAGCACATCTAGTATAGGTTCTGTTTCATAATTAAAATGACGTGTACCACCGATATGTTGCGTGTATTTGACTGGTGAATCTAATAAGCCAAACAAAATATTTTTAACGCGAAGATATTCTTTCTCATAAGATTTATGAGACTCATCTTTAACTAAAGGTTGGACATATGCGTACATAGATTACTCCTTAAAAATTAATCATTCTCAAAAATACAGTAAAGTCTGACATACTATAACACAATTCATTTTCATAATAAATACGTTTATGTATAATGTTTAATGATAAGGGGTGCAGATATGAAAAAATTACTATTTATCACTACAATTGTTATTTTTGCTATTACTTTGACTGCATGTGGAAGTAAATCAACTAAAGATTTAAAGGATTTTGAACATCAATATAAAGATGTTAAGCAAAAACAAGAAAATGTTGAAGAAGTTATAGATAAGATACATTTAAAAGAGTTAGATAATTTGAGTAAAACAGATACGACCGATAAAAATAAAAAAGAATTTATTGCACTTCAAAAGGATATTAATAATTATCTCATTCCCGAATTTAAAAAATATAAGAAATCTACACAACAATTACCGGCAAAAACAAATGATGTTAAAAAACTCCGCGCAACTTATTTAGAAAGTGTGAAATCAAAAGAATCTTCAATCAAAGATTTAAAATCATTTGTCGATTTATGTAATCGTTCAATTAAAGACAATGAAGACATATTAGATTATACGAAACTTTTCGAGAAGAATAGATCGCAAGTAGAGTCCGACATCAATAAAGCTACAAATAAAAGTGATGCAGATCAATTAACGTCTAAGCTAGAGGCAAATAATAAACAATTAAAATCTACAGCTAAAAAATATCTCGATTCTTCTACAACTGATTCAGATTCAGCTAAGAAAGCAATCAATGATCACATTTCTCCGTTGATTGACAAACAAATTAAAGATATTAACCAAACAAATATATCTGATTCACATGTAGATAATGCGAGAAAAAATGCCATTGAAATGTATTATAGTTTACAAAATTATTATGATACGCGTGTAGACACAATTGAAGTAAGTGAAAAATTATCTAAAATTGATGTCGATAAACTTCCAAAAGAGGGTAAAGATATCTCTAACAAAGATAAAGACTTCAATCAACAATATAATGAGTTAAAAGAAAAAGTAAATTAGATGAGATTTATATTAAATAAAATAAAAATTGATGGTTAACATTACACAGCAGAGTGTGTATAATTGTACCCACTGAGATGATTTTTGGGATATGAATATCACGCATATGCTCATAAAATGTGATAAATATTTTTAGAGGTGAATAGAATGGCTATTAAGCTGAGTTCAATTGACCAATTTGAACAAGTCTTAGAAGAGAACAAATATGTTTTTATATTAAAACACAGTGAAACTTGTCCAATTTCTGCAAATGCGTATGATCAATTCAATAAGTTTTTATATGAAAGAGATATTGATGGTTACTATTTAATCGTACAACAAGAGCGTAAATTATCGGACTATATTGCTGAAAAAACAAACGTAAAACATGAATCACCACAAGCTTTCTACTTTGTAGATGGTGAAATGAAATGGAATGCAGATCATGATGATATTAACGTTTCTCAACTTGCACAAGCTGAGGAATAAATCAAATCATTATTTTTAAAGAAATAGAGCTTGTCATAGATATCGTTTGACGATAGTTTATGGCAAGCTTTTCGTATGTTATGAAAATCAAACGTAAAAAATGTATAATGTGTTAATGAATAAGTGTTAGCGCACAGTTCGTTTTTATAAATTTAAAAATGAAATGTAAACGATAATGTTAATGATTGTTTGAACTTAACATATTGTTTATCATTCATCATCGAATAGAGAATATTTTATATTATTTAAGTTGTAAATCATTTTCCAAAAAGAGAAAAGATATAAGGTGGTTAAGACAATGAAAGTTTTAGTAGCCATGGATGAATTCAATGGAATTATTTCTAGTTATCAAGCGAATAGATATGTTGAAGAAGCGGTAGCAAGTCAAATTGAAGATGCAGATGTTGTTCAAGTTCCTTTATTTAATGGACGTCACGAGTTAATGGATTCTGTATTTCTTTGGCAATCTGGAAGTAAGTATCGCGTTAAAGCACATGACGCTGATATGAATGAAGTCGAAGCGATGTATGGACGTACTGATAGTGGAATGACAGTGATAGAAGGGAACCTATTCTTAAATGGGAATCAACCTATCAATAAGCGTTCAAGTTATGGTTTAGGAGAGGTTTTAAAAGCAGCACTCGATAATGATGCGAAACACATCATCATCTCTTTAGGTGGCATTGGTAGCTTTGATGCTGGTGCAGGTATGTTACAAGCACTTGGTGCAAAATTTTATGATGATAAGGCTAATATTGTTGATGTAAGTGAAGGCGCTTATAAGATTAAATACATTAGAAGAATGGATTTATCTAATATTCATCCTCAACTTGCAGAGGCGCGATTACAATTAATGTCTGATTTTTCAAGTCGTT
Source organism: Staphylococcus sp. HMSC62A08 (assembly GCF_001839105.1). Lineage (NCBI taxonomy): Bacteria > Bacillati > Bacillota > Bacilli > Caryophanales > Staphylococcaceae > Staphylococcus > Staphylococcus sp. HMSC62A08. The sequence goes on along the minus strand of NZ_KV840039.1, from coordinate 762,916 downwards.
TATATGGTAAACAAAGTGAAATCATGCAAACGTACCAAGCACACGGATTAACTCAAAATGAAGCTGCGGAAATTGATAATTTAGTATGGTATTTTAGTGAATTATTCAAAAGTGAACTTAAATTAGCTATTGGTCCTATTGAACGTGGTGGTGCGGGCGGTGGTATTGCTGCTGTCTTGAAAGGATTGTATCAAGCTGAAATTTTAACTAGTCATGAACTTGTTAATCAAATTACACATTTAGAAGATTTAATTGAACAAGCTGATTTAATCATTTTTGGTGAAGGATTAAAAGAAGATGATCAAATTCTTGAAACGACGACATTACGAATTGCAGATTTAACATCTAAATATCATAAACCTGCAATTGCAATTTGTGCGACAAGTGATAAGTTTGATTTATTTGAGTCACAAGGTGTGACGGCAATGTTTAATACATTTATAGATATGCCAGAAACGTATACAGATTTCAAAATGGGTATTCAAATTCGACACTATACTGTTCAAGCACTTAAATTACTCAAAACGAGTTTAAATCAATAAAGTTTATCAATTTTAAAAAAAGCGTCGGGCGAAATTCTAAACTTTTCGCCCGACGTTTTACTATCTATAACACTTTAATTATTTTCTTTTTTAGCAACCTCTTCGGCAATTCCTACTACAACTTGAACTGCTTTTTCCATTACATCAATAGAAGCATATTCAAACGGACCATGGAAGTTACCACAACCTGTAAAGATATTTGGAGTAGGTAATCCCATAAATGATAATTGTGAACCATCTGTACCACCACGTATAGGTTCTGTGTTAGGTGTGATATCTAATTTCGCGAATACACGTTTAGGAATATCAATGATGTGATGTAAAGGTTTAATCTTTTCAGCCATATTATAATATTGATCGTGAACGTCAACTTTAACAGGGTAACCTTCATAGTGAGTATTAATATCGTCGCGAATTTCCATCAAACGTTTTTTACGTAAGTCAAATTCCTTTTTATCGTGGTCACGAATAATATAATGAAGTGTCGCTTTCTCAACATTTCCTTCAAATTTCATCAGATGATAGAAACCTTCATAACCTTCTGTGCGTTCAGGGACTTCCTTAGGTGGAAGTAGGCTATTAAATTGTTGGCCTAAACTAATGGCATTGACCATCGCATTTTTAGCTGAACCAGGATGCACATTCACACCGTGACATGTCACCGTCGCTTCTGCTGCGTTAAAACTTTCAAATTGAAGCTCACCAAACTGACTTCCATCCATTGTATAAGCGAAATCAGCATTAAAGCGTTCAACATCAAATTTATGAGGACCTCTGCCAATTTCTTCATCCGGTGTAAATCCTATACGAATGTGTCCGTGTTTAATTTCTGGGTGCTCTATTAAATATTTAATACCTTCCATAATTTCTACCACACCGGCTTTATCGTCAGCTCCAAGTAATGAAGTTCCGTCTGTAACCATGAGTGTATGTCCGATAAGGTGATTTAATTCTGGAAAGACGCTCGGGTTAAGCACACGGTTTGTTTTACCTAATTGAAGTGCTTGACCATCGTAATTTTCAATGATTTGTGGGTTGACGCCAGTTGCATTAAAGGCTGGAGATGTGTCTACATGTGCTAAGAAACCGATTGTAGGTACGTCATAATCAACATTGCTTTCTAACGTCGCAAACAGGTAACCGTACTCGTCTATATCTGTAGATAATCCCAAAGTTTGAAGTTCACTTTCTAATAATCGTAATAAGTCCCATTGCTTTTCTGTAGAAGGTGTAGATTCTGAATTTGGATCAGATTGTGTGTCGATTTTTACATATCTTGTTAATCTGTCTATGATTTGTGCTTTCATTGTAATCATCCCCCTTAGAATTATACTCTGTTGTTCATATTATAAGATTTCTTATAAGTTTTACCTTTGATTTTACCATAATACTGTTTGATACGTGTGTAGATGTAGTAGATGATTTCTGAGACAAGAATACCAAAGGCGATGGCTCCGGAAATTAATGTGACTTCTAAGAAGGTGTTTACTGCGTTAGTATAATCGTTTGAAACTAAGTAACGTGTAGCTTCATATGCAGCGCCTCCTGGCACAAGTGGAATGATTCCTGGAACAATGAAGATAATGACGGGTCTTTTATAACGTCTACTCATCGTATGGCTCATTAATCCTAATATTAGACTTCCTAGGAAAGAAGCGCCCACTTTCCCTAAGTCCATCCCAACAGTAAGTTGATAAATTGTCCAAGCGACTGCACCTACAAAACCGCAAGCGACAAGTAACTTTTTAGGGGCGTTAAATATAATTGAAAAAGGACTGTGGAAATAAAGCTAATTGTAAAATGAAATAAGTAAAATAACATCGTTAACAGCCTTTCTTATAATAGTAATAATACAATTGCCACGCCGGCACCAATCGCAAAGGCAGTGAGTGCAGCTTCCACGCCACGTGACATTCCCGCAAGTAATTCACCAGCTAATAAGTCACGGATTGCATTGGTAATCAAAATTCCTGGAACGAGGGGCATTACACTGGCAATCGTAATAATATCTTGATTCTGAGCAATTCCTAATTTAGTGAAAATGGCAGCAATACTAATGACAACTGCTGATGCTACAAATTCTGAGAAGAATTTAATTTGAATGTATTTTTGTACAAAACTAAACGTTAAAAATGCTGCACCCCCAGCAATACATGCAATCCAGAAATCAGAAGCGGTTCCTCCAAACATAAATAAGAAAAAGCCACAAGCTACAAATGATGCGATGATATTCATTAAAAATGAATATTGTAATGATGCCTTTCTTAGGTGAATTAATTCAGTTTTAGCTTCATCAATTGTAAGTTGATTGTTGGAGATTTTTCGTGACAAACTGTTTGTTAGTGCGATTTTTTCTAAATCTGTGGTACGTTCGCGAATACGTATAAGTCTTGTACTCGTTCTATCATTAAGTGAAAAAATAATCGCAGTAGACGTAACGAAACTATATGTATCATGTAAACCGTAACTATGTGCAATACGATTCATTGTATCTTCAACGCGGTATGTTTCTGCGCCCGCTTCAAGTAAAATTCTACCTGCAATCAAAACTACATCAATCACTTTATTTTCATCGATAATAGTGATTGAATCTGACATACACGTTCACCTCCAAGATCGTTTTATTTTTTATGAACAATTGAAGTTTACAACTTGCGCCTGTAACTTTCAATAGACACCATGATTTTGATAAATGATTTCATATAAGTAAATTTGATTTCTTGATTGAATAGGGATGACTGTAATCCGCTTAATAAATATAAAAAACTGCTATGCATAGATGGTATTTCAACACGTAGTTGAACATTCCTACATCTATGATAGCAGTATAGTGACTTATAATTTAACTATAGGGTTAAACATGACTTTGTTACGTCCTTCATTTTTAGCAACATGAACCATATCATCGGCATCTTTAAATACCTTACGTTGAGATTTGCGATCTTCTTGTGTTAAGTAACCAACACCAATTGAAACGGATAGTTTAATGACTTCTTTGTTTGGAAGATGGAATGATGATTTCTCCACTCCTGAACGAATGTTTTCTGCTAATTTAACACTTTGATCTAATGTATAATCTCGAATTACAACAGAAAATTCTTCGCCACCGTTTCTGAAAATTTTAAACTGATTTGGAACATAATTTTTTAATAGCTGTGACATTTGTTTAAGTACAGCGTCGCCTGATTGGTGTGAATAGGTATCATTAACATCTTTGAATCCATCAATATCGATCAGTAATAAAGCTAAGCTTTGATTCTTCTCTTCAGCTTGACTTGAAACTTCATTTAAATGTCTATCAAATTCTTTAACATTGCCTAAACCTGTAAGATAGTCATATTTGTCTTCATTTTCATAACGGTTAACCAATGAAAAGAAATGCCAAATATCAACAAATGTTATAGCGGAAGAGATTGTGATGATTAATGAAATTGGAATAAGTACAAGAATCTCGATTAAATCATAAATTGGGCTTACTAACGCTAAAATTAATAGAATAATGATACTTATTACATTTAAAATAAGTAAAGAGATGATGTCGTTTTGCTTTAAGAATGGTCCCACTGCGCTCACAATACCAGCTATGACGACTAAAGTGATGCCATAAATAATTGAATTGCCAAATATGAACACATCGACTAAGGCTACAATAAATGCTGAGGCGAGTGTATAAATCATATTTGTATAGCGTCCTAAGAATAGTAATGGAACAAAAGTTAAGTGAACGAGATATTCGTTTTTAAATGGAATGGGATATGCAGCTAAAAGTAAAGAAACGAGTGTCATTAAAACTGTTACATATTCTTTAGAAAACACCATTCTTTTGTTCTCTGAATATTGTAATCTGTGAAATAAGTATATACCTGCAACCATGACAGATATGTTGTAAACGATTGCTTCAAACATTTCTTAACCGACTCCTTCGTTGACCATTAGCTATTGTAAGTGAAAACTTACAATTTGTCATCACTTAGCATCAGAAATTTCATACATAAAATGGTATTTAATGTTAAAATGGTCGCTTAAATGGTATGATAGAAAAAATGTATTTGAATTGAAATTCGAAAGTGTATGATAAATTTTTTATTATACCTTAAGTTATAATTGAAAACTTTATCGGGAAGGGCATTCCGATAGAAATGATACTAGGCTATAGGGGAGGGAGCGTTACTTACTCATTGTGGTAACGCTGATACGTCTAGAGGTAGTAACTAAAAAGAATTGTGTAGAAATGTCAACGCTATATCGTTGAAGAGATGGTGAGAGCTACACAATAAATATTTAGATATTGATTAACTTATTTGATGAAGGTGAACTGATGTATACTTTACTACTCATAGCATTTACCATGATAGTCAGTTTAATAATTACGCCCATTATCATTGTAGTATCGAAGAAATTGGATTTGGTAGATCGGCCTAATTTTAGAAAAGTACATACCAAACCGATCTCAGTGATGGGTGGAACTGTCATACTATTCTCCTTTTTA
>NZ_KV840039.1:743001-757785 GCF_001839105.1 Staphylococcus sp. HMSC62A08 | reverse complement strand
GGAACTGTCATACTATTCTCCTTTTTAATAGGCATTTGGTTAGGTCATCCTATTGAAAGAGAGGTTAAACCGCTCATATTAGGTGCTATTATTATGTATCTTGTAGGGCTTATCGATGACATATATGATTTGAAACCGTACATTAAACTTGCAGGTCAAATTGTTGCGGCAGGAGTCGTAACATTTTATGGTATTACGATAGATTTTATCTCATTACCAATGGGACCTACAATTCATTTTGGTATTTTTAGCATACCGATTACTATTATTTGGATTGTGGCGATTACGAATGCGATTAATTTAATCGATGGATTAGATGGTTTGGCATCTGGTGTTTCAGCAATAGGTTTAATGACCATAGGATTTATTGCAATTTTACAAGCTAATATCTTTATCATCATGATATGTTGTGTGCTTCTAGGCTCACTACTAGGGTTTTTATTTTATAATTTCCACCCAGCTAAGATTTTCTTAGGTGACAGCGGCGCGCTCATGATTGGTTTTATTATTGGCTTCTTATCTTTACTTGGTTTTAAGAATATTACGTTTATTGCGTTATTCTTCCCTATTGTAATCCTCGCTGTACCATTCATCGATACGCTTTTTGCAATGATTCGTCGAATGAAAAAGGGTCAGCATATTATGCAAGCTGATAAATCACATTTACATCATAAGTTACTAGCACTTGGATATACACATAGACAAACAGTGTTACTTATATATTCCATTGCAATTATGTTTAGTCTTTCGAGTGTGATTCTTTACTTATCACAACCACTCGGTGCACTCATGATGTTTATCTTGATTATTTTCACAATAGAATTGATTGTAGAGTTCACAGGTTTGATTGATGATAATTATCGTCCAGTTTTAAATTTAATCACTAGAAAAGGAGACCGTAAGCAACATCGATATGATGAGCAACAGCCTCCTAAATCATAAGAAACACTATCGCGTGTGAGGAAAGTTGAGTAGAACACCTCATTCGCAATAGTGTTTTTTTAGGTTAATACTTTATTTCATTATGTTGTAGCAATATCAAAAGGAAGAAGTTTAATATCTTCTTTTTCAATATCGTAATTACCTGCTGTGATTCGGTTTAAAAAGTTAATAAATGCTTCGTAATCTTCCTTTACGACATCAATTTGATAACTTACTTTATCGGTATAAAATTGATTTCTTAGTATATATGGTGTTGAGGCAAGTTCATATTCAAATTTTCCAGTTTGATCATAACTAAGTGTTACGGTTACTGGAACCGCTTCTTTTAATTCCACTCTTCCGGCATCGTAAATCACATCTCTTACTGCACCGCTATAGGTACGAATGAGTCCGCCACCACCTAATTTAATCCCGCCAAAATAACGTGTAACGACTACACATACATCGTGAACATCAAGCTTTTTTAATATTTCAAGCATAGGTATACCTGCTGTACCACTGGGTTCGCCATCATCGTTAGCTTTCTGGATATTCATTTCGGGACCAACTGTATAGGCTGAACAATTGTGTGTGGCATCTTTATGTTTAGATTTAATTTCGTTAATAAATGATTTTGCTTCATCTTCAGAATGGACTGGTTTGATATACGCAATAAATCGAGATTTATTAATGACATTTTCAATCGAATGCGCTTCTTTAATTGTAATCAATGGTTTCGCCATTTGTCTTTGTCACCTGCAATTCCGTTCAATTTTCACTAATATTATTATACACATAACTTTCGTGTGTCTAAATCATTTAAATAAGATTTTCTTTTTCAAAAAAATATTGTATTATGACTATGAGTATAATTGAGGAGGACTAGTATGAAGATTGCAGTAATGGCCGATTCAACAGGTTATTTACCACAAGAAATCATTGATAAATATAATATACCGATTGCCCCGTTAAGTGTGACATTTGATGACGGACAAACATTTACAGAGAACGATGATTTCTCAATTGACGAATTTTATAAGAAAATGGCTTCATCTAAGACAATTCCAACTACTAGCCAACCAGCAATAGGTGAATGGTTAGAAAATTACGAGAAACTAAAAAACGAAGGATACACTGATGTTATTGTGATAAATTTATCTAGTGGTATTAGTGGCAGCTATCAATCTGCAACACAAGCAGGTGAGATGATTGAAGGTATCAACGTACATACTTTCGATTCAAGATTAGCGGCAATGATTGAAGGTAGCTTTGTGATTTACTCACTACAATTAGTAGAAAAAGGGTATACAGCTGAGGAAATTATTAAAGAATTACATGAAATCAGAGAACACATTGGTGCATATCTTATTGTTGATGATTTGAAAAACTTACAAAAAAGTGGCCGTATTACTGGTGCACAAGCATGGGTCGGCACTTTATTAAAAATGAAACCTGTACTTCGCTTTGAAGAAGATGGTAAAATTCATCCACATGAAAAAGTGCGTACTAAAAAACGTGCCCTTAAATCGTTAGAAAATAACATCTTTGAATTAATAGAAGGTTTAGATGAAGTTACAGTATTCGTGATTAATGGCGATAAAACTGAAGAAGGAAAGGCATTCTTGCAACAACTTAAAGATGATCATCCTCATGTGAATGTTCAGTATTCTGAATTCGGTCCAGTAGTTGCTTCTCATTTAGGTTCTGGTGGTTTAGGTGTAGGTTACTTCCCTAGAAAAATTGAAATTAATTAATATTTTGAAATAAAGTCTGAGACATGAATAAAGATTAAGTTTTTACGACGAAAGTTTAGTGAAATCTTAATTTTTAAAGTTGTTTCAGGCTTTTTTTGTGAAAGAAGTGATATGAAATCAAACATTACGGTAAACTTATTTTTCCTACTGTGCAGTTAAATGGTGAGAAGATTGCTTACCATACAAAAGGGATTATCGATAAAGATGGACATCATTATTGTATTCAGTGCAGTAATGAAGATTATGATTACTTTTCCACTTATTATTCTTCATATTTAAAAGAAGAAATGATTTACTGCAGACGGTGTCTTCAATTAGGAAGGATAGATAGTGTCACAGAATATCGAATTACAAAGAGTGTTCAGAACATCACGGATGGTGCGTATGAGATTCCCTTTGCATTGTCAGAACAACAACAATATGCATCGAAATCAATTGTTAATGCAATCAAACATTCAAAGAATCTCTTATTATATGCGGTTACAGGCGCAGGTAAGACAGAAATGATGTTTGAAGGCATACGTTTAGCACGTCAGCTTGGTCATAATATAGCTATACTTTCACCTAGAGTCGATGTGGTCATTGAAATTAGTCAACGAATCAAAGATGCTTTCAAAAATGAAGAGATTGATATTCTTCATCAGAAACGTTCTCAAGAATATAATGGTCACTTTGTGATCTCGACTGTTCATCAATTATTTAGGTTTAAACAACATTTCGATACTATTTTCATCGATGAGGTCGACGCCTTTCCTTTATCGATGGATCCCCAACTCACCATTGCTATTCAAACTGCTTCCAAATCTATTCATTCTCACATTTACATGACGGCTACGCCTCCAAGTCATTTACTACAACAAATGTCTTCGAACCAAGTAATTAAACTTCCTGCTCGTTTCCATAGACATCCGCTTCCAGTACCTCAATTTAAATATTTCAAATTAAATCAATCACGTGTGCAACCGCAATTATTAAATATTTTTCAGAAACAAATGGATCAACAACGGTATACGTTAGTATTTTTTAATCATATTGAAACGATGCACCAGACCTATCTTAAATATCGAACATTGATACCTAATTTAATATGTGTTTCTAGTGAGGATGCGCACAGGTTTGAAAAGGTAGAAGCATTACGACGCGGAGAACATTTAATCGTATTTACTACGACTATACTAGAAAGAGGTTTTACTATGGCGAAGTTAGACGTCATAGTTATGAATGCTGAAACTTTTGAAAAAGCTGCATTAATACAAATTGCTGGACGAGTTGGACGTAAAATAGAAGCACCTCAAGGCCTTGTTTTATTTCTTCATGAAGGGGTCAGTCTATCTATGATTTTGGCTAAAAGAGATATTGTAGCGATGAATCGTTTAGGAATAGAAAAAGGGTGGTTAGATGTCTAGATGTTTACAATGTATGAATCCAATTCATGACGTGCTACATATTTATAATTTTTTTAAACCACCTCGACAATTTTGTGAGGAATGCGAAAAAAAGTGGGCAGCAATTAAATTACTCAATGATGATGAAGAGAGATGCGCCCGATGTCTTAACTTGAAGACGACTGATACACAGGTTTGTTTAGATTGTCAGTTTTTGGAAAATGATTTCCGCTTAATGGAACAATTATATTGTGACTATAAATATCAAGGAATAATGAAAGAAACAATACATCAATATAAATTTATGAGGGATTATGAACTTTCAAAAGTGTTGGCACAAAAATTAAAATTACCTCGAACAGACTATGATATGATCGTGCCTATTCCTTCTCCTTATGGGAGAGATGTAGAACGTACATTTAATCCAGTAGCAACTGTTCTTGATAATATGGGAGTTAAATATGTGAATATTTTAGGAACAAAACTACGACCAAAACAATCTAAATTAGGTAAATTAGAACGAGCGAAAGCGATGAATCCTTTTTATATCAAAGATGAAAAGATGGATTTAAGCGATAAAGTAATTTTACTTATTGATGATATTTATACTACAGGGTTAACAATACATCATGCAGGGTGTAAATTATCAGCATTAAATGTCAGAAAATTCAAAGTGTTTGCGTTTGCACGATAGGCTAAACGTGATAAAATATAGTTAAGGATTACCAATATTCGAGGTTAAAGGAGAGATGACTATGATTAGATTTGAAATTCATGGAGATAACCTCACTATCACAGATGCTATTCGCAACTATATTGAGGAAAAAATTGGTAAGTTGGAGCGTTATTTTAACAATGTGCCTAATGCAGTCGCACACGTTAAAGTTAAAACTTATTCTAACTCAGCTACTAAAATTGAAGTCACTATTCCATTAAAAGACGTTACATTAAGAGCTGAAGAAAGACACGATGATTTATACGCTGGCATTGATTTAATTACAAACAAATTAGAACGTCAAGTACGTAAATATAAAACACGTGTAAATCGTAAACATAGAGATCGTGGAGATCAAGAAGTCTTTGTAGCTGAAGTACAAGAAGCTACACCCGAAGAAGTCAGTGGTGCCGAAGAACCTGATAATGACAGCGATATTGAAATTATCCGTTCAAAACAATTTAGTTTAAAACCTATGGACTCTGAAGAGGCAGTATTACAAATGAACTTATTAGGACATGATTTCTTTATCTTTACGGATAGAGAAACAGATGGTACAAGTATTGTTTATCGTCGTAAAGATGGTAAATATGGATTGATTGAAACAACTGAATAATTATAATTTGAAATTGATATATAATTCTGTAGCTCGTCTACAGTTAGTTTGATGAGAGAGGTTTCTATTTAATCGAATAGAAACCTCTCTTTTTTATATTTTATAGATAACTTATAACGATTCATTCCATTATTACGAGAATACAAACTTTAATTGCAATATTTCAATAAGTATAGAGGTATCGAATTAGCGAATGTCAAAAGGACATAAATATTTCACTTTTAAAGAAATAAAACACTTGACTTTTGACAGCTTTTAATAGATATTATTAATATAAATATTTTATATTCTTTTTTAAAAGTTTAAATATAATTTGAAAGGAGTGTCACTTATGTTAAAAGCTTTTTCCTTAGTTTCAACAGCATCTATCGCTTTAATGTCACTGTCGCTTTTTTACGCCCCTGATACCAATGCCAAAGGTTTATCTCATGAAAAATCAGAATTTTCAGCAAATGGACAAAAACCTACTAGCTCTCAATCGAGTACTCAAGCTAACGCTTTAAAAAAGGTTAATGAAAAGAATTTAACTAGTAATCCAGATGACCCATCTCTCCCTAAAGATTCAGAGGTAAATAGGTACATAATTGAAAATCATCTCCAACATTCAAAGATTGTGAAAGATCCACGAATGAATAACCTCCCTAAAAACCCATATAAATTTAAATCGTATATTGGTATTGTGATTCATGAAGTAGGTGAAGACCATCGTTCATTGCAAGACTGGGTAGATCAAATGTATAGAACATTCGATAGAGCATTTGTACATGCATTTGTAGATAATAATGAAATTCATATTACTGCGCCTTCTGAATACTATGTATGGGGTGCGGGCGCAAAAGCTAATCCGTACTTCTATCAAATAGAACTTGTACGTCAGTATACATTTGAAGACTTTGCTAAATCTGTAAATAATCAAGCGTGGCTTGCTGCGTACATGTTAAAACAAAATGGTATTAAACCAACACTTGCAGATGACAATGAAGGCATAGGCTCTATCATTAGTCATAACGCAGTTTCTCAATATTGGGGTGGTACAGACCATGTTGACCCAATAGAGTATTATGCAAGATGGGGTTATGATATGCATCAATTATTCGAACTCGTAAAATATCACTACGACAATATCCCAGGATAAATTCAAAGAGAGAATTTCCAGAAGAATTTGAACACGTATTAAGAATACAAATTGAATCTAAATTTCATATGCTCCCTTCTGAAGTAGACATTGTATAAATGGAAACTTAGGAGGGGGTTATTTTATGTGAAATAGATATTAAAATAATTGATTGTGGTTAGCTCAAATCAACATTTATAGATATCGATTTGAATTATGAAACGCTTTATCAGTGTAGCCTCCTTATTTAATGACTTAAATATAATTAATGGACACTAGAGATGACACTGTGCTATTGTGACTAGATGTTTTAAATAGAGGTAATTTCAATTTTTGTTACTCAAATATCATGTTTTATAATATATTCGAAAATTATTTATTTATGACAAGAAAAAATTGTTTCAACCGTGTTAAAATAAACATGTTGTCAATTTAAATAAATTGAATTGAAAGTATAATTAGGAAGAGTTTTAATTTAACTTTCTAATAGTAAATGAGAGTTTCATTTTCAGAGGAAGAAAATTGATAAAGTATAGCTTTCAAATTACCAATTGTATGAGTATATAAGTATAATTTTAATGGGATAAATGATAAGATAAGTTGTTGTAAGCCAAACAGTTTTAGCTAAAGGAGCGACGCATGTAATGGGATTTTTATCGAAAATTGTTGACGGCAATAAAAAAGAAACGAAACGCTTAGGAAAATTAGCAGACAAAGTACTCGCATTAGAGGAAGATACTGCTTTATTAACTGATGAAGAAATTCGTGAAAAAACGAAAGCGTTCCAAAAAGAATTATCAGAAATTGAAGATGTTAAAAAACAAAATGATTATTTAGATAAGATTTTACCAGAAGCATATGCACTTGTGCGTGAAGGATCAAAACGTGTATTCAATATGATTCCGTATAAAGTACAGGTCATGGGTGGTATCGCGATTCATAAAGGCGATATTGCTGAAATGAGAACAGGGGAAGGTAAAACATTAACAGCTACAATGCCTACGTATTTAAATGCGTTAGCTGGACGTGGCGTTCATGTCATTACTGTCAATGAATATTTGGCAAGTTTTCAAAGTGAAGAAATGGCTGAACTATACAATTTCTTAGGTTTATCTGTAGGACTTAACTTAAATAGTAAATCTACTGAAGAGAAACGTGAAGCTTACGCTCAAGATATTACCTACAGTACAAATAACGAACTTGGTTTCGATTATTTAAGAGATAACATGGTGAACTATGCTGAAGAAAGAGTCATGCGTCCATTACATTTTGCAATCATTGATGAGGTTGACTCCATTTTAATCGACGAAGCAAGAACACCTCTGATTATTTCAGGAGAAGCTGAAAAGTCTACTTCTTTATACACGCAAGCGAATGTTTTCGCTAAAATGCTTAAAGCAGAAGATGATTATAATTTTGATGAAAAAACAAAAGCAGTTCATTTAACTGAACAAGGCGCTGACAAAGCTGAACGTATGTTCAAAGTAGACAATTTATACGACGTTCAAAATGTTGAAGTCATTAGCCATATTAATACGGCTTTACGTGCGCATGTGACGTTACAACGTGATGTCGATTACATGGTTGTTGATGGCGAAGTATTAATCGTTGACCAATTTACAGGTCGTACGATGCCGGGTCGTCGTTTCTCTGAAGGATTACACCAAGCTATCGAAGCTAAAGAAGGCGTAACTATTCAAAATGAATCTAAGACAATGGCATCTATTACGTTCCAAAACTATTTCAGAATGTATAACAAATTAGCAGGTATGACGGGTACAGCTAAAACGGAAGAAGAAGAGTTCCGTAATATCTACAATATGACAGTTACTCAAATTCCTACTAATAAACCTGTTCAACGTGTGGATAAATCAGACCTTATTTATATCAGTCAAAAAGGTAAATTTGATGCAGTTGTAGAAGATGTTGTCGATAAACACAAAAAAGGACAACCTGTTTTACTTGGTACAGTTGCAGTTGAAACGTCAGAATATATTTCTAATTTACTTAAAAAACGTGGTATCAGACATGATGTATTAAACGCGAAAAACCACGAACGTGAAGCGGAAATTGTTGCTAATGCAGGTCAAAAAGGCGCTGTTACAATTGCAACAAACATGGCAGGTCGTGGTACTGATATCAAACTTGGCGATGGCGTAGAAGAATTAGGCGGCCTTGCAGTTATAGGTACTGAGCGACACGAATCACGTCGTATCGATGACCAATTACGTGGTCGTTCTGGACGTCAAGGTGATAGAGGTGACAGTCGATTCTACCTCTCATTACAAGACGAATTAATGGTACGTTTCGGCTCTGAACGTCTTCAAAAAATGATGAATCGTTTAGGTATGGATGATTCTACGCCAATTGAATCTAGAATGGTTTCAAGAGCGGTTGAATCAGCTCAAAAACGTGTTGAAGGTAACAACTTCGATGCGCGTAAACGTATCCTTGAATATGACGAAGTCTTACGTAAACAACGTGAAATTATCTATAATGAACGTAACGAAATTATCGACAGTGAGAATAGTTCACAAGTTGTCGATGCTATGCTTCGTTCAACATTACAACGTGCGATTAATTATCATATTCACGAAGATGACGATAATCCGGATTATGCTCCATTCATTAACTATGTGAATGATGTCTTTTTACAAGAAGGCGAGCTAACGGATTCTGAACTCAAAGGTAAAGATTCTGAAGATATCTTTGAAGTGGTTTGGGCTAAAATAGAAAAAGCCTATGCCAAACAGAAAGAAACTTTAGGCGATCAAATGAATGAATTTGAACGTATGATATTATTACGCTCAATCGATAGTCACTGGACTGACCATATCGATACGATGGATCAGTTGCGTCAAGGTATACACTTACGTTCATATGCACAACAAAACCCACTTCGTGATTATCAAAATGAAGGTCATGAATTATTTGATATGATGATGCAAAATATCGAAGAAGATACATGTAAATATATCTTGAAATCTGTTGTTCAATTCGAAGATGATATTGAACGTGAGAAAACGAAAGACTTAGGTGAAGCTAAGCACGTCACAGCAGAAGATGGTAAAGAAAAAGTAAAACCTCAACCTATTGTCAAAGGTGATCAAGTAGGACGTAATGATCCTTGCCCATGTGGCAGTGGTAAAAAATATAAAAATTGCCATGGTCAAGCATAATTGAAAAATAAGTTATATATAGTAGGGAGGCTGGGACATCATTTATTGTCTTAGCCTTCTTTAATATATGTAGTAGATGTCTAAATTGAAAGTGTGCCTATATCAAACTTCTTTCAACCTCTAGACATCCTTGATGGTGAGGCTCTTACACAGAGAATTTTTTAAGAAATTTTGCCAATAAGACAAGGTGGTGGGAGACAAGTAAATTTATTTTGCTCAATGATTCTTCTTTCACTCTTCATTTATTATTGTTGTTTTTACAATGTGATTGCATATATTAAAGTTGTTGCCTTAATTTTCAAAAATATGAATTTCATGTATGATGTAAATGATACGTGTATAAAACTGCTAAAGATTGTATTAATAGGAGAGAAAATCAATGGAATTATCAGAAATTAAACGTAATATTGATGAATATCAGAATAACCTTAACCAAATTAGGGGGTCTCTTTGACTTAGAAAATAAAGAGACAAATATTCAAGAATATGAAGAAATGATGGCAGATCCAGGGTTCTGGGATGATCAAAATAAAGCACAAGATATTATCGATAAAAATAATGCATTGAAATCTATCGTCAATGGTTATCATGATTTAGCCAATGAAGTTGAAGATATGAGTGCGACAAGAGAATTGCTTCAAGAAGAATATGATGAAGATATGAAAGCAGAACTTGAAGAAGAAGTTATCCAATTTAAAGAGAAAATGGATCAATATGAGTTGCAATTATTACTTGATGGACCGCATGATGCGAATAATGCGATTCTTGAACTTCACCCTGGTGCTGGCGGTACAGAATCTCAAGATTGGGCGAGCATGTTATTAAGAATGTATCAGAGATATGGTGAACAAAAAGGCTTTAAAGTTGAAACAGTTGATTACCTTCCAGGAGATGAAGCTGGAGTAAAGAGTGTGACACTGTTAATTAAAGGTCACAATGCATATGGCTATTTGAAAGCTGAAAAGGGTGTTCATCGATTAGTAAGAATTTCTCCATTCGATTCTTCAGGTAGACGTCATACATCTTTTGCATCTTGTGATGTAATTCCTGATTTTGATAATGATGAAATTGAAATAGAAATTAATCCGGATGATATTACAGTAGATACATTTAGAGCTTCGGGTGCAGGCGGTCAACATATTAATAAAACAGAGTCTGCGATTAGAATTACGCACCATCCAACTGGTATCGTCGTTAATAACCAAAATGAACGGTCCCAAATTAAGAACCGTGAAGCCGCAATGAAGATGTTGAAATCGAAGTTATATCAACTTAAGTTGGAAGAACAAGAACGTGAGATGGCTGAAATTCGTGGTGAACAAAAAGAAATAGGTTGGGGCAGTCAGATTCGATCATACGTGTTCCATCCATATTCAATGGTTAAAGATCACCGCACAAATGAAGAAACAGGTAAGGTTGATGCTGTAATGGATGGCGAAATCGAGCCATTTATTGAAGCATATTTAAGAAAAGAAATGGATAATCAAGATTCATAATTTAAATATCACCTCATTTATTAGTTATTTATTGCTAGTAAATGAGGTTTTTCTTGTCAGGAACATGTTCGAGTGGATAGTTAGAGATATTTAATTTTAAATAATAATATGTAGTATGCAACTTATAATGTTACTAGAGCGTTTTGTTTATTCTCAAAAGTAACCCTTTACACCTTTATGATAGTAATAGTTAGCCACAATTATGTAGGTAACATGATGAAATTTACTTTTTAACTGTTATATTACATCGCTATAACAATACACTTTTCAAAAAGGCATTGTGCTATATTAAGACTTGTAAATTTAGAACAAACTAGCAAAGGAATGACAACTAGATGAAAAAATCGCTAACTGTAACTTTTAGTTCGATTGCAGCTTTTTTTGCAATCAACACTGCAGCTAACGCTCAAGAAACAGAGGCGTCTCAACAAGACGTAAATTCACCAGACGTTGTTTCAACGAATCAATCTAACTTAGGTACTTATATCGTAAAAGCAGGAGATTGCTTATATAATATTGCTTTAGACCACGGTATTACTTTAGATCAATTATATGCATTAAACCCAGGTATTCAACCACTTATTTTCCCTGGAGATAAAATCGTAGTTTCTGAAAATGCAGCAACTGCTCAATATCATGTGACTTCTACAGAAAGTAATGAAACACCAGTTTCTCAAGCATCTTTTGAATCTACAGCAACAGATGAATCAGGCGTAACATATGAAAATTATGAAACACCAATTAATGTTTCACAAACATCATATGATGGCTTAAAAGGTATCTCTAATGCAGGTAACCTCTATACTGATGGGCAATGTACTTACTATGCATTTAATCGTCGTGCTGAATTAGGTAAACCAATTGGTAGTTTATGGGGAAATGCTAGCAACTGGGCAGCATCTGCAAGCCAAGCTGGTTTCAATGTTAATAACACACCTGAAGTCGGTGCAATCTTCCAAAGTGGACCAGGACAAAATGGTGCTGGTGCATATGGTCACGTAGGTGTAGTTGAGTCAGTAAATCCTAACGGTACATTAACTGTTTCAGAAATGAACTGGAACGGTGGAGTCAACGTTAAATCATATAGAACAATCTATAACCCTGGTTCATATAGTTATATTCACTAATCCATCATTTGAAATTAAGAAGTGGGACAAAAATATAATTTAGTAAAATTAATTTCGGTCTCCCGCACCCAACTTGCATTGTTTGCAGTATTTCTTAAAAAAGAAGTTCACTATGTTGGGGCTTTGCCAACAAGGATGATTAGGATTGAAAGAAGCTTGATATCAGTGAACTTTCAATTCAGTCATCTACTATCAATATGTTAAAGGAAGCTAAGATCATTATCTTGGCTTCTTTTTTGTTGAAAATAAATCTATAAAATATGAATTTACTTTCAATAATGAGATTGATTGATATAATAACTATAAGTAAAATATCTGCTTTATTAATTAAATTTGTCAATAAGCGATAACTATAAAAATTAAACTAAGTTCGTGTATGAGGAGGTATCGTGATATGGGCGTACATCAATACTTTAAAAGACTTTCAGATTTAGAAAAATTAATAAGATTGCCAGGAAAATTTAAATACTTTGAGCATAATGTGGCGGCTCACTCCTTCAAAGTAACTAAAATTGCACAGTATTTAGCAACGGTTGAAGAATATCATGGCAATGAAATCAACTGGAAAAGTCTGTATGAAAAAGCGCTGAATCACGATTTTGCAGAAGTTTTTACAGGAGACATCAAGACGCCCGTTAAATATGCGAGTAGAGAACTGAAGAAATTGTTCTCTCAAGTCGAGGAAGAAATGGTTGATACTTTTATCAAAGAAGAAATTCCTGAACAATATCAAAACGTTTACCGAGAACGTCTCCAAGAAGGTAAAGATGATTCCTTAGAAGGACAAATACTTTCAGTAGCAGATAAGATTGATTTATTATATGAAACATTTGGAGAAATTCAAAAACGTAATCCAGAGCCTTTATTTTTCGAAATTTATGAAATGAGTTTAGAAACAATCATTCAATTTGACCACCTTCATTCAGTTAAGGACTTTATAGATAACGTCATCCCCGAGATGTTAACTGAAAACTTTATTCCTAGAACTGAATTGCGTGAAACTACTATGACAATTTTAAATAGAAGAAATGGGTGACGATAATGATTTGGTATGCATGTGCCGCCTTTTTTCCTTGTATTTTAGTCGTGCTATTTAGCGTTGTAACGAGAAGTAAATGGATTGGCACACTATTAACACTTATATTAATAGGAACATCTATCTATAAAGGGTTTTTCCATAATGAATGGATTATTTTTATAGATGTCATAAGTCTATTGGCAGGCTATTTGATTATAGATAAATTAAAGTTTCATAAGAATCAAGAAGATTCTCGTTAGGATAATATGAATCGTAAAATAACTAAACATATCTTTTGAAGGTTTAAGAAGAATGTTTTATAGTATATTTACACATTAAAGGCTTAAATTGAATAACTTTTTTAAACAAGCATGGTGCATCGCTATGTTTGTTTTTATTTTGAAATAATTAATGACAAGCGAACAAATGTTTGCTTTAGAAGATATAAATTTGTTAAAATAGAACATAAATAAAACGTGAAAATTCAGTTCATAAACATGCATGTTAAACTAAATATGAGCGATAAATATATAGGAGGCGTATGTCAGAATGGTCGAACACGTTCCATTTAAGTTGAATTCTGAATTCGAACCACAAGGGGATCAACCACAAGCGATACAAAAGATTGTTGATGGAATAAATGAGGGGAAACGCCATCAAACGTTATTAGGGGCTACAGGGACTGGTAAAACATTCACCATGAGCAACGTGATCAAAGAAGTTGGTAAACCTACATTAATCATTGCACATAACAAAACATTAGCTGGACAACTTTACAGTGAGTTTAAAGAGTTCTTCCCTGAAAATAGAGTAGAATATTTCGTCAGTTATTATGACTATTATCAACCAGAAGCATATGTACCATCAACTGACACTTTCATCGAAAAAGACGCCTCAATTAACGATGAAATTGACCAATTACGTCACTCCGCTACAAGTGCGTTATTTGAGCGTGATGACGTCATTATTATTGCCAGCGTAAGTTGTATTTACGGCTTAGGTAATCCAGAAGAATATAAAGACTTAGTCGTAAGTGTGCGCGTAGGAATGGAAATGGACCGTAGTGAACTTTTAAGAAAGTTAGTCGATGTCCAATATACACGGAATGACATTGATTTCCAACGTGGTACGTTTAGAGTGCGAGGAGATGTTGTTGAAATATTCCCTGCATCTAGAGAAGAAATGTGTATTCGTGTTGAATTCTTCGGTGATGAAGTTGACCGAATTAGAGAAGTTAATTACTTAACAGGAGAAGTCATTCGCGAACGTGAACATTTTGCAATTTTCCCAGCTTCTCACTTCGTAACTCGAGAAGAAAAAATGAAAGTAGCAATTGAACGTATTGAAAAAGAATTAGAAGAACGATTAAAAGAATTACGTGATGAAAATAAATTATTGGAAGCTCAAAGACTTGAACAACGTACGAATTATGACTTAGAAATGATGAGAGAAATGGGCT
>NZ_KV840039.1:674705-742901 GCF_001839105.1 Staphylococcus sp. HMSC62A08 | reverse complement strand
TGACTTAGAAATGATGAGAGAAATGGGCTTCTGTTCAGGAATCGAGAACTATTCGGTTCACCTTACATTAAGACCTTTAGGTTCTACACCATACACGTTACTTGATTATTTCGGAGACGATTGGCTTGTAATGATTGATGAATCACACGTTACGTTACCGCAGATTCGTGGTATGTATAACGGTGACAGAGCACGTAAACAAGTACTTGTAGATCATGGTTTCCGTTTACCAAGCGCGCTAGATAACCGCCCACTTAAATTTGAAGAGTTTGAAGATAAAACAAAACAATTAGTGTATGTATCTGCAACACCAGGACCATATGAGTTAGAACATACTGATGAGATGGTAGAACAAATTATCCGTCCAACAGGATTACTTGATCCTAAAGTGGATGTTCGACCAACTGAAAATCAAATTGATGACCTATTAAGTGAAATCCAAGAACGTGTAGAGCGAAATGAACGCGTCTTAGTTACAACATTAACTAAAAAGATGAGTGAAGATTTAACCACATACATGAAAGAAGCGGGAATTAAAGTGAATTACCTTCACTCTGAGATTAAAACATTGGAAAGAATTGAGATTATTCGTGACTTGCGAATGGGCACATATGATGCAATTGTAGGTATTAACTTGCTAAGAGAGGGTATTGATATACCTGAGGTTTCATTAGTAGTAATTCTTGATGCAGATAAAGAAGGATTTTTACGTTCAAATCGTTCACTTATCCAAACGATTGGTCGTGCTGCCCGTAATGATAAAGGTGAAGTTATTATGTATGCCGATAAAATCACTGATTCCATGCAATATGCAATTGATGAAACCCAAAGACGTCGGGATATACAAACGGCACATAATGAAAAATATGGTATCACGCCACGAACAATTAACAAAAAAATACATGATGTCATTAGTGCTACAGTGGAAAGTGATGAAACGAACGAACAGAAACAAACAGAACTACCTAAGAAAATGACTAAAAAAGAAAGACAAAAAACAATCGAAAATATAGAAAAAGAAATGAAAAAAGCAGCTAAAGATTTAGACTTTGAAAAAGCAACAGAATTAAGAGATATGTTATTTGAATTAAAAGCAGAAGGGTGACGTTTAAATGAAAGGACCGTCTATAGTAGTTAAAGGAGCTCGTGCACACAACTTAAAAGGGGTA
Source organism: Staphylococcus sp. HMSC62A08 (assembly GCF_001839105.1). Classification (NCBI taxonomy): domain Bacteria; kingdom Bacillati; phylum Bacillota; class Bacilli; order Caryophanales; family Staphylococcaceae; genus Staphylococcus; species Staphylococcus sp. HMSC62A08. The sequence continues at coordinate 741,732 of NZ_KV840039.1, read as the reverse complement.
GACATTGAATTACCTAAGAATAAACTTATTGTCATGACCGGGCTTTCAGGGTCTGGTAAATCTTCCTTAGCGTTCGACACCATTTATGCTGAAGGACAAAGACGCTATGTGGAATCGCTAAGTGCATATGCTCGTCAATTTTTAGGTCAAATGGATAAACCAGATGTAGATACAATTGAAGGTTTATCGCCTGCGATATCTATCGATCAAAAGACTACTAGTAAAAATCCTCGTTCAACTGTAGCTACAGTTACGGAGATTTATGACTATATTCGTCTACTATATGCTCGAGTTGGGAAGCCTTATTGTCCTTATCATGACATAGAAATTGAGTCGCAAACGGTTCAACAAATGGTGGACAGAATTTTAGAGCTTGAAGAACGCACTAAAATACAATTACTTGCCCCAGTTGTGTCCCATAGAAAAGGAACGCATGAAAAATTAATTGAAGATATCGGCAAGAAGGGGTATGTACGTCTTCGTGTAGATGGAGAAATCGTAGATGTTAATGAAGTCCCAGAGTTAGATAAGAATAAAAATCACACAATAGAAGTCGTTGTAGACCGTTTAGTAGTTAAAGATGGTATAGAAACGCGTTTAGCTGATTCAATTGAAACAGCTTTAGAATTAGCTGAAGGAAATTTAACAGTTGATGTTATCGATGGAGAAGAACTCAAGTTCTCTGAGAACCATGCATGTCCTTTATGTGGATTTTCAATTGGTGAATTAGAACCTAGAATGTTTAGTTTTAATAGTCCATTCGGTGCTTGTCCTACTTGTGATGGCTTAGGTCAAAAGCTAACAGTAGACCTAGACTTAGTTGTGCCAGATAAAAATAAAACTTTAAATGAAGGTGCCATTGAACCGTGGGAACCTACAAGCTCAGATTTCTATCCAACACTTTTAAAACGTGTGTGCGAAGTGTATCGAATTAACATGGATAAACCTTATAAGAAACTGACAGATAGACAAAAAGATATTTTAATGAACGGTTCTGGTGATAAGGAGATAGAGTTCACTTTCAAACAACGAAATGGCGGAACACGTAAACGTACAATGGTGTTTGAAGGTGTTGTTCCTAACGTTAATCGTCGCTATCATGAATCACCTTCAGAATATACACGTGAAATGATGAGTAAATATATGACAGAATTACCATGTGAAACATGTCATGGTAAACGTTTAAGCAAGGAAGCTTTATCAGTATATGTAGGCGGATTAAATATTGGCGAAGTTGTAGAATACTCAATTAAAAATGCTTTGAAATATTATGAAAACATTGAGTTGAGCGAACAAGATAGAGCGATTGCAAATCAAATTTTAAAAGAAATTATTTCAAGATTATCTTTCTTAAATAATGTAGGTTTAGAATATCTGACGCTAAATCGTTCGTCAGGTACTTTATCAGGTGGTGAAGCACAGCGAATTCGTCTTGCAACGCAAATAGGTTCAAGATTGACAGGTGTCTTGTATGTCTTAGATGAACCTTCCATTGGTTTGCATCAAAGAGATAATGATCGCTTAATTAATACTTTAAAAGAAATGCGTGATTTAGGTAATACACTCATCGTTGTAGAACATGATGATGATACGATGAGAGCTGCAGATTATTTAGTTGATGTTGGCCCTGGCGCTGGTAATCATGGTGGAGAAATCGTATCAAGTGGTACACCATCTAAAGTAATGAAGGATAAAAAATCTTTAACAGGTCAATATTTAAGTGGTAAAAAACGTATCGATGTACCTGAACATAGAAGAGAAATAACAGATAAGAAAATTAGTATTCAAGGCGCACGTAGCAACAACCTTAAAGATGTTAATATTGATTTTCCGCTTTCAGTTATGACAGTAGTTACTGGCGTATCAGGATCAGGTAAAAGTTCACTAGTAAATGAAATTTTATATAAATCTCTTGCTCAAAAAATTAATAAATCCAAAGTTAAACCTGGAGATTATGACAAAATTGATGGTATCGATCATTTAGATAAAATTATTGATATCGATCAATCTCCAATCGGTAGAACGCCTCGTTCGAATCCTGCAACTTATACTGGTGTATTTGATGACATTCGCGATGTTTTTGCGCAAACAAATGAAGCGAAAATACGTGGATATCAAAAAGGAAGATTTAGTTTTAACGTAAAAGGTGGCCGTTGTGAAGCTTGTAAAGGTGACGGCATCATTAAAATAGAAATGCATTTCTTACCTGACGTATACGTTCCATGTGAAGTTTGTGATGGTAAACGTTATAATCGTGAAACTTTAGAAGTCACTTACAAAGGTAAAAATATTGCAGATGTTTTAGAAATGACGGTTGAAGAAGCAACACACTTTTTCGAAAATATACCTAAAATTAAGAGAAAACTACAAACACTAGTAGATGTAGGACTTGGCTATATTACTTTAGGACAACAAGCAACAACACTTTCAGGTGGTGAAGCACAACGTGTGAAACTTGCATCTGAATTGCATAAACGTTCAACAGGTCGTTCAATTTATATTCTTGATGAACCTACGACAGGTTTACACGTGGATGATATCAGTCGCTTGTTGAAGGTCTTAAATCGTTTAGTGGAAAATGGAGATACCGTCGTAATTATTGAACATAATCTTGATGTTATTAAGACAGCAGATCATATCATTGACCTTGGACCTGAAGGCGGTGATGGCGGTGGTACCATTGTTGCTACCGGTACACCTGAAGAAATAGCACAAAACAAAGATTCGTATACTGGAAAGTACTTGAAACCAGTATTAGAAAGAGATAGTGTTGAATAGTTTAGTTCATATTATAAACTTGAAATAGAATGACTAAAGAGAGACTAGAATGCAATGAAATGTTCCTTACAAAGTAGCTAATTTAACAACTCAAACTTTGAAGGGGCACGAACCACAGATGCGTTTTAGTCTCTCTTAGTTTTTATATGATGATCAATATCGATTTAAGTCAGAGACGCATTGACACTTTTATGAGTCATTCATTGCAATTCCTCCAGTGCTTCATTTTCAAAAAGCAAAAGAATTTGTGACTTAAAATTTTCAAGTTAATAGTCATTTAAGAATGTTTTATATTTTAAAGCATCATTTTAATATAGATTGTGAGTTTATTTTTGATATGATAATAGAATAGAGAATAGAAATGAAGGGATATTGAAAATTGAGGTGAACCCATGTTAACAACAGAAAGATTGGTTAATACGCTTAATTTAGAAGTAATTGCCGGTGAACAAGGTTTAGATAGACCAATAAAGAATACAGACATTTCACGTCCAGGTTTAGAAATGGCAGGTTATTTCTCTCATTATGCTTCTGATAGAATTCAATTATTAGGAACTACAGAGCTATCATTTTATAACTTACTTCCTGATGAAGAAAAAGAAGGAAGAATGAGAAAATTGTGCCGACCAGAAACGCCCGCAATTATTGTTACGCGTGGATTAACTCCCCCTGAAGAATTAGTGAATGCTGCTAAAGAATTACATACACCGATTATCATAGCGAAAGATGCCACAACAAGTTTAATGAGTCGATTAACTACATTTTTAGAACATGAATTGGCTAAAACAACATCTCTCCATGGTGTGCTTGTAGATGTTTATGGCGTTGGTGTACTCATTACAGGTGATTCTGGTATAGGGAAAAGTGAAACAGCATTAGAGTTAGTGAAACGTGGTCACAGACTAGTTGCTGATGATAATGTTGAAATCAAAGAAATTACTAAAGATGAATTAATAGGAAAGCCACCTAAGTTAATCGAACATTTACTAGAGATTCGTGGTCTCGGCATAATCAATGTTATGACACTTTTCGGCGCAGGGTCTATTCTCACTGAAAAGCAAATCCGCTTAAATATTAATTTAGAAAATTGGAATAAAGATAAATTATATGATCGCGTAGGGCTAAACGAAGAAACCCTAAAGATTCTAGATACTGAAATTACTAAAAAGACAATCCCTGTTAGACCAGGTCGTAACGTCGCAGTCATCATTGAAGTTGCTGCAATGAATTATCGTCTTAATATCATGGGGATTAATACAGCAGAAGAATTTAGCGAACGACTAAATGAAGAGATTGTTCGCAATAGTCATAAAAGTGAGGAGTAATATGAAATGGGTTTAACGCTAGGTTATATCGATCCAGTTGCCTTTAACATTGGACCTATCCATGTTCGTTGGTATGGCATCATTATTGCTTGTGGCATTTTATTAGGTTATTTTATTGCGCAAGCCGCACTTAAGAATGTAGGGTTACATAAAGATACTTTAATAGATATCATATTTTATAGTGCCATTTTTGGTTTTATAGTAGCTAGATTGTATTTTGTTATTTTCCAATGGCCGTATTACATGGAAAATCCAGGAGAGATACCTAAAATATGGCATGGAGGTATCGCCATCCATGGTGGTTTAATAGGTGGTTTTATCACAGGTATCATTGTATGTAGAACCAAAAATCTTCACCCTTTCCAAATTGGAGATATAGTCGCTCCAAGTATTATCTTGGCTCAAGGTATTGGCAGATGGGGGAACTTTATGAACCATGAAGCGCATGGTGGACCTGTTTCAAAAGCATTCCTCGAACACCTACATTTGCCTGATTTTATTATTAGAAACATGTACATCGATGGTCAGTATTATCATCCTACATTTTTATATGAGTCTCTTTGGGATGTGCTTGGGTTCATTATTTTAATCACATTAAGAAAGCATTTGAAATTAGGGGAAACATTTTTCGGCTATCTTATTTGGTATTCTATTGGACGATTCTTTGTCGAGGGTTTGAGAACAGACAGTTTAATGCTTACAAGTCATATTCGAGTGGCACAACTTGTTTCAGTGATTCTTATCGTAATAAGTATTATTTTAATTATTTATAGAAGAATTAAGTATCAACCTTCAACATTTAAAAATGCTGGACCATTAACGTGGCCAGGCAAAAAGGTATAGTGGTTATATTGAGACGATTAAATAAAGAAAAATATCACAACGTTAATCCCTTATGGAAAATATATCAAATAGTGAAGTTTCCTAAAGTATTCAAACAGACGGTGATTATTGAAGTGTCGTGGTTTATACCAAGTATGAATTTCAAAAGTCATATATACCGTAAATTTTTAAAAATGACTGTGGGTCAAAACACAGCCTTTGCTTATAAAGTCTTACCTGACTTGTTTTATCCAGAGTTAATTTCTGTTGGCAATAATAGTGTTATTGGTTATAATACAACAATATTAACGCATGAGGTGCTCGTCGACGAGTGGAGATATGGCAAAGTTCACATTGGCGACCACACTTTAATTGGCGCAAATGTGACGATATTGCCGGGTGTTAAAATAGGGAACCATGTAAAGATTGGAGCTGGTACCGTAATTACTAAAGATGTACCAGATGACAGTTTTGTATATGGTAATCCTATGCAAATTAAAGTTTATAAAGGAGGTGACAATTAATGGCACATGCAGACAATAAAATTATTCCAATGATTTTTGATGAAGCATTTTATCGTAAGATGGCTACGCAAAAGTGGCAACAACAAGACTATAAAAAAGCAGCGGACTATTATGAGAAAGTGCTTGAATTGTCACCTGAAGATTACGATATACAACTACATTATGCTCAATGTTTAACGAAATTAAACCTTGGGAGAAAGGCTGAGCACCTATTTTACGAGAATATTGTTAATGACTTTCATGTAGCAGATAGTTTTTATGAGCTCAGTCAATTAAATATAGAACTTAATGAACCAAACAAGGCGTTCTTGTTTGGTATTAATTATGTACTTTTAACAAATGACCAAGAATTTAGGGAAGTTCTTGAAAAAACATTCGAAGTGACGTATACAAGTGAGCACAAAATTGAATTAGAAGCTCAATTATTTACGACGCAACTATTATTCCAGTTTTTATTCTCTCAAGGAAGATTAACTGACGCACGTGCATATATTTTAAGCCAAGATGAACATATTCAATCTCATCGCGTCATTCGTAATTTACTTGCAATGTGTTACTTATATTTAAGTGAGTATGAAACAGCCAAAGAGATGTTTGAAGAATTACTGAGTGAAGATAACTCAGATGTTCATGCATTATGTCACTACACACTATTACTTTATAATACGAACGAAATGGATAAATATAAGAGATATCTTAAAATATTGAATAAAGTAGTTCCAATGAATGACGATGAAAGTTTTAAACTGGGTATTGTCCTAAGTTATTTAAAACAATATCAAGCATCTCAAAACTTACTTTATCCTCTATATAAAAAAGGTAAATTTTTATCCATTCAAATGTATAATGCATTGAGCTTTAACTTTTATTACCTAGGTAATAAAGATGAAAGTGTAGAATTTTGGAATAAACTATTACAAATTTCCAAAGTCGACGTAGGATATGCGCCGTGGGTGCTTGAAGAAAGTAAATCTGTTTTCAATCAACGAATACTCCCATTACTATTAGATGATGACAGTCATTATAGACTATATGGAATCTTTTTATTAAATCAACTCAATGGTAAAGAAATATTAATGACGGAAGAGATTTGGTCAATTCTTGAGTCAATGAATGATTATGAAAAGCTATACCTTACTTATCTCGTGCAAGGATTGACGCTCAATAAATTAGATTTTATTCATAGAGGGATGTTAAAACTTTATAACCTAGAGAATTTGAAATATGATACAACATTATTTATTGAATGGATTGATCAAGCTGAGGCGATTATCTCTGAAAAGGTAGATTTAGCTGATGTAGATAGATACCTTGCCGCATTTGTATATATGTTCTATCGACATACGAACAATGCATTGACCAAAAAAGAAATAATTGATTATTTTGACGTGACACGCTATAAATTAGATAAAACGATTGAGTTTTTAATGAGCATTTAAATTTATGAAATAAATGGTATGGTATATAATGCGCATAATGATTAATAACTAGGAGGCATTTTAAAATGACTGAAGTAGATTTTGACGTAGCGATTATTGGTGCGGGGCCTGCCGGTATGACAGCAGCAGTGTATGCATCTCGTGCAAATTTAAAAACAGTTATGATTGAACGTGGTATGCCAGGTGGACAAATGGCTAATACTGAAGAAGTGGAAAACTTCCCAGGTTTTGAAATGATTACGGGTCCAGACTTATCTACTAAAATGTTTGAACACGCGAAAAAATTTGGAGCGGAATATCAATATGGAGATATTAAATCTATAGAAGATAAAGGTGATTATAAAGTTATCAACTTAGGTAACAAAGAGATCACAGCTCATGCAGTAGTTATTTCAACTGGAGCAGAATATAAAAAAATCGGTGTTCCTGGTGAACAAGAACTTGGTGGACGAGGCGTAAGTTACTGTGCTGTTTGTGATGGTGCCTTCTTTAAAAACAAACGCTTATTTGTTATCGGTGGCGGTGACTCAGCAGTCGAAGAAGGAACATTCTTAACTAAATTTGCTGATAAAGTCACAATTGTTCATAGAAGAGATGAGTTACGTGCGCAAAATATCTTACAAGAACGTGCTTTCAAAAATGAAAAAGTTGACTTTATTTGGAGCCATACGTTAAAAACAATCAATGAAAAAGATGGAAAAGTAGGATCAGTTACTTTAGAATCTACGAAAGACGGTTCTGAACAAACATACGATGCTGATGGCGTGTTTATTTATATCGGTATGAAACCATTAACAGCACCGTTTACTAATTTAGGAATTACTAACGACAATGGTTATATTGTGACTAAAGCTGATATGAGTACAAGCGTGCCTGGTATTTTTGCTGCTGGGGACGTTCGTGATAAAGGCCTACGTCAGATTGTAACTGCAACAGGAGACGGTAGTATTGCTGCGCAAAGTGCGACTGACTATATCACAGAGCTCAAAGATAAACTTGAAGCGTAATTTTTAAAATCTAACAAGAAGCTAGAACATTGATGATGATTTCAATTCGTGATCAATTGTTCTAGCTTTTTTAAATATGAAAGTACATTCCTTTGGATATACGAGTGTGATAAGATTATTTTAATAGAATCAACGATAGACTGAAGAATTGAATTGGCGGTGACTTTTAAAATGAAAAACAACGAAAATGAAATAGGCAAAAGTGAATTATTAGTTGTTACAGGAATGTCTGGCGCGGGTAAATCATTAGTGATTCAAAGTCTCGAAGATATGGGATTCTTCTGTGTAGACAACTTACCACCGGTCTTGTTACCAAAATTTGTAGAATTAATGGAGCAGGGGAATCCCTCTTTACAAAAAGTAGCGATTGCCATTGATTTGAGAGGGAAAGAACTTTTCAAATCATTAATTAAAGAGATAGACATTATTAAAAGTCGTAATGATGTCATCTTGGATGTCATGTTTTTAGAAGCGAAAACGGAAAAACTCATTTCGCGTTATAAAGAATCTAGAAGAGCCCATCCATTAAATGAACAAGGGCAACGCTCTCTTATAGAAGCAATCAATGAAGAACGTAAACATCTTTCTGAAATTAGAAGTATTGCGAATTATGTCATTGATACGACGCAATTAAAACCGAAAGAATTAAAGGAACGCATTAGTAAATTTTATCTGGATGATCATTTCGAAACATTTAGTATTAATGTAACAAGTTTTGGTTTTAAACATGGTATACAAATGGATGCTGATTTAGTCTTTGATGTGAGATTTTTACCTAATCCATATTATGTTAAAGAATTACGTCCACTGACGGGGCTTGATGAACCGGTGTATAACTATGTCATGAAGTGGAAAGAAACAGAAATCTTCTTTGATAAGTTGACTGACCTTTTAAAATTTATGATTCCAGGATATAAAAAAGAAGGGAAGTCACAGCTTGTTATCGCAATTGGTTGCACAGGTGGTCAACATCGTTCAGTTGCGCTAGCGAAACGTCTAGGCGAATATCTTGATGAGATTTTTGATTACAATGTTTATGTGCATCATAGAGATGCGCATATCGAAAGTGGAGATAAAATATGAAACAAATAAAAGTAGTACTTATAGGTGGAGGAACAGGTTTATCCGTTTTAGCTAGAGGGTTAAGAGAATTCCCCATAGATATTACTGCTATTGTAACTGTTGCTGATAACGGAGGTAGCACTGGGAAAATTAGAGATGTGATGGATATTCCTGCACCAGGTGATATTCGAAATGTCATTGCAGCTTTAAGTGATTCAGAGTCCATCCTTACTCAACTTTTCCAGTACCGTTTTGGAGAAAATCAAGTCGACGGGCATTCTTTAGGTAATTTAGTTATTGCCGGAATGACAAGTATTACGAATGATTTCGGGCATGCGATTAAAGAATTAAGTAAAGTTTTAAATATTAAAGGGCAAGTTATTCCATCTACAAACACAAGTGTTCAACTTAATGCAGTGATGGAAGATGGAGAAATTGTATGTGGTGAAACGAATATCCCAAATACGCATAAAAAAATTGACCGCGTATTCCTAGAACCTGGAGATGTCGAGCCGATGGAAGAAGCGGTAAATGCACTTGAACACGCTGATTTAATTGTGCTCGGTCCTGGTTCATTGTATACGAGTGTGATATCGAATCTATGTGTGAAGGGGATATCTGAAGCATTACTACGTTCCGAAGCACCTAAACTGTACGTTTCAAATGTGATGACACAACCAGGCGAGACAGATAATTATGATGTGAAAGAACATATTGATGCCCTTTGTCAGCAGGTTGGTCAAGATTTTGTAGACTTTGTCATTTGTAGTAATGAAAAATATAGCCAAGCTACCTTACGTCGTTATGAAGAACAAAACTCTAAACCAGTTAAAGTTAATAAAGAAGAGTTGAAAAAGAACGGAATAAGAGTTTTAACGGCTTCAAATTTAATTGAAGTTTCAGATACACATCTCGTACGCCATAATACTAAAGTTCTATCAAAAATGATATATGAATTGGCATTAGACTTAACTAGTACAATTCAATTTAATCCGAATCGTAAACGTTAATAGTATTGGCAATAGAAACGTTTATGATATGATAACTTACGTGTGTTTAATAATTAAAATTCATAATCTCTATGTCGACCATACATAGATTAAAATAGAGTTGATTTAGGAAGGAATGAGTGTTCTATGAGCTTTGCATCCGACATGAAAAATGAATTAACACGCATTGAAGTAGATGAAGCAAATGCTAAAGCAGAGCTCAGTGCATTAATTCGTATGAATGGCGCACTTAGTTTATCGAATCAGCAATTTGTAATCAATGTACAGACTGAGAATGCGACAACCGCTCGTCGTATTTACTCTCTTATCAAACGAATTTTCAATGTAGAAGTTGAAATATTAGTTAGAAAAAAGATGAAATTAAAGAAAAATAATATTTATATTTGTCGCACTAAAATGTTAGCAAAAGAAATTTTAAATGATTTAGGCATTCTCAAAGAGGGCGTCTTCACTCATGAAATCGACCCTAATATGATTAAAGATGATGAAATGCGTCGTAGTTACTTAAGAGGGGCATTTCTTGCAGGTGGATCAGTGAATAATCCAGAGACGTCATCTTATCACCTTGAAATATTTTCTCAATATGAGAATCATTCTGAAGGCTTAACTAAATTAATGAATAGCTATGAATTAAATGCGAAACATTTAGAGCGGAAAAAAGGAAGTATTGCTTATTTAAAAGAAGCGGAAAAAATCTCAGATTTTCTAAGTTTAATCGGTGGTTATCAAGCATTACTTAAATTTGAAGATGTGAGAATCGTACGTGATATGAGAAATTCGGTTAATAGATTGGTAAACTGTGAGACAGCTAATCTTAATAAAACAGTTAGTGCTGCGATGAAACAAGTTGAAAGTATTCAGCTAATAGATGAAGAAATAGGCTTAGATAATTTGCCAGATCGATTGAGAGAAGTAGCTAAATTACGTGTAGAACATCAAGAAATATCTTTAAAAGAATTAGGAGAAATGATTTCAACAGGACCTATCTCTAAATCTGGAATGAATCATCGATTGAGAAAGTTAAATGAGCTAGCAGACAAAATTCGTAATGGTGAACAAATTGAATTATAAAGAAAGGTATCTTTGAACGAGGTTCAAAAATACCTGCTTTGTTATGTCTTTGATGTTTATAGGTACCCCCTCGAGAGGAATTGAACCTCTATTATAAGAACCGGAATCTCATGTGTTATCCATTACACTACGAGGGGTAAATGAGGGTAGAATCATTTTTCTGTACTAAAGAAGTTGATAACAGTACAATTAAAACGATAATTCTAGTTTACAAATCTTAGAGTTAAGCGTCAAACTGAAATTTTAAAACTTAAAGTTGAATATTTTGACCATTTTTGACTTTTAAGGTAAAATAATTTATAACAGTTATTACAAGGAGGAAAAATAGATGAATTTAATTCCTACAGTTATAGAAACAACAAATCGCGGTGAACGCGCATATGATATTTATTCACGTTTATTAAAAGACCGTATTATCATGTTAGGTTCTCAAATTGATGATAATGTAGCAAATTCAATTGTATCTCAATTATTATTCTTACAAGCACAAGACTCTGAAAAAGATATCTACCTATATATTAACTCACCAGGTGGTAGTGTAACTGCTGGTTTTGCCATTTATGATACTATCCAACATATTAAACCAGATGTTCAAACTATTTGTATCGGTATGGCTGCGTCAATGGGTTCATTTTTACTAGCAGCTGGCGCTAAAGGTAAACGTTTTGCTTTACCAAATGCTGAAGTAATGATTCACCAACCATTAGGCGGTGCACAAGGTCAAGCAACTGAAATTGAAATTGCTGCCAACCATATCTTAAAAACTCGTGAAAAATTAAATCGTATTTTAGCAGAACGTACAGGTCAATCAATTGAAAAAATTCAACAAGATACTGACCGTGACAACTTCTTAACAGCAGAAGAAGCTAAATCATATGGTTTAATTGATGAAGTCATGGAACCAGAAGGTAAATAGTAAATAAAATTCGAGGCTAGGGCATTTCTAATGTCCTAGTTTTTTTATGAAAAAAGGGGCGATATAGAATTCTAGAAGTTAAGAATTCATATCATCGCCCCTGCAAACTCTTCTGACAGTCTTTATATTTCAATTTATAGTGTTATGAAACATAAAGAGGCGCGTCATCGCCTCTTCATATGCCAATAGTGACAATATCATAGACTGTCTCTATTTTAGTTTTTCTTTCCTTTGAACATTAAGCGTACAACAACAATTAATAACACTACTCCAATAATTATAAATAGCAAAGAAAGTAGTATCATTGCTATTGTATGTTCAAACGCAAAAATCCCATTTAAAATTAATAAAATACTAGCAATAATTAACAAAATATAAGTTAATTGATTGTCTTTCATTGTATAAACCTTCTTCGTACGTAGTTATTTCTTATGCTTTAACTAAATCATCTAAAGCATTTTTCAAGTTGTTAAATTTAAATTCAAAACCAAGTGCATGTAATTTATTCGGTAGAACCTTTTGAGTATCGAGAACAACTGTAGACATTTCACCTAGAACTAAGCGCATTGCTAATTTAGGCGCCCATGTTTCATGAGGTTTGTGCATTGCGCGTGCTAAAGTATAGCCAAATAAATTTTGTCTTTCAGGTATAGGCGCTGTCATATTAAATGGACCATGTGCATCTTTATTACCGATTGTGAATAAAATTCCTCTAATTAAATCATTAATGTGAATCCATGAATACCATTGTTGTCCTGAACCTAATTTACCACCTACATAGAAACGGTAAGGTAATTCCATTGTTTGCAATGCACCGCCATCATCAGAAAGAATAAGTCCGAATCTTCCTAAGACTACGCGAGTTCCGAAGTCTTTGAATTTATTCGCAAAGCGTTCCCATTGATAAACAACATCTGATAAGAAATCAAAAGGTAATGTTTTATATAATTCAGTATAACTATAAAATAAATCTGGTGGATAATATCCCATCGCACTAGCATTAAATAACACTTCAGGCTTTTGAGTACGATTTTTAAATAATTCATATAAAGCTTGGGTTGATTGGATGCGACTTACCATCATGATTTGTTTATGTGATTTTGTCCATCTTTTATTGAGAGTGGCACCTGCTAAGTTTATGACAATATTGATATCTGGAACTTTCTCTTGCCAACCCTCTTTTGACCAATTGACATATGAAATCTTAGCGTCGTTCGAAGTTTTATCTTGTCTTGTTAAGATCGTAATATGTGCATCGGTTTGCTTGATTTCATTTACTAAGTGGGAACCTACCATTCCTGTTCCACCTGTAATTAAATAGTGTTTCATTATTTCACCTCATTTTGAAAAATTAAAGCGCTAACCTTATTGATAGTCATTATTGATATTCAAATTTTATACATTTTTTAGCCAATAAGATGTCAAATACTTTTTTTAATTTGCATTTAAAATTAAAAGATATCAGTTATAATGAACTTGTACCTTCGATAATTAATTAAACATCTCTTAATTAGTATGAGTATACCCCATAATATACTAACGAAGGTAAATTTTGACTCCCTTTAGTAGTGGATCCATGCGAGCAACGTATGGATCCTTTTTATTTGTATTTTAAGGTATAATTATTGCTTTATACAAAAATTATTTTGATGAATATAAAATCTATAATCATTGTTTAATTTGTATTATTAATGGTTAAAAACAAATTACATTATTTAATTACTTAACCAATCATCCATTTTACAAAAAGTATGATACATATAATAAAAGATGTAATGATAAATCCGGCAACACGATTCGTTTTTTCTTCCTCATAATTATCATTCTCAATCATCATATATTTTAAACTTTTTTTAGACTTACTTTTTAAAAATTCATCATCATTAAATCCATACATAAACATCACGTACCATTCATATTAAGTTTAGATTAAGTTACTAAAAAAATAATGTTCACCTATGTGTATGATGTTATCATATACAGGATAGATATTTGTAAACGTACAACTTTTAAGTAATGGTAATTTATTGCAATTATTACATAGTTAGTCCATTATAATAAGTTGAATTCTGTAGTTTCGACATTATAAGTAATTGTAATGCGTTGAGGTCATCCTCAATTAAAAGTAATGAACAAGATTGAAATGCACATTTAACAACAAACATATTTTTATTATAAATTAATTCCTAATAATTGAAAGAGAGGTAAGTAGAGAATGAGTGGCATGGCAAAAATAATTAGCACAATTATCGTATTATTATTACTAATTGGCTTAGCATTTGGAATATTCTCTTTTGTAGATAGTTCAAAAAAAGCGAATGAACGACTTAATAGTGAAAAAACAGAACAACATGATAAGTCTAAAGAGGATAAAAAAGATAAAGATAAAGACAAAGACAAGAAAAAAGATAAAAAGTCTGATGAGAATAGCATGAACACGACACAACAAACGCAACAAACTCAGCAAACGCAACAGACTCAACAAACACCACCGCCGACTAAACAAGCACCAACCCAACAAAGAAATACGCAAGAAACACAACAAACAAAACAACAGAAAAAACAACCACGTTCAACGCAAGAAACTAAAACTGATGAAAAATCATCACAACAACCTAAAACACAAGAAAAAGAGGAACCAAAAGAAGATAATGCTTCTAAAGAACAACCAAGTTCAGAAGAGAAACCATCTTCTCAACAACCTCGTTCACAACAAAATAGCTCTCAGCAAAAGCAATCTAATAATAGTAATCAATCTGCGCAAAGAAATACAAGTCAGTCACAACAGTCAAGCGGTCAAAGAAATTCTAGTCAGTCACAACAATCAAGCAGTCAAAACTCAAATAGTAATCAATCACATAGTTCAAACGAAGATTAATAGTTTAAGCCAATGTCCACTTTTAGGGCATTGGCTTTTTAAGTACATATTAAAATAACCAGTAGATTAACATCGATAAGAGAAATGAAATAAACATAATTGAAAAGCAGCCTATAGAACATCCGCAACCCGTATGCGTGCAACCATAAGAATATGTTTTATTGATGGTCTTACCATTTTCATATTGATGATGTTTATATGTAGACTGATGATTTTTAAAATAATCATCATCTTTATAACGTGAATCATCTGGATCGATGACTTCTATTTTATCCTCGGAACGTTTGTCGTTAGCCATTAATATTCCTTCTTTATAAAAAGCTTCATAACAATTTAATTATAAATGAAATGATTATGTAATCAAAACGAATGATTATTCACAAAAGACCGTGGGTAAAATTATCTCGTAAAGGTAATAACACAAAAATGTGAACTTTTTGGCGTCGTGAGATAGCAAAATCTAGATGTAAACGTTTTATTGTTAACTTTAATAAATATTAATAAAATTTTGAGTTAATTTGCTTGCAATTTATTATACACAATAGTACTATTGCATGTGTAAAGAGGTTAATTTTTGTCCCAGGTGGGACTTAAAAAGTCAACCAATGGTTGTGAGCGACCCCTTAGATACCTTTTTATAAAGATATAAGGAGGAAGGTAGTAGTGAAAGACTTAATGAAAGTTCAACAAAAGCTCATACCTGATCTTGTAGATAAGATGTATCGACGTTTTTCAATTTTAACTACTATCTCACAAAATCAACCAGTTGGAAGACGAAGTTTAAGTGAGCACATGGATATGACTGAAAGGGTCTTACGATCTGAAACAGACATGTTAAAGAAACAAGAATTAATCAGAGTCAAATCAACTGGCATGGAAATCACTAATGAAGGAACTGAAGTACTATCGCAATTAAATGATTACTTCAATGTATATAGTGATGACAATAAAATGGCTCGAGCAATCAGAGATAAATTTCACATCAAAGATGTTCACGTCATTCCAGGAGATTCAGATTCTAATCAAACAGTTAAAAGAGAAATGGGGCGGCAAGCTGGTCAGTTAGTTGAAAGCATTCTTTACGAAGATGCCATTGTTTCAGTAACTGGAGGATCTACAATGGCTTATGTAAGTGAATCCATTCATTTACTTCCATTCAATGTATTCTTCGTGCCGGCGAGAGGTGGACTTGGTGAAAACATGGTCTACCAAGCAAATACCATTTCATCAAGCATGGCTCAACAAGCTGGTGGTTATTATACAACGTTATATGTACCAGATAATGTGAGTGAAACGACATATAACACATTAATGTTAGAACCATCAGTTATTCACACGCTCGATAAAATAAAACAAGCAAATGTTACCATACATGGCATTGGTGATGCGCTGAAGATGGCGCATCGACGTCAATCACCTAAAGAAGTGATTGATAAACTTCAACATCATCAAGCCGTTGGAGAAGCTTTTGGATATTATTTTGATGCTCAAGGAAAGGTAGTTCATAAAGTGAAGACAATCGGACTACAATTAGAAGATCTTGAGAGTAAAGATTTTATCTTTGCTGTAGCAGGTGGACAATCTAAAGGAGAAGCGATTAAAGCTTATCTTTCGATTGCACCTGACAACACTGTACTCATTACAGATGAAGCTGCAGCGAAAGTTATTTTACAATAGTAATAAAAAGTTTAATACTTTTTAAATATCATTTTTAAAGGAGGCCATTATAATGGCAATTAAAGTAGCAATTAATGGTTTTGGTAGAATTGGTCGTTTAGCATTCAGAAGAATCCAAGATGTAGAAGGTCTTGAAGTAGTAGCAGTTAACGACTTAACAGACGATGAAATGTTAGCTCATTTATTAAAATATGACACTATGCAAGGACGCTTCACTGGAGAAGTTGAAGTTATCGAAGGCGGATTCCGCGTAAACGGTAAAGAAATTAAATCATTCGACGAACCAGATGCAAGCAAATTACCTTGGGGTGACCTTGACATCGATGTAGTATTAGAATGTACTGGTTTCTACACTGATAAAGATAAAGCACAAGCACATATCGATGCAGGTGCTAAAAAAGTATTAATCTCAGCTCCAGCTACTGGTGATTTAAAAACAATCGTATTCAATACTAACCATGACGAATTAGATGGTTCAGAAACAGTTGTATCAGGTGCTTCTTGTACAACTAACTCATTAGCTCCTGTTGCTAAAGTATTAAATGATGAATTCGGTTTAGTTGAAGGTTTAATGACAACTATCCACGCTTACACAGGTGACCAAAATACTCAAGACGCACCTCACAGAAAAGGTGACAAACGTCGTGCTCGTGCAGCAGCAGAAAACATTATCCCTAACTCAACAGGTGCTGCTAAAGCAATCGGTAAAGTAATTCCTGAAATCGACGGTAAATTAGACGGTGGTGCACAACGTGTTCCAGTTGCTACAGGTTCATTAACAGAATTAACTGTAGTATTAGAAAAACAAGATGTAACTGCTGATCAAGTTAACGAAGCAATGAAACAAGCTTCTGACGAATCATTCGGTTACACTGAAGATGAAATCGTATCTTCTGACGTTGTAGGTATCACTTATGGTTCATTATTCGATGCAACTCAAACTCGTGTAATGACTGTTGGTGACCGTCAATTAGTTAAAGTAGCAGCTTGGTACGATAATGAAATGTCTTACACTTCTCAATTAGTTCGTACATTAGCTCACTTAGCTGAACTTTCTAAATAATTGAACCATAGTGTATAAGCACGTTATTCAAGTTATTTAAAGTACACATGTGAAGAGATTGAACTCTTCCAAACCTTCATAATTTGATTGGTGCTCTGTACTGTTTAATTAGATATAAAAGCTTATGAGTAAGCGGGGAGCACAGACGCTTCTCCGCTTATTTTTATATAAAGTTTTCCTATTAAAAGGAGGAAATTAATAATGGCTAAAAAAATCGTTTCAGATTTAGATTTAAAAGGTAAAGTAGTTCTCGAACGTGCAGACTTTAACGTTCCTTTAAAAGATGGAAAAATCACAAACGATAACCGTATTGTTCAAGCATTACCAACTATTAAATACATCATCGAACAAGGTGGTAAATTAGTATTATTCTCTCATTTAGGTAAAGTGAAAGAAGAAAGCGATAAAGCAGGTTTATCTTTAAAACCTGTAGCAGACGATTTATCTGAGAAATTAGGTAAAGAAGTTACTTTCGTTCCTGAAACTCGTGGTGAAAAACTAGAAACTGCTATTAAAAACCTAAATGAAGGTGATGTATTATTAGTTGAAAATACACGTTTCGAAGATATCGATGGTAAAAAAGAATCTAAAAATGACCCTGAATTAGGTAAATATTGGGCTTCATTAGGCGATGTATTTGTTAACGATGCTTTCGGTACAGCTCACCGTGAACATGCTTCAAATGTAGGGATTTCTACACACTTAGAAACAGCAGCTGGTTACTTAATGGAAAAAGAAATTAAATTTATCGGTGGCGTAGTTAACGACCCACATAAACCAGTTGTAGCAATCCTTGGTGGAGCTAAAGTATCAGATAAAATCAATGTAATTAAAAACTTAGTGAATATCGCTGACAAAATTTTAATTGGTGGCGGTATGGCTTACACATTTATGAAAGCACAAGGAAAAGAAATCGGTCTTTCATTATTAGAAGAAGATAAAATTGATTTTGCAAAAGATCTATTAGAAAACAATGGCGACCAAATCGTTTTACCAGTAGATTGTAAAGTTGCTAAAGAATTCTCTAATGATGCTAAAATCACTGAAGTATCCATCGATGATATTCCTGCAGATCAAGAAGCAATGGATATTGGACCTAAAACGGTTGAATTATTCAATAAAGAATTACAAGGCGCTCATACAGTAGTATGGAATGGACCGATGGGTGTATTCGAATTTAGTAACTTTGCCCAAGGTACTATCGGCGTATGTGAATCTATTGCTAACTTAAAAGACGCTACGACTATTATCGGTGGTGGTGACTCTGCAGCCGCTGCAATCTCACTAGGATTTGAAGATGATTTCACACATATCTCAACTGGTGGCGGCGCGTCATTAGAATATCTTGAAGGTAAAGAATTACCTGGAATTAAAGCAATTAATAATAAATAATTATTAATCGACGCTTAGTTAAGGCGAAAGTTTCTAAATGAAATGATTTGGGAAAATGAACAAGTGAAAGCCACAGTAAGCTTTCGTGTTTTAACCTTAAGTTATTCAAGTAATGATCGATATAAGCTTTTAAATTTAACACTAAATTATTAAGGAGTGTAACGAATGAGAACACCAATTATAGCCGGAAACTGGAAAATGAATAAAACAGTTCAAGAAGCTAAAGATTTCGTAAACGAATTACCAACATTACCTGATCCTAAAGAAGTAGAATCAGTAATCTGTGCGCCTACAATTCAATTAGACGCATTAGTAACTGCTGTTAAAGACGGCAAAGCACAAGGGTTAAAAATCGGTGCTCAAAATGCTTACTTTGAAGATAGCGGTGCATATACTGGTGAAACTTCACCTGTCGCATTAGCTGATTTAGGTGTTAAATATGTAGTGATTGGTCACTCTGAACGTCGTGACTATTTCCACGAAACAGACGAAGAAGTAAATAAAAAAGCTCATGCTATTTTCAATCATGGTATGACACCAATTATTTGTGTTGGTGAATCAGACGAAGAACGTGAAGCTGGCAAAGCTAATGAAGTTGTTGGCAACCAAGTTAAGAAAGCTGTAGAAGGTTTATCAGAAGAGCAACTTAAAGAAGTTGTCATCGCATATGAACCAATCTGGGCAATCGGTACAGGTAAATCATCAACTTCAGAAGACGCTAATGAAATGTGCGCACACGTTCGTAAAACATTAGCTGACTTATCTAGCCAAGACGTTGCAGAAGCAACTCGTATTCAATATGGTGGTAGTGTGAAACCAAATAATATTAAAGAATACATGGCTCAATCAGATATCGATGGTGCATTAGTAGGTGGCGCATCATTAAAAGTTGAAGATTTCGTACAATTGTTAGAAGGTGCAAAATAATTATGGCTAAGAAACCAACTGCCTTAATCATCCTAGATGGTTTTGCAAATCGTGAAAGTGAACATGGCAACGCTGTTAAATTAGCAAACAAACCTAATTTTGATCGTTATTATGAGAAATACCCAACGACTCAAATTGAAGCAAGTGGTTTAGATGTAGGTCTTCCAGAAGGACAAATGGGTAACTCTGAAGTTGGTCACATGAACATCGGTGCTGGACGAATCGTATATCAAAGTTTAACTCGTATTAACAAATCAATCGAAGATGGAGAATTCTTTGAAAATGATGTGTTAAACAACGCAATTAAACATGTAAAAGATAACAACTCAGCACTTCACGTGTTTGGTTTACTATCAGATGGTGGTGTTCACAGTCACTATAAACACTTATTTGCAATCTTAGAATTAGCTAAAAAACAAGGTGTAGATAAAGTTTACGTGCACGCTTTCTTAGATGGTCGTGACGTTGATCAAAAATCTGCCCTCAAATATATTGAAGAAACTGAAGCTAAATTCAAAGAATTAGGCGTTGGCCAATTCGCTTCAGTGTCTGGACGTTATTATGCAATGGATCGTGATAAACGTTGGGACCGTGAACAGAAAGCTTACAATGCTATCCGTAACTTTGAAGGCCCAACATACGCTTCAGCTAAAGAAGGTGTAGAAGCGAATTACAGTAATGACGTTACTGATGAATTCGTTGAACCATTCATTATTGATAATCAAAATAATGGCGTTAATGACGGCGATGCTGTTGTATTCTACAACTTCCGTCCTGACAGAGCTGCTCAACTTTCAGAAATTTTCACTAATAAAGCATTTGATGGTTTCGAAGTTGAACAAGTTAAAGATTTATTCTATGCAACGTTCACGAAATACAATGACGATGTAGATGCTGAAGTTGTATTTGAAAAAGTTGACTTAAACAATACAATTGGTGAAGTCGCACAAAACAATAATTTAAAACAATTACGTATTGCTGAAACTGAAAAGTATCCTCACGTGACTTACTTTATGAGTGGGGGTCGTAACGAGGAATTTGAAGGAGAACGTCGTCGTCTTATCGACTCTCCAAAAGTTGCTACGTATGATTTAAAACCAGAAATGAGTGCATATGAAGTTAAAGATGCACTTTTAGAAGAGTTAGACAAAGGTGATTTAGATTTAATCTTATTAAACTTTGCTAACCCTGACATGGTAGGTCATAGTGGTATGCTTGAACCTACAATTAAAGCAATTGAAGCTGTAGACGAATGTCTTGGCGAAGTTGTAGATAAGATTTTAGAAATGGATGGTTATGCTATTATCACTGCTGACCATGGTAACTCAGATCAAGTGTTAACAGATGATGATCAACCTATGACTACGCATACAACTAATCCAGTTCCAGTTATTGTTACTAAAGAAGGCGTAACTTTACGTGAAACAGGTCGATTAGGAGATTTAGCTCCTACATTATTAGACTTGTTAAATGTAGAACAACCTTCTGATATGAATGGTGAATCATTGATTAATCATTAATTTTGATTATAAAAACACTCAAATTTTGGGAGGAATAAACGTACTCCCGAAATTTGAATATTACTTAGTAAAATTATTTTATTAAAATTATAAATAGGGCTATAATAGCTTTATAATATATTTAAAGGAGATATTAACATGCCAATTATTACAGATGTTTACGCTCGCGAAGTCTTAGATTCACGTGGTAATCCAACAGTTGAAGTTGAAGTTTTAACTGAAAGTGGTGCATTCGGTCGCGCATTAGTACCTTCAGGTGCTTCTACAGGTGAACACGAAGCAGTTGAATTACGTGATGGAGATAAATCACGTTATTTAGGTAAAGGTGTGACTAAAGCTGTAGAAAACGTAAATGAAATTATCGCACCAGAAATCGTTGAAGGTGAATTTTCAGTATTAGATCAAGTATCTATCGATAAAATGATGATTCAATTAGACGGTACAAGTAACAAAGGTAAATTAGGTGCTAACGCTATCTTAGGTGTTTCTATTGCCGTAGCTCGTGCAGCAGCTGACTTATTAGGTCAACCTTTATATAAATATTTAGGTGGATTCAATGGTAAACAATTACCAGTACCAATGATGAACATTGTTAACGGTGGTTCTCACTCTGATGCACCAATCGCTTTCCAAGAGTTCATGATTTTACCAGTTGGTGCTGAATCATTTAAAGAATCATTACGTTGGGGTGCTGAAATCTTCCACAACTTGAAATCTATCCTTAGTGAACGTGGTTTAGAAACTGCAGTAGGTGACGAAGGTGGTTTCGCTCCTAAATTTGAAGGTACTGAAGATGCTGTTGAAACTATCATCAAAGCTATCGAAAAAGCAGGTTACAAACCAGGTGAAGATGTATTCTTAGGATTCGACTGTGCTTCTTCTGAATTCTACGAAAATGGTGTATATGATTACACTAAATTCGAAGGTGAACACGGTGCTAAACGTAGCGCAGCAGAACAAGTTGACTACTTAGAAGAATTAATTGGTAAATATCCTATCATCACTATTGAAGATGGTATGGACGAAAACGATTGGGAAGGTTGGAAACAATTAACTGATCGTATTGGCGATAAAGTTCAATTAGTAGGTGACGATTTATTCGTAACTAACACTGAAATTTTATCTAGAGGTATCGAACAAGGAATTGGTAACTCTATCTTAATCAAAGTGAACCAAATCGGTACTTTAACTGAAACATTTGATGCAATTGAAATGGCTCAAAAAGCTGGTTACACAGCAGTTGTTTCACACCGTTCAGGTGAAACTGAAGATACTACAATTGCTGACATTGCAGTTGCTACAAACGCTGGACAAATTAAAACTGGTTCATTATCAAGAACTGATCGTATTGCTAAATACAATCAATTATTACGTATTGAAGATGAATTATACGAAACAGCTAAATTTGATGGAATTAAATCATTCTACAATTTAGACAAATAATATCTCTATAGCTAAATAAAAGAGTTCACGCTTATATCTTTAGGTTTCACGCCCTAAAGTAAATCTATTCCCGTTACAGAGTTGAGGCTGTAACGGGTCTTTTTATGTAGAGAAATACAGTGGATTGGTGAAAAATTGATGAGTTTGATTTAACATCAAACCTTTTGAGTGAGGGACATCTCATTTAATTTACTTCGCTAAACTGATATAATTAATGAAAGTAATTCTGAAAAAGGAGTACCATTATGGCAGATATCACAGAGTCAAGCGCTAGAGAAATAAGAGCCGGACGTTTAATCGCGATCAGTTCCTTTATATTTTGTATCTTACTTATTATTCATCATTTTGTAGTATTAGATGAAACCACGGCGAAATCATTGTTATCTTTAGCAGGACAGAAAACGTCAGACACTGCTGTGCATAATATTTTAAATAGTGATAGATATACTGGTGTCATGTACATTCTTGCTTACTTAGCAGGTGTTGTTGCACTATGGAATCGTCATCCCTATTTATGGTGGTTTATGTTTGCAGTTTATGTATCTAATGCTTTATTCACGTTAGTGAATTTATACATGTTTGTACAAGCAATTTTAGATGTGAAGAACGTGATCGCAATTTTACCAATCTTAATCGTTGTGATTGGCTCAATTGTTTTAGCAATTTATATGTTAGTCGTGTCAATCGCTCGTAAAAGCACTTTTAATAGATAGAAGTTTGATAATACGAATAGAGATGTGTTATAATTCGTCTCGTATATAATGAACGGAGGACAATTTTTATGCATACATTAATCATCGTTTTATTAATTATAGATTGTATTGCATTAGTGACTGTTGTATTACTCCAAGAAGGTAAAAGTAATGGACTTTCAGGTGCTATTAGTGGTGGCGCAGAACAGTTATTTGGTAAACAAAAGCAACGTGGCGTCGATTTATTCTTGCATAGATTAACAATTTTTTTAGCAATTATTTTCTTCGTACTTATGTTCTGTATCAGTTATTTAGGTATGTAGATAATAAGTTATTGAATGAAGTAAATGAATCTAATCAAGTCTGATGTACAATGTGATAAAGAAACACTATCTAACATTCACATTTGACATCAGCCTGAGTCCGACGATATGCTTGTCGGGCTTTTTTATTTTATAATAGATGATAGCAATGTTTTTAACACCTGTAATTAAGGGAATAGTCCAATTATGCATTTATCAAAGATTCAATTTATTTTTGAAAATGAAATCAATAACCTTAAATGATTTAAACTTTAAATAGAGCTATCTAGTTCTCAATGAAAAGGGAGAGGAATTCAAACCATGCAAATTAAACTACCGAGACCATTCTTTTTCGAAGAAGGAAAACGAGCTGTATTATTACTACATGGTTTCACTGGAAATTCAGCTGATGTGAGACAATTAGGTCGTTACCTTCAGAAAAAGGGTTATACATCATATGCACCTCAATATGAAGGGCATTCAGCACCACCAGAGGAAATTTTAAAATCTAGCCCTTACGTATGGTTTAAGGATGTTTTAGATGGTTATGATTATCTAGTCGATCAAGGCTATGAGGAAATTGCTGTAGCCGGATTGTCACTAGGTGGGGTCTTCGCATTGAAGTTAAGCTTAAATCGCGATGTGAAGGGTATTGTAACAATGTGTGCACCAATGGATGGTAAGACTGAAGGAACAATATATGAAGGTTTTCTAGAATATGCCCGTAATTTTAAAAAGTATGAAGGCAAGGATCAGGAAACCATTGATAGAGAAATGGAGGATTTCCATCCTACAGAAACGCTTAAAGAGCTCAGTGACACATTGAAACGTGGCAAAGAACAAGTAGATGAGGTTATTGAACCTATTCTAGTTATACAAGCAGAGCAAGATAAAATGATTGATCCTCAATCAGCAAATTATATATACGAACATGTTGATTCTGATGAGAAAGACATCAAGTGGTATCAAGAATCTGGTCATGTGATTACAATTGATAAAGAGAAAGAACAGGTCTTTGAAGATGTTTATCAATTTTTAGAATCATTAGATTGGACAGAATAAAAAGATGAAGAAGTAAGAAAGGAGGGGCATAATGAATTTAAAGCAATCCATTGAAGAAATAATTAAACAACCTGACTATGAACCAATGTCAGTGTCAGATTTTCAAGATGCGTTAGGTTTAAATAGTGCCGACTCATTTAGAGATTTAATTAAGGTGCTCGTTGAACTAGAACAAACTGGTTTAATTGAACGTACGAAGACAGATAGATATCAACGAAAAGAAACAAGTAAGTCCAATTCAAAACTAATTAAAGGAACATTAAGTCAGAACAAGAAAGGCTTTGCATTCCTTCGACCAGAAGATGATGAGATGGAAGATATATTCATCCCACCAACTAAAATTAATAGAGCCTTAGATGGAGATACGGTCATCGTAGAAATTCAAAAATCTCGAGGCGAACACAAAGGTAAAGTTGAAGGCGAAGTTAAATCTATTGAGAAACATTCGGTGACGCAAGTAGTAGGCACTTATAGCGAAGCGAAACACTTTGGCTTCGTCATACCTGATGACAAGCGTATCATGCAAGATATCTTTATTCCTAAAGGACAAAGTCTCGGTGCTGTAGATGGTCATAAGGTATTAGTTCAAATTACGAAATATGCTGATGGTACAGACAATCCCGAAGGTCATATTTCAGCAATTTTAGGTCATAAGAATGATCCCGGCGTCGATATTTTATCTATCATCTATCAACATGGCATTGAAATCGAATTTCCAGACAATGTGCTTAAAGAAGCCGAAGACGTGCCTGAAGAAATTGAACCGTCAGAAATTGAAGGTCGTCGTGATTTAAGAGATGATTTAACCATCACGATTGACGGTGCAGATGCGAAAGACTTAGACGATGCGATTGCCGTTAAAAAGCTGAAAAATGGTAATACTGAATTAACTGTAAGTATTGCAGATGTAAGTTACTATGTGAAGGAAGATTCTGCATTAGACCAAGAAGCGTATGATAGAGCGACGAGTGTTTATTTAGTCGACCGTGTCATTCCAATGATCCCACACCGTTTAAGTAATGGTATTTGTTCATTGAATCCTGAAGTCGACCGATTAACATTAAGTTGTCGTATGGAAATTAATGCACGTGGAGAAGTCGTTAAACACGAAATCTTTGATAGTGTCATTCATTCTAATTATCGAATGACGTATGATGCAGTCAATAAAATCATTACTGACCAAGATCCACAAGTACGTGCACAATATAAAGAATTGACACCAATGCTAGATTTAGCACAAGATTTATCCAATCGTTTAATCAGCATGCGTCGACGTCGTGGTGAAATTGACTTCGATATCAATGAAGCTAAAGTGCTCGTAAATGAAGAAGGTATTCCTACAGACGTTCAAATGCGCGAACGTGGCGAAGGTGAACGTTTAATTGAGTCGTTCATGTTAGCAGCTAATGAGACGGTGGCAGAGCATTTTAATAAAATGGAAGTTCCATTTATTTATCGTGTTCATGAGCAACCTAAATCCGAAAGATTAAGACAATTCTTCGACTTTATTACGAATTTCGGTATTATGATTAAAGGTACGGGCGAAGACATTCATCCTACAACGTTACAGAACATTCAAGAAGAAGTTGAAGGACGACCAGAACAAATGGTTATTTCAACTATGATGTTACGTTCAATGCAACAAGCACATTATGATGATGTCAATCTTGGACACTTTGGTCTATCAGCAGAGTATTATACGCATTTCACATCTCCAATTCGTCGTTATCCTGACTTAACCGTACATCGATTAATTCGTAAGTATTTAATTGAGAATTCTATGGATAAAAAGGAACTCAGACATTGGGAAGATACATTGCCTGAGCTTGCTGAACACACATCTCAACGTGAGCGTCGTGCAATTGAAGCTGAACGTGATACAGATGAGTTGAAGAAAGCTGAATATATGATTCAACATATTGGTGATGAATTCGAAGGTATCATTAGTTCAGTAGCAAACTTCGGTATGTTTGTAGAGTTGCCTAATACCATTGAAGGTATGGTTCATATTGCTAATATGACTGACGATTACTATCATTTCGACGAACGTCAAATGGCTTTAATAGGTGAACGTCAAGCGAAAGTATTCCGTATTGGTGATGAAGTGAAAGTTAAAGTCACACACGTTGATGTAGACGAACGGATGATTGATTTTCAAATTGTGGGTATGCCTTTACCTAAAAATGATAAATCCCAACGTCCAGCACGTGGTAAAACAATTCAAGCTAAAACGCGTGGTAAGTCATTGGACAAAGCTAAGGATGACAACAATAATAAAGGCAATAAGAAGAAACGCAAACAACGTAAGGGTAAAAATGCCCGTAAAAAAGATAAACAAGGTAAAACGAATCATAAACCATTCTATAAAGATAAAAGCGTGAAAAAGAAATCACGTCGTAAGAAAAAATAGTCAGCAAAGATGAGGTGAGAATGAATGGCTAAGAAAAAATCAAAATCACCAGGTACGTTAGCGGAGAATCGCAAAGCAAGACATGATTATAATATTGAAGATACGATTGAAGCGGGTATTGCTTTACGAGGTACTGAAATTAAGTCTATTCGACGTGGCAGTGCGAACTTGAAAGATAGTTATGCTCAAGTAAAACGTGGTGAAATGTATTTAAATAACATGCATATTGCACCGTATGAAGAAGGCAATCGATTTAACCATGATCCATTACGTTCTCGTAAATTGTTACTTCATAAAAGAGAAATCCTCAAATTAGGGGAACGTACACGAGAAATTGGTTACTCACTTATTCCTTTAAAATTATATTTAAAGCATGGCCAATGTAAAGTCTTATTAGGTGTTGCACGTGGTAAGAAATTACATGATAAACGTCAAGCCCTTAAGGAAAAAGCAATGAAACGTGACATTGATCGAGCGGTCAAAGACCGTTATTAAGCACGTTTGTTGCTTAATCGAGTGCCATTTGGTATGATTATTAATGTTGTATTTTAAAAGGTGACATAGTCTTTCACACCAAATGGCTTGTTTATAACAGTCATTATTTAATTATTATAATTTTATTGCGGGGGCGTTTTTGGATTCGACAGGGGTCCCTCGAGCACACTAAGCGTGTCGGAGAGTTGTCTCCGAGATCAACACATTTCAGTAAATATAACTGACAAATCAAACAATAATTTCGCAGTAGCTGCGTAATAGCATACTGCATCGCCTAACAGCATCTCCTACGTGCTGTTAACGCGATTCAACCCTAGTAGGATATGCTAAACACTGCCGTTTGAAGTCTGTTTAGATGAATACCAATCAAACTAGCATAATACTGGTTGTCTGTTGCTTACTATTATGCGAATTTAATCAATAGACTACACACGTAGAAAGGTGTGTATCAGGACCTCTGGACGCGGGTTCGAATCCCGCCGTCTCCACTACATAGCCTATAACCATTGTGGTTGTAGGATTTTTATTTTTGTTGCCACAGTATTGCCACAGATGTGCCACAGCATAAAAAGACACTACCAATATAAGTAAGTAGTGTCTCATAAATATTTAACTATTTCTTTTTGTGTACTAGGGTATAAATGTCCGTACCGTGTGCTTACTTCTTCTATTGAAGAATGGCCTAACCTTTGAGCGATAACCATTAAACTAGCACCATGATTAATTAAAAGTGAC
Organism: Staphylococcus sp. HMSC62A08; assembly: GCF_001839105.1. Classification (NCBI taxonomy): domain Bacteria; kingdom Bacillati; phylum Bacillota; class Bacilli; order Caryophanales; family Staphylococcaceae; genus Staphylococcus; species Staphylococcus sp. HMSC62A08. The sequence goes on along the minus strand of NZ_KV840039.1, from coordinate 713,182 downwards.
GCATGGCTATGACGTATTTCATGAATTACAATTTTAGGGAAGTCAGTAGGTAGTAACTTATAAGCGTTAGTAAACCAACGATCTATTTTACTTTCACTAAATGCTTTGAAAAATGTACCGAATAGCACATATTCATTTTTATATATGTTATTATTTTGATACCAATTTAAATATTTTTTTAAGTCGTCCATCATGTGAGTGGGTAAGTAAATATCACGTATGGCTGCTTTTGTTTTAGGGACTGTCACATCGCCGTGATAGTCCGTTTTGTTTATGTGGATATAATTATCATCAAAGTTTATATCTTGCCACGTCAATGCTCGTATTTCGCCTTTTCTAGCACCACTAAAAAACAGTAATTTGAAAAATAATTTTTGTTCAATAGTAGGTAGCACTTCATAGAATTGGTTAAATTGATCTAGCGTCCAATAATTAAGGCGTTTGTTTGATTCAATTTCAAAGTTACCAACTAATGAGGCAACGTTTGATTTTAAATCATGGTACTTCATAGCGTGGTTAAGTAAGGATACTAAAAACACATGCATTTTTTTAAGATATTCCCCTGAATGACCTTCTTTCAATTTCTTGTTTTGAAACTTCATAACATCTTGTGTCGTAAGATTAAAAACATCAATAGAATTAAAATGAGGTATTAGATGATTATTTAAATGTGTTTTTAAGGATTTAACACTTGAAGCTTTCCGACGTGCAGAATACCAATCTAAATATTCCTGAGCTAACCTATCAAAAGGCAATTTATTAATTTGTCCTATACCTTCCAACTCGTCCATAATCTCATTACATTTTTTCACAGCTTCTTTACGCTGCTTAAAGCCAGAGCGTTTAATCTCTTTTCTTTTATTGGTTCTATCATAATAGGTAATTCTAAAATAATATGTACCACGTTTAGCGTCTTTGTGAATATTGTGGGATAGGTTAAGGTTATATTGCATGAAAACACCTACTTAATATTCCTTAAAAATATCACTAGACAAGAGGCTATTAGTTTGTAAAATTTCGTTGTGTAAAGTTTTGTTTTTTTCATTCACATTTGGGAAAAGTTCTTCGATATCATCTACGTTTTCGACTATTACCTTAGAAACATATTCACTTAAGTGTTTATTGATTTTTTTAAATAATATATTTTTCAGCCCTGCAGATAAATTATCAACATATTTTTTTAGTTCCATATTTTCTTTTTCATTTTTAATTTTGAAAACAAATCTATATTTCAAAGTAGTTATCTTTTCTATTTTATCGTATGAGATATCTAAATCAAAATTTAATTTTTGTTTATTTTCTAATTCAACATCGACTAAAATCTCGAATTCGAAATTTTCGATTGAAAAAGCTTTTGTAATATCGGTGGTTATCTCAAAAAATTCGTTGCTAGAATTAATTTTATAGTTTGGTTCTTCGTCAAAAGTAAAATCAAAATTTATGGGATTATGTTCAAAAAAATCTGAAGGAGATATGTGTAAATAACTACATAGTTTATCTATAGCGTCATATCTTATCATTTCAGAGTCATTTTGCACCATCGAAGTAAGAGAACTTCTTGCAATTTTTACATCTTTAGCTACCCTTGAAATTTTTAAGCCTCTTTCTGAAAGTAATTCAGACAATCTGTTTCTAATCATTTTAAACCTCCTGTTCACGCTTATAATAGCATTTTTTCGAACTTATTTGTATAAAAAAATGAAATTTGATTGAGAAATCAGTCAAAAATGGGTTGAAAACAAAAAGCAAAAGTGTATAATAAAGTTGTAAATTGATTGAGAAATCATTCAAAAAAAGAAAGAGGTGATCGAAATGACGGTTTTTATAAATTCTAATCATTTAAAGAAAGCAATGTTTCTTAAAGGTTACAACCTATCAGATTTATCAAATAAAACTGGTGTAGGTATTTCATATTTAAGCCAAATTATTAATCATAAAAAAAAACCAAGTCCGAAATTGGCTAAAAAAATTGCTGATGTTTTAGATGTGGATATAGAAGATATTTTTGAATTTGAAATTAAGGAGGCGTAATCAATGAACAATTTAACTTATCCGATGTTATACATCGCAAGAAAAGAAAAGGGGGATACTCAAAGGAAAGTAGCCCAGAAATTAGGAATAAGTCCGCAGCGTTACCAATTGAAAGAAAGTGGCAAAGCTTATTTCACATTACCAGAGGCTAAAATCTTGAGTGAAATGTATGGTATGTCAATTGATGATTTGTTTAGTAAGCACATTAAAGTGGGTTCATAGGAGGACAAAAATATGAAACAACAAGTAGTAATTACAAAAAGCGTCGTTGGTTGGTTTAATGTGAAAGATGTTGAAGGGAATTTACTTTTAAATATTGCACCTGATGCATTTAAGAAACATTTTCCTGAAGTTAGTCCTAACATCTCAATTGCATGTATGCAGTTAGATATTAATAGAATCGTCGAACTTAAAGATAAGAAAGTGAGTGTATAGGAAATGGAACAAGAACAAAAATTTAACAAACAAATTAAATTCGGAGAGGAAAATAAGAAAATGAAAAACTTAACTAATCAAGATTTTAAAAATATTAAAGGCAAATTGAACTATGAGCATATGGTGAATGGTAAAAAGCATACTAGTAAAATGATTAAATTATTACAAAAACGCCATGCTAAAAATGTATCAGTTATTAAAAGTGAATATCCATATTTAAGTGATAATGAAATTTCAGAAATTCTTGCAGATTATCGAGAATACGAAGATTTAATGTCAGTAGTCGGAACTTTTACTGACTTTCCTGTTATTTACGAAGATTCTAATATTAGCAAATTCCTAACTATAGACGATATTGCAGAATTAAAAATAGCTATTGAAGAAATGACAATTTTTGTTGAAAGTTTGGGGATTAATAAATGATAACAGAAATCTATAATAAAAAATTAGTTAAGGAGTTAAGCAATGATGGAGTGGGATTTAAGAAATTTATTTGATGAATTAGAAGTAGTACAAGAGAAAATTAATGATGTCGTAACATCTTTTGTTTGGTTTGATGATGAGTATTTCACACATGAACCTAATCATATGTTAACTAAAAAAGAAATATATACACATGGCTGGAAATATCACGAGCATCGTATCAAAAACACACAGGTTATTGATTTAATGCTTATGTATATGAAAGATTTTGATGACATTATGAAGAAAATCCGTGAAATAGAAAAAGCGTCATCTTCCACCGACCAAAGTAAAGATAACGCATAGCATAATATACAACTAAACAAGCATGGAATGGTTTATTTACCACATTTTTATTTTACCATTTCATGTTTTGTTTTAGAAGTATTTGGGAGGAATTAAATGGCAATTAAAGAAAAAGACAAGATAATTGAAGTAAATACGCTAGAAATACCCGAAGAATTAAAAGAATTGCCTAAATGGGTATTATGGCGTGCTGAATGGAATGATAAGCGACAACAATATGAAAAAGTGCCTTATAAAAGTGGAGGTTACAAAGCTAGTTCGACTAATAGTGCCGATTGGTCTAGTTTTGATTTTGTTCATAAAATTTTGGAAAATAATGATTTATATCAAGGAATTGGATTTGTGTTAAGCGACAATGATAAGTACATCGTGCTTGATATAGATAATGCTATTGATGAGAACGGTCAAATCAATTCAGATTTAGCGCTAGAAATGACAGAACTTACCTACTGTGAAATGTCGCCTAGTGGTACTGGGTTACATTGCTTTTTTAAAGGAGAATTACCTGAACAACGTAAGAAAAAGCGTTCTGATTTGGATATAGAATTGTATGATAATGCTAGGTTTATGACAGTCACAGGTGAATCAATCGGACAATCTGAAATTTGTGATGAACAAGAAATATTAAATAATTTAGTAGAACGATTCTTCAAAGAAGAACAAAATTTTGAAACTACTTTAACTTATGATCCTAACCATAAAAGCGAGTTGTCAGATGAAGAAGTTATAAATCTTATGCTGAAATCTAAACAAAAGGATAAGATTAGCGACTTATTGGAAGGTAACTTCGAAAAACATTTTGCTAGCCCTAGTGAAGCAGTGCAAAGCTTATTACATTACTTAGCATTTTACACTAATAAAGATAAGCAGCAAATGGAACGTATATTTTTAAACTATAATAATTTAACTGATAAATGGGATAGTAAGCGTGGAAATACATCATGGGGACAATTGGAACTTGATAAGGCTATAAATAATCAAAAAGAAGTTTATAAAGTTAAAAAGTTTGATGGTTTTGATGTGAAAATTAATGAAGAAGAGAAAATACCTGATAACTATGTGATTGGTGATAACAATTGGCTTTATAAACTTGTAGAAAAAGGAAAAGGAGATAATAAGCAAGTTGTACCTAAACTACTAACATCTACACCACCATTTATTAAACATAAATTTAAAGATGTTGAAACTGGTGAATTTTATTATCAATTATCCTTTACACAAAATAAATTGCCCTATGAATTAAAAGTTACTGCACGTGAAATCGTTGATGCTCAGCACATAATAAATTTAGCAAGCAAAGGTTTTGACGTGACAACTTCTAATCGTACTGAATTAGTAGAATATTTGGCAATGTTTATGAGAATTAATAATAAACCCGTTATTAATATAGCCACACGTTTAGGTTATATAGGGAACGCTTTTATATCACCTTATGAAGAAGATCAAGAAAATAATAAACACCAGTTGTTTAATTCTGATAAAGGTTATCAATCTTTGATTAAAGCCTTTGAAACTAAAGGAACGATTGAAGGCTATATAAACGGCGTATTTAATCCAATTAAGGCCAAACCTATGGTGATGATGATGTTATATAGTTCGCTAGGCTCTATCTTATTGAAGGATTTTAAAGTTGATCCTTTTGTAAGTGAAATATCAGGGCGTACTTCAAGTGGTAAAACATTCACGTTATTGATATGTGCAAGCGTTTGGGGGACAGACAGATTAATAACTGAGTGGAATACTACTAATGTGAGTATTGAACGAATGGCAGCATTTTTGAATACATTCCCAATTATTAAAGACGACACAAGGAAAATTAATAATATCAATAAATTACCATATATTGTTTATCAGTTTTCAGGTGGCGAATCAAAAGGAAGAGCTAATTCAAATCGTGGATTAGATTATGCAGAAACATGGCATAATATTATGCTTTCAAGTGGTGAGGTATCTATACCCGATTTATCAGAAAAAGGTGGCTTAGCTGGTCGAGTGATTACTTTACAAGATGAACCATTTCCCAATATGGATAAACTAACCTTTAGTGATATAGCAGACGCAATGGAAGAAAATCATGGGCTTTTAGGAAAATTATTTATTAAGCAGTACGAAAGCAAAAAAGAAGATTACAAGAAATCATTTAAAAGTGCGCTAAGGTATTTCGTTGAGAAAGCACATAATAATGAAGTAATGCAAAGGGTAGCACGTAGTTTTGCATTACTTAGAGTGGCTGGTGAAATACTAAATGATATTGAAGGCTTTGAGCATGATCCTTATGTGATTACTAATCAAGCGCATACCAGTATGTTAAGAAACAACGGGAACGTTGATAAACCATTACAGCTATTAGGAAATTTATTACAATATTTAGACGCTAACAGGAATAATATTGAAGGTGAAGGATACACTAAAGTATTTAAAGGTGACATTAAAGCCATACACAAAAACGATTTCCTATGTGTATTAGGTGAGACAGTTAAACAACTATTAGGAAATGAATTAAATACCACTGTAAAACAATGGGACGAACGCGGTTATTTAATTACAGATAAAAACACGTATACAAAAAGAATTAGTCATGAAGGTAGAAAGCCGAGAGGGTACGCTATCAATAAAGAAATTATAAATGAATTAGGTTTTGACTTCACAAATTATAGTAAAGAAGCAGAATATAGAATTTTAGATTAGTTCCATTGGTTCTGAATGAGTACCAAGTAATTTATACAATTAAGGAACTCATTGAATGTTGTTATATCAACGGTTTTACCTATATAGTTCCATAAGTTCCATAAAAATATTTAAACACCTAATATTATTTTAATTTTACTAATCATACTTAGTTTTAGTATTAATTAAAAAAGATAGCTCTATTAATAAAAAAATATGGAATTATGGAACTATACGGTAAACCCCTTGTGATAGTAGCGGTGAACGAGTTCCAATTGTTTAAATTCTGATTGGAATTAGTTCCAACACTTAATAATATATATGAAAGGCTGAGGTAAAAAATGCCTACAATTACAGAAATAGGACACCAACAATTTAAATTGTTTATAAATAACAATAAATTTCAGCAGCATGTGAAGAAAGAACAAGAAAACATGGCTAAAGGTTTGATTATAAGTCTTTTAACAAACCCAACTGGAATACATCAAACTTTTATACAGGAAGTCATTCAACTAACCAAGAAATACTATCTCTATTGTGATGGCAGGGATATATTATTGATTACTAAAGATTTCAAAGCAATTATAAAATTTAACATTAGAAAGCCGAACCCGTTATTTAAACAACATTTTAATACTAGTTGGATCATTGAAATAGATAATTTAAATTCACTCAAAAAAGGACATGGCAAAATGCTATTAAAAGATATATTGGCAATTTCTACAAAACTCAATATTGAGGCTTGCTTATGGACTGAGAGCGATGATAATACTAAGTATTTTGAAAGATATAAATTTGAAAGTATCGGTAAGATTGGAAAAGATAACGAAAACTTGATGATTAGAAGAAAGGAACGTGTATAGTATGAACATCGAAATCATAGCAAATGAATTTGAAACAAGAGCAGCAACATTATTAAGATATTTCACTGGACTACATGAAAGTAGTCATAAAATGCCAATTGCATTTAAGATTTATAATGATCCATTTAATACTGTATATCTAATAAGCAAAGGTAAGATGTATGCACATGTAATGATAAAAGATTGTGAAGTGAGAAAATCTTTTGAGATTGCCTCAGTAAAGCATACTGAGAAACTTATAGAGAGCATTGAGGGGTATTATGCTGGTTATGATTTACATGATGGCACACATGACACTATAAACGATATGATGGCTAGTTTCATGTTTGATAATGATTATTTCATGTACGGACTAGAAATCTTTGCTGAAAGCAATAACAGTGACATGTTTGACTATATAAGTAGAGATTTCAATATAGATGAACTTGAAGGCGTTCAATCTAGTAATGCAGATGTTATAGGTAATATGGAGACATTGTATCAATTAGCTACTGGAATTAATGAACCTGCACCAGAATTAGTAGAGGGCTTAAAAGTCGTTACTGAATTTATCCAGAATGAGAAGGCGAATGAAGATGATAGTAAGGCATTGATTAAGCGACTGAATGAACTGAAACAGTCTTATTATGATGGAGTGAAAGCGTAAATTTATAGGTCATGCACTTTAATAGGTGCATGGCTTTTTTATGTAAATCGTAATTGTTAAGATTTGTTAGTTATAGAAAGATTGGATTAGGTCGAATAAAAACGCTTGTTCTATAATAGAAAGTCTATGATTTAGTGTGAAAGTATTGATTAAAGCTTATTTAATAGTGTTTATAGGCTGTTAAGTAGTTATTAGAATTCTATAAAAACAGGAACATTTGTTTGTTATTTAGGTGTAAATTTAGTATAATAGTGTTATAGAAGTAATGACTTCTATATATTTAATAAAAGCCTGGATTAAATATTTGTTGTTTACTTATTGCCTAAATATTACCTCCTCATTAAAGATGAAATGAGGATAAAACAATGACAATAACAATTGAAAAAGAATTAACGAACGATCATATTAGAGTATTAAACGTATTACGCAACACTAAGCACGAGATTATCACTAAGCAAAATATATTTAATCAATTGAATATGGAATTTAACCGAAACAACGACAGATGGTTAAGAAATACGATTAATAGTTTAGTAGTTGATTATGGTTATCCAATCGGATACAGCTATAAAAAAGATGCAAGAGGTTATTTCATGGTTAAATCTGAGGAACAGAAAGAACTAGCCTTAAGAAGTATCAAGCGTCATATCGAAGGTAGTTTAAAGCGATATGAGGCGTTAAAGAAAACTGAGATTTAAGTTTATCTAGTACGTGGTGCTGCTGAGATTGTTTGCACAAGAGTAATAATTTTAAAAATATAACTGAAACGAGGTATATCATTGAAAACAGCTAAATACTTTGATGAATACAATGAATATGTGACAGGTCAAAGAGAGAATATCAATAAACTTGAAAAGGAACGCCAAGAACTCACACAACGAATTAAAGAGGATAAAGTTAAATACAAAGAACTAATTGCAAACTCACAAGATGAGGAGGCTGATAAACTTTATACTACATTTGATAGTAATGAGAAGAAACTGAAAGCATTAGAGAAACGCTTATCAACTAAAAAAGAAGTGTTTGATGAGGCTAGACGTAAAAAGGCGATTGAATTAATCAAGCATCAGTCAGATCTTCCTTACTTATATCAAGAAGACAAAAAACGCATATTAGCGAAATTTGAGCCAATCATTGAAGAGTATAACAAAATAATAAATGAAATAGCAGCATTAAATGATGCATATGAAATGGAATTTGATAGATTTGTTCGAGTTTATGACAAAGAAAGCTTTGAAAAGGATAGGGAAGTAAGGGTAGAAATTAAAAACTATTTCAGTCCTAATATATACAAATTATGTGAGTGGAGACGAACTACCGTTCATTGATATAAGAAAGAAAATGCAACTAAGAGGTGATAAATAATGGCTAGAAAATATAATTTAGATAAGGTTAGCAACTATCTTTTAACGGAAACAGAATTATCTGCTGATGAATGCCAGAAAGTTTTAGATGTAGTAGAAGAACAATTCTCCCAAAATATTCGACAACAGAAAAAAGATGAATTGGCCCAGAAATCCCAAAGAGAGTCAAGTTTTAGGAAAATGGCCGAAGAAAATCGCTTAGTTAAATAATAAATATCTTGCCTATCCTCAGCGATAGGCTCATTTTATTTGTGAGGTGCATACATGAACCTAAAAAGAGTGAAATATCCACTAATCTATCATGAAAATAAAATATCTGAGTACACATTGCTAACGGAATATAACCCTAAGTTTATCAATACCAAAATTAAGGCTATCACTATGCAAATAGAGATGATGTATCACTTAAACATCTCCCACATGACTACTAGTGAAGTTCACGGCGTTATAACTATCTCATATCCCTTAGAGAAGTTAGCAATTACTATTATAGAAGAAAAGGAAAAGTTAAAGTATTTCAAAATGAAATCTAATAGCAATATGCAGCAATTAAAACAAGTTATTAAGCGATATTCACCAGGTGAACAAAAGGAAATCATGTATTATATGCAGTCCAATGGTTCGACGATAGATTATGACCTCATAGAACGCCTACAACGTGACTTATACAAGCTAAGACATGCAAATAAACAGAAAGTAAGTGTAAGGGCATGAGTTACGACAGAGAGGCTATTAAGCAGTTTATACGTGACTACTCAAAAGAGAACCATGATACTACATATAATGATGAAAATATCAATATAGATAATTTCTTTACATTAAATGAAGATGTTGAAAGTATGAATATTGTAGACGTAGGAAAGCAGGCGTTTTTTAATGAGTTAGATCAATATATATACGCCACATGCACCAGTAGGGAACATCTGTTATTTATTATGTTATGTGAAGGACAATCACTAAAACGAATAGCAGATGTATTAATGATTACGAAAAGTAGAGTGTATCAAATATACTCAGATTTATTAGACAAATTAGAAAATAAGGAGGGATAGTATGAGTACATTAAATCCTAGACAAGAGAAGTTTGTCGCTGAATACCTAAAAACGTTAAATGTAACGCAAAGTGCAATCAAAGCTGGTTATAGTCCTCATACTGCAAGTGAACAGGGGAGCAGATTACTTAAAAATAAGAAGGTAGCAAAATATATTGATGAGCAACGTAAGAGGGTAATTGATGAGGGCGTGTTAACTGCTAACGAATTACTTCATATCTTAAGTAATGCAGCAGTAGGTGATGAGAATGAAGTGAGAGAGGTTGTCGTTAAACGTGGTGAGTTTCAAAAGAACCCAGACACCGACAGAATGAACCTCGTATATAATGAGCATGTAGAATTGGTAGAAGTACCTATCAAACCAAGTGACCGTTTACGTGCTAGAGATATGTTAGGTAAGTACCACAAGTTATTTACTGATAAAAAAGAACTATCTTATGACACACCAGTATTTACTAATGTGGGTGAATGGGCTGGCGATGAAGAAGAACAACAGCAATTAATTGATTCTGTAGGAGAGGAACACCCTAATAGACCTATATTAGTAGACAATATACCTACAAAGGATTAATGAAAGTACTTGAATTATTTCAATATTTGCTAACAAGTTTAGTTTTCAAGATATGTACAATTTAGTAATTATAACACTAATAGTTACTGATAATATCGGACGAGTTGATGCGGAGAATAAAAAGATACTTAGAGAAGTTGAGTAAACAATATCCAAATTCTAAATAACTTATCAATGATATTAAAATAAAGTAGAGAAACAAGATTAATAAAGACGTGGGTAGTCCTAGCGACTGCCCTGTTTTTTTATTATAAGAACGAAGGAACCATATACAAACACTATAAATAGTAAAATCATAAATTGTTATGGTTGAATAGATAACAAAATTCGGTATAATAATTACTAGGTTGTTCTAACTTTTTTTCAGTGTGGTAATTGAATTTTGTTTAGTTTAATGAGCGTTACGGTTTCTTTTTTGAAATCGTAGCGCTTTTTTTGTTTGCAAAACTAATGTATCGTGTTATTATACTGATTACGAATTACATTATTCGTACTTGTTACTTTTCAACATTTATATATTTACTTATTCATCCTCCCCTTTGATGAAAAGTATATTTGTATTAGACTTAATAACATGTTCTTTTGACTACCTTATACGGTAGTCTTTTTTGATATTCAAGTGTCAAAATAGTTATATTTATATTCTATTCAGTACTAAAGTATATTATGTTAGATGTGATAGTTAAGCCATCCTCTTATATATCACGATATTAAAGTTTCTCAGTAAGGCTATGAGCATTAAAGAGAACATTGTTATTACTTAAACCGATCTAATGATTGATGAAGAGGTAGTAATATGGAATGGACTTCATGCAGCAGAGAGAGAGTAGGCATAATATTACCTTTTGATTTAATGTTGGTTAAGAACGGTGTAGATAAGCGCATAGTACCATCTATAAAACTTAATGATGATAGGATATTTATTTATCCGAATAGATAGCGTTAGGCCTATGAGGTTTGACGCTTATTTTTTACGTAAAATTAGCAAAATTGTTAAAAATAGGAGTTAAGATTAATGAGATTAAGAAAAGCCACTATTAATTATTTAGAGAGCGAATTTATATATTATAAACACTTAAGCAGAGATATAGAACGTATTAGAAATAGTAAGGTATACCCCTCACAGTACGATAAGCAAAAAGCATTGAAAGATAGACGATTGAAACAGTTAACGAGAATTAAGGAGGCAATAGAGTATGTATATGCAACGAGTAATGAAGATAGTCAAAGATTGATTGATAGGTATTATTTCAACAATATTGATAATTTAAATTTATCAGGTGTAGCACTTATGATTAATATTAGTAAATCAACTGCATACAATTTAAGAAACAATATACTACTACGTCTATCTGATGAATTAGGGATATTATACTAACGTTTGTAGTGAGAAAGAACGCTGAGAAACGTCCTGTGTTGCAGCGAGACGTGTTTTTGTGTAACTATGTATGTTATTTCAAGTAGAATACATTAGGATTATTTCGTGAAATTGGTTAGATACAAAAGCAATAGATTTTACACTTAAGAATAATTAAATAACAGTTTTGAATTATTAGACAGTTATTGTTATTTCTTTGGTATCATTAATGCAAAAGGGGAAAGATAAGATGAGTAGTTTACTTGAAGAAATAAAATATTGCGGATTTAATTTTATAATATTATTATTTGGTTACTTAACTTTTTATAGACCTGCAAATGAATCTAGGGAGATTTTTCAAAAGGAATATGGCGACAAAATAAAACTTTCTCATTTTTTTAATGAGAATTATAGAAGTGTGGGCATGGAACATATTAAACTGTACATCTCTGCAATAGTAATATTTATAATTGTCATTGCAATAGCGTTACTAATTATAAAACTAGCGACCAAAAATTTATATTCTCCATTTATACAAATACTTATCTCAATATTATTAATAGTTATGTCATTATACAGTATGATAAATACATATATCGCTTCTATTATACTAGCAACAGTATTTATTGGACTTGTTATTTGGGCATTTACTAATGATGCCAAATAAAAAAACAATAAATAATAAGCACTTAATTTTAAACTTTGTATTGCCACAAATCTTTCTTGTTTTTGCAATTTTAACATTTTACACTCAACGTCTAAGGCAATCAAAACATTGATATGACAACATTCATAAAGATTTTTAAATTCATTAATAATGCTATTTATCAACTCCCGCCGTCTCCATATTGAAACCCACAACCTTTGCGGTTGTGGGTTTTTTAGTGTTTAGGGTGCGCAGAAAGTGCACAATATTAGCGCATATGAAAATGAACAGAGTAACGCTGTTACAATTGTAAAGCTTAGAGATTTGGAAATACTAGCTAAAGCAATTATTGATTGCTCAATTTGTGTAAAAGACTTTATCAATTTAGGACAAAATACACTTAATCGTATGAGTTGAAATCCTAATTATTCTTACACACATCATTATTTAAAAGATATTCATTGTTGTCGCCAACAAGCAAGTCAGTTTAAAGGGATTACAAAAAATTGGAGGGAAGTCATGTATTTTAATCATGATAAATACAGATAATCATTGATCTAATAGGATAAATCAACATCGAAACAAGAGGGTTTCGCTAATGAATATATAAAGACATTAAATGTTACTCAGAGTACTATAAAGGGAGGATATAACCCTAATAGTGCCACGTAACTGACAGTAGGTTACTCTGTTTAGGTAGACGCTTATATTAAAAGTCGTAAAGATAACCTCATAGACGACATTATTCTTTCTGCTAAAAAGTTATTGTATCTATTAACACAATCAGCTATAGGTGATGAAACAGAAACAAAAAAGGTTGTAAAGAAGAGTTTATTTGAAAAGAAATCTGATACTGGAAGAATGAACTTTGTATATAAAGACCATGTAGAATAATATTGGTAGATTTGAGGAATAGTAAAATGGTAATATCAGTGGCTGCCCTGTTTTTTGGTATAATAATAAGGAAACAGTGTTCAACACTGGCATACTCTCATTTAGTATGTATGTTTTATTATGTACAGAGGACTTGTTAATGTTAAGTATTGAGGATCTGACTGCACCGTTTACTTTTAAATTATCCGCACATGTCACTGGGTGTCTTTATGTTCGCTATTATGTTCTATCTATTTCTTTTTAAATAAGTTGTGTATTATATAATTAATTATGTTTAAAAGGGGAAAAGAAAATGGTCAACATTGCATGGGTTGTACACTCATTGGGTGTTTTTAATAATCCTCAAGGAGATTTGGTTATTCAAAAACCTTTATCTTTTATTGACTTAGAAGCTTTACCAAACAACTTTTCTTTTAGTGTATCTTTTAGGATAATTAATTTAGAGGACGATGGTCAATATAAATTGAATTTTCAAATTATAGATCCAGCGCAAAAAGTAATTTTTGACATCAATGTAGAGATTGATCACCAAAAATTAATTAAAGATAACCCAGATAAAGAATTTAATAATGTGTTTGAATCGAATGCAAATTTCAATAATTTTAAATTTCAAAAAGAAGGGCTTTATACTATCAAATTGTCTATAGATAACTCCGAAGCTCAATCTAATTTTAATGTTAATTTGGTGTCGTAATTATGGTGAATAAAAAGGTTAGTAAAAAAGAACAGATAAAATAACAAAACAAGGAAGAAAGAACAACTATTGATTCAAAACAATTAAAAAGGGCAAGTGGTAGTTACGAATTTAGTCCGAATTCAACTTCTACTTATGAAGAGGTGGCCATTATGAGTGGATTTGTGGATAGAAAAGAATTTGAACAATTCGAAAAAAGAATAGATGACAAATTTAAAACTTTAGATTCCAAAATTGATGATTTGCCAAATAGATTTAATGATAAATTACAAATTGCCTTAAACTCTCAACTGGAAACTTTTAGAAAAGAAAGTAAAGAAGATAAAAAATCTATTATCACATGGACTCTTTCAGGTACTGGAGTAATAATTGCTCTTGTAAGTCTTATAGTAAAATTATTTTTTTGAGTAACTGTACCTTTGTTGGTATGGTTATTTTTGTTTCTATGTCAAATAGGACAGGGGATAAATTTTTAGAGGGTCTGAGACATAAAAATCTTAGACCCTTTTAAGTGTTCTATATAACGGATTTTTAATCAAGCAAGTGTCAAAAAGGTGTCAATAAAATAATTCTTTGACGTGTGGTTGACCTTGTTTTTTATGCGTCAAATAGTTATTTTGATTACTAATGATTATTATAAACGTGAAACTATATATTTTTGAGATTCAGGTCTATATTACTTTTTATTTTTTTGTTGATTTGCCCAATCTATTTGGTCTTGTATCCAACGTTCATGTGCTTTTTGTTCTCTTGGCATTCTATAAATACCATTATGATCGTAATCATATCTTTGTTCATTATCGATAGGTTGTTGTGCTATAGATGCATTATGTTGTTCTTCAGGTGTTGTACAACCTCCAATAGTACACTGCGTGCCATCTGGTTTAGTATATCCAATCATATCGTTATTACCTGGAGCCTGATACCATGTATCACCATCCGCATCCACCATACCGTTTACACTTTGGCCACTTTTAATTCTTTGAGACATTTCATCTTTGCTTAAAGGTCTATTATTATTTTTATTTATTTGCTGTTCTTGTGAATTCGAAGATTCTTGGTTTTTATTACTCTCTTTTTCATTTTGATTATTTTTACGTTCACTTTTTTGTTTCTTATCATTATTGTTAGAGTTTTTCTTATGAGTTTTTTTACTTTCACTCTTGTGCTTGCTTTCATCTTTCTTTTCTTTTTCATGGCCACATGCACCTAAAATGAGTAAGCTACTGAGTATTAAAACTAAAATATTTTTCTTCTTGCTTGCCATAGTATTCCTTCTTTCGTTGATATAATTTTCATGAAAATTGTTATAAAGAATCGCATCTATCGGAATTTTAAATTTTAAAATTAAAATATTTATAGTTTAATCGATAAATTTGTTATAAAATATTATAAAATAACAACTTTAGAGGTGCAACATGAAAGATATATTAATAAATATTGGAGTATCATTATTTTTAGTAGCATTTATATTGCTAATAACGGCTCTTGTTTACGCGATAAGAAAGAAAAAAATCAAAAAAATAATAATTGTAGCTACAACTTGTTTCATAATCAGCATATTATTAATAGGACCTAATGGAGAACAAAAGCAAAACCATAGTGAAAAAGATAAAGTTACTCAAACACAAAGTAGTAAGAAGAACGATGTAAAAAGTAGTAAAAAATCAGAAAGCAATAATAAAAATACAGAAGAAAAGAAAAAAGATAATAATAGTAATCATAGAGAAGTAGTGACCCTTATTAAAGTTGTAGATGGTGATACTGTTAAATTTAATTATAAAGGTAAGAAAACTACTTTCAGGTTATTACTAATAGATACTCCTGAAACAAAAGATCCAAGAAAACCCGTAGAAAAATATGGTCCTGAAGCAAGTGAATTTACTACAAACAAGTTAATCAGTGCTAAAAAGATAGAAGTTGAATTCGATAAAGGTCCGCATACTGATAAATATGGAAGAAGCTTAGCATATGTTTATGCGGATGGTGAAATGTTAAACAATGCTTTGGTTAGAAATGGGTTAGCTAGAGTAAAGTATGTTTTTCCTCCTAATGATACGTATGAAAGTAAATTGAAAGAGAGTGAATCATTGGCTAAAGCTGAGAAGTTAAATATATGGAGTGAAGATTCTGAAGAGGATAATAAAGAGCAAAACAATAATCAGTCCGATAATCACTCAAATAATAACAATAATGATTCAAACAACAACAATAATAGTTTACCCGTACAATTTTCTAACTGTAAAGCACTTAGAGCAGTATATCCTGCGGGTGTGCCAATAGGTCATCCAGCATACAGCGCAAGGTTAGATGGAAATCATAATGGAGTTGCGTGTGAAATCAGATAGTTTTCATTCAGATAAGATTCTTAAAATTATTATAGGATAATCATAATTTCATAAAAGCAAATTTAAAGTCATGGATGCTATGAATAGCTAACCATGACTTTTGCATTTTAATATCCATTTCGGTTATTTGTATTGGCCTGGCCTTGATTGTTATTCACGTTTGATCCATTATTTGAGTATTGTTGTGTATTACTTTGTTGCGGATTTTTATTTGCAGCTCCTTGAGGATATTGAACATTATTTTGTGCTTTCCCGTTTGTTTGATTTTGTTGTTGATTTGCTGTGTTAGCTTGATTATTATTGGCTGCGTTTTGATTAGCATTGTTGTTATTGTATTGAGATTGTTTAGTAGTGTTGTTCGCTTGAGATGCATTATTGTTAGTAGGATGATTTTGCTTGTTGTTTTGTTGCTTAGATTTAGATTTGTCGTCTTTATTTTTTGAATCTTTATCTTTATTTTTCTTTGCTAATTTACTATCTTTAATTTTATCTTTTGCGTTATTTATTTTTTTATCGCCTTTAGAGTCTTTTTTATTATCTTTTTTTGAATCGGACTTCTTACTACTATCAGTTTCTTTTTTGTCAGAACTATCAGTATGACTGCATGCTCCTAATACTAAAAAACTCGATAATAAGATGGTAAATAATTTCTTCATAAAAAGTTCGCTCCTATATTTTAAATATTGGTGTTAATAAATTAACTTTACCCAAAATCTACACGATTAATTTTAAATTTATGTAAAATTTCTATTTTCAAAATTTGAATATTTAAAAAGGCATGAAAAGCCCCTCTTATCAAGAGGGGAAAGGTAATCAATTATTTGTTACCGCCGAATAAATTTTTGAAGAATTCGATTGCTTTTTTGATTAAGTTGATGATGAACATTTGACTCACCTCCTATGTATTTATTAACTGTAGTATATTCTCATTGGATATGTTTTAGTTGATTATTTCAAAAGTCGTAAAAAATTGTTCATAGATGTAAAATTTAACTTAAAATTTAATAATTTGTAATTCATTTCTGTTAAAATTATAAAACAATAACAAATTTATTCAATATATATTATAAGAATAGTAGGAATTAATTTGTGGAAAATACCCTTCATTGAAGAAGGGTATTGCTACTACTCTAGAACAGTCTTATTTGAATACGTCTTTAAAGAATTCTATACCTTTTTTTAATAAATCAAAGATGAACATTTGAAACACCTCCAATTAATTGAGTATGTGTTTATCATATAGTATGAATTGGAGGTTTTGTCATTAAATGCGTTAATTACAATATATGATTCCTTTATGTCAAAAAAATAAATATTTTAATAATTGTGAATTCCTAACTGTAGGTCTAATTATTTTTCTCCTGATATACCGTCTTTGTCACGGTCTTTTTTAGGATTATAGCCAGGAGAACCCGCTACATGTTCACCAGGTTTAGGTGTGTCACTACCATAATTAGGCAAGTGATTAGAATCGTTAGAATGATTTACATTTGGATTAACATTCATATACGTTTGATAATAAATTGTTATCTTTAGAAACTTGAAGAATATAAATAATTTGAAGAATTAACTAAAAAGGCTTTACTTTTCTCAAAATAAGCGTATAGTGGAGGTTAAGTAATAAAGCACGTGAAGTTGATTGTTGAAATATTTTTATAGAATATTCTCTTTTGATTAATGGATTTGTTACAAATATTTAGTGCAAAAGCACGCGGAGGTATTCTATATGAATAACGGTACAGTTAAATGGTTTAATGCAGAAAAAGGTTTTGGATTCATCGAAAGAGAAGATGGCGGAGACGTATTCGTACATTTCTCAGCAATCGTTGAAGACGGTTATAAATCATTAGAAGAAGGTCAAAGCGTTGAATTCGACATCGTTGAAGGCGAACGTGGCGAACAAGCTTCAAACGTTGTTAAAATGTAATAACAATTTTCAAAGTCCTCTTCGGAGGGCTTTTTTATTTGGAAAATGATAACCATGTTACAATAACATTCAAGAATTTATACGATGCTTTAATTCTACATACATATAAATATAAGGAGACAAGCATGAAAAAAGGGAAAATGATATTGAGTGAAATGACAACTTTGATGAAGTCTTTGAAGAACATTTTCAATATTATCAATGGTAATAAAGATTACTATAATCCTAAAATTGACTTGAAAAAGGATGACGATAATCTTAATGGTAAAAAGATTATTTTCTTAGGATCTTCAATTACATATGGTGCAGCTTCGAAGGGGATATCATTTGTCGAATATTTAACAACTGAATATGAAGTAAAGGGGATTAAGGAAGCTAAATCAGGGACTACGCTTGCAGGGGACAAGTCTGATAGTTACGTGAATAGACTGAAGAAATTAAACTTTGTGAATACAAAAATTGATGCAGTAGTTTGTCAGTTATCGACGAATGATGGGAGATTTGAGTATGAAATAGGTCAGATGAGTTCGTCGTTTGAGCAAGAGGATTTCGATATTAACACGACGATCGGCGCGATAGAATATATAATTAAGTATGTTCAAGCGAAATGGCGTTGTCCAATTATTTTTTATACTTGTATTAGAGAAAACGATGAAAACTATCGAGATTTAGTAAATCAGCTCCATCGTCTTAGAACAAAATGGGATATACATATTATAGATATATTTAATAATGAGGAAATTAATAGATTAGCTAAAAGTGATAAAGAAATGATGGCAGATGATGCTCACCCAACTAAAAAAGGGTACCGCTATTTATATACACCCATCATAGTAAGACAATTGGATGAGATATTATAAATTAAAGAGGATGTGCACACGTTAAAGTTGGACTTTAAATCTAACTTTGGCAGTCGCACATCCTTTTTGTGATAATTGAAATATTGCTTCTCATAATAATGAATGATTTGTGAATATTGTTGTAACATTTCATATCGATAACTTTCGTTTGAATGATACTCTGAGTATCTAGAATATTTTGAGATTAGCTTGGAAGATTACTTAGCTATTTATTATTATTATCAGATGGGCTGCTATTATCTTTGTTTTTATTTACATCTTTACCATCTACACGTTCTGAATTTCTTTTAGCATCTTGTGATTTAGGATTATTCTTTTTGTTTACACTTTGGCTTTCATTTTTAACTGTGTCGTTGCTATTTTGTTTCTTGGTATCTGTCTTTGTTTTATCTGATTTTTTAGTATTATGACTTTTTTCTTTTTTAGGTGTTGATTCAGATTTTTTGTCGTCCTTAGTTGAAGAAGTGTCTTTATTACCGCATGCTGTTAATATTAAAAAACTACTCAATAATAAAATTACAACTTTTTTCATAAAATCCTCCTCATATATTCTTATTTCACCTATATTTTATACTAATAAGCATCATAAGTCTTTTAAAAACAAAAAATCGCCTATGCAGATACTTTAATAATGACGAAAATTAAAGTCTGCAAGGCGACAACAAGAAGTAATGTTAAACACTCACAGAGTGTAACATTTACAGATTACCATAAAACTATATTTGTGGCTATTTAATTTGGTTAAAATTAATATAATTAATGTTACTTTTTTGTTAACACAAATTGACAATTTTTTGAAAATGTACGCATTTTTAGTACGCAGCTTAAGTTTTCTATTTTTTATCGAAAATACTTATTTCTTCATTTTCATTTTTGACTGAAATATATAAATTATCATCATAAGTATTTACATGATTTTCATTAGATAAGTTGAATTCAGCAAGTATTTTAAACGACCCATTATCTATAGGTTCGACTATTGAAATATCATTATCATTTTTTTGAATAAGAAATTTTCGATTTGAATAATTATTTATTTTCCAGTCGTTCATATTATGTCACCTAACTAAAATTAATAATTTAACCAAAACTTTTTTCAATTTCAGTAAAAGCTTTAGTGGTTACTTTGATATTATAGATTTTACTTTCATCTATATCTCCCTCTAGATAACCTTCTTGAATGAGTACTTTGCAATTATAGATAAAATCATCATACTCACGGTCGCAAAAGTAATCATCTTGAGCTGTTACGGAATCTTTAAAATCGTTAGCTAATTCTTCTGATATTCCTTCGTTGGATCTTTCCATATATAGTTTATAAAACTTTGCAATTGTAGATTTTTGTTCTTTCGTAAGTTCGTCCATGTATTATCCCTCCACACATATTACCTATGTCTATATACCCTAGATGAACGCTTAGAAAAACGCTAAAATTGGATAATATTTTTTGGGATTTTAAATGAATGTGAAGGCTATTTTAAATTTAATTCGCATTTTTTATGCCTTTTTGAACAGCATTCGCAAATTTATAGAATGTTTTAGTGTATTTTTTAGGATTACCACGTGTTGTTTTGTCTAATTTCTGATGTTTAAAGAATTCTTGTCTCAAAGCAGTAGTTAATTCTAGTTGAACACCTGAATCAGTATCATTCATGTTTACGAAATTATCTGACGATTGAGCGTCAATTTCCTTAGGACTTTCCTTTGCAGTAAACCCTTTTTTACGTAATTCTTTTGCAATAGACTTCGCCATGTCTCTGTCTTTACCACCAATATAGACGATAGGATCATCGCCAGAAAATCCATGTATAGAAATTGTTTCTTTAGTTTTATCTAACATTTCAATTAATTTTGGTTCATCGTAATTTGTAGAAGTGATATGCAGCTGATCATTATTATTAGTGCGTAGGCCTTCAAAAGAATAGAAATTATATTTTCCAACATTTGAGATACGTCTTGCTAACTCAGTTGTCCCAGGTTCAATTCCGCCACCGTGAATGGCTGACACTAGAATACGCTTATCTTTTCGATGCTTTGTAACAACTTTCCAATCTTTATTTTTAGTCGTATGCTTTTTAAGTTCATTAAAATCACTGTAACGATCACTAGCCGGTTTTGATGGTGATTTTCTTGTATTATAAAAAATCATAACCACTAAGATAATGGCGATAATAATTATAGCTATGAATATATAGTATAGTTTTGAATATAGACTCCCTTTATCTTTCATTATGTCTCCTTTAATTTCAAAATTATAACTCATAAATGATAACAATGATTTTATCTAATTAACAAGTATTTTAACTTTTATTTAAAATTTTAAAATAATTGAACTTACTATAATAGGGTATACAATTAATGTTAAATACATGTATTTTTAATTTTAAAATTATTTTACGGAGGCGAAATTTTGGTTAATATTCAAGTAGTTCCAGCACATCCAAGTAACAAAAAAGGTGGCAAGTTAACTCATTTTGCAATTGATGAAATGGCAAAAGTCATTTTAGGTGAAACATCTAAAAATCGAATTAATTGTCAGTTACAGAAATTATGGAAAAAAAGAGGTAATCGATTTAGCCATGATATTTCTTATGTAGCTAAAGAAGACGACAGAGTTTTAGGAGCAATCACGTGTGCATCGCTAGTTAAAATAGAAAAATCTATGGTTAAGACTGTTTTAGAAATATTAAAAATGAAAAAATTAAAAGCTTTGAAAATTATTTTCTCAAACCCTAAAAAATTATATTCTTTAATTACAATGGACGAAGGTAATAAAGATGAATTCCATATTAGTATGTTAGCGACGTTACCTGAAGCGCGAGGTAAAGGTGTAGGAACACGTTTGCTTAATTTTGCCGAGAAAAAGGCCCAAAAAGAAGGCTTTAATAAATTATCATTAACAGTAGTTAAAGATAATGACAAAGCATTAAATCTATATAAGAAATTTGGATTCTCTATAGTAGGAGAAATCAATAAATCACCATTTTACCTTTATCAAATGAGAAAGAATATTTAATTTGATAATCATAAACGACAAATTTGTCATTTTATAACTACACACTCGAAATTATATAATAATTTTAATAAATACTTGAAATGTTTTCACACTCCCTTAACAATAATATGCTATTTTAAAATAAAGGGATGTGATGTTGTTATGAATAAGGAAATATTAAGAAGATATTTAAACGATGATAGCTTTAAAGCTGTAGCAGTGGTCATAGGAAATAAGAAAATCGTCTTGGAGAATGACATTCATGTCGATTACGAAAACGAAATCATTATTTATCCGCTCAAGAATTGCACACGTATTATTCCTTTTAGCTCAATTTCATATTTAGATGTACTAGATAGAAACGAGCAGTTTGTTAATTATTTTAAAGAAGTCTAACTGACTAAAAATAACCCTCCAATCATAATAGCTAGGAAATCTCTACGCTATCATTTGGAGGGTTTAATTTTTAATACTTTTAACTAACTTTAATTGATAATCTTTGGTGAAATTATCTTTTAATGCATATGGAGAAATAATGTATAATCCATGATCACTCACGGCATTTTGATCAACACCATATTTATATGCTTGATAAATTATTTTTGTACAATATGTATATTTCGTACTTTTTAAATTAAGTGTGACTAGATAGCGACTGTGACTATTCTCATAATGACGTTTAACCCAGTTAGCGGCGTTTTGACCAGCACCTGGTTTAACACTACGATAAACTTTAATCCATTCCCCGTACCGAATCGGTGCTTATAAGATTCAAATGATTCAGTGATAGGTTTATCGCCAGGACCTTCAATTTGAAGAACGGTATCTTCATCGATTGCGATGCTAGAATGCCCGAAGAACCCGTATAACACTGGACCTTTAGTGATTACGATATCTCCAGGTTTAAGTTTGAAGTCATTATTATCATTTGTCGCGACAGCATCTTTATTTTTGGTAAATTCATTTATCGAAAAAAATGCTACTAATACAATGAAAAGGGCAATAATTAAGTATATGTATTTATGTATCGCTTTCATTATTAGTGAAAACTCCTTAAATTGAGTCATTAAATTAATTACTATATTAAATTAATATCTGTGAAAATTAAACATTAATTTCAAGAAATGGATTATCAAATAGAAAAATTAAAAACTCAGTTACGTGATTGTAACTGAGTGACAAAGTGTAAACAATTTTCATTAAAATTCAATACATCAATACTGTTCTGTAAAAATTTTTGTTCATAAAAGTGAAATTGAAATTTATAATATACCAAAAATAAATGTATAAATGAGCATTGCAAATCCGAAAATTAAGAAAATAACCGTAAAACCTAAATAAGATTCTTTTCTCTCTTCTTTTTTCGTTTTAAGCATAATGGCTAAAATAATTGCACCTGCAACAATGAATATAATTGAAAGCCATAATAATATTTGAAAATGTAAATTCATCTTACTCCCTCCTTATATCAATATTTTCCCTATAGGAAGTCATAAAAAATTGGATAAATATAGTAAAGTGCTAAGACAATATTAATAAAGAACAAAATTTCACTTAAAAGATCAGTATAAATAATTGCTATTGTTAAACTCGTAAATAAAGCAATACCACAAATACATAATCCTGGTATTAACCATAGGTGATTATCAACGTTTGCATTATAGGTAATGAGTACATTAAAAGCTATAAATAGTACGGTTAAGATGATATTAATCACATTTACACTAATTATTTTCATAGGTGTTTCACCTCATTAGACACATGAATAGCAAAAGGTCATTTATATACTATAATATCATATCATTTAATACAGATAGGTAAATAAATACATTTTACATTTTTATTTATGCACAATTAGAAAGCATTGTAAAACAAATATATACAATGACAAAAACGTTTCTTAATTTAAAGAGTCATGATTTCGACAAAAATCAATCGAAGATTTAAAAGTTATCATTATTGCTATAATTATGGCTTGGAAGTATGATGATTACTTATTTTTTGAGAGTGATTAAAGTATGAAGATTTTTGAGGGTTTAAAATTCTGAAGAATTTATGTAAAAAATGTGCAAAAAAAGAAATTTTGCACATAGACAATCTCGACTATTTTGGTATGATTAATAGCAAGCTTTTAATTAAATGATTGATTTTAATCAATTTTATAAAAGGGAAGAGATTTAATGACTTTTTATGATTTTATGTTAGGTTTTGTAAATGATGATACGCCGTTAGGTAGTTTAGCTAATCATATCCTAGAAGATACTCATTTTCCCCGAGAAGAGAAAAATAATAAAGAAATTCGCACGTACGTGATGACTCATTATCGAGATCACAATTTAATTGAGAGTACAAATAGAGCGATTAGTTTATATAAATTAATTTGAATAGTACCAATTATGAGTATTTAGTGCTTCCCACACGTCTTTTGTTTTAAAATTAATTTCATTATTTCGAATGGAAAATGGTTCAATAACATCTTCATCTAACCATGTATTAATCAATTCTCTTGGAACACCGTCTAACAACATATCAGTTTTACTAATAATGAAACATTCCCAGTCTAACGAGACTGTATTAGGATTTACATAATTGCATTGATTATGACTATCCATAGCAAAACACTCCTTATAATAAATGTAAACCTGATGTTAAGTTTTACCCAAGGTCGCAACTTTCAAACAATTTAATAGTCAAATACGTCAATTTGTATATTTTTTTTAAAACTGATAGATTTCGTTTACTTCTGTTTTCTTTAGTGATTAAATGAAGGGGATAAAAAGAGAGAATCTATTCGTTTAGAATAATTTAAGTAATTGTTATTGAAGAGGTGTTTATTTTGACTAAAACATTATATTTAATGCGACATGGTCAAACAGTTTTTAATTTAAAAGGTAAAATACAAGGCGCTAGTGATTCACCCTTAACATCACTAGGTATTCAACAAGCTCAGGCTGCACGAAAATATTTCGAAACTCATAATATTACGTTTGATACGCTTGTTTCATCATCACAAGAGCGCGCTAGTGATACATTAGAGAATGTTGCTCCTGAGCGAAATTATCAACGTTTAAAAGGCATTAAAGAATGGAGTTTTGGTTTATTTGAGGGTGAAAGTGTTAGTCTATTGAATGCAACTTATGATCCTAAATTTTTGTATGGTGACAAAATTGTTCCGTTTGAGGGAGAGTCTCGAGAGGAAGTTGAAACTCGTGTCTATCATACTCTTGAAAAAATCATGCAAAACTCGAATGGTGACACAGTTTTAGCTGTAAGTCATGGTAGTACAATTGGCTTATTTATAAGAGTGATTCTTGGTTATGACGAGGGCAGTAAATATGATATGGGTAATTGCCATATAGCAAAATTTGAATATGATAATAATGAATTCAAATTTGTAGAGATTATTGATCCAATCGTTTAAAAATAAAACTCATCAACTTACTTGTAAGAAATTAAATGGTACAAGTGGTTGATGAGCTTTTTTATTTGAAAAGGAGCATGAATATTTTTTGCACTATTATTAAAGCTACAATAACAATGATGATACTAGATAGTTTATTTACAAAGATTAATAGCTTACCGTTTTTATCTAAAGAACCTACTGATTTTCCTGCTAACGCTAAGAAAATGAACCATATCCATGAAACTGAAATACACGTTAATGTAAAAGCAAACTTTTCGTAACCAACGTATGCTGACGCACTTGTTCCTATCACACCAATTGTGTCCATTACTGCATGAGGATTTAAAAGAGAAACGGAAAGGGCAAAACTTATTTGTTTTGATGCGGACAGACCGCTGTCCTGTTTAACATTCTGAGTTTTCTCATTCCAAAGTGTCCAAGCTATATAAAATAGGAAAATAAGACCGAAAATATATATCACAAGTTGTAAAGTAGGTAAGGACATGAGTACGAGTGAAACACCTAGAACGGCTAAACTTATGAGTATAGTGTCGCATAATCCAGCTGTAATAATAACTGGTAATGTTTTAACGAGTTGTGGTTGGGTGGCCCCTTGGTTAAAAACAAATATATTTTGGGCACCTAATGGAAGTATAAGCCCGAGCGCCAAAAGGAAAGCATGTAAAATAGCTTCAATCATTTTAAATCACATCACTTTAATAAATGAAAATTTAGAAAATTCAAATTAATTATATCTTAAAAATAAAGTGAATGCATTTACTTTTCACCAGATTTAAAAAGTGGTTAAAGTCATTGAAGAGATAAATATCGAATATATCGTAGATAGGGTATGATGTGAGATACCCCATATACGTACAAAATTGTTGATATATTCAATTATGAGTTAGCTAAATGATCACAAACATAATAAATCAACCAGTTTTCATCAAGGTATTCGTCATCAATTTTGCTCGCATTTTTTTCAAAAGCTAGATTTTCAAAACCGATAGAACTAAAGAAAACTTTGGCACTAATATTGTTAGAAGCGATAGTAGTCATTAACATTTCAATATTTTGAGTCTTAGCGTATTCAATAATATGATTAATCAATTCTCTATTGATGATTTCATCATTATTTTTAACAAAATTATTTTCAAGAATCGCTTTATGACGCTTACTTACAAATTTCATTTGTTTTAACGTACAAGTAGCGACAAGCTGGTCATCTTCAAATGCACCAAAAATATTCCAATATTTTGTTTCTTGAGAAAGAATGGTTTTAAGGCAATCTTCCGAAACATTTTCTAAATAATAGCGATCCCATGCGTAATTATGGTAACCGTTTGACATTAACTCTTTATATGCTTCTAAATCATCATTATTTAATAAACGGATATTGTTCATGTTGACCTCCAGATTTAAAGAAAATACAAAATTATAAAATACCTTTAGTTAAAGAGACTTATCAAATACATAATAAAAGAATTATTAAAAATACGCAATAATCGTTTTATGATAACAAAAAACATTTCTGAAAATATATTTAAGCGTAAATTTTAATATTAAAACTATTATTTTAAATATTAAGAACTTCTTGTCGCTTGAAATGATTTTAATACGCACTATTTTAACGAAATATTTATTCATTTAACTCTATTTACTAAATCTTAATAAATTTTATTTCAGGTGTATACAATTTATAAGCTTACTGAATTTAGATATAAAAAAGCCACCAACAAAATACGTAAATTTGTTGGTGGTTGAACCTCTAATATATTCAATTACTATTTATTATTATTAATCTACAACTTCTACATTTAAGTTAACATCGATATTGCCACGTGTTGCTTTAGAATATGGACAGAAGTCATGTGCATCTTTTAAATATTTTTCTGCATCTTCTTGTGATAAACGTTTTTAACTTTTGCGTCAATATCGACACTTAGTTTTGGACTTTCTGCATCTGGATCATCTTCTAAACGTACAGTTAATGTGACTTCAGGTTCAGCGTCACGTACTTTATTTTGTTTTAAGATAAGATCAAATGCACCGTTAAAGCATGAAGCATAGCCTGCTGCAAATAATTGTTCAGGGTTTGTAGCTTTTCCGTCAGCTTGTTGTGGTGGTAATACGTCTACATTTATTGCGTTATCGTCAGTGTGAACATGTCCTTTACGTCCACCTACGTTTGTAGCTTTAGTTTCATATTGAACTGCCATTATGATTACCTCCTAAATTCATTATACTTGTGTACTACCCGATGACTAATTTTTTAAATCATAGAGAATTTCATTTTCAGGAAAATGAATTAAATAACAGCAATTTGTAAGTGATAAAGCAATTAATATAAAATAAGTTTAATACGATGTTAGAAACGAGGTATATACTATGACACATGTTGATGTGGCAGCTACAATTGCACCGGAAAATCAAATTTCACAAACACTCTTAAATGATATTTACCAATATAGAGATTCGATTGATATTGTGGAGTTAAGAATAGACCAATGGATCGACTTTAATATGGAACAATTTGAAACGACCATTCATCAATTAAAACAATTGAATATGAATTGTAAAATCCTTGTGACGTATCGAACATCAACTCAAGGCGGTAGAGGGGATATTGGAGAAACTGAATATTTAGAGTTACTGTATAAGTTAATCCAACATGCACAGTTTGATATGTTAGATATTGAATGGAACGCGTCCATAGATGTAGAGGTTTACGGTAAGTTAATTCAACACGCGCAAGAGAATGGTCTAAAAGTAGTGTTATCGCATCATAATTTTCAAGAGACGCCTTCATTAGAGGAATTAAAATTTATTTATTTCAAAATGCAAAAATTGTCACCACAATATTTGAAGTTAGCAGTGATGCCTCATAGTAAAGAGGATGTCTTACATTTATTAGAGGCGATGAGTGTGACTTCTGATAGTACGCCATATCAAGTGATTGGCATCTCGATGTCTAAATTAGGTGTAATCAGTCGTACAGCTCAAGGCGTCTTCGGCGGTGCAGTTTCGTATGGTTGTTTGGGAGAACCGCAAGCTCCTGGTCAGATTCATGTTAAGGAGTTGAAACAGCAACTCCAATTTTATGAATCATAAACAGAAAAGTTGAATAAAATGTGACTGTGAATTATAATTGATAATTGTTATCAACGAACGTAGAAGGAGCGAATTAAAGTGGAATTACAAGAAGCTATATCTAATAGAAGAAGTATCAAGAAATTTAAACATGATATGGTTATTGACGATAAGGCATTATATGATGCTGTCGAAAAAGCTACAGACGCTCCAAATCACGGAATGAGAGAACCTTGGAGAGTCGTTCATGTTGCAAAAGATAAATTAGGTGATTTCAGTCAGGATATTACGAGATTTGCATTTCCTGATAATCCTGAAAAAAGAGAAGACCATTATAATGCAGTAACAAATCTAGGAGGTTTATTATTATTAATCTTAAAAGATGATCCTAGACAAAGACAAAGTCGTGAAAATTACTTTGCATTTGGGGCATTTGCTCAAAATTTAATGCTTCTCTTATATGAAGCGGGTATCGGAACATGTTGGAAATCACCACATTACATTTTCGAGCCTAAAGTGCGTAAAGCTTTAGATATTAAAAATGATGAAATTTTAGCTGGTTTCTTATATCTTACAGATTTAGAAGTAGAACCAACTAAAGCACAACGTAAAAATAAAAATTTAATCACTGAATTTGAATAAGGTTTAAAAAATTGAGTGTATGAAAATAAAAAAGGAGTTTTCCCTACATTAAACAGTAGAGAAAGCTCCTTTAACTTTTATTGATTTAAATTTTCATCTAAAAATGATTCCACTTGTTCTTGAGATTTCGCATTTGCTGAATGTAAATGCGCTAATTTTTCACCATTTTGGAAAATTAAAATACTAGGAATACCCATTACGTCATTTTCAGTGGTTACATCTTCTAATTCATCACGGTCTACGACGTACCAGCTATAGTTATTATATTTCTCAACAATAGAATCAATCCACATATCCATTGCTTTACAATCAGGACACCAATCGGCCTCAAATTTTACAATAACTGGATGATTACTGTTAATTGTTGAATTAAAATCTTCAGTTTTATGAATACCTTGCATCATTTATACTCCCTTTCAATATTAGTAAATTTATTATAACGAATGATATCTTTTTTATAAAAATATTAGCCTAAAAAGTAGAGCGTTTTCTTATAGAAAATGATATATTTGTCTTAATAGAGATAAGGAGGTAATAAACATATGATAAAATTTTATCAATATTCAAATTGTACGACTTGCAAGAAAGCCGCTAAATTTTTAGATGAATATGGTGTGAGCTACGAACCTATCGATATTGTTCAACACACACCTACTAAAAAAGAGTTTGAAGATATTATTGACAAAACAGGTGTAGAAATAAATAAATTATTTAATACACATGGTGCTAAATATCGTGAACTTGATTTGAAAAATAAATTAAAAGACATGTCAGATGATGAAAAATTAGATTTATTAGCATCTGATGGAATGTTGGTAAAACGTCCACTAGCTATCTCTGGAGAAAAAATCACTTTAGGTTTTAAAGAAGAAACGTACAAAAATACTTGGATATAATTTTTTAACACTCGTCGTAAAAAGTGAACATTAGAAATGAAAATGTATCAAATATCGTGTTTTACATAAATAAATACGAATTTTATCATATTAATTCTTTTAGATAATAGTTGATTGAACTATATCAGTGTGGCATCATTAAAATGTAATTAATAATTAGGAGGGGATTCTCGTGGCAGTACCGAGCGAATTTAAATATTCTAAAGAACATGAATGGGTTAAAATAGAAGATAATGTAGCAACAATTGGTATTACAGAGTACGCTCAAAACGAGTTAGGCGACATTGTATTTGTTGAACTACCTGAAACAGATGACGAATTAAATGAAGGCGATACTTTTGGTAGTGTAGAATCTGTTAAAACTGTATCAGAATTATACGCGCCTATCTCAGGTAAAATTGTAGAAATCAACGAAGAATTAGAAGATAGCCCAGAATTCGTTAATGAATCACCATACGAAAAAGCATGGATGGTTAAAGTAGAAATGAATGACGAAAGTCAATTAGATGCATTATTATCAGCAGACCAATATTCAGAAATGATTGGTGAATAGCATGTGTTAAACTCCTCGATTATTTTAATCAAGGAGTTTTATTTATAATATAAAAGAATTTTTACACTTTATTTTAAATCAGTGTTTAGTTTTCATTAACCATATGTAAGTTTGCCCGTTGTGATGTTTAGTTTTTCTAAATTCTGTGAATGGTTTAAGTGACAGTTAACTATCGACGCTTAGAAGGTGGATTGACATGACTATTGTGAATAAAGTTATCATTGTTGAAGGTAAATCGGATAAGAAAAGAGTGCAACAAGTTATCGCAGAGCCAGTAAGTATTATTTGTACACATGGGACCATGAGTATAGATAAAATTGATGATATGATAGAATCACTTTATGGTAAACAAGTTTATGTTCTTGCAGATTCTGATGACGAAGGAGAAAAAATTAGAAAATGGTTTAAACGATATTTAAGCGAAAGTGAACACATATATGTTGATAAAACATATTGTGAAGTTGCGAAATGTCCGAAAAATTATTTAGCTAATGTTTTGAATAGATATGGTTTCTCAGTGAAAAAAGAAAAGAATCTCATGCCTAATTTAAACACTGAAAGGTTAGTTCTAGTTAATGAATAGTTCAATTGATCTTGAAGATATAACAGAAAATTATAATGAAGAGAAACATCTTATATTTGGCTATACGCCAATGTGTGGAACGTGTAAAGTTTCAGAAAGAATGTTAGATATTGCGAATGATATTTTACAGCTTCCGATTAAAAAGGTGGATCTTAATTTTCATCCTGAATTTAGTAAAGAAAAAGAAATTATGTCAGTGCCTGTTTTATTGGTGATGAATAAGGATCAAGAAGTAAAAAGAATCTATGCTTTTCAATCAGTCCCTTATTTGTTAGAAAATTTAAAATAGTTATTGACGAAACTTTAGTACGGTGGTAGGATTAAAACAAATTAAATGATGCGTAAACTCTTATCGAGAGAGGTGGAGGGATGTGCCCTACGAAGCCCGGCAACCGTCTGATATAGAAATGGTGCCAATTCACATAAAGTTTAACTTTAGAAGATGAGAGAAAGAAGATATACAAATGCTTTCTCAACTCTCTAAAGATTGAGGAAGCATTTTTTAATTTATATAAGCAATTTAAGGAGGCTATTAACGTGATTGAGTTAAACCAAATAGTGAAACGATATCATACTAAGAACAAAGATGTTCTAGCAGTTGATCACGTTGATTTAAATATTGAATCAGGCTCGATTTTTGGCGTTATTGGTTTCTCTGGTGCAGGTAAAAGTACGCTAATTAGAATGTTTAACAATCTAGAAGCGCCTACGTCTGGAGATGTCATTATTGATGGTGACAATATTAGTAAATTATCCAAATCAGAGTTGCGTAAAAAACGACAAAAAGTAAGTATGATTTTCCAACATTTCAACTTATTATGGTCAAGAACCGTATTAAAAAATATTACTTTCCCACTTGAAATTGCAGGAGTACCGAGTGGTAGAGCGAAGCAAAAAGCACTTGAACTTGTGGAACTCGTAGGATTGAAAGGCAGAGAGAGTGCGTATCCATCAGAATTATCAGGTGGACAAAAGCAAAGAGTAGGTATAGCTAGAGCATTAGCAAATGACCCTGATGTTTTACTCTGTGACGAAGCAACGAGTGCTTTAGACCCTCAAACTACTGATGAAATTCTAGACTTATTACTTAAGGTAAGGGAACAACAAAACCTTACAATCGTATTAATTACTCATGAAATGCATGTGATTAGACGCATTTGCGATGAAGTCGCAGTAATGGAAAACGGTAAAGTCATAGAACAAGGAAAAGTTAGCGAAGTATTTGAAAATCCACAACATTCAGTTACTAAACGTTTTGTTAAGGATGATTTAAATGATGACTTTGAAGATGCTCTAGATGAATTAGAACCATTAGCGAGTGATTCTTACATAGTGAGATTAAACTTTACTGGGGATAATACGACAGAACCTATTGTTTCATATATTACTAAAACACATAATATAGACGTTAATATTCTTGAAGCTAATATCAAGAATACTAAGAGTGGTTCTATAGGCTTTTTAGTTATTCAAATACCGCATATTGATAGTGATAACTTTGAACAATTTAAGAGTGATCTTCATCAACAACATGTGAATGTGGAGGTGTTGAAACATGGGTAAATCATATGGCGAAATATTCCACGAAATGTTTACAATGCCTAATGTTCAGTGGCCAGATGTATGGCAAGCAATATTAGAGACACTATATATGACTGTTGTTTCTACTATATTTGCTTTCATCTTTGGTTTGATTTTAGGGGTGTTACTTTTCTTATCTGCGAAAAGTCATTCACCAGCAGCTCGAGTTTTCTACACAATTGTTTCATTTATAGTTAACTTATTTAGAGCGATACCATTTATCATTTTAATTTTATTACTTATACCGTTTACAAGTGTAATTCTTGGAACGATTAGTGGACCAACAGGCGCTTTACCAGCACTTATTATCGGTGCAGCACCATTTTATGCTCGCTTAGTAGAAATTGCCTTCAAAGAAATTGATAAGGGAGTTATCGAAGCGGCTTGGTCAATGGGTGCGAATACTTGGACAGTCGTACGCAAGGTACTACTTCCTGAGGCGATGCCTGCGTTAGTTTCAGGTATTACTGTGACAGCTATTGCTTTAGTCGGTTCAACTGCTATAGCTGGTGTCATTGGTGCCGGTGGTTTAGGTAACTTAGCCTACTTAACTGGTTTCACACGAAATCAAAATGATGTCATCTTAGTTTCAACTGTATTCATCTTAATCATAGTATTTATAATTCAATTCCTAGGGGATTGGCTTACAAATAAAATTGATAAACGCTAAAGAAAAGGGGACAATGTTCAATGAAAAAAATCTTAGGAATAATTTTAGTATTAGCATTAACAGTTGCTTTAGCTGCTTGTGGCGGTGGCGACAAGAGCAAAACAATCACAGTAGGTGCATCACCAGCACCTCATGCTGAAATTTTAGAAAAAGCTAAACCATTATTGAAGAAAAAAGGTTACGATTTACAAATTAAAACAATTAACGATTACACTACACCTAATAAATTATTAGATAAAGGCGAAATTGATGCTAACTTCTTCCAACATACGCCATACTTAAAAACTGAAAGTAAAGAAAAAGGATATAAAATTGAATCTGCAGGAAACGTAGAACTTGAACCAATGGCTGTGTACTCTAAAAAGTACAAAAGTTTAAAAGACTTACCTAAAGGTGCAACAGTTTATGTTTCAAATAACCCTGCTGAACAAGGTCGTTTCTTAAAATTCTTCGTAGATGAAGGTTTAATTAAACTTAAAAAAGGCGTTAAAATTGAAGACGCTAAATTCAGTGACATCACTGAAAACAAGAAAGATATTAAATTTAACGACAAACAATCTGCTGAATACTTACCTAAAATCTATCAAAACCAAAAAGCTGATGCAGTCATCATTAACTCTAACTACGCAATCGATCAAAAATTAAGTCCTAAGAAAGATTCTATCGCATTAGAAAATGCTAAAGATAATCCATATGCTAACTTAATCGCTGTTAAAAAAGGACATAAAGATGATAAAAAAATCAAAGCTTTAATGGAAGTATTACAATCTAAAGAAATTCAAGACTACATTAAAGATAAATATGATGGTGCCGTGGTGCCTGCTAAGTAACAAAAAATCGGGAGCGGGACAGAAATATAATTTAACAAAATTAATTTCGTTTTCCCGCCCCGGCAAGGATGTCTAGGATTGAGAGAAGCTTGATGTAAGCGCACTTTCAATCCAGACATCTACTGCCAATATGTTAAAAGAGACTGAGGTATTTAATATGTCCCAGTCTCGATTTTTTAATTAAATATTATAATACTTTATATAGTATGCCTACACCTACACCACCGTATCCCATTTGATAATCAAATTTTAGAATTTCTATATTTGGATTTTGTTCAAAAAAACGATTCACTTTCTTATTGAGTCCACTTTCAGTCATAGATGTAATGTTGACGAAATTCATAACGTCACTCCTTAAATCATTTTAGGTACTTTTAATATATGAAAATTAAAGTATAAAGCAATCTTTTTAAGTTAAAAATTAAGCTTTTAACAGTAGATGTATGTTTAATTTATATTTTAGAGGGTATAAATGATAGAGATAAAAGTCATAAGGAGGAAATTACAATGGCTGAAGATAACAAATTTGAACAAGCTAAAGGTAATATTAAAGAAACAGTAGGTAATGCTACAGACAATAAAGATTTAGAACAAGAAGGTAAAGAAGACAAAACTTCTGGTAAAGCAAAAGAATTTGTAGATAACGCAAAAGAAAAAGCAAATGACGTTATTGATAAATTCAAAGGTAATAAAGGAGACAACTAAGGTTGTCTAACCACTTAAATGAGCCCTCATGTACAGAAACGTACTTGAGGGCTTTGTTGTGTTCTAGCTTGTTATGATGTTTCATTATGAGCTGTCATACGACCTAAGCTTAGACTTATTAGGAAACCTACAATTAATGTTGTTAAAGAAATCGCCCAGGTTAATCCATTTTCAGGAAGACCTGGATAAACTGCGAAAATTGATCCAATAACAAAACCAATGATTAGAGCGAAGGTCATAGTACTGTGATGATGTAAAAAATATTGAATAATGCGACTAGATACCATAAATCCAGTGAGAATTCCTAAACCAACGATAAGTAAAATAGGTAATGCTGAAAAATTCAACTTAACAAGTTCAGAAATTGAGAACATTACTGTGCCATACGCACCAAAAACTAATAACATAAATGACCCAGAAATACCGGGTAGTAGCATTGCACTAGAGGCAAACATTCCAGCTATAAAATATTTAATAATAAGACTAAAAGATAAAGATAATGTTTCGCCGGAGTGTTTATCACCGTTATTTAGAAGAGTAATTACAACTAAAATGACGATGCCTGCTAGCACCATTAAATAATGTTTAGTTTCGAAGGTACGCTTGAAATCTGAAACTTCAAGTAGATATGGAATAATACCGATGATTAGTCCAGTAAAAAAGAACATTGTAGAAATTTCGTGGCGGCTTAACAAATAATTAAATAAGTTACTTAATATTGCTATGGCTAAACCCATTCCTATTATAATAGGAAGTAAAAATTTGAGGCTAGGCCAAAACCGTTTGGAAAACAGCCCACTAATTGAACTAATAAATCCGTCATATATACCTAATAGTAAGGCAATTGTTCCACCGCTCACGCCGGGAACTAAATCGCTGGTGCCCATACCAAAACCTTTAAGGATATTAATCCATTTGAAATTGTTCATGAATGGCTCCTTTCTATAAATGATTTAAAGGTTAAAGTGCATCATATCATAGAAATGAAATTTTAGGGCAATAAATACTTTAATATGTCTAAAAATTGGCTATTGAGAAATTAAGAGCTTGTTTATCATTTAATGAAATTTTACGCGTTAGATAAAAATAATTTTATTTAAAGAATAAATCTAAATTAGTGGTTCAAAAAGTTTATATTAGCAACTAAGTGCGTTATAATAAAGAGAATTGAATATCACTAAGTCTTTTTGACTACAGATTAAAATTATTATAAACTAGTTAAGAAAACTTTATATTTTACGGAGGGAATATAAATGTCATCAACATTAGAAATCAAAGACCTACATGTGTCTATTGAGGATAAAGAAATTTTAAAAGGTGTAAATTTAACTGTCAACACAGGTGAAATACATGCAATCATGGGGCCAAACGGAACTGGTAAATCAACATTATCATCTGCAATCATGGGACACCCATCTTACGAAGTGACTCAGGGGGAAGTATTACTAGACGGCGTCAATATCTTAGAATTAGAAGTTGATGAGAGAGCTAAAGCTGGTTTATTCCTAGCTATGCAATATCCTTCAGAAATCACTGGCGTTACTAACGCTGACTTTATGCGTTCAGCTATCAATGCAAAACGTGAAGAAGGACAAGAAATCAACTTAATGCAATTTATTAAGAAGTTAGACAAAGAAATGGATTTCTTAGATATCGACCAAGACATGGCGCAACGTTATTTAAATGAAGGTTTCTCTGGTGGGGAGAAAAAACGTAACGAAATCTTACAATTAATGATGTTAGAACCGAAATTTGCTATTTTAGACGAAATTGACTCAGGTTTAGACATTGACGCATTGAAAGTTGTATCTAAAGGTATTAATCAAATGCGTGGAGAAGACTTTGGCGCATTAATGATTACGCACTATCAACGTTTATTAAACTATATTACACCGGATAAAGTACACGTTATGTATGGTGGTAAAGTTGTTAAATCTGGTGGACCAGAATTAGCTAAACGCCTTGAAGAAGAAGGTTACGAATGGGTTAAAGAAGAATTTGGTGCAACTGAATAGTCGTCAATCAGACTTTTAACATTGAGATGTTCACTTTTAATGATGAAAATGAACATGCCGAGCAACAAACTATTTCATCAAGCAGGAGGAAAAGAAAGTTATGACAACTGAAACTTTGAACATTTCTGAAGCACAACTTGTTGATTATTCAAAAGCGCACAATGAACCTTCTTGGATGACAGAATTACGTAAAAAAGCGTTGGAATTAACAGAAACTTTAGAAATGCCAAAACCTGACAAAACAAAATTACGAAAATGGAACTTTGATACATTTAAACAACACGAAACAAAAGGTAGTGCATATAATAATCTTGATGAACTACCAGAATCAGTAAAGCAAATCATTGATGTGGAGAACACTGAAAACTTAGTCATCCAACATAATAACGATTTAGCTTATACTCAAGTGTCGGATCAAGCTAAAAATGATGGTGTGATTATCGAAGGTTTATCAGAAGCATTAGTTAATCATAGTGACTTGGTTCAAAAATATTTTATGACTGAAGCTGTAGACATTGATGAACATCGTTTAACAGCTTTACAC
This sequence comes from Staphylococcus sp. HMSC62A08, assembly GCF_001839105.1. NCBI lineage: Bacteria > Bacillati > Bacillota > Bacilli > Caryophanales > Staphylococcaceae > Staphylococcus > Staphylococcus sp. HMSC62A08. The sequence continues at coordinate 675,552 of NZ_KV840039.1, read as the reverse complement.
ACTGCATTAATTAATGGTGGTGTATTCGTCTATGTACCTAAGAATGTAGTAGTTGAACATCCAATTCAATACGTTGTGTTACATGATGATGAGAATGCTAGTTTCTACAACCACGTTATCATTGTGACTGAAGAAAGCGCTGAAGTTACTTATGTAGAGAACTATTTATCTAACGCAAGTGGTGAAGGTAATCAAATTAATATTGTTTCAGAAGTGATTGCTGGAGCAAATTCAAATGTAGCTTATGGCTCAGTAGATTACTTAGATAAAGGTTTCACTGGTCACATTATTCGTCGTGGTACAACTGAAGCTGATGCATCTATTAAATGGGCATTAGGTTTAATGAACGAAGGTAGTCAAATTATCGACAACACAACAAACCTTGTAGGTGACCGTTCAACAAGTGAATTGAAATCAGTTGTTGTAGGTACAGGTGATCAAAAAATCAACCTAACTTCTAAAATTGTACAATATGGTAAAGAAACTGATGGTTACATCTTAAAACATGGTGTAATGAAAGAAAACGCATCTTCAGTATTTAACGGTATTGGTTATATTAAACATGGTGGTACGAAATCTATCGCTAACCAAGAATCTCGTGTGTTAATGCTTTCTGAGAATGCACGTGGTGACGCAAACCCAATTCTATTAATAGATGAAGATGATGTTGAAGCAGGTCACGCAGCATCAGTAGGTCGTGTAGACCCTGAACAATTGTATTACTTAATGAGTCGTGGTATTTCAAGAACAGAAGCAGAACGTTTAGTTATTCATGGATTCTTAGATCCTGTAGTTCGCGAATTACCAATCGAGGATGTTAAACGTCAATTAAGAGAAGTTATTGAAC